>CAZVPF010000014.1:0-77122 GCA_964628195.1 uncultured Pirellulales bacterium | reverse complement strand
CTTTAACGTTTTTGCCCAGTATTCCGATGGCTACGGCCTGATGGTCTATGCCGAAGGCGACCCGGTGAATAATTTTGACCCGTGGGGCCTTGAAGCAGGACGAAAAATATGCTGTAAAACTAAAAAAACTTGGAAAGAAACAGTTTACACGCCACTTATGGGTGTCTCTGCAAGAACCAGAACCAGTTGTACGCAAAATACAATAACCATAGGGCGTGGAACGGCGAGCCCATTGGCGGCATGTAGATGTAAATACCAGTACATGCCTAATATCAAGGTTTATGATGCTGAAGAGGGCAAATGTTGCTCTTGTACAGTTAAATTTGAAACTTTCGGACATTTTAGAGTTCGGTTTCAATGCCCCGATGATGAATGGGTAACTGATGTAATCCCTTCAAGAGCAAGGGAAATTGAAGTAAGAGATCCTGATGAAGATCCTTATCCATATCTACCTATTGCTTCATGCAAAATTAGCTGTGAAAAGGCAAAGATGTGGAAAGATGTTTTAAGAGGAACAAGCTGGAGTTTTTGGACAAGAGGTTTTTGTATAACATATGGCTCTTTTGTTTACAATGAAATATGTCAAACATGTCCCTAAATAATCATAAAGGATTTATGATGAAGATTTTGCCCACTAAGCTACCTAAATGGGTTATACTTATAGTCTTTATAATGACTGTTTATATTGGTATAAACATCTATTTGGGGCACCAAATAAAAATACATCGTATATCACACTTAGCTGATGATTTGGAAAATTATATTTGTTCACATCATGGTAAATTCCCTAAAAATGAAGAAGACTTAAAAAGTTTTGGGGTTACTAATCAAAATGCATTAAAACGATCGTCCCTTCCATTTGGAATTAAGCTTGATGACATAAAAGTTTCTAATGGGAAATTATTTGATACCAATGGAGAACAAATATTATTAATTCAATACGAAGAAAAGGATTATTTAACAAGAAGAAGATGTGAAAAAATATCCCTAAAATTATATAACAAGATGGTTGAATTACAGAATAAATATAATGGGCAAAACACTTAACAACTTTATAAGTTTTGTTACTGCGTGGCTGTGCTATCCGGGCTGTACGCAGCAGGAACTGCTGTGGGATGTGAACGCTGACAGCCAGATAGACTTTATTGACTGGGCCGGAGGTGTCGACGCCAATGACTTTGCGGGGGCTTTTTCGAGTACCGTCTTACTGGAAAGTATAGTAAAACAATAAAATGGGAAAGAGGATAGTGATTTGATGTTTGATTATGAACCATAAGTGATGATGGAGAAGAAAGATAATGCTTAGGTCTAAATATTTTTATATTGCAATAGGCTGTGTTTTATTGCTGCTCGTATTTATTTTTGCAATTTATACTAAGGACTTTCATGATGAAAAAGATGAGAAAGCAATTTCAGACTTCTTAAATGCTGTTGGTTACAGAGATGCAGACTTCAACACAAAGCATATTTTGGAAAATCCAGCTATTGTAACATACGTCGAAGAAATGACAGAGTTGGATTTGAGTAATGTTAAAGTGGTTCAAATACACGCCGAATCAAGCTTAGATGATAATTTATCAATGAAATGTTCTATTCATTTGTCCGAAGTAGAAAATTTTCTAGAACAATTTTTGAAGCTGAACAAAAAGAGTATATTCAAATTGGAATTTGATAAAAAAATTACTCCTTTCGGTGACAAAAATATAAATTGGTGGAACCCGGTACAAACAACGTTATCAAAATCGATAATTTTAGACCGGTTTAAAAGTAGTATGAAAATTTTAGTTACGCCTGTTGATGACAAAAAGGCTGAGATTTATATTTTCTGGTTCGAGTTATAATTAGATGTATCAATTATTATATGTTAAGTTTTATAACTCAATGTATAGGGTTTTGCTCTGCCCCTGTTTTTTAGTCCACATTAAGTGAGATGTTACCGGAATATAATGGTAAACTATTGGCGTTGGTAATATTTGTTTCCCGTCAGCAGAAGTGGCACAGAAACTTACGGAGCAATTTACGTAAACCCAACCTGTACTCAGTACTCTCCCGGCACTATTATGCCTTACTTTCGTGACGCAGGATCAACGTGGAGTCGTATTAACTTCGAATCAATGAAATTCCCGCTGGACTGCAAAAGGGTTGCCGCAACGAGCTGCCATAGTTGCCGCTGTCCTTCAAAGGGTATAAAAACCCGTGCCTTTAGGAACTTCAAAATTTACGTATCGCTGTTTACCCGCTCTCGTACCATAGGCTGATTTTTTCAATGAGTGCTTTTGCTGTCTTTGCGCTCAGCAAATCAAGCAGGACCTTTTTACGATGTGGATGCCCCTTGCAGTAGCCCGCGAGAAATTTTCTGAAATAAGGCACGGCTTTTCTTTCAGGCTTGATCTTCAGGGTCATCTCAAAATGCTCCATCATAACCTCTCCCTGTTCTTTAAGTGTCGGCAGGGGGGGGCAGGGGCGATTTTCAACCATAGCCTTAATTTGTTCAAATATCCAGGGATTGCCGATCGCACCCCGCGCGACAATGAAACCGTCAAGATGATTCTTGCGCATCTTTTCAGCAGCATCGACGGGCTCATAAATATCTCCGCTGCCAAGGATGGTAAGTGACTCGAATTCTTTTTTAACATCACCAACAATTTTCCAGTCGGCTTTGCCCCTGTATTTCTGCGTGACCGTTCTGCCGTGAATAACTATTGCGTCTGCCTCGACCCGTGCCGCATTTTCACAAAGTCGCCAGAAGTCCTCATTCGATGCCGGCGAATCGTCAAACCCGATACGAAGTTTCATCATAACCGGGCAGTCAACATTATCCCTGACTTTCTCATATATTTCGATAGCCTTGTCCGGCTTGGTCAGCATCATGCCTCCCCGTCCCCGTCGCAGAACCTTGGGAGCCGGGCAGGCGAAATTCAAATCGATCATGTCATATCCGATTGAACGAAAGCCCTTTGCCGCCGCAGCCATCATTTCCGGCTCTGTCCCGAGTATCTGGGCCCCGACCGGGTGAATATCGTCATCAGTCTGAAACCGCAGTTTATTCACAGCCTTGGGATGAAGTGCGATCTTGTCAAGCAGCACGCCGCTGAAAGTCAAAGGGCACCCGAACTTTCGGGCCAGGACGCGCATAGGCATATCACTGTATCCGCTAAGTGAAGCCTGAAAAAACGGAAGATCTAATTTTAACCCGCCAATGTTCAGCATATCACATAAAATTTAACCATAAACTGAACATAATATCCAAACAAGTCGATTCAATCAAGTCTTAACAGGCAGCTTATTTAATCTCATATTGCTCTGGCGCCTGAACCGTTCCCTCGCATGCCTTTGTGCACAGTTCGTCCATTTCCTCAATTTGTCGATTAAGTTCATCGCAGTCGCGTTCGAGTCCGCTGCAATATATCTGCTGTGCTTTTTCGGCGAGAAAGGGCAGTTTGCAGTTCTCGCTTGACTGCCGGACTATATTTGCCAGGTGAGTCAGCGCCTCAAAATCTCCGGCTGTGTAAGCCTTATGTATATCCTTAACCACCTTTTGAAGGTTCTTGAGTGTCTCAAAAACGCTATGCATATCTCCGCACAGGGACTTATTTTCAATCTCTTTATAGCCCCTTTCGTCGCTGGCGGGCTTATCCAGGAGCTTATCAATTACCTCATAAAGCTGCTTTCGTGTAACCGGCTTGCGTAAAAAAGCGTTACAGCCGCACTCAATCGATTTCCTTTTTATCTCGTCCGACGACTCTGCGCTTACCGCAATAATAGGGCACTCGATATTATTGTACCTTATCTCTCTCGCTGCCTGCAGACCGCTGATTTCCGGCATGCACATATCAAGAACAATTAAATCGTAAGCATCCGAAATAGCTCGCTCAATACCCGCCTTGCCGTTATCCACCATCACTGTTTGCAGTTCGGCTTTTTCTAAAACCGTGTTGAGAAACAGCCTGTTAACCGGCTCATCTTCGATAAGCAGAACTTTCCCGCGACATTTTTTTTGCCTGCAACTCAGCGAATCGGCGTCCCTTGTTACTTGTGGATCACCAGCTTTAAGGGGAAGTTGAATAGTAAATTTTGACCCCTCCCCGGGCTTGCTTTCAAGAGTAATACTTCCTTGCATCATATTTGTAAGTCGTTTTGTGATAGCAAGTCCAAGCCCCGTGCCGCCGAATTTCCTTGTCGTGCTGCCGTCCGCCTGGCTGAATTCCTCGAATATCAAATCATGTTTATCCGGTTCAATCCCTATGCCCGTGTCGATTATATCAAATTGTATCATATTCGGCAGGGGGGAGGAAACTTTCAGTCTTACGCTGCCCTTTTCAGTGAACTTAACGGCATTGCTTATCAGGTTTATCAGGCATTGTTTAAGTCTCGTAGGGTCGGTCTCAATGGATTCCGGCAATTCATCTTCGACGTCGATGAGAAAGGAAATATTTTTATTTTCCGCAGGCGGGGTTGCAATTGCCTGAATTTCTCCAAGTATGTCGCTTAACTTGGTTTCAATCATTTCCAGGTCTACTTTTCCGGCCTCAATTTTCGAGAAATCAAGAATGTCGTTGATCAGCGCAAGCAGATGCTCAGCCGACTTGTTGATCATTTGCACATACTGCATCTGGTCCTGCGAAAGTGTTTCCTGGGAGAGCAGCTCACCGAATCCGATTATCGAATTCATCGGCGTTCGTATTTCGTGGCTCATATTAGCCAGAAATGCGCTCTTGAATTGATTAGCAGCCACCGCCTGGCCCGCAAGAGTGTTCGCTTTCAGCACCGACTCTTTGAGCTGGGCATTTACTTTTTCAATTTCGTCTTTAGCGTTCAACAGTTCATCTTCCGCCTTTTTCCTGTCGGTAATATCCAAAGCAAAAACTATTACTCCTTCAGTCTCACCGCTGCTGTTATAAAACGGAATGCGGTCAACAAGGGCATATTTAACCTTTCCCCTCGAAGTCTTGTATTCCCGAACTTGACCCCTTGAGGGCCTGCCGGTTTCGAGAACCTCCCTGTCACGCTCTTTTGAGAGTTCTTCATTGTCACGGAAGAGGTCATAATAATTTTTGCCGATAATTGCCTTTATATCCATCTGCACGGAATCCGCTGCGCACTGATTTGCACGAAGTATTTTTCCCTCTTTGTCCCTGTACCATATCATCGCCGGAACAGAATCAAAAATGGTCATGAAATCTCTTCGCAGGGCCGAAAAACTCTCTTCAAGCCGGGCATTTTTATTTCGCTCGGCTTCGAGTTCCTTTTGAGTTTCTTCGAGTCTTTCCTGAAGGGTTTCTATTGCTGCCGGATCGACCGGGGCTTTATCCCCCCTTGTGTCATTCGAGCGGTTTCTTTCAATAGAATAAAGGATCGATCGCGCCAGTATTTCTGAAAAGGTCCCGCTTTTGACCAGGTAGTAGTCCGCGCCCTCTTTTATTGCCTGTATTCCGACCAAATCATCTTCCAGGGCAGACAAAACAACTATGGGAACATTGGAGCTGAAACTTCTTACCCTTTGAACCGTTTCAATTCCGCTGCTGTCGGGCAAGCCAAGATCAAGAAGGATATTATCGTATTTTTTAGACAATATTTTTGTCTTTGCAGAGGCTAAATTCTCCGCGAATTCCAAATTGTACTCTACTGAGCCTTTTTCCCTTGAAAGCGTTTTCTGGACCAGGCGACGCGAACCGGCATCGTCTTCAACGAAAAGCACATTCACTTTCTTTTTGTCTTCATTTAAAGATTCTTCATAGAACATACCCGGCCCTTAGTCTTAAATACTGCTCCAAAAGCTCAATATCAGCGTCCGCCCCTCTACTAATGCAAACCGGGACAGCCTAAACCATCCCGGTTCGCAAAGCGTAAACTGCAACCTACTAATCAGGAGATGTTGAAAATTATATCAAGCATGTTTCTTTCAAATCAACCTGCTGTTGGAAAGAATGCTTTTAATTTTACAAATACATACATTGTTATCATTATCGGCTTTAAAGAAGGGCTGAATATATAGGGGTTTTCTCCTATTTTGTAATAGTAAAAACCTCATATACAGCAGGGTCGGCAAGTAAAGTTCGTATTTGGAAGATATTTTATAGGGTGTTTACCCTATTTAGAATAGTTTACAAAAAAAAATGTTTTGTAAAATTTCTTAGCCCGTCCGGCTGAAAACTAACATAAAAATGTGGGAAAAGTGTTAGTTTGCTGCTTTAGATGTACGTGAGACCTTCTTTAATGGCATACTTTGTCAGCTCCGCTACATTATGAATATTGAGTTTATTCATAATGTGTTCACGGTGGGAATCGACGGTTTTAATACTTACGTGCAGTTCCGAAGCGATCTCTTTGGTGGTTTTCCCTTCGGCTACCAGCTGCAGTACCTCCTTTTCCCTTCCGGTAAGTATCCCCCCAATCGCCCACTTGGGATTGGACAGTAAATTTACATAGTCATTGAATACCACTTCGGCGATCTTTGAACAAAGGTATGTTTTGCCCTGAAGAACGCCTTCTATTCCGTCGGTAAGTTCCCCGAACGCAGATTCTTTTAACATATAACCGGAGGCACCGGCCTTGAGGGCTTTTGCGACAATTGACATTTCCGAATGTGTGGAAAGCGCCATAACTTTGAGCTTGGGGTTATTGGCTACCATCTGTCTCGTAGCCTCAATGCCGTTTAGATTAGGCATCCCTATGTCTATAATAACCATGTCAGGGCTAAGCTCTGAAGCCATCCTGACAGCCGTTCTTCCTTCCGCGGCATGTCCGATAACTTCGATATTCTCATTTTTTCTGAGCAGGGCACAAAGTCCCTCACGCATAATTTCATGGTCGTCAACTAAAAGCAATCTTATTTTCATGGTCTGAACACTCATAATTTACTCAAATTCGGCAATTATATGTTCTTTAAGAGTAAAGCTTTGCAAGCAGCTCATTATTTAATTCGTCCTATAAGTTTTAATCAGGATTATACCCTATTTAGGCTTGCCAAATCAATAACAATTAGGAGAAAAGTGTACAAAATTAACTTGATTTTTTTGGAATTAACCACAAGTCGTTATTAAAACTAAATTTGTGTTTCCAATAAAGAAGTAAAAAATCTTTTTTTGATAATACGCCGTTTACAATCAGCCGAAAATAACTCAGAGCCGCTATTTGAACTATCAGATAAGGTTCATAGCCAAAACATGAAGTATAATCCGCTTTGAGCAAGGCGGAAGGGAGTTTGTAATGTTCGTCAATCATAATTATGACGGCGATAGGCGTGTCCTGCATTCAAAAGGCAGGAATTGGGTTTTTTTGTGGTGCTTTGTGCTTACGCTTGCCCTGCATTCAGCGTCTTTCTCCTCGGTGGAATTACGGATAGGGGTGCTTGCTAAACGAGGCAGGGACCAGTGTCTTGAAAAATGGACAAAGACAGCCCAGTATCTTTCCGATTCAATTGAAGGTTACAACTTCAAAATTGTCCCTTTGGAATTCGATGAGATAATTCCGCAGGTTGAGAAGGAAACAATAGATTTTTGTATTGTTAATACATGGAACTATGTACAGATTGAGAAGCAATTCGGCGCTGAACGCATTGCTACACTAAAAAATCTAAGGCTTGGAAAACCCTACACACTATTTGGCGGCGTGATTTTTACCCGTTCAGACAGGCATGACATCAATTCCATTAAGGACATTCGAAAGAAAAAGTTTGGAGCAGCGCATAAGACTTCTTTCGGTGGGTGGCTGATGGCCTGGAGTGAGTTAAAATCGCATGGTGTCAAGTCGGAAAAATACTTTGACGAGCTGCTGTTTCTCGGAACACATGACAGTGTTGTCTACGCGGTCCAAAAGGGCATAATCGATGCAGGAACGGTAAGAACCGACACCATAGAAAGAATGGCCGGCGAGGGTAAGATAAATATAAACGACTTCAAGCTTATACATGAAAAGAAAAACCATAATGATACTTTTCCTTTTAAGGTTAGTACCGAGCTTTACCCGGAATGGCCTTTTGCAAGGCTTGCCCATACTTCGGATGATATTGCCCGAAAAGTCGCTGTTGCTCTTTATCAAATTCAGCCAAACCATCAAGCCGCTTTAGCTGGTATGTATGAAGGCTGGACGGTGCCGTTGAATTACTCATCGGTCCATGAAATGCTCAGGCAATTGAGGGTCTCACCTTATGAGGACTACGGAAATTTCACAGTAGCCGGTGTTTTTCAAAAATACAGGATTTGGATTTCAATTATATTTGTGCTTATCTTTGGATTAAGCGGTGCTTTCGTTGTTACCATAATTCTCAACAAAAGGCTCTCGGCGATACGCAACCAGCTCAATGAAAAGCAGAAAAAGCTGAGGGAGTACAATAATCACCTTAACACCCTGATTGAGACCATACCGGGTATGATAAGCGTAGTTGATACCGAATTTAATGTCCTAAAGGTAAGCGAGTCATATATTAATACGTTTGGTTCCGACCGTGAAGGAATTAAAAAGAAACACAAATGTTTCGCTGTCCATAAGGGCAGAAAGGTCAACTGTGAAAATTGTGTCATAAAAAGGGTTTTCCAGACCGGCAGGACGGCAACTCGTATAACAACGCCTGAAGAGGAAAAACGCCTTGGTATGGCGTGTAAATATTTCGGCTCACCTATTAGAGACGATGAGGGCAGCGTTATTGGGGCTGTCGAAGTCGTAATTGACATTTCCGATTTAAAAAAAGCTCAGCAGAGAGAAAGAAAGCAAACCGATTTCCTGCGGCATATTATTGAATCGCTTCCGCATCCTTTCCTTGTAATAGATCCGTCAAATTATAAAATAGTCATGGGCAACAGTATGGCTTATGACGTTTCGGATTCGGCCCGGAGCTTTACCTGTTACCAGGCAACTCACCACAGGGATACGCCCTGTGACGGAAATGAACACAATTGCCCGCTCAGGGAAGTTATGAAAACAGGCAAGCCTGTTACAACCGAGCATATTCATTACGACTCCTCCGGCAGCCAGATATTTGTTGAAGTCCACGCCTGCCCTGTTTTTGACACTCAGGGTAATATCGTGCAGGTCATCGAGTACAGCCTCGATATAACCCAGAAGAAGCTTGCCGATGATGCTCTCCGCGAAAGCGAACAGCGATTTGGCAGCCTGTTCAATTCAATTACTGATAGTCTGTTTATAGTCGACACCAAAAATAACGTTCTCTTTTCCAATAATGCCTTTTTGGATTTTCTTAATAAAAACCATGATGAGGTCGTTGGAAAATGTCTTCACGCGGTATTGCACGAGACCCCGAGCCTTGCGGATAACTGGGGCAGATTAATTAAAATTGTCGCCGAGACAGGAGAAATATTCCAGTGCGAAGAAGAAAATGAGGTGTTCGGCGAAATAATGTTCAGTGAGTCGTCTTTTACCCCAATAAGAGACGCACAGGAGAATGTTTGTGCCGTAGGTATTGCTTTCAGAGACATTACGGGCAGAAAACTTATAGAAAACGAACTGCGGCGGATGTCCAAGGTTTTCATGGATACCACCGATCCTATTATCATCGAGGACCTTAACGGCAGGATTATTGATTTCAACCAGGAAACAGAAAACGCTTACGGCTGGGACAGGGAAGATCTTCTCGACAGCTATATTCTCAAGCTCGTCCCTGAAGAAAGGCATAATTCATCGTTGGCCATTCGCAAGTCATGCCTTGAAGGTCAGCGGGTCCATAATTATGAGGATGTCCGCATAACCAAATCCGGTGAGATAATGAATGTTCTTGTAACCCTTTCCCTTATTACAGACGAAAAGGGTATGGCCGTAGGCCTCGCTTCAATTGCTAAAGATATTACGGAGATCAAGCGTATTCAGCAAAGCATGAATGACAGCCTGAATTTCCTGCAATTAATGATAGACACCATACCCGGGCCCGTGTTCTACAAGGATGAAAACGGCATATACCAGGGATGCAACGATAAATTCTGTGAATATGTCGGGCTCGATAAGTCGCAGATAATCGGCAAAACCGTATATGATATCGCACCTCGTGAGCTTGCCGATGTTTACCATAACGCGGATATTGAGCTTATGCAAAAAGGCGGCACCCAGGTATATGAGGCCCAGATGGCCCATGTCAACGGCCAGAAAAGGGAAGTGGTCTTTTATAAGGCCGTTTACACCCGCAACGAGAAAATCGGACTTATTGGAGTGGCACTTGACATTACCCAGCGTAAGGCCGCAGAAAAAGAGGCAAGAACGCTGAGAGAATTTGCCCAGGCATCCAGCCAGGGATTTGGAATTGCCCGCCTGGACGGCCAGGTCGAATACATGAATCCCGCACTTGCCGAAATACTCGAAGCAGAAAGCCCTGAACACTTCACCGGTAAGAAGTTCCATGAATATTACCCACAAGACCTGCGCTCAAAACTTGACACGGAAGTGGTACCGCAACTTTTCAATGGCGGAAAGTGGACAGGGGAAATGCGGCTTGTTGCACCGAGCGGAAAAGAAATAGAAACGCTTGAAAATTATTTTCTGATCCACGACGAGCATGACAAACCGGCATATATCGCCGCAACCATAATGGACATCACCGAACGGAAGCACGCCGAAAAAACACTGCATGAAAAAACCGAACTCCTGAACAATGTTATGTCTAATATTCCCAACTACATTTTCTGGAAGGACAGCCAATCCGTTTACATGGGATGTAATGAAAACTTTGCCAGGCTCGCGGGATTCGAATGTGTGGAGGATGTAATAGGCTTGACTGACAAGGATTTGTCATGGAGTGATTACGCCGACAAACTCGTAGCCGATGATAAAAATGTTATGGAATCCGGCAGTTCACTGATACAGTTGGAGGAGAACATAAAAACTCCGGGCGGCGAAAAGTTAGTCGTGCTTACAAACAAAGCGCCCCTGTGCGATGCCAATGGCAGCGCATTCGGAATCCTCGGAACTTTCATAGACATCACCGACCGCAAACTCTCCGAGCAGAAGCTTCAGGAAGCTTATGAAGAAATAGAAAGCGTAAACAAGCAGCTTGAGCATTCTATCGAACGGGCAAATATGATGGCGCAGGAAGCCGCCCTTGCTAACCAGGCAAAAAGCGAGTTCCTTGCTAATATGAGTCATGAGATAAGAACCCCCATGAATGCGATAATCGGATTTGCTGAAATCCTCGAACAGGAAAAGCTGAGCGAAGATCAAAAAGATTATGTAAGAACCATAGCAAGCAGCGGCAATACGCTCTTAAACCTCATCAACGACATACTCGACTTCTCCAAAATCGAAGCCGGCAAGCTTGAAACTGAAATGATAAAAACATCCCTCGGCGAGGTAATACACGAGATCGACTCCCTGATGAGGCCAATAGCTTCCAAAAAGAAACTCGACTTCCAGGTTCTGCAGTGCAGCGAACTGCCGGCAAATTTTGTAACCGACCCCATGCGGCTGAAACAATGCCTGATAAATCTCATAAACAACGCCGTGAAATTTACCGATCAGGGACATGTATATCTTAACGTTTCCCTCGAATATTCACAGCCCGATGAGCCTTTTGTTCGTTTCGACGTGGAGGACACCGGCATAGGCATACCCAAAGACAAACAGCAAAGAGTCTTCGAGGCATTCTCACAGGCCGACAACAGCACCACCCGAAAATATGGCGGAACAGGCCTCGGCCTTGCAATTACCGCCCAGCTTGTGGAACTGATGAATGGCAGGCTAAGCATGACAAGTGATTACGGTAAAGGGTCGGTGTTTACCATTATGCTGCCGGTCGGCTTGGAACTTAACAAAAACGAAATGCTCGACAAGTATGAATCAACAACAAGCAGCCTTAATGAAAAGGATCAGGCCTTTAAAAAGTTTACAGCCAAGATACTCGTGGCAGAAGACAATCCCTCCAACCAGAAGCTCATCGAGATACTGCTGAAAAGATACGGCCTGGATTTCAAGATCGTCGGCGATGGCAAGGCCGCATGTGATGAAGTATTCACCGCCGATTACGACCTGATCTTCATGGACATGCAGATGCCGGTCATGAACGGTTATGAAGCGGTTAAAGAAATCCGGAGAAAGAAAATCGACACCCCGGTAATCGCTCTCACCGCCAATGCAATGAAAGGCGACGCCGAAAAATGCATAGAGGCAGGCTGCACTGAATACATGTCAAAACCAATCAAAACAGAGGCCCTTGAAGCTGTCTTAAGCAAATTCAGCAAAACCACCGCCTGAGATCGACCAACCCCTGCCTTGAAGGTGTATTTTATGCCCCCGAAGCAGCCCTGGTATATCCATCTACTGTGTGCCAGAATTGTTGCCTGGTAAGATGCTTATCCGAAATGCCTGAAAAATACTTGATTTTCCAACAAAAAATCCCATAATTTGAACCTTTATGCGACTTTTTCGTAATTTTGCTTATTAAAACCAGTCGCGATTATATGTGGTTTTAAGGCGGCGTTTTAAAAATTTCCGGATATGGCATTTAGTAAAGGTGCAGTTATTATGGCGACGGACATCACCCAGATAGGCAAGATAGTGGAAGAGAAAAGCTCATTCATTCGCCTGCTCTTAAACGAGTTCGATAAGGTCATTATAGGCCAGCGATACATGCTCGAGAGGATGCTTGCGGCGATATTGTGCAACGGGCATATCCTTATCGAGGGCGTGCCGGGCCTGGCCAAGACTACAGCCGTAACAGTCCTTGCCAGGGCCATACAGGCGCAGTTTCACAGGATACAGTTCACCCCGGACCTGCTGCCCGCGGACCTGACCGGAACCCAGATATACAGGCAGTCAGACGGCGAGTTTTATGTCCGCAAGGGGCCCATATTTGCGAATATCATTCTCGCCGATGAGATCAACCGTGCCCCGGCCAAGGTGCAAAGTGCTCTTCTCGAGGCCATGCAGGAAAGGCAGGTCACTATCGGCGACGAGACATTTGCAGTGCCCCAGCCGTTTCTCGTTCTCGCCACCCAGAACCCGATTGAGCAGGAAGGAACATACCCGCTGCCGGAAGCACAGCTTGACAGGTTTATGCTCAAGATAAAGATAGACTACCCGACAAAACAGGACGAACGGGCGATACTGGACCGAATGGCGGCGACCAGGACCAGTTTCGATATCCGGGAAGTTATTTCCCCAGAGGATATTATCGAGGTCCGCAAGGTAATTGACGACATCTATATCGATGACAAAATAAAAGACTATATTGTTGACATTGTTTGTGCCACAAGACAGCCTGAGAAATACGGCCTGAAAATAAAGGACCTTATCAACTTCGGGGCTTCCCCCAGGGCGTCAATATACCTCGCCTTGGCGGCCAAGTCGATGGCCTTCATAAACGGGCGGGGTTACGTAACCCCCCAGGATGTCAAGTCTATCGGCACCGACGTGCTCAGGCACCGCGTGCTGGTCAGCTACGAAGCCGAAGCCGAGGACAAGACCAGCGAAGATGTGATAAGGACCATTTTTGACAACATAGAAGTTCCCTAATCTGTTCACAGAAAGGTTATTATGCTCTCTGCTGAACTTGTCAGTAAGATAAGGCAAATCCAGATATATACTTCCCGGATGGTCAACGCCAGTTTTGCCGGGCAGTATGAAAGTGTGTTCAAAGGCCGGGGTATGCAGTTTGAGGAGGTGCGGGAGTATATGCCCGGTGACGACGTTCGGACCATTGACTGGAACGTAACTGCCCGCGCCGGCAAACCTTTTATAAAACGATTTGTCGAAGAACGCGAGATGACCGTTATGCTGCTGGTCGACATGAGCGGCTCTGGCGATTTCGGAACAAGGGGCAGGGTAAAAAACGAAGTTGCCGCCGAGTTTTGCGCGGTGCTCGCTTTTGCCGCAATCCGCAACAATGACAAGGTGGGGCTGATTATATTCACTGACAGGATAGAAATGTACATCCCGCCGAAAAAAGGCACCAGCCACGTGCTCCGGTTGATAAGAGAGCTTTTATGTTTCAGGATACATAATCGCCGCACCGATATACCTCAGGCCCTGGACTACCTTGCAAAGGTGACTAAAAAAAGGGCGACGGTGTTCCTTGTTTCAGACTTCATCTCGGATGATTTTTCTTACAAGCTTTCTCTTGTAAACAAGCGTCACGATATCATCGCCGCTCACGTTAAAGACCCTGTGGAAGTTTCGCTTCCCGGGGTGGGGCTTGTCGAGGTGCACGATGCCGAGACAGGGCACAGGAGGCTTATTGATTCATCAAGCAGGGCATTCAGGAAGTTGTACGAAGCCGAAAATGCACGGCGCGAGGCAAAGCTCAGGCAGATACTCCGCTCAAGCGACGTCGACTGCATATCGGTGGACACCGACAGGCCGTATATCAATGATCTTGTAAAGTTTTTCCACATGCGTCACAGGAGAGCTTAGTTTTATGTGTGAAAAGCGGAACAATTTGAAAAAAGCTTCGTTATATGTTTTTGCTGCATTGATGATGACCTTGGGCCTTGCCGGTTGCAAAAAGGACAGCGACGGGGCTGTTGCAGTTGGCGGCGGCTATGCGATAGAGAGGAAATATCCGCAGGGACCTGTAACGGTGCGTCTTCGCGTCGACAAGGAAAGCATGACGCTTTCGCAGTTGCTGCTCCTTGAACTTGAAAGTGAGGCGCCTCAGGGCAATGAGGTCAGCTTCCCGGACCTGGCGGAAAATCTGGATAAATTCGAGGTATGGCAAAGCGACGAGTTGTCCGAGAAGTTGGGCGACGGCGACATTGTAATAAAAACCAAACGATACCGCCTTGAGCCTTTGCAAATGGGTCAGTGCGGTATTGGTGAACTGGACTTTGAGTTTGAGGGACAGGGCAAAAGCGGGACGGTTACCACCGAGCCGGTATATATTGAAGTTGGGACGATATTACCCGCTGACCCTAACAACCTTGCCATAGCCGAAATAGAGGATGTCGTTGAAGTCAGGACTGATCTTAAATGGTGGTGGGTTGGCGGCGGCATCGCGGTTGTCGTAATCGCAGCGGCTGTGCTTCTTTACGCAAATCGGCCGAGACGAAAAACCGCTGTTAAACGTGTATACAGGCCCGCCCACGATATAGCTTATGACATGCTCAGGGCGATCGCCAAAGAAAAGCTCGTCGAGCAGGGCCGGGTTAAAGAGTTTTACGAAAAGCTGAGCGGCTGCCTGCGGCGGTATATAGAGAATCGTTTCCAGTTGCGGGCACCCGAGCAGACGACGGAAGAGTTTCTTGAGCAATTAAAGAATTCAGACGACCTCCCTCTCGAATATAAACAGCAGCTTGCGAAATTTCTTGAACACTGCGATCTCGTGAAATTCGCACGCTATCAGCCAAGCGGCGAACAGATCAACGAGTCGCTGAATATGGCCGAGCGGTTTGTTGATAAAACCAAGTCCCCCGAGCATGTTGTAGATGTAACCGATCAAGGCGGGGATCAAAAGGAGGCGCTCTGATGCTGCATAGTCCCTGGGCATTGCTTCTTTTGATTGTTCTGCCTGTGCTCGTGTGGGTGCATATTAGAAACCGTCGCCGCGGTGCAGGCGTAAAGTTTTCCAGTGTCGAAAAATTCGCCGGCTGCCCGGTTTCATGGCGTGTAAAGCTTAGACCGGTACTTTTTACTGCAAGGCTGGTTTGTGTGGCTCTTCTGGTGGTCGCCATTGCCCGTCCGAGAAAGGGATTGCGGAAGGAGCAGGTCTCCACCGAAGGCGTTGCCATGATGATGGTCGTCGACAGGTCCGGCAGCATGGATGAACCTATGTTGTACCAGGGCAGGAAAGTTAATCGCCTGGAGGTGGTGAAGGAAGTGGCAGCCGATTTCATAGAGGGCGACGGAAAGGATTATAAAGGGCGTAAGGGCGATATGATCGGCCTTGTGACCTACGCACGATATGCCGATACACAATGCCCCCTTGTTCGGGGCAGCAGTATCATTACGGACTTCTTGAGGGATACCCAGGTGGTGCGATTGCGTGCTGAGGACGGCACAGCCATAGGCGACGGCATTGCCCTGGCTGCTGCGAGGCTTAAAACCGCCGAAACCCAGCTTATGGAAATGCAAAATCTTCAGGCAGGCAAAACGACCGCAAAAGACGAACCAGCCGAACCGGAATTTGTGATAAAAAGCAAGGTGATGATACTTCTAACAGATGGTGTGAATAACGCAGGACAATACCACCCGGTAGAGGCTGCAAAAATGGCAGCCGAGTGGGGCATAAAAATCTACACTATAGGCATAGGATCGTCAGCCAGGCAGCGGGGCATATTCGGTATGATCACCCCGGACCTGGATGAGAGATTGCTCAAAACGATTGCCGATCAGACAGGCGGTTTCTATGCCCGTGCCGACAACGCCTCGCAGCTTCGCGATATTTACAAGCGAATAGACGAGCTTGAAAAAACCGATGTCAAAAGTTTCGAGTACGTTGACTATGCCGAGCAGTTCATGCCCTGGGCGTGGGGCGCTCTGGCAGCTTTGCTGTTTGAGATAATTGCAGGTTCGACCGTATTCAGGAAGATACCTTAGAGGTGTGCTATGCAGTTTAGAAATTATGACGCATTTTTCGCATTATTTTTGCTGGTCCTGCCGGTGCTGCCGGTTTTGGCATGGTGCTTCTGGCGAAAACGAAAAATGCTCTCAAAACTGGCCGAGGATAGGTTGCTCGGTGTCATAAACAGCTCTGTCAGCCTTTCAAGACAGGTCTTCAAGTCGCTGGTTTTGGTATTTGCCTTTGCATCTGTAATTTTCGCCCTTACAAGGCCCGGCTGGAACCCGAAACCGAGAGAGGTTAAACGCTCCGGCCGTGATGTCGTTGTGCTGCTCGATACATCAAGGTCCATGCTCGCCGAGGACATCAGTCCTAACCGCCTGGAAAGGGCCAAAATTGCGATAGGCGATCTGATGGAAAAAATCCGCGGCGACAGGATCGGCATAATTACTTTTGCCGGCAGCGCATCTGTAAAGTGCCCCCTCACCCACGATTACGGATTTGTGCGGATGGCGCTCGAGCAGATATCTACCGAAAGTGCCCCGCGAGGAGGCACGAACGTCGGCGACGCCATACGAAAAGCATCCGACGAGGTTTTCGACGAACAGGTCAGGCAGTACAAGGACATTATCCTCATAACCGACTGTGATGACCTTGCCGAGAGCCTCCCTGTCGAGGCCGCGAAAAAAGCAGGCGCCGCCGGCATTCGCATAATTGCTGTCGGACTCGGCGACCCGGATCAGGGCGCAAGGATACCTGTCGTCGGCCCGGACGGCGGCAAGTCTTTCTTAAAGTACGACGGCAGGGAGGTCTGGACAAAGCTGGACGAAAAAACCCTGCGTCAAGTTGCCGCAGCCACACCGCGCGGGGCATATATACCTGTTCGGACCGGTACATTCGACCTGGGCAGGATTTACGAGGACCTTGTGGTATCGGCGGATAAAAGGGAGCTTGAAGCCGCAGAGGTTCTCGAATATGATGAGAAGTTTCAGGTGTTTCTTATTTTGGCGCTGATATTGATAGTCAGCGAGGAGTTTATAAGTGAGCGTAAAAAAGTTTAGGATCAGTTATATCTGTTTGCTCTTTGCCGCGGCAGTTTCATTTGCCGGCTCTGTCCAGGGTTTGGTGAGCGAGGGAAACCAGCTATACCGGCAAGGCGAGTTCGCACAGGCTCTCGAAAAGTACCAGCAGGCCCTTGAAGCAAAACCGGAAACACCCGAAGCAGCTTATAACAAGGCAAACGCGCTTTATCGTCAAAACCAGCTTGAGGTGGCGATAAAGGCCTATGAAAAAACAGCCGTTCAAAGCGCCGACCCTGAACTGGCGGCAAAGGCGAAATTCAACCTCGGCAACTGTTACTTCAAACAGGGTATGTCACAGCAGCAGCAGCAGCCGGAAAACGCTATAGAAAATTTCGAGTTAGCGGTGGATAACTGGCGACAGGCCGCTGAACTGAAACCCGAGTATGAAGCCTCTGCGAATAATATCGAAATTGCCCGCCTTACAATCCAGAAGCTCAAAGAAATGTTGGAGCAGCAGCAAAAGCAGAACGACCTCAGCGAGCAGCTTGAAAAACTCAAGCAAAAACAGCAGCAGCTTAATAAACAAACACAGGATGCGGCGAAACAGCAGCAGCAGGACAACGAAAACCTTAAGCAGCAGCAAAACGAACTGAACCAGCAGACAAAGCAGACACTCGAGCAGATGAAGCAGAACGCCCAAAACCAGCAGGAGCAAATGGCAAAGGCACCACAGGCTCAGCAAAACGAGCAGATGAAGGATATGCTCGAAAAACTCAAAAAGGCAACCGAACAGATGCACCAGGCAGCCCAAAGCCAGCAAAAGGCCGAGCAGAATATTGAAAACTCAAATCTTGACCAGGCTTCTGAACAGCAGTCCGATGCGGTTGAAAAAATCCAAAAAGCCATCGACGCCCTGAAAGACCAGCAGAACCAGCAACAACAGGACGACCAGCAGCAGAATGAAAATTCGCAGGATCAGCAGGGACAACAGAACCAAAATCAGCAGCAGGACCAGCAGGAACAGTCGAATCAATCTGAGCAGCAGCAGCAAAAACAGGGCGACCAGCAGCAGCAGGAACAGGCCGCCCGGGCAACTGCCGAGGAAATACTCGACAAGGAACAGGAAAACAAAGAAAAGCGAAAAATACTTATACCCGGTAAAGCAGAAGTGGAAAGGGATTGGTAGTTGAAGCACTGGCTGTCAATAATTAGCATGAGCTTGATTGCATTGGCTGCAAACCAGGTCCTCGCCAATGTGCAGGTCCAGACGCAGGTTGACAAGTCCCGACCAATTTACGCAGGCAGCCCGTTCGATTACAGCATCGTAGTCGCCAACGGCGAACCGCAAAGCGTAGATACCGATCCTCTCCAGATATACAACCCCACGGGCCCGGCCGTGCAAACTCGAACCACTATGACAAACGGCAGGACGGCCAGCTTCAAAATACTCACCTACGAACTTACCGCGCCGCAGCAGGGCGAATACAACATCCCCGCCTTGAAAGTCAAAGTTCAAGGCAAACTCTACCAAACAAACCCCGTCACAATATCCGTCGTAAAGCCCGGCGAGACAAAGCAGCTTGAGGTCGAAACAAAGATTTCCGAACGAAAGTGCTATCTCGGCCAGCCTTTGGTCTACACGCTGAGCTTCTACATTTGGACCGACATCGTCCGCGCAAGGCAGATAAACAACATCAACATCACCGTGCCGTTTTTTACCAGCGACACTTATGAAATCGACGACATCGACGAGCCCGGCCAAACACGGGAAATCGCACTGCCTGTAAACGGCACTCAACAGCCGGTATCTCAGCAGCAGGTTATGCACAACAACATCGATTGTGTAAAAGTTGAGCTCGTAAAAGTGGTAATACCAACCCAGCCCGGCACTTTCGAGCTATCCCCGGCCACAGTCTCGGCGGACATAGCCGTCGGCAAAAAACAACGCAGCAGAGATGGATTCTTCGACGGTTTTTTCGGATCGAGTTACGAGTTCCAGCGATTCGCATCGCGCTCCGAGCCGATCAAAATTGAAGTATTGCCCCTGCCCGAACAGGAAAGGCCGAAAGATTTTTACGGCCTCATAGGCAACTACGACATAAAAGCCCAGGCCTCACCCACGGATGTAAAAGTCGGCGACCCGATAACACTGACTATACGCGTAAGCGGCAGCCGCTATCTCGCCCCCGTTCGCTGGCCAGACCTCGAGAGCATACAGCAGATGGCCGAGGGTTTCAAGATACCCGAAGAACGTGCGGACGGCGAGGTAAAGGCTGGCGAAAAAATATTCACCCAGACCATCCGGCCGACCAGCCCCGAAGTCAAAGAGGTTCCGAAGATACCGCTGAGCTTCTTCGACGCCGACAAGGGCAAATACGTCACTGTTTACTCGGACCCCGTGCCGCTGAATGTATCCGAAACAAGAGTGGTTACCGGCGCAGATATTGAAGGCACGGGGGAGGCCCGAACAGCCAGGCAGATAGAGGCTGTGCGCGAGGGAATATCGGCGAATTATACTTCGACCGATGCACTTGTAAATCAGCGTTTTACACCCTTAGCGGCGGCGAAAGGCCCGGTATTCATCTTTCTTTACGCGGTACCGCTTTTAGTTCTTACAGGAAGCGCGGCTGCAAAAACGGCGATGTCCACAAGCCCGCAGCAAAAGGCCGCCGCAAGGAGAAGGTCGGCAAGGTCAAAAGCCGCAAATGCCGTAAAACAGGCAAAAGCCGCGGAAAAGCCTTCGCAGCACGTGCTCGCTGCACTCAAAAATTATGTTGCGGACAAGTTTGACAAACCGCAGGGCTCGCTAACGGCAATCGACTGCCGCGACATAATTGCCGAAGAAACGGGTGACCATGAAATTGCAGACGCTTATCGGCTGATCATGGAGCAGACCGAGGCCGCGGAGTACAGCCCCGCTGCGTTCCGTTTTTCAACAGATAAGGAAAAAGAGATTCTCAGGCTCATATCACAGTTAGACAAGAAGTTGAAATGAAAGAAAACTATATAACATTAAGTTGGCTGTTAAGGGCGGCTGTAATAATTGCTGTGGCGACGATTTCAATTTGCCCGGCTGTTTCGGCTCAAATGTCGAATGACGAGATGCTGCTTGCGTATACCAGGGCAAATGAATACTTCTCACAGGCCAACCGCGTCTCGCAGCAGACACAGGAGGCGAAGGAGCTTTACCGTCTGGCGATCTTGAATTATGAAAAAATCATCGAGCAGGGCGGCATCCACAACGCAAAGCTCTATTATAACCTTGCCAACAGTTATCTGCTTGCCGGAGATATCGGCGAGGCGATTTTGAATTATCGAAGAGCCCAGCGGCTGGATGGCTCCAACCCGGATATTCACAAGAACCTCAGCTTCGCACGCAGCAGGCGGGTGGATAAACTAACGGCCACCACCAGTAAAAAAGTCCTCGAAAGGCTTTTCTTCTGGCACTGGGATTTCTCCGTGCGCACAAGGTTTTTAACAGGCGGCATTTGCTTTGCTCTGCTTTGCCTTTGGCTTACCGGCAGGGTATGGTTTGTCAAATGGCAGGGCACAGGCCCTGTATGCACCGTGCTGTTTATCATCTTCGCAGCAATGGCAGGCTCTGTTGTGGTAGACCAGTACGCCGAATCAAATAACCTCAGCGGCGTTATAACAGCCGATTCGGTGATAGCAAGGCAGGGAGACGGGCAAAACTATCCGCAAAGCTTCAACGAGCCTTTGCATGAGGGTGTAGAATTCGAGGTAATCGAGCAGCGTCCAGGCTGGCTGCATGTAAAGCTGGCAAACGGAGAGAACACATGGGTGCCGCAGGAGGCGGCAAAGCTTATTTAACCGTCTGTGGTTTAACGATTTCAGTATAGGTTCTTTCGGATCACATCAGCTTTTCCACGGATTCCTTGAAGACCTGACCGCGGTGCCGGTAGTTGTCGAACATGTCATAGCTCGCACAGCCCGGTGAAAGAACGACTACTTCACCCGGCTGGGCGTTTTGGCTTGCATACTCCACTGCTTGTTCGAGTGAGTCCGCGAAAAGCGTCTTGCAGCAATTGCCGGCAGCGGTTTCTATTGAATTAGCGATTTTAGCCGCCGTTTTGCCGATCAGGACGGCAGCTTTGGCCTTTTCAGCCGCGACCTTGCCCATCTCATCGAATGGCAGTTTCTTGTCATAACCGCCGGCAATGAGTATGACCGGGCATTCAAATGCATTCAAAGCTGCAATGCTGCTGTCAGGCGTTGTCGATATTGTGTCGTTGTACCATTTTACACCGTTTAGTTCTCGGATAAGTTCGAGCCTGTCGGGAAGGGCCTTGAAACTTCCGACCGCATCGATGCAATCATCCTGGCCGATATTAAAAGCCGCACCGACCGCAATCGCCGCCGCAAGGTTTTCACGGTTTGCTTTTCCGGGCAGTTTGTAGACTTCGCGGAGACCTTCTGAAATATCCGAAGCCGAGAACATCACACATTTTCTGCCGTTTTCACTTTTATATTTGTCGTACCATTTACGGCACACGGGATCAGCGGCATTGAATATTGATACACACCCTTGAGGGGCACAGGCTTTTTGATGTATAAAAATGTTTTCTTTCGCCCGGCAGTAGTTCTCGAATGTTCCATGCCTGTCGAGGTGGTTTGGAGTCATGTTCGTAATAACCGAAACGTGTGGAGCCTGTTTGGAGCAGCCAAGCTGTTCAAGCTGAAAGCTGCTCAGCTCAAGCACCGCGATTGAATTATCATCCATCTCCTGCAATGAGCAAAGCAGGGGGCGTTTGCCGATATTTCCGGAAAGATGCACAGTTCTGTCAAGTGTGTTGGAAAGAATATATGCAGTAAGCGAAGTAGTTGTGCTCTTGCCGTTCGAGCCGGTGACTCCGACGATGGTGCCCCCGAACAGTTCAAAAAAAAGCTCCACCGCGGAAGTTATCCTCGCACCAGCGTTTCGAGCGGTTTCGACGAATTTATTGCCCGGCGGCACCGCTGGGTTGACAATTAAAACATCCGCCTGCTCGAAATCTTTTTCCTTGTGTTCGCCCAGCCGGAATTCAATATTTGGGATATCTTCAAGGCTTTGCAGGGTTTCGGCAAGTTTTTCACGACTTGCAAGATCGGTGACGAGAACTTTTTTCGGCTCCTGCGATGAGGCGAAAAACGCCGAATCAACTCCGCCGCCGAATGTACCCAGCCCCATTATGACAACGTTTTTGTCCTGAAAATAATTATTCATAGTTGCCGGTATATTCCCGTTCAGCAAAACCGCTGCGGTCAGCCTGAGCGGTGGGATAAAAAATTGCCGGACTAAACCGCCGCTGCCAGTTCCGCTTTTGCGTCTATTACAGCCTGCTCAATGGCCTTTTCCCACTTGTCACCAAACTGCTCCTTGTACTGCGGCTTATCGTAAGCGTAAATTATCGAGCGTGACGCATTGATCAAAGCGCCGCTGCCGTCAGGGTTGCAGAACCTCATGCAGTCAGCCGCCGTCGCACCCTGTGAACCGTATCCTGGAACGAGCATCCAGAGTTTGCGGTATTTCTCACGAATCTGCACCGTCGCCTGGTCGGCTGTCCCGCCGATGACCATTCCTATGTTGGAATAGCCGCTTGAACCCAGCCGCTTGTTCTGCATTGCTATCTCCCCTACAACGTCTGCGAATTTCTGGTACATCTTGACGCCTGAGGCATCGGCGAAATTCTGTATGTCGTCGGCGGTGGGGTTTGATGAGCGGATCCATACGAAAACGCCCTTGCCTTGCTCGGTAGCTACATCGGCAAAGGGGCGAATTGCCTCTGCACCGGCATAGCCGTTTACCGTTATCGCATCAGGTGTGATAACATCGTCAAGTCCGTGAAACTCCGGGTTCTTGAGATGCGCCATCGCATAACAGTCAGCGGTATGGCCGATATCACCGCGCTTGACATCGCCGATAACCTCAACACCCAGATCATCTGCTTCCGAGATAAGTGCGTAATAAGTCTCAAGCCCCTCCCAGAGATACTTCTCGAAATACGCTATATTTATTTTAACAGCAGCTACATGCGGAGCGACGACACGAAGAACGCGCGTGCAGTAATCAAACATTGCGTCTATTGCTGCGCCAACGTCATTTTCGTCGTTCATGTCCTTATGGGTGCGGATTTCTTCAGGCAGTCTCGAATATACGGGGTCGATGCCCACGCAAAGAGGCGATGCCTTGGCCTTTACCGAGTCGAAAAGTCTGTCGCCAAAATTACTTGCCACTATAAATTCCTTTCAGCTTGATTAAGCTAATAACTGCTTAACATTATTGTACTGTTTACGGTTTTATTTTTAGAAAAGGCTAATATAAAGCTAAAAAGCACTTGTAGCAACAATAATAACCGTATTTTTTTAATACTGTATAACTCTTGCTGTCGGCTGTAACTTATCTCAAACAATAAAGTTACGTTAGAATTGCCGTTTGATGACCGGCAAAATTCAGCTATTTGGCACATAAAATTGCTATAAAATACGCAAATAAAACAGTAACGCGCAAAACTGCTTTACATAATATTTGACTTGTAAGGTTACGCGGCTACAATTGTCAGGTGTCAATATTCTTACTGTTAAATGGGTGACTTCATCATGGAAAAAAGAGGTTTAATCGGTAAAGAATTTTTAACGGCGTTGGTTCTTATTTCGTTGGCGGTTTCTACGGGATGTCTTCCTGAAAAGGGCGTTACATATAAAAGCATCAAGCTCGATGCCCCGTTCGATATGCCCGTCATCCGTGAACCCGTTTTTTCCGAGAGAAACTTTGATATACGGGACTATGGAGCCAAATCTTCTGCTGATTACGAGTCCAACGGCAGGGCGATTACAGCGGCCATAGAGGCGTGCAATAAAAACGGAGGCGGTAAAGTGATTGTACCAGCCGGCAAATGGCAGTGCGGGCCCATACGTCTCAAAAGCAATGTCAACCTGCACCTGGCCGAGGGTGCGGAAATACATTTCACCGACAGATTCGAGGCCTATCTGCCCGTCGTGCTTACTCGGATTGAGGGTATAGAACTTTATAACTACAGCCCCCTTGTTTACGCGTATAAGCAGGAGAATATAGCAGTGACTGGAAAAGGCAAACTTTTTGGCCATGGCCAAAGATGGTGGCCGTGGAAGAAGACTCAAGAGCCCGATATCCTGCTTTCCCGTGAGATGGGTTACAAGGGCACTCCGGTTAAAGAGCGTATTTTCGGTCGGGAAAAAGGGCTTCGACCTTCACTCCTTCAGCCGTTTGACTGCAAGAACGTACTCATTGAGGACGTGACGGTTCATAACAGCCCGATGTGGTGTGTGCACCCGGTTTACTGCGAGAACATGGTAGTGCGCGGGGTCAGGGTTTTCAGTGAAGAAGACAGCCCTAACACAGACGGTATCGACATTGATTCATGCAGGAATGTGTTAATAGAGGATTGTGAATTTTCAAACGGTGACGATTGCATTACGCTCAAGTCCGGCAGAAATCAGGACGGCTGGCGGGTGGCAAAGCCTTGTGAGAACATATATGTAAGAAATTGCCTGATTAAGCGGGGTCACGGAGGGCTTGTTATAGGCAGCGAGATGTCGGGTGACGTACGCAATGTTTATCTGCACGATTGCGTCTTTAACGGCACCGACAGGGGCATTCGTATTAAATCGCTCAAAGGCCGGGGCGGTGTTGTTGAGAATATTTGGGTCAAAAACGTCGATATGGGAAAAATCCGAAAAGACGCGATTATATTGAATATGTTTTACAGTTCACGGGTCTCCCCTTTTTCGGAGGAGCTGCCGACTTTCCGGAACATGTATTTTGATAACATAACCTGTCAGGACGCCGACGAAGCGGTCAGTCTGCTCGGCCTTGAAGAAAGAGCTGTTAGCAATATTCACATAAGCAATATTAAAATGCAGGCTGAAGAAGGTGTTAAGATCAGCAACGCCGAAAATATTTTCATTAAAAACGCCGTCATAATCCCCGAGGAAAATCCCGTATATGAAATCATTAACAGCAGGGATATAACTCTACTCGGCTGCGACCTTATGACAATCGAAAAACCTATTGTAAAAATCCGCGGCGCAGAAAACAGCGGCATCAATTTACAAAACTGCAATTTTTCCGGCGCTCCCGATGAGGTATTTCAATTCAGGGACGGCGCAGACTTATCATCCGTTATAGTGTCGAACGACTGAACCTACTGTTTGGATATCTCAAAGGTAACGTTTCCGCCGCCGGTGGTGTCAACTGCATCGGGGCATTGCACGTATGCCTTGGATTCGTCTTCCTTGCCTTCGATTCCCCATTGTTTCGGTTCTGAAACCCGAAGCGCATTATAATAAGGCATAAGTGCCGACAGCCCGTGCATGCAGACAGGTTTATCACTTTCAAGCATGTAGCCTGCGCGAAGTACGAACTTATCCCCGACCTGGTAAGTCGGACAAGAACCTTTTATACTTTTTACGGTTACTACAATATCCATTTATTAACTCCCTGAATCTTAGTAATGTTTACAATTTAATAATAGTTATTGCAGAGCGGTCCGGTCAAGAAAATTAAGTCTGTGCGTTCACAAAAATATCCAAAAAGACCTGGAACGAACTCGAATAATCAAAATGCATCTGAATAACACAATTATTTCACCATAAAATACATGGGTGAATATACCTAATTTTCGAGCGAATTCCCCGGATTAATACCATCGTTTATTAAGCAGAATTAAACAAATAGTTGGTTTTTTATTAATAATTAAGTATTTTTAAGACCCCATTTTAACACATATTTACGTCCGATAACTTTTTATATTGACATAAGGATAAACGAATGTAAAATTATATAGTCAGGGAAACTTAATTACATAGGGAAAGGGCTTTGTTTTCTACACAGAAAACAGCATTTAACAGTTAATTTAGCTAATGTAGGAGAGGGAAAATGAAAAATTTCTTTATTACTGTCTGTGTATGCGCATTTATCGTAGCGGCAAATGCGTCTCTGGACTATGACGATGGGGGTTATTACACAATATCAAGCGTCAAAGACGACACCGTATACGTTGATCAGGGGGTCCCGAATGTGGGCACAACTGTGGAAATCAGTGTTAGCGGGGTTGTTACAGAGGATTTGTACGTCTATAACAAAGGTCACCTGAAACTCACCGGCGGCCAGGTTCAGGGCTGGGTGGAATCTTTCGACCAGAGTCTAATCACTCTGAGCAGCGGTTCAATCTTAAGCGGTCTTAATCTCTGGGGTACAAGTGAACTTAAAATCACAGGCGGCACTATTAGCAGCACGCTGTATTCGTA
Organism: uncultured Pirellulales bacterium; assembly: GCA_964628195.1. Classification (GTDB taxonomy): domain Bacteria; phylum Planctomycetota; class Phycisphaerae; order Sedimentisphaerales; family Anaerohalosphaeraceae; genus CAZVPF01. Next base: position 50,383 of record CAZVPF010000014.1, on the reverse strand, counting down.
TGACGAAAGCTCTGTTAAGATTAATGGCGGGTCTTTCGGTGCGATTAAAATCTGGCATTACAGCAATGCAGAAATACGCGGCGGAAAATTCAGCGGCATGTTTTATTCAGGAAACGGCGGTTTCGTGCATGACGAATCAGTTATCACGTTCTACGGTTCCGACTTTAAGATCAACGGCCAACCGGTGCCTTATGGTGCATACAATGGTTATGATTATGGATTCGCAAGCCTGACGGGAGTTCTGGAAAACGGCGATATTCTGGATAATTACTTTGTTATTGACGATTCAAGCAGTATAGTGCTGGTTGAAGCTTTGCCCGAACCGGGGACACTTGTAATACTTTCTGCGGGGTTGCTGGGCATAGTAAGAAAAAGAAAATAGAAGTGCTATGCAGTTTGAATAGGATTTAATGAAACAGGATGTTTTAAAGTGGTCTCGTGGCGAAAAGCCGGGTAAAGTGATTTCCAAAGAGACACTGAATCACCCCGGTATAATCGAACACGTAACCGGGCTGAATGTTTTTACTGACACAAAAGACGCTTTCCTGAAGGCATACAGGGCTCTGGGGATTGATATTATAAATCGCGTTCCCTCTCAAAACGCCCCTGCCCCCTGCAAGCCGGACAGGCAAATACCCCATCCGGATAACACTGACTACACTCGTGCGGCGCTTGGGGTATATGACACTGTTTTTCGACACAGTTTTCCCTTCTCCAGCATTGAGGATTTCTGGGCGGCTGATCAGCAGGAACCTGCATACGATGAGCTTGTAGTTCCCGTGCCTCACCCATGTGATCCTGAGGATATCAGGCTTCGGGAAAATATACTCGGGGACACAGGTCTTTATTATCCAATGCTTTATACAACGCTTTTCATGTGGGCCGTTGAGTATCTCGGCTGGGATATCTTCCTGACAGCCGCCGCGCTTGAGCCTGACAGGTTTTACGAAAAATTCCTCGTCCCCGGTGCCGACAGGTCAAAAAATATCGTTGAGATTATCAGTTCCGCATCGCAGAGCCCGTTTGTTTTTCTGCATGACGACCTTGCCAGTGCGACAGGGCCGATGTTCCATCCAAAATGGTATGATGATTACATTTTTCCGCTGTATCCGCAAATTTTCGCACCAGCAAAGGATCGCGGCAAGAAAATCATATTTGTCGCGGACGGTAACATGGAGGTCTTTCTCGAACCGCTTATCCTGGCAGGTGTCGATGGTATTATGTATGAAAACCCCGCCACGAGAGTGGAAGCCGTGGCTGAGTATTTCGGGGCGGAAGGGCGGTTTTTCATCGGCGGCATCGAGACGGCGAAACTGACATTCGGCAAACCGGACGAAATCGAGAAAATGGTTCACGAGCTTTACGATAATTATGCTCATCTGCCCGGCTTTGCGATAAGTTCCTGCGGGGGGCTGCACGGCAATATCCCACTCGAAAACATTATTGCCTATTTTAACGCCAGAGTCGATATTGGTGCGTCACCGGCTAAAATATGACTATATTAATGCGGAATTTTGTACAGACGATTCGATTTATCGTTATTTTATGCACGATTCCTGCTGCTGATCAAGATGTATCTGTCTCAAATAAATTCATTCTTTACGTTCCCTAATATTCCATTTAACTGCACAGTTATGTTCATTTATGAATGTTATTATTTGCTCTATCTGGTCGATATTTAAAATAATTTTCTTTCTTTCCCTGTTTTTTTGAAAAATGTCTTGCAAGCCTCGTTTTTTCTGCAATAATTAGCTTTGTAAATCGTGGTAAATTTGCACGATTAATGGGGGTCATTGAAAAAAGTATATTTTTTAAGGAGTAATTGAATATGGCAAAAATACTTGTAGTGGATGACGATCCGGATATCACCAGTGCCAGTAAGACGGTCCTTGAGTCCAACGGGCACGAGGTAAAAACCGCTTCGAACCGCGAAGAGGGCATGAAAGGTATTGAATTCTTTCAGCCTGACCTGCTTATCCTCGATGTGATGATGGAACAGGCCGACGACGGCATTGCGATGGCACAGGAACTTCGCCGAAATGAGTTCAGCAAGCCGATCCTTATGGTGACCGGTTTGAGTAAAGTAACAGGGCAGGATTATGGTAAAGACGACTCGATAGTTCCGGTTGACGACTATCTTGAGAAACCTCTTCATCCGCAGACCCTGATCGACAAGGTTAATCAGTTACTGCAGAAGTAGGAGGTAAACAGATATGCTTATAACAGAACAGGAAAGAATCGTAAAAGAGATCGAGCATTGGGTTGAAGAGCACGGCAATGACCGCAGGGCCCTTATCCCGGTGCTTCAGGAGATCCAGAAGAAGTACAATCACATTACAGAGCACGCGATGCAGATCGTGGCGGACCTGATGGATATCCACCCGGTCGAGGTTTACGGAGTTGTTTCTTTTTACAGCTTCCTCGATCAGAAGGTAAAAGGTAAGTTCATTATCCGTCTTTGCAGGACAATATCCTGCGATATGGTAGGTAAAGATCGAGTGGCTGCTCAGCTTGAAAACGATCTTAACATTAACTTTGGTGAGACAACACCCGACGGCAACTTCACACTCGAATGGGCCAACTGTCTCGGAATGTGTGACCAGGGACCGGCGATGCTTGTAAATGACCAGATTTTCACTCGCGTAACTCCTGCCAAGGTGCACGATATCATCGAAGGCTGCCGTAAGGCCTTTACCGCACATGCAATGCAGAGAAAGGAGGAGCATGTAGTATGACTACCACAGAATATACAAATAAAATAACATTCGCTTCCATGTCGGCAGATGCCGGTCTAAAGGCAGCGGTTAAAAAGGACCGCGCCGGTGTTCTCGGCGAGGTAAGCGCTTCGAGCATCAAGGGACGCGGCGGCGCCGGTTTCCCGACAGGTGTCAAGTGGAACCTTGCAGCGGCTGCCAAAGACGATGAGAAGTACGTTGTCTGCAACGCCGACGAAGGCGAGCCGGGCACCTTTAAGGACAGGTTCGTTATGACCCAGTATGCCGATCTCGTATTCGAGGGCATGACGATTGGAGCGTTCGCAATCGGGGCTAAGAAGGGCATTCTTTACCTTCGCGGTGAATATACCTATCTTCGCAGTCACCTCGAGACGGTCCTTCAAAGCCGCAGGGATAAGAACCTTCTTGGCGGGAAGATTCTCGGCAAGGACGGTTTTGATTTTGATATCGATATTCACATGGGCGCAGGCGCTTATGTATGCGGCGAAGAGACAGCTCTTATCGAGTCGCTCGAAGGTCAGCGGGGCGAGCCCCGCAACAGGCCGCCTTTCCCGGTCGATACCGGTCTTATGGGACATCCGACTATCGTCAACAATGTCGAAACCTTTGCCTGGATTTCCTGCATAATGGACAAAGGCGCCGACTGGTTCAAGGGCCTGGGCACCGAGAAATCTACGGGCCTTAAGCTTTTGAGCGTATCGGGCGACTGTGAAAAGCCGGGCGTTTACGAGTTCCCGATGGGCGTGAAGGTAAACGAGCTTCTTAAAGAAGTAGGCGCCACCGACGCAAAGGCTGTCCAGATCGGCGGAGCCTCGGGGCACTGCATACCGGCAAGCGAGTTCGACAGACAGATTTCCTATGAAGACGTCGCAACAGGCGGATCGATCATCGTGTTCGGTCAGCACAGGGATATGCTTCAGGTTGCGAAAAATTTCCTTGAGTTCTTTGTTGACGAGTCGTGCGGTCAGTGCACGCCTTGCCGCGAAGGCAATGAAAAACTGCTGGAAGGGTGTGAAATGCTTGAGCTTGGCTGCTGCTCTACGAGTTATCTCCGTGAGCTTTGCAAGCTGGGCGAGACCATGCAGTTATCTTCGAAGTGCGGCCTTGGGCAGTCGAGCCCGAACGCGTTTTTGTCGATCGTTAAGCATTTTCCAGACGAAGTATTCGGACGGGCCGATGAGCCGGTCGTTAACTAAATAGAGGAGTTTTTAATTATGGCTAAGAATATTAGTGAAGATACAAGTCGTGCCCCTGTAAGTCAGAGGGGGCAGAAAGTCAGAGGCGGTGACAGCCAGGCGATAGGCGGCCAGGTTACCGTCACTATCGACGACAAGGAACTGAAAGTGCCTATGGGCACAACGATCCTTGAGGCCGCCAAAGAGCTTGGCATACGCATACCCACTTTGTGTCACCATGACGATCTGTGTATTGCCGGTGTTTGCCGTATATGTGTAGTGGAAATCGAGGGCCAGAGGACGCTCCAGGCGTCATGTGCCTACCCGATCACCCAGCCTATAAACGTCAAGACCCATTCCCGCAAGGTAAGGCAGGCGCGAAGGCACATTCTCGACCTGATGCTTTCCAAGCATTACGGCGAGTGTTACGCGTGCTTCAGGAATAACAACTGTGAACTTCAGTCGCTCGCTAAAGAATACGGTGTTGACTATTTCCGTTTCGGTCATCCCGAGGAGCCTATGTTCGAGGTTGACAAATCGAGCTATTCGGTCGTTCGTGATATGAACAAGTGTATCCTGTGCCGCAGGTGTGTTCGCACTTGTATCGACCTGCAGGAAGTGGGCGTTCTTGAGGCCGCTCACCGCAGCAACAGCACCGAGATCGTAACCTTCGCGGAAAAACCCCTCGGTGAGGTTATCTGTATTAATTGCGGGCAGTGCATTAACCGCTGTCCCACCGGTGCGCTTCGCGCCAACGATCCTACCGACGAGGTATGGGATGCAATAGACGACCCGACAAAGCATGTCGTTATACAGACCGCCCCGAGCCCGCGTGCCGGTATCGGTGAGTGCTTCGGACTCGAGCCGGGTGTGCCATTGACATTCGAGATGAACACTGCGCTTAGAAGGTGCGGATTCGATAAGGTCTTCGACACCAACTTTACTGCCGACCTTACGATCATAGAAGAAGGCACAGAGCTTATTATAAGGCTCTACAAGGCGCTGGTTGAAAAAGACAGCAGCGTCGCTTTGCCGCAGTTTACAAGCTGTTCGCCGGGTTGGGTTAAGTATATCGAGCATTTCTATCCTGAGATGCTGAATTGTGTTTCTTCGGCGAAGAGCCCGCAGCAGATGTTCGGTTCGGTTATCAAGACCTACTACGCAAAGCAGAAGAATATCGACCCGAAGGATATCGTGACAGTCGCTCTTATGCCCTGTTCGGCGAAGAAGTTCGAGTGCAACAGGCCCGAAATGGCTGACAGTGGTTACAAGGATATTGATTACGGCCTGACGACTCGCGAGCTTGCACAGATGATCAGCGAGGCGGGCATCGACCTGCCTAACGTCCCCAAGTCGGACTTTGACGACCCGTTCGGCACTGCGACCGGTTCGGGTGTTATCTTCGGCGCAAGCGGCGGTGTTATGGAGGCTGCTCTTAGAACGGTAATCGAGCTTGTTTGCGGTATTAAGGTCGAGGACCTTTACGAACATGCGGACATTATTCCGGTTCGCGGTTTCGAGGGAGTCAAGTACGCCGAAATACCTATTAACGCTGTCGGTCCTGTGCCTGAGCTTATCGCACACCTTGTTCCAAACTGGGACTGGCTGAAAGGCGCTACGCTTAAGGTCGGGGTTGCTCACGGTACGGCAAACGCCAAGAAGGTTCTTGAAGATATCAAGGCAGGCGGCAAGTTCAGCGAGTGTCACTTCATCGAATTTATGGCCTGTCCGGGCGGCTGCCTGGGCGGCGGCGGACAGCCCATACCGACCAGCCCGGAGATACGTGCGGCACGTGCGAAAGCCATCTACAGCGAAGACGCGGCTTACGAAATTAGAAAGTCGCACGAGAACCCGGCTGTTGTGAAGCTTTACGAGGAATTTTTGACGGATGGGCCATGCGGTCATATCAGTCATAAGCTGCTTCACACCGATTACCTCGCGAGGGGTAAGTATATCGCCTGACGGTCGGCGGTTTGAATGTTTGAGTATATTTCAGGATGCCGGCTGCGTATGTGGCCGGCATCTTTTTTTACGGGGGCATCAGATGGCGAGTTTGCATGACAAGACGATCTACTACCCGCAGATAAGCGAACAAAAGTTGCGGGCGGCGAATTTAAGTACGGCACAGCAGGAGACCCTGGATTTTATCAATCAAAAAGTTGCGTCGGGTCTTAGCCTTAACGAGGTTATGAACTTTGTTTTCGAGCAAATCGTTTCGGTCAGTGAATGTGACCGGCTGGGCCTTGCGTTTGTGGAGGAAGAGGGCAAGAGGGTTACCGCGCGTTGGGCAAGGGCGTTATATAAGCCGGTTATTTTGAAGGTCGGTTACAGTGAGGACCTTGCCGGCAGCTCGCTTGAGGAGGTGATTAACAAGGGCAGGCCGAGAGTTATTAACGACCTTGAGAAGTATCTCCAGGAGCATCCGAACAGCGTTTCCACAAAGCTTGTGTTAAAAGAGGGTGTGCGGTCGAGCATGACATGTCCATTGAGCGTTGAGGGCAGACAGGCCGGGCTGTTTTTTCGCAGCAGCAGGAACAAGAATGCGTATGATGAGCAGGCCGTTATCATGCACGTGCTCATGGCCGAAAGGCTTAGCCAGGCAGTTGAAAAGGCGTGGATGATCGAGAGTCTTGAAAGGGCGAAGGATTCGTATCTTGAGATGCTCGGTTTTGCCAGTCACGAGCTTAAGAACCCGCTTTCGTCGATGCTGACAGACGCATATATGATGGGTGAGGGTTATTTCGGGCAATTAAATGACGACCAAAAGGATAAGATCAAACGTATAACTTCAAAGATAGAGTATATTACTAATATGGTAAGGGAGTACCTTGATCTTTCCCGGCTGGAGGGAGGGGCACTTCGTGCTAATGTTCGAAATGTGGATTTTGTGAGCGAGGTTGTGGATACTGCGGTCGATATTATCCAGCCCCAGATGGAAGAGAAAAAGGTTAGGTTTGAAAAAAATGTGACAAGTGGTACAATAAATGTTGATTGCGACCCCGACCTTATGAAGATCGTAATGGTTAACCTGCTTGGCAACGGGGTCAAGTACGGCAATGAGAACGGGCTGCTTAGATTGGATATTAATGTTGAAGATGATCGCCTCAATGTTTCGGTGCTTAACGAAGGGCCGGGCTTTAGTGACAGCGCAAAGCAGAAACTTTTCAAGAAGTTTTCGCGGCTTGACGAGCCCGAGCTTAAGAAACGTAAAGGCACCGGTGTAGGGCTTTATACCTGCTGGCGGATTATTGTGCTGCATGGCGGCAGGATATGGGCCGAGTCCGAGCAGGGCAGGTGGGCGAGATTCAGTTTTGCGATACCGGCCAAAGCCGGCCGGGGAAACGGAGGTACACAATGAGCGTTGATGCAGGCATGAAGATAATTAACGAGCCGAAAATAAGTGAAGTGCTTGATAAGTGCTGTGACAGGGATGCGTCGCATGTGCGCGAGGTTCTTGCCAAGGCCCGTGAGATGAAAGGCCTTGAGATGGAGGATGTCGCTGTGCTTTCGGCGATAAGCGATCCGGAACTTTTGGGTGAGCTTTTCAGCACGGCCAAGGAGGTTAAAGAGACGATATACGGCAGACGGCTGGTCATATTTGCGCCGCTTTATATATCGAACCTTTGCGGTAACGAGTGTTTGTACTGTGCTTTTCGGGCGACGAATAAGGAAGTTACCCGCCGGGCCCTGACTCAGGAAGAGATAGCCAACGAGGTGCGGATACTTATCGATCAGGGGCACAAGCGGGTACTTCTTGTGGCAGGTGAGTCCTATCCGAAGCAGGGGTTCAAGTATGTGCTGGACAGCATCGAGACGATATACAAGACCAGGCACGATAATGGCGAAGTGCGGAGGGTCAACGTGAATGTGGCTCCCCTGACGCTGGATGAGTTCAAACAGCTAAAGGCGGCGCAGATCGGGACGTATCAGCTTTTCCAGGAGACGTATCACCACGAGACATATCACAAGGTGCATGTGCGGGGCAAAAAGACGGATTATGACTGGCGGATAACGGCTATGGACAGGGCGATGGAGGCCGGGATAGACGACCTGGGCATCGGTGTGCTGTTCGGGCTGTTCGACTGGCGGTTCGAGATACTCGCACTGATGCAGCATATACGTTATCTTGAGGGTAAGTTCGGAATAGGGCCGCACACGATATCGGTGCCGCGGCTGGAGCCTGCGACGGGTTCGGATATTTCGAGCCATCCGCCGCAGCCGGTCAATGATATCGACTTCCGCAAGATCGTTGCAATCCTTCGGCTGGCGGTGCCTTATACGGGAATAATTATGTCCACGCGGGAGACACCCAGGATGAGGCGTGAGACTTTTGCGCTGGGCGTTTCGCAGATATCGGCAGGCAGCAGGACCAACCCGGGCGGTTATGCCGAGGGTGAGCTTGATATGCATTTTGCACAGTTTTCTCTGGGCGATCATCGGCCGCTTGACGAGGTTATAGCAGACGTCGCCTCGATGGGGTATATTCCTTCTTTCTGCACGGGTTGTTACAGGCTCGGCAGGACGGGCGGGGACTTTATGGACCTTGCCAAGCCCGGTAAGATAAAGGAGCATTGCGACCCGAATGCGCTTTCGACGTTTATGGAGTACCTGCTAGACTACGGCAGCGACAACACCAGGCAGATAGGCGAGAAGCTTATAAAAGAGGCTATTGCGGGAATGGACAAGGTGCCGGCTGAGAGATCGAAGACGCTTGTCGACAAGGTAAGAGCGGGCAGCAGAGACGTGTTCTGCTGAGAGTGTTTATTTATTGTAATTTGACTATAGGAGAAGACAATGGCAAAAGAAGATCACATTATTTACGGGGTTCACATTACCGACAGGCTTCATCATGCAAGCCAGGTGCAGGACGTTTTGACTGAGTACGGCTGTAATATCAAGACCCGGCTTGGGCTGCATGAGTGCCAGACGGTCTGCTCGCCGAACGGGCTTTTGATACTTGAGATGGCAGGAGACCAGGACCGGTGCATGCAGCTCCGCGATAAGCTAAACGCCGTCGAAGGTGTCGAGGTCAAGGAGATGGTTTTCGATCATGACTGATCGGCAAGCTGTTATCGGTTGGTTTTGATATGACAGACGGTTACAGGAAAGAACAGGATATAATCGGCGAAGTCGAGGTCTCGGCTGATTGTTTGTACGGGGTGCATACCGCACGGGCGATAGATAATTTTTCACTCAACGGCGGACCTGTGCCGAGGGAACTTATACGCGCTTACGGCACGGTCAAACTTGCCTGTTTGCAGACTTGCATTTCGCTTGGCGCGTGGAAAGGCGACAGGATCAAGATCGCTGCAATCGAACGGGCGTGCGGTGAGATGGCCGAGGGTTTGCTCGATGAACACGTGGTTGTCGATGCTCTACAGGGAGGTGCGGGCACGAGCACGAACCTTAACGTTTGCGAGGTGATCGCCAACCGGGCGCTGGAGATACTCGGCAGCGAACACGGTGATTATGAGCGAGTTTCGCCAACGGACGATATCAACAGGTACCAGTCGACGAACGACACTTACCCTACCGCGCTTAAACTTGCGGCGATAAGGCTGATCGGAAAGCTGGAAGCTCGGCTGGTCGCTTTGCAGGAGGCTTTCCAGGCAAAGGAAAAAGAGTTTGCCGGAGTTGTTAAGCTCGGCAGGACGCAGTTTCAGGATGCTGTCCTGACGACGCTGGGCAGGGAGATGGGTGCTTATGCCGAGGCATTCAACCGCGACAGGTGGCGGGTATATAAATGTGTTGAGCGGCTGCGTGTTATTAATCTCGGCGGTACGGCGATAGGCACGGGCCTTGGCGCGCCGAGGCGCTATATTTTCGGCGTGGTCGATAAACTGCGGGAACTTACGGGCATCGGTTTTGCCCGGGCAGAGAACATGGTAGACGTTACGCAGAACGCCGATGTTTTTGTCGAAGTTTCGGGCATACTCAAGGCGTGCGCAAGTTCGCTTATAAAAGTATGCGGTGATCTGCGGTTAATGTCATCCGGCCCGGACGGCGGGCTTGGCGAGATCAGCTTGCCGGCAAAACAGGCAGGCTCGTCGATAATGCCCGGCAAGGTCAATCCTGTTATACCCGAGGCCGTGACGCAGTGCGCGATGCTTGTTATGGGCTATGACCAGGTTATAGCAAATGCTTGTGCGGCGGGCAGCCTCGAACTTAACGCGTTTCTGCCGCTTGTGGCCAGGTGCCTGCTTGAGGGGATCGAGCTTTTGGCAAACGGCTGTGATATTCTAACCAGGCATTGTGTGCAGGGTATAACCGCCGACAAGGACCGATGCATGGCGAACGTTGAGAACTCGACAGCGGCAGCGACTGCGCTTTTGCCTGTAACCGGTTATGAAAAGGCGACAGAGGTCGCGAAAAAGTGCGTCAGCCGGGGCAGGACGGTGCGCGAAGTGGTTCTCAGCGAGGGACTGATGAGCGTTGAGGATTTTGACGCATTGCTGAAGCCCGAAGCGGTCTGCCGTCTTGGTTTTTCCGACGATTTGATAATTGATACATAGCAGGGGCCTGTTTGGTTTATGGTTCAGTCAGCACCTAAAGGTTACCGTTTACATATTGGTTTGTTCGGCAGGCGAAATGTCGGCAAGTCGAGCCTGCTTAACGCGATCACTAAGCAGCAGGTTTCGATAGTTTCCGAGTATGCCGGCACGACGACCGACCCGGTTGAAAAGCCGATGGAGCTTTTGCCCCTGGGCCCGGTGCTGTATATCGACACAGCCGGTATCGATGACGTGGGGGCTCTCGGTGAGCTTCGCATGGGAAAGACCCGCAGGGCTTTTGACAGGACGGACCTCGGGGTAATTGTTACCGACGGGCTGTGGGGCGAGTTTGAAGAGAACATAAAGAAAGAGCTTTCCTCTCGGGATATTCCTCTTGTTGTGGTTTTTAACAAGTCCGACCTGGGCCGGCCTGACAGCGGGGCACTCGAGAAGTTAAAAGCAGAAAATGCGAAGGTGGTTTTCGCAAGCGCGGTTAAAAACGAGGGTGTACTGGAGTTTCGACAGGCTCTTATTGACTCGGCGCCGGCTGATTATATCAACAACCCGATGATAGCAGGTGACCTCGTGGGGCCCGGAGAGATGGCTGTGCTTGTCGTGCCGATAGACAAAGAAGCGCCTAAGGGGCGGTTGATACTGCCGCAGGTGCAGACTATACGCGACCTGCTGGACAGCGATTCTTACTGCATGGTGGTCAAGGAGCGGGAACTGGCCTTTTCTCTTGAGAAGTTGAAAAGCCCGCCTAAGCTGGTGATTACGGATTCGCAGGCATTTTTGAAAGTAGCTGCCGACACTCCGCCCGATGTGCCGATGACAAGTTTTTCGATTCTTTTCGCTCGGTTCAAGGGTGACCTCGCAACCCAGGTTGCAGGCGCGATGGCGGTAGACAATTTACAGGCCGGCGACAGGATACTGATAGCCGAGGCGTGTTCGCATCACCCGATCGGCGAGGATATAGGCAGGGTTAAGATTCCGAGATGGCTGACGCAGTATGTCGGCGCCGAGCTCAATTTCGAGCAGGTGCAGGGGCACGATTTTCCGGATGACCTGGGCGGTTACAAGCTGGTGATCCATTGCGGTGCGTGCATGTGGAACAGGAGGGCGATGCTGTCGCGGCTGCTTCATTGCAGGAACGCGGGGGTGCCTATTACAAATTATGGATTAGTTATAGCTTTCAGCCTTGGTATTTTCGAGCGCGCGCTTGAGCCTTTCCCTGCGGCGATGGAAGTTTTTAAAAGTAAAAGGAAAATTTAGATGCCTGACAGTAAAATAGGTTTTGGTGAAATAAAAACGTGGCTTCGCGAAGAAAGACCCGAAAGGCTCGAAGAGCTATGGGAAACAGCCGACAGTGTGCGTAAAGAGTACGTAGGCGATGAGGTGCACCTTCGCGGTCTTATCGAGATATCGAACTATTGCGTGCGTTCCTGCACATACTGCGGGTTGAACGTTCATAACGAGGATGTCGAACGGTACAGGATGAACGCCGACGAGGTTGTCCAGTGCGCAAAAAAAGCAGACGGTTTCGGTTACGGTACGGTTGTGATGCAGGCAGGGGAGGATTACATGATAACCGGACAGTGGCTTGCGGATATTGTCCGACAGATCAAGTCGCAGACGAACCTGGCTGTTACCCTCAGCATGGGCGAAAGGCCTTTCGAGGACTTGAAGCTGTGGCGCCAGGCAGGGGCCGACAGGTACCTGTTGCGTTTCGAGACTTCCGACAGGAAACTTTACGAGCTTATACACCCGGCGCTGGGCGACAGGAAGTCGGACAGGTTCGAAATTCTCGGACAGCTTCAGCAGCTTGGCTATGAGGCAGGCGGGGGGGTGATGATCGGGATACCGGGGCAGAGTTACGATATACTTGCGAGGGATATCGAGGCGTTCGGAAAGTATGACCTTGATATGATCGGGGTCGGCCCGTATATTGCCAACCCTAAAACACCGCTCGGCAACGGGCAATTAGTTCCCGAAATCGACCCGTCCCAGCAGGTTCCGAGCAATGAGCTTATGACATACAAGGTTGTTGCCCTTACCCGCCTGGTCTGCCCGGAGGCGAATATTCCGAGCACGACAGCGCTTGCTACGATCAACCAGCAGCAGGGCAGGGAGCTTGGTCTTTCCCGCGGGGCCAACGTGGTTATGCCGAATATAACACCGCCTGAGTACCGGACGAAATACGAGATATACCCGGGCAAGGCCTGCCAGAACGAAACAGCCGAGATGTGCCAGGTGTGCATGGCTGGTCGGATAGCTTCGATAGGCAGGACGATAGGCAAGGGGCAGGGTTCGAGAAGGAGCAGCGGTGGCAAAAATTAATGTTAAAAAGGCGGCAGCAAACAAGATCAAGCATGCCGCACTGGAACGCTTTATGCACTATTACCACTGCCTGACAAGCCCGGGCCTGTGGGACGGGGACTGGGTGACCAGTTCGCGTATCGCGTATTATTTCAATATGGACGATACGCAGGTGCGTAAGGATATGGCGCAGATAGGCGTTAAGGGGATGCCGCGGCAGGGTTTTAAACGCAGCGAGGTTATCGAGTCGATAAGACACGCCCTCGGACTTGACAAGCGGTACAAGGCCGCTGTCGTCGGGGCCGGCAGGCTCGGCGGGGCGATTATGGAGTACCGCGGTTATTCGAATTACGGGCTGGAGATTGCGGCGGTCTTCGATGTTGACCCGGCAAAGCTGGGTACGACTATGAGCGGCTGCAGGATATATCCGACGGTGGATATAGTCAAGGTCTGCAGAATAAAGACCGTTGCGCTGGGTATACTTACATGCCCGGCGGAGGTAGCCCAGCGCAGTGCGGATTTGCTTGTTCAGGCCGGTGTGTACGCAATCTGGAACTTTTCAACGACGAATCTGGTTGTTCCGAGCAATGTTTTTGTCCGCAACGAGCATATCTCGGTCGGGCTGGCCGAGCTTGCTTATTTTATGAACCGCGGTTCCGGGTCGTATTGAGGCGGCTTTAGATAACAAGAAAGTACGGTATAAGGGAAGTTACAAAAGATATCATGTTTCCAGCGAAGCATATCGGCACCGCTGATGTAAGGCTCAATTCAACAGCGCCGCCCCGGTTGAAAAAGAACAATCTTGCCAAAATCAGCAGCAGGGAAGTTTCGACAAGAAACACCATGAACTGAAGATATAAAAAGACAGTGCCCACATAAATCGTACTTTCTGCGAAAGGCCCATTCCCGGTCCTGTCAATAAAGAACACGAGACACCGGTAGGTAAGCCAGGTTATCCCCATCCAGAAAGGTAAAATACGAAAGAAACTGTAGCCGAGAAATCGCATCGCTGCTGCGATAAAGATCGCCTCAGCGAGTAAACACCAGACAGCCAATTGTGATCTGTAATTTGGCAGAACGATCGGGTTGGCGTAACAAACGGAGGTAAATAAAATTAACAAAACCAACGGAAAGTACTTCTTCATATGAGACTCCGTTATTATTAGAGACATACAAGAATTACAATATACTATACCTGAAATTCGCTTAGCGGTTCTTGTTATTATTGAACCGCGGCAATAATTTGCGGCATTTGGTGATAAAATCGTGACATATTTTTCATTATTTTTCTGCAAATTACCCATGATTTGGTATATATTAGCTCCAAATTCGATGGAAAGGAAGTAAGGGATTATTTGAAAGGGAAATTTGAATGTCCTCACTTAACATGATTGACTGGCTTGTTGTTGCGGTTTATTTCCTTGGGCTTATGTGCGTTGTCTGGTGGTCTTCACGTAAACAGAACAGCTCGGAGGATTACTTTCTGGCGGGGAGGAATATCGGGTTTTTCGCTATCGGGGCATCTCTTTTCGCTTCCAATATTGGTTCGGAACATATCGTGGGGCTCGCCGGCAATGGTGCGAGCAGCGGCATGGCGATGGCGCACTGGGAGCTTCATGCGTGGATTATGGTGCTTTTGGCGTGGATATTCGTGCCTTTTTATTATAACTCGTGTGTTTTTACCATGCCGGAGTTTCTCGAAAAACGCTTCGGGCCCAAGGCGAGGTGGATTCTTTCGATAGTTTCGCTTGTGGCTTACGTTTTTACTAAGGTTTCAGTAACCGTTTACGCCGGCGCGCTGGTGTTTCAGACGCTGCTGCCGGATACTTTCGGCTCGCCGGAGAACGCGTTCTGGATAGGCGCGTTTTCGACGGTTATTCTTACCGGTCTTTATACTGTTTTCGGCGGGCTGCGGGCGGTACTTTATACGGACACCGCGCAGGCGATAATACTGCTCGTTGGGTCCTGCTGTATTACGTATTTCGGGCTTGATAAACTTGGCGGATGGGGGGAGCTTAAGGCTATTGCGTCGCAGAACGCGTCGAGCTTTGCTCTATGGCGCCCGATGTCGGACCCGGATTTCCCGTGGCTTGGTATAATTATAGCTTCGCCGGTTGTGGGGATATGGTACTGGTGTACGGATCAGTATATTGTGCAGCGGACGCTGGCGGCGAAGAATCTGACGCACGCCAGGCGGGGCGCGCTTTGGGGCGGTTTCTTGAAGGTTTGGCCTGTGCTTATTTTTATCGTGCCGGGCATGATCGGCTACGCCTTGCACAGCAAGGGAATGATTCAGATACCGATGAAGACTGTTAACGGCCAGGAAGTAATTAACGGCGACCAGGTTTTTCCGGTTATGGTGATGTCACTTGTGCCGACCGGGCTCAAGGGGCTTGTGGTTGGCGGTCTGCTGGCGGCGCTGATGAGTTCGCTTTCTTCGCTGTTCAACTCGTGCGCATCTTTGTTTACCGTTGATATATATGAGAAAATATGCCCGGGCAGAAGCGAAAGGCACCTTGTGACGGTAGGGCGTATAGCCACGTTTGTTGTGGTCATTTTCGGGATGATCTGGATACCTATTATGCCGCGGATTTCGCAGGGCGGTTTGTACCAGTATTTGCAGAGCGTGCAGGGGTACTTGGCACCGCCTATAACAGCGGTGTTTTTACTCGGGCTTTTCTGGAAGAGGATAAATGCTGTCGGTGCGGTTTGGGGGCTTGGGCTCGGGTTTGTACTGGGCATTGCGAAGCTGACAATACAGGCGTTTTTCGGCGCGGGCAAGATCGAGAGTCCCGCGGTTATGGCCGATATAGGTGACTTTAACTTTTTGTATTTCTCCGGTGTGCTTTTCGTGGCGAGTATTGTTATTGTGGTTGTCGCATCACTGCTCAGCAAGCCTCAGCCGGTTGAGAAGATCGCGAATCTAACGTACGGAACTGTTGTTCGGGATGAATCGCAGAAAAGGACGTGGAACTATCTCGACGTGCTGTTGACGGTTCTGGTGCTTGGTCTTGTGGCTGGGATGTACCTGTACTTTTCTTTCTGGCTTGATTGACGGAACCGATGGTTTTTAATATACTGCTCACATGGTTGAAACCGATGTCCACATTTTGACAATGAGGGGTATCTGCAAGTCTTTTTCGGGCGTGCGGGTGCTTAATGATGTTCAGTTTGACCTGCGGGCCGGCGAGGTGCATGTGCTTGCTGGTGAAAACGGGGCAGGCAAGAGCACGCTGATCAAGATACTTGCAGGTGTACACACAGAATATGAAGGGACCGTTAAGGTTGGCGAAGACCTCCGTGAGGTGCGCTTCGGGTCGGTGCAGGATGCGGGGCGGATGGGGATTTCGATAATTCACCAGGAGCTTTCGCTGGTAGGTTCCATGTCGGTGGCGGATAATATATTTCTGGCGCGTGAAAAGAGCAGGCTCGGCTGGCTGGACAGGGCAGGGACAGTTAATGCGGCCAAGAAACTGGTCAGCGATTTCGGGCTGGATATCGAGGTGACCAGGCCGGCTGGCGACTACCCTATCGGCGTGCAGCAGATGATTGAGATTTGCAAGGCGCTGGCGGTGAACTCTCGGATAATCGTGATGGACGAGCCGACAAGCGCGCTTACCGATGTCGAGGTCGAGAAGCTGTTTGGCATTATTGAAAAACTCAAGGCCCAGGGCTGCGGGATCATTTATATTTCACACAAGATGGAGGAGATTTACCGGATCGCCGACAGGATAACGGTTTTGCGGGACGGGGAGTATATAGGCACCGACTCGGCGGAAGTTCTAAATCAGCACCGGCTGGTCAAGTGGATGGTGGGCCGGGAACTTGATACGCAGTTTTCCCGCGGGGATGCAGAAAAGGGCGAGGTGAGGCTGAAGGTAGAGAATTTTACCGTTCCGGATATGACGGGCAAGCCTGCGCCTGTAGTCAATAATGTTTCTTTTGAGGTGCGGGGCGGGGAGATTCTGGGCATAGCGGGTTTGCAGGGATCGGGCAGCAGTGAGCTTCTTAACGGCATATTCGGTTCTTACGGCAGGGGGGTGTCGGGAAGTGTCAAGGTGGATGGTGAGCCGTTGGGGTCGTTTTTGCCTGAGAATTCTATCAAAAAAGGCCTTGCGCTTTTGACCAGCGACCGCAAGGAGACGGGACTTGTGCTGGGGATGGATATCGTAAAGAACACGACGCTGGCGGCGTTGCCTGGTTTTTCGCCCAATTGCATCTTAAGCCCGGCAGCAGAGCTTGCCGCAGCCGAGAAGCAGAGAGGGGAGCTTAACTTAAAAGCGGCGACTTTGACCCAGCCGGTTGAGACGCTTTCGGGCGGCAACCAGCAGAAAGTGGTTTTGGCAAAGTGGATACTGACAGAGCCTAAGGTACTGCTTCTGGACGAGCCGACAAGGGGTGTGGATGTCGGGGCCAAGCATGAAATATACGAGCTTATGAACAAGTGGACACGGGCGGGAATCGCGATAGTTTTGATAACTTCGGAGATGCCCGAACTTCTCGGGATGAGCGACAGGATTATTGTAATGCACCGTGGAGAGGTGACCGCTGACTTTGCCGGCAGCGAAGCGACGCAGGAGCGGATACTCAGCGCGGCAATGGGAGAAAGGACTGAGAATTTATGAGCGCGAACACCCTTGAAAATAAGACGAAGCTGCCCCAGTGGATGTATTCGCCAACGGTTAGAGCGCTGGGGGCCCTGATTATAGTTTTCGTTATCGGTTTGGTTTTTAACGCCGACGGGGCTTTTCTTAAGTGGGGTACGCACCGTGATATGCTAAGGGCCGTTTCGGTGTACGGCATGCTGGCCTGCGGGATGACGCTGGTGATTATAACCGGCGGCATCGACCTTTCGGTCGGGAGTATACTTGCACTGACGGCGGTAATGTTTTCGCTTTTGACAATACATAAATCGGTGCCGGCCGTTGTCGCGATACCGTTGTGCCTGCTTATAGGCATTGCCTGCGGCGGCGTTAGCGGGGCGGTGATATCAAGGTTCAGGATTCAGCCCTTTATCGCGACTCTGGCGATGATGGTATTCGCAAGGGGCCTTGCAAAGTGGGTCAGCGGCGGGATGAAAATTTCGACAGCGGTTCAGCAGCCGGACGGTTCATATGAGTATGTAGAAGTGCCGGGGGTGTTCAATTTCATAAGCTCGAAGGTGCTTGGCGACAACATATCAGTGGTGACGATTATTTTCCTCGTGTGCCTGGTGATATCGTGGCTGCTGCTTGTAAAGCTTCGACCGGGCAGGTATGTATACGCGATAGGCGGCAATGAAGAAGCGGCGAGGCTGTCGGGTGTGCCGGTTAATATGATAAAGGTGCTCGCATATGCGATGAGCGGGCTCTTTTGCGGGATCGCGGGCATCTGCCAGGCCGCCCAGGAACTGCAGGGCGACCCGGAGGCGGGAATCGCTTATGAGCTTACCGCGATTGCGATGGTGGTGATAGGCGGAACGAGCCTGCAGGGCAGCAGGGGAGGAATATGGCTGACACTTGTGGGCGTACTGACTATAGGTTATCTTGAGAAGATATTGAGTATCAACGCAGTCGGCGAGGACAAAAGACTTATGCTTACCGGCGTTATAATAGTCGCGGCGGTTCTGCTGCAGAAGTCCAAAAGAACATAATATCTTGTAATATTAGCAGGAATTGCTATTATAATTTTGTTAACAATTTTCTGTTAAAACGGGAGTTATATTTATGAAGTCAAATACGATAAAAACAATGGCTGTTATGGCTGTTATGGCTGTTTTGCTGGTTTTATTTGCAGGCTGTGCGAAGGATGCGCCTTCCGAAAACGGCGATGGCCGGGCAGCGGCAAATGGCGGAGGCACAGAGAACAAATGGACTATCGGTATGAGTCAGTGCAACCTCGGCGAGCCGTGGCGCGTTCAGATGAACGCAGATATAAAAAATGCCGCCGATGAATACCCCCGGATAGAGATGGTGTTTAAGGATGCGCAGAATGATACGCTCAAGCAGCAGAACCAGGTGCGGGAGTTTATAAGCGCCGGCGTTGATGCGTTGTTTATTTCGCCTAAAGAGGCCGCACCGCTCACGCCCGTAGTAGCCGAAGCCTATCAAGCGGGCATACCGGTTATAGTTTTGGACAGGGACCTGCTTGGAGATAAGTTCACCTGTTTTATCGGGGCAGATAATGAGCTAATAGGGGAAGCTGCCGGCAAGTGGATCGCCCAAAAGCTTGGCGGCGAGGGAAAAGTTGTCGAGTTAAAAGGGCTTATGACCTCGATACCGGGGCATAAGAGGCATAATGGTTTTCGCAAGGGCATTGAAGGGACCGATATAGAGGTAATTTTCGAGGCCGACATGAAATGGCTCGAACCGAACGCCAGGCAGGAGATGGAGTCGGCGCTGGCGAGGTTTGACGATATTGATCTTGTTTACGCTCATAATGACCCAGGTGCGCATGGAGCTTACCTGGCAGCAAAGGCGGCCGGCAGGGAAGATGATATCCTTTTTGTGGGTATTGACGCCCTGCCCCAGGAAGGTCAGGTTTATGTCAAACAGGGCGTCCTTGCCGCGACTTTCGAGTATCCGACTGGCGGAAAAGAGGCTATTGAGACTGCACTTAAGATACTTAACGGCGAGCAGGTGCCTAAGAAGATCACCCTTGGTTCGCGAATTTACACACCTCAGAACGTGGATTCGGGCGGAGAGCCTATATCAAATTAGTATTTTACAGGACAAAAGACGGGCCAACTAATGGAGTTTATATGCCCTTTAAGGCCTGTATTTGTATTTTTTCCGTATTATAGCCCTGATTTTGGTTGACTTACCCCCTATATGGAATAAACTTATTCGTTTTAGACGAAGTAAGGTGAACTAAATCCATAAATACATGGAGGTATCAAGTGCCATATAATTGTGTTGTATTGGTCAAGCAGGTGCCCGACACCAAGCGAATAACCGGACAGGCTATGAATGAGGACGGTACGGTTAACCGGGCCGCTCTTCCTGCCATTTTCAACCCGGAGGACCTTGCCGCTCTCGAGCAGGCCCTTCAGATTAAGGAAACTTTCGGCGGAACGGTTACGGTTATGACAATGGGGCTGCCGGCGGCGAGTGAAATCCTTCGCCAGTCTCTCTACCGCGGTGCGGACAAGGCGGTATTGGTCACCGACCGCAGATGCGCGGCAAGCGATACGCTTGCGACGAGCTACATCCTGAGCTGTGCGGTTAAAAAACTGGATTATGATATCGTTCTTTGCGGCAGGCAGGCGATAGACGGTGACACGGCACAGGTCGGCCCGCAGCTTGCCGAGAAGCTGGGCATACCTCAGATAACATACCTTGAAAAGCTTATTACACTTGACGACGGTGCGCTTACCGTCAGGCGTAATGTGGGCAACGGCTGGCAGGAAGTCAAGGGCAAGCTGCCCATGCTTATTACCGTTATAGAAGAGGCTAACGAGCCGAGGGTGCCTGCTGCGAAAAAGCTTATGAAATATAAAAAGGCACGGACAAAGGCGGAAATTCTTGCCGGGCTCAAGCAGGAAAACACCGGCGAAGATGCCGAAACGCTTAACAAAAAAGCCGACCAGCAATGCGCGGAACTTAAAGAAAAGGGTCTGCTTATTGAACAGTGGGACCTTGATTATGTCCAGGCCGACCTTAAATGGTGCGGCAGGGACGGCTCGCCTACAAAGGTGCACAGGATACAGAGCGTGGTTCTTGAGGCCAAGGAGTCGAAAGAGGTCGCCCCCGAAGCAGCGGCGATCACGGATATGGTACACGAACTGATACAGGATAACACGATAGCCTGACGGGCTGTTGACAGGAAGAATAAGGGATTTATATGATCGAAGTAAACAGAAAAGGTGAAGTTTGGGTCTTTGCCGAGCACAACAACGGCAAGCTGGCTGATACTCCGCTTGAGCTTATGAGCAAAGGCAGAGAGCTTGCCGACAAACTCGGTGTCAAGTTAAGCGCGGTGCTGCTGGGCGATAAAGTTGACGACCACATAGAAAAGCTCGCACATTACGGCGCGGACAAGGTGTATGTTGCAAAGCATCCCCTGCTTGGTCATTACCAGACGAGCACGTATTCAAAAGTTATTTGTGATTTAATTGAAAAATATAAGCCTCAGATCGTCCTTTACGGTGCAACGGCATGCGGCAGGGACCTTGCGCCTCATATCGCCAGCAGTGTTAAAGCCGGGCTTACCGCTGACTGCACGGATCTTCAGATAGGTGACCATGAGGATAAGAAAAACAAGACGGTTCACGAGAATTTGCTTTTCCAGATACGTCCTGCTTTTGGGGGCAATATTATAGCGTGGATCATTAACTACGATCGCTGGCCCCAGATGGCGACGGTTCGCGAGGGCGTTATGCCCATGCCCGAGCCGGACGTCAGCAGAAAGGCCGAGGTTGTCGAGCATGAAGTGCATGTTTCCGCCGAGGACATTGCGATAGAGATACTTCGTGAGCATTTCCAGGAGAAGAAGGTAAACCTTAAGGCTTCACGCGTGATAGTCGCCGGCGGTGCAGGAGTGGGCAGCAAGGACAATTTCCGGCTGATCTGGGATTTGGCGAATTGCCTTGGCGCCGCGCCCGGCGCTACAAGGGCAGCGGTGGACCTCGGGTTTATCGACAGGGACCACCAGATAGGCCAGACTGGCACGACGGTTCGGCCCAGCCTTTATATCGCCGCAGGTATCAGCGGGGCCATACAGCACCAGGCGGGCATGAGCGACAGCAGGAAGATCATCGCGATAAACAAGGACCCTGAGGCCCCGATATTCGATATCGCTCATTATAAGATCGTCGGCGACCTGAACGATGTAATCCCGATGATGATCAGGTCAATAAAGGAAAAAGTTTAACAGTTAATTTGAATGGAATCGTGATATGGGTAATTTCTATCAGGATAATGACGATATAAAGTTCCTCCTCGATCATGTCGAGCTGGGTAACATTGCCGAGTTTACCGAAGAGGGTTTCAGGTTTACAGAGGAATTTGACACTGCCCCTGCCGATGCCGCTGAAGCTGTGGAAAATTATAAGCTGGTGCTGGATTCGGTTGGCGGGCTCAGCGCGGACTTTATAGCGCCGCGCGGTGAAGACGTTGACAAGGACGGTAACACGCTGCACGAGGACGGTTCGGTCAGTTATGCTCCGGGCATCGCCGAGTCGCTTGAAAAGCTGGCCAAGGCGGATGTGATGGGCTTTACGCTGCCGTATCGTTTCGGCGGTTTGAATTTTCCGAACCTTGTTTATTCTGCGGCTATTGAAATCGTTTCCCGCGCAGACGCTTCGATTATGAATATATTCGGCTTGCAGGGAATTGCAGAGACGATAAACTTTTTCGCTTCTGAACAGATCAAGCAAAAGTACCTGCACAAGTTTTCCCAGGGCAAGGTGACCGGCGCGATGGTATTGACAGAGCCCGACGCGGGTTCCGATCTGCAGGCGGTCAAACTGCGGGCCTACCAGGACAACGACGGCAATTGGTATCTTAACGGTGTTAAACGATTTATAACTAACGGCTGCGGCGAGGTGCTTCTTGTACTGGCAAGGAGCGAGCAGGACCGGACAGGCGGGCTTGGGCTCAGTCTTTTCGTTTGCGACAGCGGGCCGACGGTTCATATACGCAGGCTCGAGGACAAGCTGGGCATTCACGGTTCGCCGACTTGCGAGATATTTTTCGATAACACTCCCTGTGAGATAATCGGCGAAAGACAGCGCGGTTTGGTGACATATGTTATGAGCCTTATGAACGGGGCCAGGATCGGTATTGCCGGCCAGTCGCTTGGTATTGCCGAGGCCGCATACCGGATAGCGCGGGACTACGCGGCTAGCAGGAAGCAGTTCGGCGGGGCTATCGAAAAACTTCCGGCTGTGCGGGATATGGTAATTGAAATGAAAATGCAGATAGAGGCCGGCAGGGCGCTCTTGTATGAGACCAGCAGGGTTGTCGATTTCCTTATGGGATATGACAAGCTGTGTGAAAACCTGCCGGAAGATAAGGCCAAGGCAAAAGAGTTGAAGGGACAGGCGAAAAAGTATAAACGTCTTGCCGGGATGCTCACTCCGATGAGCAAGTATTACTGCTCGGAGATGTGCAATACGGTCGCTTATGACGCGATACAGGTACTCGGCGGCAGCGGGTATATGCGGGACTACGCCAGTGAAAGGCACGCGCGGGATGCGCGGATCACAACGATATATGAAGGGACGACTCAGCTTCAGGTCGTCGCCGCGGTCCGAGGCGTTTGCGGCGGGACGGCTGAGAAGTATATCGATGAACTTGCCGCAAAGCAGTATGATTCCCATGTACAGGACCTTTGCGGGATGCTGGCCGGCGCTACTGAAAAACTGAAAGAGGCTGTCGCTTTTGTTAAAAAAGCCGGCGTGGATTACATGGACCTGTTCGGCAGGGATATTGTGGACGTGGCGATGGACATTATCATCGGCTACCTTTTCTGCGGGCAGGCTTCGACGAAGGTTGAGATTTCGACGCTGGTTTCCCGCGGTTCGGGAAATGGCGAGGCACGTATGGTCGATATGAAGAAACGCAAATCGGTTATTGCAAGGCGGTTTGTCACAAGAGCGATGCCGAAGATAGATGCCCTTGTAAAAAATATAACGGCAGGGGACAAGTCGACTTTCGAAAATTATGAAATGCTGGCTGGGCCCGTTCCGGAAATTGGGTGATAAGGGTAGGGAAGAGTGATGTTAAAGGCGGTTATTTTTGATTTTGACGGGGTCATTGCCGATTCCGAGATACTGCATTACAAGGCACTGGCGCATGCTTTCGCCAGTTATGACCTTGATATGCCCAAAGAAATTCATTACGAGAAGTACCTGGGCTATTCGGATTTTGATAATATCTATGCCGTTTCAAGAGATTTCGGCAGAAACTGGAACGAATCGCAGGTGCAGGATATCTTCAATATCAAGACTGCGAAGTTCGAGTCTCTTGCCGCGACCGAGAGCATTATTATCGAGGGGGTTGTTGATCTTGTACGCCGGCTCGAAGATGCGGGGCTTGCTCTTGCTATCTGCTCCGGGGCGACCAGGCGGGATATAGACCAGATGCTTGCCGGTTCCGGCATCGAGAACAGCTTTAGCGTAATTATAACCGCCGACGATGTGGAAAAAGGCAAGCCGGATCCGGAAGGATACCTTATGGCCCTAAAAAAGCTTAATGAATCGATGGATGGCGAGGGGATAACCCCGGCTGAGTGCCTGGTTGTCGAGGATTCCATGTGGGGCCTTGAAGCGGCAAAAGCAGCGGGCATGAAAAAACTGGGCGTAACCACTACTTATACAAAAGAAAAGCTCCAGCCTCTCAGCGAGATGGTGGTTGAAAGTTATAACTCCCTTGATATAGACCATATCAGGTCGCTATTTGAGTAACAGCCTGTTTCCCATTAAACAAAGTGTCTACTTCATAATTTTAGTTTATTTCCGGCCCAGAAATGGGGTTTTGGGTTGGGTTGTCTTGACTTTGACTCTTTTGTGACATATACTTACTGTGTTGCTTTGTTTTTTCGCCTGGTTCCCCAGCTAACAATATTAATGGCGGGTTATTTACAGGATGTTTTTGCCGGACGGCGTTTAATTACAAATCGTGAGAGAAAGATTGACGGGAAGCTTTGACAATACAATAATTACCCGTATCCAGCAGGCTACGGATATTGTGGACCTTGTATCGGAATATCTGCGCCTTGACAAGAAGGGCAAGGAGTTTGTTGGTCTGTGTCCGTTTCACCAGGATCACCGTCCGAGCATGTATGTAAGCCCGCAGAAGCAGATTTTCAAGTGTTTCGCGTGTGGTGCGGGCGGGGATGTGATCAAGTTCGTCCAGATGAAAGAGGGCCTTAGTTTCGGGCAGTCGCTGCAGAGGCTTGCCGAAAGGGCGGGTATTGAGTACAAGCCAGCCGGAAAAAAGCAAAAGCAGCCCGGCCAGGCCGACCCGGGCGATATCGCAAGGGTCAATAAGTGGGCGGCGAGATATTTTCGCGCGAATCTTGAGGACAGCCTGATCGGCAGGGAGGCGAGGGAGTATCTTGCGTCCCGGGGGTTCAATGACAATACGATCAAGGTTTGGGGCATTGGTTTTGCCTGCCCCGGCTGGTCGGAACTCATGAACAAGGCCCGAGTGGCCAACATACCGGAAAGCCTGCTTGTCCAGGCGGGGCTGATAGTCAAGAAGGAAAATGACGCAGGCGGGTACGACAAGTTTCGTAACCGGGTTATGTTCCCGATAATGGATTCGACTTCACGTGTTATCGGTTTTGGCGGCAGGACGCTGGGGGACGACCCTGCGAAGTATATGAACTCTCCCGCTACACCGCTTTTCGACAAGAGCAACTGCTTGTACGGGCTCGACAGGGCCAGGCACTCCATCGGCACGACAGGTACTGCGGTGGTTATGGAGGGGTATACGGACGTTATAATGGCCCATCAGTTCGCTGTCAGCAACGTCGCGGCGACGCTGGGCACGAGCTTTACACCCGGTCATGCAAGGCTTCTGAGGCGGTACGCAAAATCGATCGTGCTGGTATTTGACAGCGATGAGGCGGGTGTATCGGCTGCAAACCGGGCCCTTGACGTGTGCCTTGAGGAAAGGATAGATATACGGCTGGCTTTTGTGCCGCAGGGCAAGGACCCGTGCGATTATCTGCTCGAAGCAGGGCCGGACGCATTGACGGACGTTATTAACAAGGCTGTCGATGTGATGAAGTTCAAATGGGACACCATGGCCCGGCAGTTCGACAGCAGCGACACCGTTACCGACAAGAACCGTGCGGTGCGGGAGTATCTTGAAGTTGTTGCAAAGGCTTTGCGGAGCGAGAACCTTGACGCGATAGAAGCCGGGATACTGGTAAACAAACTTGCGGGCATTATCGGTATGGAGGTGTCGAAACTTCAAAGCCATCTGAAAAGGCTCTCAAGCGGACCGTCCGCGGCGAGGGTTTATAACGTAACCGACCAGCGGGTTGTCAGCCTTGAAAGGGGCCTGGACCTTGAGGGCAAGGCGCAGTCTGAAATACTCGAGGCCCTTATTGCCGAGCCTTCGCTATATTCCGGTTACAGGGACAAACTGGACGCTGAAGATTTTACCGTGCCTTATTTCGCCGAGATCGCAAAAGCATTGTTCGAGATGCTTGAAAAAGAGGAAAGTGTAAATCTCAGCGCATTGCTTGCCAATATAGAAAGCACGGAGGCCTCTTCATGGCTGACAGGTGCCGCCGACACTGAAATCAGCAAGGGCGATAATGAAAAACGCCTTGCCGACAGCATCGAAGTGCTTCAAAACAGCACCCTGCAACGGAAAAATAATGAAAAAATGAACAAAAACGCGGATAAAGACGAATACTTATACCATCTAATGTCATCTTTACGTTCACCGAACAAGAGAAACCCGGGCCTGAGGATTTAATGCGGGTTTCGTATTTAGCTAAGGAAACAGATGCCGACTAAAAAGAAGAAAAACAAGCCAAAGAAGCAAGACGAAAAGATTGAGAAGATTCTTGACGATGCCCAGGCTGCGGTTGACAAGGAAAAGCAAAAGGAAGAGGATATCGACGAGCAGCAGATCGCTAGAAAGGCAAAAGAGATCAGGGCCGGAAGCGCATCTGAGGATATTATCAAATCTCTTATTGAGCACGGAAAAAAGCAGGGCTATCTTACATACGAGGAAATGAACGAGCAGCTGCCGGACGATGCGATAAGCCCCAACAGGCTTGACAGCCTGCTTATGACGCTCGATGAGATGGGCGTACAGCTTATCGATGAGGCTGACCTGAAAAAGAAAAAGGCCAAGCAGCAGTCCGAGGACGAGACCGACTTTGAGGAAGAGGACGTCGAGGGCGACGAAGACGAAGAGGAAGAGTTTCTCTCTGAAAAAGAGATCGAGGCCGAGGGCCGTCGTATCGACGACCCGGTGAGGATGTATTTGACTCAGATGGGTGAGATCGATCTTCTTTCGCGTGACGAGGAGATCAGTCTTGCAAGAAAGATAGAGCTTACGAGGCTCGCTTTCAGGCGAAAGGTGCTTGAGAACGACTACTGTGCCAAGATGGCAGTTGAGATACTTCAGCAGGTTCACGAGGGCACGCTGCCTTTTGACAGGACGATGAAAATGAGCACCAGCGAAAATCTTGTCAGGTCGGTGGTGAAAAAGAGACTTCCGCATAACCTGACGACGATCAATATGCTGCTCGAACGCAACGCGAAACTGTTTATCGAGATACAGAGCATCGGCAACGTGGAAGAGTCGAAGCAGCAGCTTAAACAGCTTCACCGCAACAGGCGAAAGATCGCGACGCTGCTTGAGGAGCTCAGCCTGCGTACAAGCAGGATTCAGCCGATGATGAAGAAGCTGCAGGGCATTAAACTGAAAATGCGGCAGGTGCAGGCGATCATCGACGGCGGCCCTACCCGTGATTACGCCGAAGAAGATATCGAGGCAATGAAGCAGGAAATAGACGGCCTGCAGGGACTTATACTCGAAAGCCCCAAGCAGCTTGAAAAACGGCTGCGTTCGATCGAGGCCGTTTACGCGCAATATGAGGACGCGAAAAGAAAGCTGTCCGGCGGAAACCTCAGGCTGGTGGTTTCCATCGCCAAAAAGTACCGCAACAGGGGACTCAGCTTCCTTGATATCATCCAGGAGGGCAATACGGGTCTTATGCGGGCGGTGGATAAGTACGAGTACCGCAGGGGATATAAGTTCAGCACATACGCAACGTGGTGGATAAGGCAGGCCATTACCAGGGCAATCGCCGACCATGCGAGGACTATACGTATCCCGGTTCACATGATAGAGACGATGAGCAGGCTGCGGACACTGAGCAAGAACCTTTCACAGGAGCTCGGCAGGGAGCCCACTATCGAGGAGATCGCAACCGCAGGCGAGATGACCGTTTCCGAGGCAAGGCGCGTTCTTAAGATATCCAAGCACCCGTTCAGCCTTGACAGGCCTATCGGCGAGAGCGAGGACAGTTACTTCGGCGACTTTATCGAGGACGACAGCGTTGAGTCGCCCGTGCAGTCGGCAACCCAGGAGATGCTTAAGGAGCGAATCGACCAGGTGCTAAAGACGCTTACTTACCGCGAGCGCGAAATAATCAAGCTTCGCTACGGTATCGGTGACGGGTATACATATACGCTTGAAGAGGTCGGCAGGATATTCAAAGTAACCCGCGAGCGTGTAAGGCAGGTCGAAGCAAAGGCGATACGCAAACTCCAGCACCCGGTTCGCAGCAGGAAACTCGAGGGCTTTTTGGACCATAAGACAGCATAGCTTCGGCCAGTGGCCCATTTTTTCCCTTGATTATTCATCTTCTCCTGTTTATCATCAGGCAGTGGATTTTGTTTAATGATGAAAGGAGTCGTGATGGCCATTAAAGGTCTCTGGTCGAGGATAACGAGAAAAAAATCGGGCGAAAAGACTCAAACCGAGCCTCTGCGCCCGGAAAAAGGCGAGGGGTGGGGCAAAGACAAGTCCGCTAAGCTTGAAAAGGCACTTGCCGAGAAGAAGCAGGAGATGTCAAGGCAGGAGAACTTCGAAAGGCTCAACGAGGGCTTCAACAGGCTTATCGACAAGCTGGACGGAATTAACACCCACCTTGCCAAGCAGGCCGATCAGAACGACAGGCTCATGGACTCCCTTGCGAAACTGCCCAGGCTTATGGAGACTATGCCCGAGACGATGAAAAGCCAGCACACGCTGGTTAAGGAGCTCATCGAGCAGGTCAAGACCTCGCAGATTAAGAATGAGCAGTTCACAGAGGCAATCGAGCGGATACCTAACGAGGCGGCAAGGCAGACTGAACGGCTGGACCAGATGGCCGAGAAGCTGTCCCAGTCGGTAAACACCGGCGAGAAAATGGCAGGAAGCTTCGATACGCTGGGAAGCAAAATGGAGTCGCTGGATAAAAATTCCGGTGCCCAGACTCAGAGCCTCGAAAAGATAAATGCCGCGCTCAATGAGAGGAACGAGAAATTTGAGACTATGATGAAGCGCCAGGGCAGGCGGTTTGGGCTTCTTTTCGCCGCTTCGCTTGTTTCGTTTATTATTGTCATTGCCGGCATTGCCGCTGCTTTCTGGCTGCTTATCGAATACAATGTCATTCAATTGGCAGGATAGCTATTTGATTTAGCAGGATTTTGATATATTTTGAGCTTGCTTTGAATGTGCGGGCATGGTAAAACTCCTGAATTGATCTTTTATATATGAATATCAACCTCAGGTTAGGGAACGCGGTGAAAATCCGCGACGGTCGCGCCGCTGTAAGCGTTCGCATTGGCCATAAGCCTTTAATCTTTTCGGCATTTTGCCACTGTCTTTCGGGACGGGAAGGAGTCGAAAAGTAGAACGTAAGTCAGAATACCTGCCACGGGTTGTGGATAATGTCGAGTTCTCGCGAGATGGAACCAGCATTAACCGCATGCAAGCAGTTTTCTGACAAGACGTTTCACCGGCCTTGCCGGACCATGCGGATAGTGTAAATAACAAGCCTTCATTCCTTCGCGGGATGAGGGCTTTTTTTATTGCCTTTTGATAAATTCACCCCGGGCAAATACGGCAGGGGCGCGTAATTAACAGGTATCTGTTAATTGATTCCTGAGGGATTTAACGATTTGGAAGTTAATATCCATTTCCACACAGGCTCGACTGAGCCGCGGCCGGTTGTCGTCGCGATCGTAACATCTGCCTCGATCGCGGCGATCATGGCCGAATGGGTATTTGAAAAAATAATTTACATTGTTTTGTTGAAAGGAAGATGAAGATGAAAAGGTTAACTGTTATTGTTTCGATTATGGTCATGTCATGCGGTTTGTGCCTCGCTGCTTCGAGCATTGTTGCACCGGTTGAGGGAAAAGCCGCTTACGATATTCTGACCGACTATGCTTTTGGCGGCTTCGACCTGGTCGGCGATCAGATCGTTGGCTGGGCCGGAGGCAGCTTAAAGGTGTTCGACATCCCCGGCGGAACTTCAACCGATCTCGGCATGCCCAGCGGATATTCCGCATACAACAGTTTTGTAAGGCAGGACCCTTCGGGCAGCTCCGCATGGGTCGGTTTTACTGTTATGGGCAACACAGATGACCGTATTTACCAGGTCGATTACGCAACCGGAACATGGACACAAAAGGCTGCTCTTGCGGGCAACTTCGACCTTGAGTTTTATAACTCGACGCCTTTTGTAACTGCCACCAACAGCACGAATTGGCAAGACCCAACCTGCGTGTGGGCCCTTGACAGCACGGGTAGTGATAACCATGACAAGATAATCGAGATGAACGGAACTTCGGCAGGTCTTGCGTTTGACACCTCCGGCAACCTCTATTACGCGTCAGGCTATGGGGCAACCGAACTTACGCTTTACAAGTGGGACGGCGCCGATGTGCAGAATTCTATTGGGGCCGGTAATCTTACTTACCTGGACGGTACAAAGCTTTCGGACCTTGAAGCGACTGCTTATGACATTGACATTGATGATGCCGGCAACGTTATCTTTAACGGCAATGGGCTAAGCTCGTTTACCGCTATGTGGAACGGCACGGCGGGGGATGGAATGAACTATGAGAAGCTGAGCGTCGGGGCTTTAACAAACAACTGGCACTCTTTCATTGATTCTGTGGGCGATGTCAGCGCAGATGACGGTGCTTACTACCAGGCTGACGGCGGCTTTGGCGTTACGGGAATTGCGGTAGTGGTTCCGGAACCTGCAACTTTGGCGATTATCGGTATAGGCGCGGTTCTTGTTCGTCGCAGGAAAGCGTAACAGTGTGAAACAGCATTGTTTCTTTAAGGGGCGGATTGTTCAGTGCCGCCCCTTTTTTATGCGCGGTTTTTGTTAGTGCTTATCGTAAGGGACGGTTATAATCCTGGCATGGCAAACATAGGGTCAACTTTACTATCGCATTTTTACGGATATATCAGGGACCTTGCCGCTCAGGGGCAGTACCTGCTCTGGCCGAGTTTATGTCCGCTTTGCGGGCAGAGGAGTTTTTCCACTGAAAAGCACCTTTGCGATTCCTGCTGGCGCAGACTCGGCGAGTGCATAACCCCGCACGCGTGCCCGGCATGCGGCAGGGAAGTGAGCGTCTATGCCGTCATTGATGCAAAGTGCCCCGTTTGCAGGGATGATGAATATCACTTTGACGCGGTTGCCCGTGCGGGTATGTACCGAGGGGTGCTCAGGGATATGCTGCTTGGGCTTAAGTATTCGTCGCTTGTGCAGTACGGATATGTTTTGTCCGAGATGATAGGCTCGGCGTATTTGGCTTGCGGGTTCAGGGATGAGGTCGATTATTTCGTGCCGGTCCCGCTGCACTGGAAAAGGCTTATCTCAAGAGGTTTCAACCAGGCCGATCTTATTGTAAGGTCCTTGAAGCAATATGCTGCGATTGACAAAAACCTTGTGCGGACCCGAAACACTTCGAGCCAGTGGACGCTGTCGCCGGCGAAGCGGAAACGAAACGTAAAAGGGGCTTTTGCCGTTAGAAAGGGACACCCTTATGACGGGGCGAGTGTTTGCCTTGTAGACGATATCGCGACATCGAGAGCGACTATAAACGAGTGTGCAAGGGTGCTGAAGCTTGCCGGTGCCGTAAAGGTTTATGCCCTTACCGCTGCATCGGCTGAATCTGATACGGGCAGGTAGAATTGCCGCGGGCTATATTGCTTGAAAAACCGCCGCAGTGTTGATATAAATTTGCTTCTATGATAAAGGGTTTCAGACAGATAGCGTTGTTGACGGCCTTTAGCCGGGTTCTTGGGATGGTTCGCGATATC
This sequence comes from uncultured Pirellulales bacterium, assembly GCA_964628195.1. GTDB lineage: Bacteria > Planctomycetota > Phycisphaerae > Sedimentisphaerales > Anaerohalosphaeraceae > CAZVPF01. The sequence goes on along the minus strand of CAZVPF010000014.1, from coordinate 18,884 downwards.
ATCTTCGCTTACTTTCTCGGCGCAAGCGGGCTGATGGACGGCTGGGTGGTCGCCTTCAAGATACCGAATCTTGCAAGGAGGCTTTTCGGAGAGGGGGCGGCTTCGTCGTCTTTTATTCCCGTTTACAGTAAACAGATAGTTTCCGACAGAAAAAGTGCAGACGAACTTGCCTGCACCGTGGTTACCGTGGTTTTTGTTATACTCGCTGCGGCGGTGCTTGTGGGGGAGCTTTTCATTTTTTCTTACTACACCTTCTTCGCCGACCTTGAGCCGACGAGATTGAAACTCGTCCTTGCGGGCATCATGCTTCCTTACATGATACTCATTTGCGTTGTCGCTATTATCGCAGGCATATTAAACAGTCACGGTCATTTCGCTGCGCCGGCTTTTGCGCCTGTTGTGCTTAATGTGTTTATTATCTCGTCGATGTGTTTTAGCGGCTGGGTGCTTGCGGCCGGACCGACTGTGCAGGTTATAATTACTGCCTTTGCGGTAATTATCGCCGGGCTGGTCCAGCTTTTCAGCCAGTTTCCGCCGCTGAAAAGGCACGGCGTGAACCTCAGGCCCGCCTGGCATGTCAGGACCGCAGCTTTCAGGCAGGTGATAATTCTCATGGCCCCGATGATACTCGGGCTGACCGTCACGCAGATTAATACTTTGCTCGATGATTTCATTGCTCTTGGCCTTTCGGGTTCCCCGGAGAAAGGGGAGTTTTTTACTTTTTTCGGCAGCCGGGTGCATTATCCTGTGTGGGAAGGGGCGGTTTCACATTTGTTTTACGCTCAAAGACTCTACCAGCTTCCGCTGGGGGTGTTCGGTATTTCACTTGCCACGGCGATTTTCCCGGTAATGAGCAGGAACGCTGCACAGGGCGACCTCCCGGAGCTTTGCAGGACCATTTCCAGGGGACTTAAAGGGGCGCTGTTTGTTGCGTTTCCCTCCGCTGCGGGTCTGGTTATCGTGCGGGAACTGCTGATAAGGGTTATTTTTCAGCGGGGACGTTTCGAGCCGGCTGATACGTTTGACACTGCTTTTACGCTTGTTTTTTACTCCTTGGGGATTGTAGGTTTTTTCCTGCAGCAAATCCTTACCCGCGCTTTTTATGCCAGCCATGACTCGAAAATGCCCGCAATAACGGCTGTTATCGCGGTTTGTGCCAATTTCGTTTTGAATTTACTGTTAATTTGGCCGCTCGGAACAGCGGGGCTTGCACTTTCCACCGCGGTCAGTTCGTACATCCAGGTATTGGTAATGCTCGTTGTGCTCAAAAAGAGAATGGGAAGCGATATTATCGGCGGAGCGGGTTCGGAGGGCCTTAAAACCGTTTTTTGTACATTTATAATGGTTTCTGCGGGATTGTTTGTTAAACATGCCCTTTCTGCATTGCCGAAAGGAATTATATATGAAATTTCGGGCCTTGCGGCTATTGTTATTATTTCGGCTGGTGTTTATGCGATTAGCGCCAAAATTGTCGGTGCCGAGTCTTTGTCACTGGTTTTTTCGCACAAGAAAAAGATTTGACGGTAATAAATTAAAATTCCTGGCCAAAAAGTCATTAATAAGCTGTTTGACATCCGAAATAAAATAAGTATAATCTGGTCAAGATTTATCACCGGAGTTTAATTAATGCTGAAAAAAAGGTTATTTGTAAATGGGGTCTTATTTCTTGCAGTCCTGAGCGCTTGCGGAATGACTCCAATAGAGCAGCAGGAGTATTTTTCGCCCTTTGCGGCATCTGTATATCACAGGATCGGCTACGACCTTTTTAAGGATATTACAATTGACGACCCCGTGTCTCTTGAGGCACTGGTTTTTCTTTTTGCCGCCAGCGACCTGAATCCTAATTCCGGTGTTATATATTCGGATGTTCTGCGGTTCGCTTCCCAGTTTCCCAACAGCAGGTTTGTAGGCCCGGTAAGAATGTCTTACGACAGGTATATTGACTCCGATGCCGACCTTGAGATAGCAACTTCGGCTTTGAGATATCTGATAGAGGCCAGGCAGCTTCGGGAAAAAAGGGAGACTCTTCTGCGTCAGCTTCTCGAAACATCAATGGCCAAAAACAGCGCACTGACTTCTGAAATTGCCACACAGCTTGCAATACTCGAAGTGGAAAAAGGCGATTTCCGATCCGCGCTTCAACATCTTACCACAGCGGTGGACAGCGATCCTTACAATGAACTTGCCTTTGCGACTATGAGAAGGTTAGCCAAGCGGCTTGACCTGAATTTTCCGGAATTTGAGCAGATGAGGCATTTGCGTAGAATGCTTGGTATCAACAGGCTCAACATTCAGGCCGCACTCGATTATGCCTCTTATGCCGAGAAGCTGCAGGCATACAACCTTGCGACAGGGGCCTATGAATACGCCGCGCAGGTTTTTGAATACCGTTACCCCGATTCGCCTTTGCCTGCGTATATTTACCTTCCTATAGCGATAAACAGCCTGCATACAAAAAGGAACTATGTAAAGGCTCTTGAGGTAATGGACCGCCATGCTGAGAAAAAAGATATAATTTTGTATGGCGCTGCTTTTTTGGCGGCCCAAAAATCAGGCCGGGCTGAGAGTATCGATGAAGTCAGAAATGCCGCTGAAAAATTGGAAGCCGATGCCGACGCCAAAGACAGTACGAACCCCGCCACTGCCGCTGGTCTTGCGTGGTATTATTCTTTTTGTGATATTAACCCCGACAAGGCCCTTGCCTGGGCAAACCGTGCATATACAGGTGCCGACGACGACAGTCAGGTGGTTTCGCTTCTTGCTTACGCCCTTGCGATGAACAGCCAGTATGAAACTGCTGCCGAGCTGATCAAGGAAGATTATACCGAATCGCAGATCAGTGCAATTGCCCAGGCTCTGGTCAATCTGAGCAAAGAAGAAAAAACGCTCGCTATCGATTTGCTTAAAAAGGCCGTGGATATGGACCCGGTGACACCTGCGGCAATCCGGGCACGGGAGCTGCTTGAGCAAAACAAATCCGAATATATCCCCACGACAGGCGAGGATATGATAGTTCAGCAGCTTCAGCAGGAATTCGGAGACAGGATTATCCCGGAGTTCAAAACCCCGGAAAAGCTTTTTACGGCAAAGATAAATCTTGGCGGAACGGAATTTTATTACGGCTCGGAGTTTGACGCCCAGCTTGTCATTACCAATATTTCGCAGGAACCAATGGTTATTTCCGATAACGGTATCCTGCAGGGACTGATACGGTGCGAGGCGTTTGTGGGCGGGGATATCGAAAAGCAGATTCCCGGTTTGGTGTCGAGACAGGTGCGCCCGAGCAAAATAATCAAGCCCCAACATTATGTGACGATACCTCTTAATGTTATGACCGGCAGGTTGAGAGACATTCTTGAATCTAATCCGCAGGCTGACCTTAAAGTTGAGCTTACGGTTTATATTGACCCGGTACAAACAGAGGACGGGGGTTTAGCAAATTCGCTGCCCGGGTTCGAGCCCGTGACCGCCGAGGCCCGGCGCCAACCGGTGGCGTTAACAAATGATTTTCTCATGCAGCGGCTGGATTCGCTTTCAAAGGGTACGATCGGCCAAAAGGCCAGGGTTATAGATCTTTTCGGCGGATTGCTTCGTGAGCAGTTATCCATGAAAGGCAAGGCAAAGTACCGGTTTATCTATGTGCCGAGACAGCTTCTTAAGGATTCCCTGCTAAAGGGCCTTCGAGAAGATGACTGGACGCTTAGGGTTTATACCATGGCTGAGCTGCTTAATATGCCCGGAGGGCTTGATTTTGATTTTACACAGGCCGTTTCCGAGAACATAAGCCATGAAAAGTGGGCGGTAAGACTATTGGCGATATATCTTCTCGGTAAACAGGAAACGGGAGATTTCAAGCAGGTTCTCGATTGGGTGGTGAAATATGACGCAAAGCCGCTGGTAAGGGATATGGCTTTTGTTTTGGGTGGAGAATTGCCTGAAGAGGAACAAATGGACTCTGACGACATTGAAGAGTCGGTTTTAACGGAATAAAAAATTCCGGGAATTTGTATTTTTTCTCGAAATATCCTTGTAAATATCGTATATAGACTGTAAATTCTCTATCTATTTTAAAACATGGTGCTAATTTTTTGAAAGGATTTATAATGCCGGCGAAAGTAGATACTGGAAAATGCACTGGTTGCGAAGCATGTGTTGAGGCTTGCCCCAGTGAAGCTATCGAAATGAAAGACGGAAAAGCGTTTGTCAACGAGAACTGTGTTGACTGCGGTGTTTGTGTTGATGAGTGCCCTGTAGAGGCTATCAGCATGGACTAACCGTCCTGTGGCCCCATCGTCTAGGCAGGTCTAGGACACCGGGTTTTCAACCCGGCAACAGGGGTTCGAATCCCCTTGGGGCTATTGAGTTTCAGGCAGGTGCGAATAATCGTGCCTGCCTTTTTTTATTTCGGGGGGATTTTTTTATCATCTCATGCACCGGGACGGCCGGTTTCTTTTTCTAAGGGATTGGGCTGCTGAAAAATGGTCCGGTCAAATTTTTTGCACATTTTTTCTTTTATTTTTTCGATAGCGGGCAGGCTCTTGCCGTCGCTTATATCCAGCCACAGCCCGGGCGGTTCCTTGCGGAACAAAAAGTATCCTGCTGTCTCAAGACCCTCATTCGGATTATCTTCTTTTAGTCCGTTTGCGGCCTTTTTTTGGATTTCATCGACGACTTTTTCAATGTCATCCGGCAGGAAGTTGTGTCCTTCGGTCACGGAATGGGCGGTAATGATATAGTATTGAAAAGTGTCGAGCTTTTTTCGCTTGTCTTTTGGGTTGGTTACACGTGCGTGTTTGTCTATGTGCAGTATACGCAGTTTCGACAAGTCATTGAGCCAGCGGTACTCGCCGCGCCTTTTCCTTTCGAGCGAGTTTATCCTTTCCTTTATCTGCTGGGCCTTTTCGAACTGAAGGTTCGCTGAGCATTCGGTCATGAGTTTATCGAGACGGTTTTTCAGCGTTTCAAGCCCTCCCTTAACCACGGGCAGTGCCTGGCGCACACTTTCTTTATAATGCTGCATGGAAATGTTTCCCACGCACGGCGCAGGGCAAAGTTCCATCTGCAGATAAGGGCAGGAACGGGCCTTTTCGGGGTCCTGTGCGAGATCGTGCCTTCTGCAGAGCCCGTAAGCGTAAAGGATGGCGTCGATCAGTTCGTTTGCTGCTGCGGATGTGCCGACAGGTCCCGAGCAGACAAGGGCATTGCCTGCCGGTGGTGTTGTATGTCCCTGCAGTCGCGGCCATGTTTTTTCAGGGTCGATGCTCAGGTAATGCAGGCGGGGGGGCCTGATAAGTTCATCGACCAGATGCGGCATTAGACTTCGGACGGCCCGGTTGTAATAAAGCTGTGTTTCAAAGTCGTTATAGCATAAGCGCGAGTGTACTGTTGCACTGATCGATGCGATGTCCGCTTTTTTGGAAGCTTCTTCGGGACTGGCGAGCCTTGCCCGGGCGGTTCGCCGCATATTACCAGCGGTGATAATAACTATGGGGCGACCATGATGATCCGCAAAGAGCAGTATTCCTCTGTCGGTCGAAATTTGTCCGGGCTTCTCGGCCGGTGTGTGTGAATCAAAAAAAGATTGTTTCAGGGCATCTGGGTCAGCTTCCGGGCACACCGCAGTTTACACCACCATTCCGGATATATTGCTCTCGAAGACCATTTTATCATTAACATAACCCTGGGCGTATGCCGTGAACTGCCTGCTGCGGATCTTGGTGATATGACCGAGTATGTAGAGCCTGTCGCCGGGAACAACAGTGCCGCGGAACTTGGCGTTTTCAATTCCGGAAAAACCAAGAAAGCCTTTGAGTTCCACGATTCTTTTCATGTAAAAACTGCTCAGCTGGGCGGCGCATTCGATCATTATTACACCCGGCATGATTGGCCTGCCGGGTATGTGACCGCGGATCCAGAATTCGTTATCGGTTATGTCCTTGTAGCCGACACAGTAATGATTTTCCGGGTCATACCAGTAAACACCGTCAAGCTGAGCCATTTCGTAGGTTTGGGGGATGAATTTTTCTATCTCAACCCGGTCGAATTCAATGTGATCAAGGTCTATTTTTGAAAGATCTATAATTTGTGCCGGAGGCATACGGACCCTCTGCTAACATAAGGATTCATTTATGATTGATTCACAGCAGGCGCAGACTTACTCTTGGCGTTGCCGACCCTGCTTCATATTTTTTGATTTTTAAGGAACTTAGTCTACGGTGCGAATTTCGAGGACCTTGTTCCTGACAGCCTGTGCAGCCTGCTTGATTTGCTGCATCTGTTTTCTTACCCTTGTGCCGGCAGCCTTGTTGCCGCCTTGTGCCTTGTTAATATCAATTTCGATCTCACTTACCAATGTCTTGAGTTGTTCATATTCCTGCATTGATTGACCTCCACGCAAGCTAATAAAGTTATTAGGATTAAAACTGTCTTTTAACGGGTCAGGGATACATCTTTCTTGCGAGTTCCGCAATTCTCTGGCCGCGTCTTTTACACTGATTTGACACTCTGTCGTCGGGTTTTCCTATTGAAACAGGGCCGTAATGGTCCCCCTGGGGGTCGCCCTGTACAATCATTCCATGTATCAAAAGGGTGCTGATGATATTCATGACCGTTGTTTCATTTCCTCCGCCTATGTTGGCCGAACTGCTGAAAGCTCCGCCGATCTTGCCGTCCAGCTTTCCGTGTTTACTTACCGATTCATCGAACAACTGGGCGATCGGGGCAGCCATTCTTCCGTAATATGTAGGCGAGCCGACAACTATCGCGTCGGCTTTTAGCAGATCATCGACTTTTGTTTCATCTACCGATTTGCATTTGGTAGGCACCCCTGCCTGGTCCATTGCTTCGGCGATCAGTGTCGCCATCTGTTTCGTGTTGCCGCTTCTCGAGTAATAAATAACCAGTCCGTTAGCCATCTTGACCCCTGATATATTCTATTTTTCTTTACTGTGGATATTCTCACTAAAATTATCCGGCTTTGCAACCTTAAAAACGGTGTTTTCTATTTTTTTATCAATTATTGCCTTATTTAAGGCGATTTTGTGGACATTGCCCTCTTTCTCCACGGATACTATTTGCACCGGTAAATTTGTGGTTTTATCTATAAATATTTCTATTTTTTTGTATTCTTTTCCATATTCGGTGGTTTTTTTGGGAAAAAGGGCAAGATGGGTTGTATTTGCAGGCTCTTCGTCTTTCTCTATTATCTCAATATTAAAGTCGTCGGAAAGTGAGTTGCTGTCTGAAAAGCCGATTATTGGCAGATAATCGCCGATATATTCAAAAACTTCGACTGGCTTCTGGGGCTCGGAAATTTCGTATCTGTCAATATTTTTCAGGTGATAATCAATTTTGACCAGCCACACTCCGTCAAAAATGTACTGCTCTTTGCGATTGAGCTGCTCTCCGTCGTCGTAGCTTATCGTGTCAAAGTTTATCCTCAGCAAGCTTTGTTTTTCCTGTTTTTTATAAAGTAAATTGCCTTTGCGCAGGGTACGGGAATCGAGCAGCTCAGGGTCCTGTATGAACAGGTAATCGATCCGGGCCTGGTAGGTTTTCAAATCCTTCGTTGCCTGGTCGAGTTTTTCAAGTATTTCAGTGACGGGGTCCGTTTGCTGTTTTTCCTCCCGCGCCGGTTCGGGGCAGCACTTTGCGGGACATACGGCAGTTGCGGTTTCGGCGATAAGAAATAATGCGAGTAAAGCGGTTAATAATTTCATTTGTTTTCCCTGCAATTGGTTATTAGTTCGGGCAGTTCGCGGAGCGAATGGATGACGAAATCCGCGTGCTCTTTGAACTGGTCACAGTTTTTATGGTTTGCGATCAGGACCGCTGTCGCACCTGCTGCTTTTGCCGCGAGCAGGTCGTGAAGATAATCGCCTACGACAAAGGCGCGTGCCGGGGCGGTGTTGAACTGTTTGCAAAGGCTCATTACTCCAAACGCATCGGGTTTAACCGGTCCGTCGTTACGGTCTATTATTGCATCGAAGTTGAGGCCGTGTTTTTCGCAGACCGCGAGTGCATTTTGACGCGTATTTCGCGTCAATAAGCCTATTTTCAGCGACATATGACGGAGTTTCTCTATGGTTTCTTTCGCACCGTCATTTAGCGTTGACCTTTCGACGGCGGTTTTTTCATGGCGGTCAAGTATTTCAAGGCACTTTTCTTTTTCCTGCTCGGGCATTGTTTCGAGCAGTTCGAGTATGGATCCGCCGTCTTTTGCGATGCCCATGTCGGACCTTATACGGTCAAAATCGAGGAAAGGCTCGGTTATCGTCCCGTCAAGATCGAATATAATTGTGTCAATGTTCATATAATCACTCTCTAAGACTCTCTAAATAAGCTTATTTGCAATATTATAACACTTGCAAGTCCGGTTTATCAATCCTTAATACGATCATATCGGTCAATGGTTTTTCATTGAATTTGGCGGTTATCTGGTTAAAATCCTTACATGGCAAAGTCAAATGAAAATACTAAGAGACCGGATATAAAAAAAGTTATTCGACAGCATCTTGAGATCGACCAGTTTTTGACCGGGGATTTCACGCTCAATTCCGTGTGCACTCAGCCTGCTGAGTCGGCGGGTTACGAAGCAGCGGCCGAAACTTCGGTCGCCAAAGACAAGGCCCAGGCCCTTGAGGATATTGCGCGGGATGTGAACGGCTGCTGCTGCTGTCAGCTTGGAAAGAGCAGGCTAAACGCTGTTCCCGGGCAGGGCAGCCCCGACGCGAGGATCGCCTTTGTCGGTGAGGCCCCGGGCGGTGATGAGGATGCCCAGGGGCTGGCATTTGTCGGAAGGGCCGGTAAGCTGCTTACGAAGATAATAAACGCGATGGGGCTTGAGCGGCGGGATGTATATATCTGCAATATTCTTAAGTGCCGCCCGCCCGGCAACCGCGACCCGAGGCCTGAGGAGATAATCGCCTGTCTGCCGTATCTTCAGCAGCAGCTCAGAATTATCGAACCGGAGGTGATTATTGCGCTTGGCGCACATGCCGCAAGGACACTTCTCGATACTAACCAGGCGATAGGCAGGCTCCGCGGCACGTTCCATGATTATTACCCCGGCCCGGACACCGAGCCGATAAAGCTTATGGCGACGTATCACCCGGCATACCTGCTGCGAAACTACACCCGGGACACGCGCCAGCGGGTGTGGGAGGACGTGCAAAAGGTGATGAATCTGCTGGATATCGAGCCGCCTGCAAAATAGATGTATTCAAGCCCGGCAGGATTGTCAAAACAGGCTGTCGACCATTGTCCGGGCGCCGATCAATACATCCAGACCGACGGCTGAGCATATCAGCATCCACCGCAGGGGGTGCCATCTTACCGATGCCCTTGAGATGAAGTGTATACTGAGGATCATAAAAATCGCCAGCAGGTAAAAGTGTGCCGCATCGTAAAATTCTTTGTCGTATCGCAGACCCGCGAGGTATGAGATTATCGCAAGAACCCCCGCCAAAGCTGCGCAAACCAGCACCCACGGCCCGTCGGCTTTGCCTGACCAGGCAATGGCCTGGCAGCCGATCCCTGCAAGAACGCTTACGAACAGGACCGCGATCAGTGCCCATACGACGGGGCTGACCATTAGAACGGGTTTATAAAATGCCATCGCCACAGCGACGCAGGCGACAATGATAATGAAACGTCTTCGAGAGAGGATATAAATTATAAGCCCCAGCGCCGCGATGCAAAGGGGGACATGGTAAAAGCTCAGCAGGAAGTTATGGGGCTCGAACAGCAGGGGGCTAAGCAGGGCCGGCAGGTTGTTTATTTCAAGCGAGGCGGTTTTCGGCAGTGGAAAATACGCCCCGAAAGCCGGCTCTGCGCCGAGCCTGAAGATGCCGATTATTATTACCAGGGGCACAGCGGCCAGGGCAATGGTGACAAGACGGTTGTACAGGGTCTGTTTTTTGCCGACCGGCCAGTAAACCGCGGGCAGCAGGCCCCAGACCATTATGCAGCAGATGGCCCCGGCGATAGGGTGGTAAGTGGAAAAGCCCAGCACCAGCGGCGAAAAACCATAAACAAGACCGGCGACAAGGTCGGCCCAGAACACGCCCACCCATCGGCGGCAAAGCAGAAAGCAGCCCATCGCGGAGATGACCCAGTATGCCGGGATTAGATACTCAACCCCGGAAAACTTGTCAAGGCACGGCTGGGCCAGGTAGCTTGCAAAAGCGCTGTAAATAATTAAAGCGTAAGCGGCAAGGCGGAGAACTTTTGCGCCTGCGCTGCCTATCGAGGCACCTTTTACAGGTGATGTTTTCGACGGTTCGGTTATTCCTTCCGTGGTCATATGCGAACCTGTTCTATTTTAAGATTACCTTGCCGGTCCCTTTGGTTATCGTGCCGATATTGTAGACGGTTTGTCCGCTTCGGCGGAGCTTTTTTGATATCGAGCCGGCGAAATCTTTCGCCACGATCAGCACAAAGCCGATTCCCATATTGAACACCCTGTACATTTCGTCTTTTTCGACCGGGCCGGTCTTCTGCAAAAAGTCGAATATCCAGGGCACCGGCCATGACTTTTTCTTTATAACCGCGTTAAATTTTCCGCTGAGCACGCGGGGGATATTTCCGACCAGCCCTCCGCCCGTGATATTCGCCATTGCGTGCACAACCCGTTTTCGTTTGTACTTGCCGAGCAGGCCGACAATGGATTTCGCATAAATGATCGTCGGTTCCAGCAGTATGTCGCCTATGGACCTGTCCTGTTTGCCTATAACATCCGCGGGGGCAAGGCCGGCTTTTTTGAAGCATATATGCCTGGCCAGCGTATATCCGTTGCTGTGCAGCCCGCTTGATGCCAATCCGAGCACCACGTCGCCGGGCTCGACCTTTCGGCCCTTTATTATGCGGTCCTTTTCGACCACGCCAACTGCGAAGCCTGCCAGGTCGAACTCGCCTTTGCGGTAAATATCGGGCATTTCGGCGGTTTCTCCTCCGAGCAGGGCACAGTCTGCCATTTTGCAGCCCCGCGCCACGCCCTGGACCATATTAGCGACCTGCGCAGGTGCCAGTTTGTTGACAGCGAGGTAGTCGAGAAAGAATAACGGTTCTGCCCCGAGAACGATCATATCGTTAATGCTCATTGCTACGAGGTCCTGGCCAACGGTATCGTACCTGCCTGCCATCTGGGCGAGTTTGACCTTCGTGCCCACACCATCGGTACAGGCAACGAGAACGGGATTTCGGTAATTTTTCTTGAAGAGCTTTTCATCGTAGTCAAGACGGAACAGCCCGGCAAAACCATTGGGCAGCGAAATCACTCTCGGCCCGTAGGTATCGGCCATGGAATGAGATATCCTGCGGACCATTTCGTCGTTTGCGTCAATGTTCACGCCCGATTGTTCGTAGCTTACGTATTTTTTAGACATTGTAGGGCTCGCTGTCATCGAATAACTGCATCTGATACCTCTCCATTGAGAACTTGTTTACAACCGTGCTTACCGGTATCCTGTAATTCCCGCTCCAGCACGCGGTGCAGTAGTGGTCCGCGGGCTTGTCGGCACATTCGAGCAGTCCCTGAAGAGATATATAGCCCACGCTGTCGACCTCGAGGTATTCTTTAATTTCGTCCATGCTGCGGTTGTTTGCCAGCAGCTCTTCCTTTGTCGGGAAGTCAACCCCGTAGTAGCATGGGTTTTTTATAGGCGGGCACGCAATCCGCATGTGTATTTCTTTTGCGCCGGCTTTTCTTAGCGAGCGGATCTTGCCCTTGGTCGTCGTCCCGCGGACGATTGAGTCGTCGACCACGATAATGCGTTTGTCCTGAACCACGTTCTTTATCACCGCCAGCTTGAGTTTGACCGCCAGGTCGCGAAGGTCCTGCGAGGGCGAAATAAAGGTCCTGCCGACATAGTGGCTGCGGACAAAGCCCATCTCAAACGGTATGCCGCTTTGCTGTGCGTATCCTATCGCCGCGCTTGTTCCGCTGTCAGGCACGGGCATCACCAGGTCCGCGTCGACGGGGTGCTCCTGTGCGAGTTTCATACCCGATTTGCGTCTGAATACCTGCACGTTCAGCCCGTCTACGACGCTGTTTTGTTTTGAAAAGTACACGTGCTCGAATATGCAGTGTGCGGGGGTAACCGTGCCGGGCTCGATGAAGTACCTGCTGCTTAGCCCGTTTTTGTCAAGTGTGACGATCTCGCCGGGTTCGACGTCTCTAATGAATTCGGCATCTATGGTGTCAAACGCGCAGGATTCGCTCGCCACGCAGTAGTGTCCGCTTGCGGTTTTGCCTATGCACAGCGGGCGGATTCCGTAAGGGTCCCTGGCCGCTTCGATGTGGTCCGGGAAGAGAAACAGAAGCGAATACGCCCCCTGAAGGTGGTTTAGCACATGACCGAGCGGGTCCTTTTTGCCGACATGGCTTGGTTTGGCCATCAGATGGACAATTATTTCCGTATCGTTGGTCGACTTGAAAATGTGCCCGTATGCTTCGTACTCGTCGCGCAGCAGCGATGCATTTATAAGGTTGCCGTTGTGGGCAAGGGCGACCTGGCCGCGGGAATACTCTGTCAGCAGCGGCTGGGCGTTGACCGGGTTGCTCGACCCCGAGGTCGAATAGCGCACATGGCCTATCGCTATCGAGTTATTCAAACGCTCGAGTATGCCCCGGCCGCTGCGAAAGACCCTGCTTACATGCCCCATCCCGGTGTAGCAGCTTATGTGCGTGCCGTTGCTGGAGGCAATCCCTGCTGACTCCTGGCCGCGGTGCTGAAGGCTGTGGAGCCCGAAATAGGTTTTTTGCACGGCTTCGGGATCGCCGTATATCCCGAAAACACCGCATTCTTCTTTGATTTTTGGCATAACTATCCTTTGGTAATACTGACCCCAAAGCCGGATTCTATGTCATATTGATCGAAAAGTCAACGCTGTTAAAAAATTTGAAATTAATAGAGCTGACCACCCGGAAATGCAGGCGTATTATACAAACCTGACGATTATTAATACTTGATAGGTGGAAATTTGTTCTATTGCGAAAAAAATGTCCCCGACGGGATGTGCTTCCCGTCGGGGACAAAGAACATGAAAAAAAGGGAGCTGTATTTATTATCCGTTAAAAGACTCGAACTGTTTATGATCAGGTTGCTCCTGTGCCTGGCCGCGGTTGGACTGCGAGGTTTGTTCGCTGCTGCCCGCGATCTGGTGGAATACGTGATCGGTCTGGTTCAAATTCTTAGCGGATTTATTCTTGCCTGTCGACCTGGCGCCCTGGTTCGAAACCGCAGAGGCGCCGCCTACGAGAGCGACAAGATCGTTTACAATGTCGTTCATGGACTCGGCCTGGGCGTTTAGCTCTTCCGATGCCGATGCGCTTTCTTCGGCATTGGCGGCGTTTTGCTGGACGACCTTATCCATCTGGGAAACCGCGGTGTTGACCTGCTCGATGCCCTGGGTCTGCTCTGCCGAGGCAGCGGCGATCTCGTTTACAAGGTCAGCCGTTTTCGTTACGCCCGTAACGATATCTTCAAGGCCCTTTGCAACTTCCTGGGCGATGTCAACGCCGTTGTTGGCGTTTTTGACGGATTCTTCGATCATCTCCGACGTATTCTTGGCCGCTTCAGCCGAACGCATGGCGAGGTTTCGTACCTCCTCTGCGACAACCGCAAAGCCTTTGCCCGCTTCGCCGGCACGGGCGGCTTCGACAGCAGCGTTAAGCGCCAGCAGGTTTGTCTGGAAAGCGATTTCGTCGATGACCTTAATAATCTTGGCCGTCTCGTCGGAGGATTTCTGGATTTGCTCGATAGCGCCATTCATTTTTCCCATCGATTCGCTGCCGGTGTCGGCTGCCTTGCGCGAGGTATTGGCAAGGCTGCTTGCCTGCTGGGCGTTGTCGGAGTTCTTCCTGGTCATTGACGCCATTTCCTCAAGCGAAGAAGATGTTTCTTCAAGGCCGGCGGCCTGTTCCGTTGAACCCTCGGCCAGCGACTGAGAGGCAGCCGAGACCTGGCTCGACGCCGAAGCGACCTGCTCTGCGCCTTCGCGGAGGCCTGAAATAATCTGGTTGATGGGCTTAACGATGCTTCTTGTAATAAAGTATGCCAGAAGCACCCCGATTACGATCCCGCCTGTGGCCATTGTAACCAGCATAATGTTGGTTTGGGCGGTGACGGTGTTCATGGTCTTTTCAAGCGAGCTGTTCAGCTCGTCCATGTTGGCGACAATGTTCTTGGCCGATACGCCCATTTCTTTGTTTAAGTTTCGTATCTGGACCACACCGTTGTAATATTGTTTGCCCGCTGCCTTGTATTGCTGAATATAAGAGGCTATCTGGCCGGCAGCGGTTTTAAGCTCGCTGTTATCGCTTACAAGGCTTGTCCATGCGGATATGCCCTGTTCGGTCTTTTCGAGCTGCTTTGTATACCCTTCGTACTGGGCGTCGGCGTTGGTTTTGGCAAGATAAACAGCCGTTACACGAAGGATGATAAAGTTCTTTACGATATCTTCGTTAAGCTTTTTCTCGACCTTGCTCCAGTATTCGAGCTTTTCGATGTCGTTGTCTTTAATTGCTTTTGCCTTGCCGGGGGTGATTACATCGGTTACGACAGAATCTATGCTCCCGGTAATATCCCAGCCGATCTTGCCCCACTGTCCAAACGCGTCGTCACAGCTTTTATGCGCTGTCACCTGGTCCTCGAAAATGCGTTTGTATGTTTTAATCTCATTGTCGACGTTCGAGACATACTGAACCTGGGAACTGTCAATTCTGCTGTCGGCCTCAAGTTCTGAAAGCTCTGTTGAAAGCTGCTCGTAGACCTCATGCCAGAGTTCTACAGCGGATTTATCATCCTTGATCTTATTAAAACCGTGTATGGCGAAATCCCTTCTGTATGTGGCACAGCCGTTGACAAGTTCCATACAGTGGTTTGCTTCCTCGTTTACTTCTACGATCCCTCGAACATTCGAAAGTCCGCTCCATCCGGAAATTCCGAGCACCGCGGCGATAACTACGAGCACACCGAACCCCAGGGCCATCTTAGTTGCGAGTTTCATTTTCTTAAACATAGGGTCACTCCCAAAACACATTATAAAAATTTTCATTAAGCGCATTTGACGGGCTTTCTCACAGGCGCAGTCGCAGCGCATAACACACTCTTAACTTTTTCGACTGCACTGACATGACCTCCCCCCGGTGGTCTCTCATGTCCAGTCACTTTTAACAGCTCATGACTGAATTTACACTCAGTGTTAAGTTCGGCTTAACAACTTGATATTTATTTCGGTGAAATAAGAGATTGACTTACCCAACTGGGTAAAATTACCCAAACGTCAATAACATTGAAATATCTGATTTGCCGGACAAAATACTTTTCCAACACCCCCTGATTTGCTGGGATTTAACACTTTTGTAAATAATAGTACAAAAAATCAGATTAAAAAAGAGTTTCTAAGGTATCATATTTTTAAAAAATGACGTCCCATAACCATTGAAAGCACTGTTATTCCTGCTGAAATCCCACTTCTTATAACTAAATTGATAAATAACATGGCTTCCTTCCCGGAAATAGTCAGTGGGCTTAAAGTAATAGGAAACATCATTTCTGAGCAGTAAACTCAAATATTGCTGTTGCGGCTATTAACAAGTAGTAATTCCTAAATAAAAATTGCAATTGAACCTTGGTTTCGGGAACTACTTATATTAATATTCCAGCAAGTACAATAAATTTTCTTGCAAAATGAACGTGATAATATATATTTATTCATATAGATTATTTTGTTAACGGGATGTTTTCTGTTATTTTGCGGGGCTGTTTATGCCCTAAAGCATATATATTAATTATTACAGTCACATTTGGAATTTGACGGGAAGGTGCTTAAATGAACAGTACTTATGACTTTTCAGTTATAAAGGTCCTCAGGAAACGTTTGAATCTTACGCTTGAGAAGCTCTCGGAGGCAGCGGGGCTTACCTACTCCACTACGGCCAGTATCGAGGCTAACAAGAGCAGCCCCTCGCTGAAGACACTTGATGCGCTTGCGTGCGCTTTGCAGATATCTACCGGCAATCTTATCTCTCTTGCCGAGAATCGGCTGGTACAGCTCAGGGAGGCCAAACGTTTGGACTCATCCAACAAGCGGACCTCGATGACAGGGGTTGAAAACTTCAAAGTCGCTTTTTATGACAAGGCCAAGATATTCCGTGTAAAGGCAAAAGTGGATGATGTTGTCAAGGCTATGGCTTTGCATGAGGACTGCAACGAGTTCTGCTATATCCTTTATGGGAGCATAAAGCTGACTATCGAGGACCAGCAATATGAGCTTTCTGAGGACAAGACGATCCTTTTTGACGGTGTTCTGGACCACAGCTACCATGCCCTTGAGGATTGTGAGTTCATCACCGTGCACATCCCAAAGGATATACGGGTGATAGAGTCGCTGCTTGCAGGCAAGAAAAGTGACTCGGTTTTGACCATGAAGAAGAAAAACGGCGGAAAATAATTCAAACGCCACTGCGCCAACCTATATATGTAACACCACTGCGGATGGGTAAAATATTCCGCTATTTTTTACCCATGCCGATAAAAAACCACTTAAAACTCTGTGTCCTCTGTGACCTCCTCGCCGCCGTCCTGAGTTTGTCGAAGGACTCTGCCGCAAATTATCTTAGCCCCTTCGCGCGAAAACAAAAAACACCGCCTCCGCCAGCAAACCCCGCATACAAGTTTCACCCCAACGCCCCCGCCTTTCTGTGTTCTGTTTCCTATCCCCTATAACCTACAACCTATAACCTGTTTTCTATGTTCTGTGTTCTGTGTTCTATGTTCTGTCTTCTGTTTCCTGATTCCTATCCCCTATTTCCCCCTTGAAACCGGCCGGTTTTTCGGTTAAAATCCCGCTTTTCGTAAATAATGTGTAATTATCGTTTTAAGTGCATTTAACAGGGCAGAAAATGGCAAAAGAACCGGCAAAGGTTTACGATCCAAAGCAGATAGAGTCCCACGCTGAGAGTATCTGGCAGCAGGGCAATTACTTCCACGCCAACCCAAACGGCGACAGCCGCAGCTACACCATCGTCATCCCGCCGCCCAACGTAACCGCCGCCCTGCACCTCGGCCATGCCCTGAATAATACTCTCCAGGACATCCTCATCCGCTTCCACCGCATGCAGGGACTGGACACACTCTGGATGCCCGGCACCGACCACGCCGGCATCGCCACCCAGACCGTCGTCGAAAAACGCCTGCTCGCCGAGCAGGGCAAGCGCCGCACCGACTTCGAGCGCGAAGAATTCGTCGGCCACGTACAGGCATGGAAGGACGAATACGAACAGCGCATCATCGAACAGCTGAAGAGCATGGGCTGCTCCTGCGACTGGCAGCGGGTCCGATTCACGATGGACGAGGTCTGCGCAAAAGCCGTCCGCACCACCTTCTTCAACCTCTTCACCGACGGCCTGATCTACCGCGGCAAACGCCTCGTAAACTGGGACCCCGCGACCCAAACCGTACTCGCCGACGACGAAGTCGAACACGAAACAGTCCAGGGCCACTTCTGGTACATGAAATACCCCCTTGAAACACGCGTCGAGATAGACGGCCAAAAGCTCGAACACGTAACCGTCGCCACCACCCGGCCCGAAACAATGCTCGGCGACACCGCAGTTGCGATGAATCCCGCTGACCCCCGCGCCGAAAAGCTCGTCGGCACGAATGTAATCCTGCCCATAGTCGGCAGAAAGATACCCATCGTCGCCGACGAACACGTCGTACTGCCCGACCCCGAAAGCGAGGACGAAAAAGCGAAATTCTCCACAGGCTTCTTAAAGGTAACCCCCGCCCACGACCCGTACGACTGGGAAATCGGCCAGAGGCACGGCCTGGATATAATCAACGTAATGGCACCGGACGGCACCATCAGCGACAAACACGGCTGGGAAGACGCAGGCGAAGACGCCGAGTTCCTGCTCGGAATGGACCGCTTCGAGGCAAGGGAGGCGATTGTCGAGTGGTTCCGCAAGGAAAAGCTGCTCGCCGAGATACGTGACTACGCCCACGAAGTTGGCCACAGCTACCGCAGCCACGTGCCAATCGAACCCTACCTCTCCGACCAGTGGTACATCGCCGTCAAAAAACCAATCGACAAGCTCGCCGACAAATTCGGCACCGGCACCATCGACGGAACCGACGTGCCCGTAAATTCCCTTGCCGGCCTTGCCTTAAAACCCCTCGTAGACGCCAGGGTAAAATTTACACCCGACCGCTACGCGAAAACATATCAAACATGGCTCGAAAACCTCCGCGACTGGCCGATCAGCCGACAGCTATGGTGGGGGCATAGAATCCCGATCTGGTCCCGCCAAACCGACGAAGCCCCCTTCGACGGAGTGCAGAAAACTGAAATTGAAAACGTACAACTTTCCCGCAGGGTCATGCAAAGCGGCGAAGACATCAACATCGAATACATTTGCGTCCCGCAGGGCTGCCCCGAGCTCGAATCGCGCCTCGCCGAAATGGGCTATGCCCGCGACGAAGACGTCCTCGACACATGGTTCAGCTCCGCGCTGTGGCCGTTCAGCACGCTCGGCTGGCCGGATGAAACGCCCGAAATGCAAAAATTCTACCCCGGCGATGTCCTCTGCACCGCACGCGAAATAATAACCCTCTGGGTCTCGCGAATGGTAATGATGGGCCAGTACTGCGCCGGCGACATCCCCTTCTCCGACGTCTACATCCACGCGATGATCCAGGACGGCCAGGGCCGCAAAATGAGCAAGAGCCTCGGCAACGGCATCGACCCGCTGATCGTCATCGACAGCCACGGCGCCGACGCGATGCGTTTCACCCTTGCCGCCATGACCACCGACACACAGGACGTCCGCATGCCCGTCGAGCTGATGCAGCTTCCGGACGGCCGCAAGGTAAACACCT
>CAZVPF010000013.1:0-77741 GCA_964628195.1 uncultured Pirellulales bacterium | reverse complement strand
ACGATTTTACTTGGGAAATACGGGATTTATAATTCTCTCCGTCTGCGACCTGAACAACGTCATTTTCCAGGCCGTCATCATTCTCCAGTTTAGTTTTGAGGCTTGCCTGGGTCCCTTCCAAAGTCATAACCGTCGGTGCAGTAACCGACCGTGCCGATCTTTTGAGCAGGTCGAGCCTGTTGGTTTCTTTGAACCTGCCGTCTCGTATGCTCTTTTCAACCTCTGCCAACTCGTTTTTGTCGATCAATATCAAATTCGCGTTTATCATAATCCGTGCCAATTTCCCGGATTTTCTCAGCGCCTCATGGACCTGCATATTTTCCCTCGGGTCGGGGGGTGTTTGCTCGACTCCGAGGCTGCCGGCCTGGAGCGCATCGATCCTTATCGTGTTACCTAAGCTGTTCAAGTTCGGCGGCAAGGTGCAGTAAGGCACAGGCGGTATCATTGACGAAAGAGGCGACCAGAAACATCCCTTGTACGCCCGTCTGCCGCCGGCGACTACGACAAAGGGCAAGCCCTGAAGCGGCACTTCGCCGGGCCCGGCAAGGAGCTTTATCTTCTCGATTCCGGTATCGGTAAGCGTAATTGAATGATCGCCCCAACGGTAGCTTTCAATATCTTGCTCTGTTATGAAATACTCAAGCTCAACATCGGCGATATCGGCATCTGCGAACATGCGCATCTTCACCGGTGACTTTACAAGGTAAATCGCGAACTCGTCCTCAAACTCACGCGGGGGCTGCTGGCGGGTTTTCTGCTGCCCGGCTTGGCGCTGTTTGTCCGGCTGGGGCTGGGCTTGCTGCTGCTGCGGCTGTTGGCTCTGCTCCTTTGGCACGTCAAGCTCTATGGCGTTTTCCACGGTAAAAAGGTCCGTCTCAACCCGCACCCGGGCCTGCCTGCCGTGCTCAAGGGATATATTTCTGAACCTTACCTCGGCCCGGTCATAGTCGTACCTGGCAAGGCCGCGGAACTGCTCGATCGGGAAATCAAAATCATACATCACTCGTCCTCGATTGCTGGTCTGCATGACAGGACACATAACCTCACCTTCCTTTGTGACCGCGCAGAAGCCGCGCCCCTGTATGTCATTTACACCGGGCCCCATCGGCTCAATCCGGAACGAAGAAGGCGAAGTTACGGCGAACAATATCTGCGATATCCCGTAAGGGCCGAGTTTTTCCCGGTTCTCATAACTGCGCTGCCGGCCTTTGGGGTTCTGTTCAAGCATATCACCAAGTTCCAGCTCAAACAAATACTTCCGCGGCCCGAAGCTGTCAACCTGAAGAACCATATTAAGATAATTCTTTTTGTCGAGCATATTTCCACTGCTTGTCGGCACATGTATCAGCGGAACCATCGTAAATTCGCAGCCCTCAAGCTCGAACATCATCTTGCTAAGCGAATTTATCTGCCGACCGCTCTGGTAACACGGTGTGTATCGAACATTCGCGCCGCTGTTCTTGAACACCGCCACCGTGCTTAGGCCCTCCACATCGGCAGGCAGCACGCAGGGCATCTCCATCGCCGTCCCGTCGGGCCGCCATGCCTCAAGCCCCAACTCCGTGAGCCTTACCAGCCCGACGAACTCTATCGCGCATCCGTTCGGCAGCTCGGCGACAAGTGCCTTGCCGGCAGCGGCGCCCGGCAGAGCGGGCATGGGGACCTCAACTGCTGGTTTTGTGTTTTGGGTTCGCTCGATACGGGCCTTTTCCAGTACAGCATCTGGAACACTGAAGACTACTATCTGGTTAATGCTCTGGCCGTTGAACCAGAACAGAACACCCTTGTCGCGGTAATATATCCGCGAAATATGCTCCTGACCCTGTAATTTATTCAATACCATATTTTCGTTTTGCCTGTTGAGGCTCTCAAGAACCTGCTCACGGACAGGCCGCCCGTAAATCTCGAACACCTCATCCCGGGTCGAGGACATATCTATCCCGCTCGACAGGCTGCCCCGAAACCCGCGGTTAAGATGAATCTCGCGCAGTATGCCGTCGTCGTTGAACCAGAAATCAAGCCCGAGGGTGCTGTTATAGTCCAGCTTATTGCGGTCGAACCGCTCGGGTTTGCCCAGCAGCTTCGCCACGTCCCCTTTTCGTGTCCGCGGGTCGTTAATGATAATATCTCCGAATCCAACACCTATAGCGTCCGCGAAACCAACACCGGCATCGACGACAATATTATGTTCAACGATATCGTCGCGGCTTTTTTCAACGGGCCCGGACTGCTGCTCAGGCGTCAAGAATTCCACCGTGTCGCTGTGGCCATTTTCCACGGCCTGCTTTCCATCGGCCATGAACACAATATCCGCGTAACCGTATTCTTTGCACCAAGCCAATGCCATGTTCCTGACGGTTTCTCTATCCTCTGTATCGATGCTATTGGAAATTATTACCTGCAGAATAGAATTATTCCTGTCCGTATCGGCGTCGAATTCCTTTGTTAAAGCCTCGACCCCCTGCATATCCTTTCCGTTAAATACAACATTGTCTTTGGATAACACGAGTGTCTTGTATTTGAACTGTTTTTCATTATGCGACGAATTTTCATCAGCAATCTGCACCTCAGACTTAAAACCGGGCCGAAGCGAAATATTCTCAAAAGTGACCCACTCGTAAGGCCTGGTCTGAAAATGAAACTCCTCTATATCCTTAAGTTTCATTCCCCAGAACTGAAAAGTGCTCTGCCGCAGTCCTCCGGACGAACCAGAGTTATGCCCGGTGTTCTTGCGTATCCGCCCGGCCTTATCAACAGCGACCAGCCGGTAATCCATACCGAAAAAATTGTCCGTAACAGTCAACTCAACCTTGCCGTCGAGATCGTAAGCCTTTGCGAAAGCTATATTGTGTTCACCCTTACTGGTGGTCATTGTCCCCCGCCCGTCGTGAGAAAACTTCGTCTTCCAGCTTCCCGCGGCGGTGCCTATCTTTAAGGATGTTTCATCCAGCGGGCCTTTAATGTTAAACCTCGCGGCATGAACATTGTCCGGTTCTTTGCCATCGGCGCCATACACACTAAGCGACGACATTCCCGTAGAGCCTTTGACCGGCCCCCACTCATAACTCATACCTTTGGGCCCCTCTGCCTTGACCACTATCACGTAAGCCTTGCCGTCACTTACGACGTTGCCATTTTGCTGTGTGCGAAAGTCCGGCTGCCACCTGCTGCCGTCGGCCAGCCACCAATTGTTATCATCGGCCGGAAATTCACAGACCCCCAAAAGCTCAACCGCCGTCCCGTTGTCCAGTGTCTTGCGGTATTTTGAGTTTTCCGTATTATCCGTGGCGGCCATCTGCTCTGCTGCTTCCGGTGTCCTGGTGCGCAGCGCAAGCGTTGTCGGTATGAGCACAGCCGCGGCGATAAGGAAGGTTATCACGGCAAATGCACCGGGCCTGGAGCGGAATTTTTTACCGGGCGCAAGCACGGTCTTTATCCTGTCCTCGATGTTCTTTACAGGCCCGGCGACAGCCAGCGTCGGGACAGCCTGACTCGATTCATACTCGCTTACCAGCACGTCAACAATCGCCGATGTGTATTGCCTGGGCGTGGACCTGAGCATCGCAATCGCCATCTCGTCGCAGCACTTCTCCCGCTGCCTGCGGATTATCGCGTTCGCCCACCAGACCAGCGGGTGGAACCAGAACATCGCCTGCGCCAAAAGCTGGAGGCTGTTCGCAAACGCGTCAAAGCGTATCACATGCGCAGTTTCGTGCATAATGACCTGCCTGCGGTGCTGGGGGTTCTTAGCTTCAGCGAAATTCGCGGGAAGGTATATCGCCCCCCGGCCAAGCCCCCACACGAACGGCTGACTTATACCCGAAACAAGCCAAAGCCCAGGGCGAACCTTAACCCCGCTTGTCTCAAGCATCTGGTAAACGTCCCGCTCGAGTCCGGCGCCGGCCTGGTGCCTTTCCCGCTTCAGCCACGCGGACAATCCTGTCGCCTTTGCCACTATAACACCAAGTGTAACCGCGACACCGGCAAGCCATACAGCCAGCAGGTAACCCGCGCCGGCATATTTTTTCAGATTTTCAAGAACCCCGGCCTGGGTTTGCCCTTTTGCGGGGGGCTGCTGCCGGGGCGCCGCTGTCGTATCGATTGCCGCAGTCTCCTGCGCCAAGCCCCCCTTCGAAGGTGTAAAGTAAGATGAATCGTGAATTGATGTTTTCTGCGGCGATGTTGTAACCGGTTCCGGGCTTGCAGTTTTTCCCTCACTTGCGGCGGCAGATATTGGGACCGCCTGTGTCGCCTGCTGCACCTGGGGCGCATCATCGGCCGGCAGCACCGCCATTGGTATCGTCATGAAGGGCGGCACGAAGCACTTTATAACCACCAGAGACCATATCAAATAATGCCAGTGAGCGCTTGCGTTTCTAAATACAAAACCAAGTGCCGCCGCGATTAGAAATACCACCGTTATATGTACCGACTGGGCCCCGAGAATTTCCAAAACCACGCTTACATGTTCCATCCTTATGTTCCTTAATTTGTTTCCGTGTTATCAATAATATTTTCCAGCTTCTTTATATCATCTGAATTGAGTTTGCCGCTTTTGGCAAGGAAGCTGACCAGAGGCAGCGCATCACCGCCGAACAGCTTGTCGATAAACGAACCCACCTCGCTGCCGATTATCTGCTCCGGGCTCAGTGCCGAAGAAAAAACGTGGGCCTTGCCCCTCGTCTCGTGCCGCACACAGCCCTTTTTCTCCAGCCGCCGCAAGAGCGTCTGCACCGTCGCATAAGCAATGTTCCTCTCGGCAGGCAGCCGGTCGCAAATTTCCCTCACCGTTGCCGGTCCTGTTTCCCACACCAGCCTGAGGACTTCGGTCTCTGCTGGGCTTATCTGGGGCATTTTTTTAGCCATTTCAACCTCCTTTTACAAGTGTACAACATAGAATATCGTACAAGTGTACAACTTGTCAACAAAAAAAATAAAAATTAACTCAATTTTTCAGAACCACCCCCGGATTTGGCCGTAAATAATATTGAAAAGTAAATAAATCTCATTTTCCTCCTCCAAATAAAAATAGATTTTTGGGCCCGCCAAAGCGGGCCTTTTTTATGCAAAAAAAGGGGAGTGTATGGGATGAAAAATTTAGGTGATTTCCCTGATATTTCTTGAACCAAAGTACCTACATATAGTATAATAAGGTAGCTGAAACAAGGGTAATAAAAATAGTACTGAAAAGTTAAGAATAACTACTCTTCTCCTTTAATGATGCACTAAATTGCCCGCCTCATTTTGAAGCAGCGGTGTCCTCCTTCACCGCTGCTTTTTTTATGCAAAAACTCAAGCGAGATGCCAGTGTAACATTTTTGGCAACGCTATTTTGCCTAAACCGCCCAAGTTTACATTCTTGCCTAAGGATATCCCCTAATTCTCTATTTCGGCACTTAAAACGTAAAAAAAGTGCTTTTTTGGGGTTGATTTTTTGAAAAAAAACGTTAATTTTTTATTCCTGAAAATGAGGGTGTGCCGATAAACTTTTATCTGAATGGTTTCATCGGATGAAGCCATATCAATATATGCGTAGCGGATAATAATTGACGTGAGGTGAATTAGTAAAAATTTAGAAATTATGCAATTGTGAAGCGGTAATGTGTTAGACGGTTATTAAATGGATTTAAAATAGGGATAGGTTAACAATTGAAAGGTGGAAAAATGAAAAAAGGGATTATTTTAGTAACAGCCGTCATCGGTATTCTCGGTTTTGGTGCTGCCCAGGCTGAGGATTATGTAAGTATGTTTGAGTATGATGTGTCGCTGGATTATTACAGCAACTACATCTGGCGTGGTCAGAATCTGACCGAAAGCGTTTTCCAGCCCGGATTGACTATTCGTCATAAAGACATGAAGGAACTGTCGTTCGGTATCTGGGGCAACTGGGAACTGACGAATGAAAGAGGCCAAGAAAATTCTTTCACTGAAGTGGATTACACTCTTGATTACACCATCCCGGTCAGCAACTTGCCCGGTATGGGCGGCATTGAGGGCGCAGATGGTGTTGATTTGTCTGTTGGTATGATCTATTACAATTTTGGAACACTGTGGATCACTCCTAACGGCGCACAGGCACACGACACTGCGGAATTCTACTGGGGACTTACCTTTAACGAAGTTCCGTTCACTCCGGCATTTACAATTTACTACGATGTTGATGAAGCGGACGGCGGATACTACGCGGTTGGTTCTATCAGCCACACCAAGGAAAACATTATGGAACTCGGCGCGGATATGCCGGTTCACATGGTTTGCACAGCGAGCATGGGCTACGGCAACGACGATTACAACCGTTACTACTGGGGTACTACAGACGGAGCTATCAATGACGTGAACCTGAGCCTTGCGTTCCCGACAGAGATGGCCGGCTGGACCCTGACTCCAAGTGCCAACTGGACGATGGTAGTGGACAGTGATCTTCGCGATACGAACCAGACAGCTTATGCAGCAGGTTATGACGACAGCAACTGTTACTTCTATGTCGGCATTGGCCTGTCAAAGACATTCTAAGCAAGAGAGTTTAATGCGACATTCAAGGCCGGTGAAGAACCGGCCTTTTTTTATGCGCCTCGGTAATTTTTCTACCGGCTTTTTCGGTATTGCAGGTAGAGGTCGGTCAATTGTTCGGGTCTGACGAGTTTGTATTTTTCGGGCAGTTGGTTCATTACATTTGCGATGTCATCGCTTGTGAAGCTCCAGTTGTGTAGAAAGACGTACATAAATGCCGGGGCCTTTTTGGGTGTGCTTTCTATGATTTCGCCGAGCAGTTTTTCCGGGTCCCTGCCGCGGTTGACGGCGTGGAAGACGGGTATTCCGTTAAGAAGGTAGTTTGCTTTATTATAGTCGACATCGCTGCCGTAACCGGGGAAAAGGGCGTTCAGATTGTCGATATATCGCGTGTAGTCGATGAGGTACTCGGGTGTTTCGTCGGGCTTGTCGAATATCCATATCCAGTGCATATCGAGCTTTTGCATGTATCGTTCGGTGAGGTTCATGAACTGCTTGACAATCGGCTGTCTTTGCCCGGGCCAGGCCTGGGCGTAGTGCGAGGGGTACATGTAGCCTATGCCGGAGACAGCGACACCGATGCTGTCAGTGTGGGTCAGGGTCGAGTAGTAATAATCGAGAAGAGGCGGCTGGACGTCGAGCAGTGCCGGGCCCATTGCCCAGCCGATGGGTATCCTGCCGCGGTGGGAGCTTTGCCAGTATTCGGGGAAGTAATCGTACCATGTGTTTAAGTTGTCACCGTCGGAGATTATCAGCGTGATGTATGCCCGGTCGTTTTCGAGGTGCATTTTGCGGGGCTCGACGTTCTCGAATTTGTCGAGTTTCGCTTCGAGCCCTGTCCAGAGCGAGAGGTTCGCTTTCCAGTCCATGGGCACAAGGAACTTTGCGTATTTTGAGAACAGCTTTACGCCGTCGCCTTCGCCGATGCCGACGCCCTTGCCGGCCCAGGGATAGCCTATGACTGGGATGTTGACGGGCATCTGCGAGAGCATTTGTGCGGTGTATTCTTTTTCGGCGGGCGGGTCGGAATACTTATTGTCGCCGTCGACCGGGCCGGTCGGCCAGACGGTGAATATTTTTTTGGCGACAAGATAATCGCGCATGTGCGACAGCTCGGGTTTTGGGGCGAGACATGCTATGGCGGTTTTGTTCATTTTCGGCCAGAGGTTTTCAAAGGCCCAGCGGTAAGCGTCAAGGTTCGAGTTGAACCTGCCGCGCATATCGAGGATGACGTTCAGGCCGAATTTTTCCACGTGCTCGGGGTAGGCGACGGCGGCGTTGTTGACAGCGGCGGCCATTGTCGCTATGTTCAGCCCGACAGGCAGGTCATCGTCGACGAGGACGACATCTTTTACGTCGAAAGTTTCGAGAACCTGGGCCGGAGAGGAAAGCTCGGTGGTGCGCTTTATGTAATCGTTTTGTTTTAGCCATTTCAGCCAGTTGAGGTCGTGCTTAATGTGGGTTTTCTCCATTTCGGCGGCGGTGGCGGAGGGCTTTTGCAGGATAAGATAGAGCTTGGGCTGGTCGCGGTTTATCATGCCCTGGGCGGTGTTGAGCAGGGTCTTTGTCCGCTGGTCCACACCGAAAGCGTCGAAGACATAAACATTTTCAGCCGGTTTGGCGGAGCGGGACAGTACAGAGTCCCGGTTCTCGATCCAGCGGATTCCGTGCTTTTCGACGACTCTTGTACAGCCGGTACATAAGATGACAAAAAGCAAAACAAAAACATTTAGAAATAACTTACGGCATTTCATTTTCTACCCCTGAACAAATTAATACATTATCTGAAATATCTCTACTATAGGGCCATCTCTTCTGGGCTCTATTGTCTTTATAAGCTTGGCTGTTTGCTGGAGCCTTTTGTAATTTTCAAGTTGCCGGCTGAACGATTCGGGTTGCCGACGATATTTTTCGAGTGACTGTGAGGTCAGGAAAGCAAAACTAACTCGTTGTTTTTTCAACTGCTCGACAGGTACAGATAAAACACCGCCTTCGATCCCTGCTGCTGCTATTGCTTTTGAAAGACGCAGTTCAATCGGCTTTTCATATACAAGCAGCGTCCGAACAGGTACATGCTGCTGGGCCCACTTTTGAGCGAGAGTGAGTGTGTCGGTAAGGTATTTTTTTTCATAAATTTCATAATTAGCCTTAACGGCTGGGATTGTGAAGACGAAAACAACCAGCAGTGCGGCGGCAGATACTATCTTGCGGCTGAACATTTTCAGGTCTACTTTTACGAGTTTATCGTAAATAAAGTATGCCCCCACACCGTAAAAGACAGCCATGTAGGGCATTACGGGCACCATCCATCTTTCCCAGTACAGATTTGCCATTGACATTGCCGCTAAATATACAACCGGAAAAAATGCCGTGAGCAGTTTGCGATACCTGTTATTAACTGCAGAGCTTAGCAGCCCCACACCTGCAATGATCTCGAAAAACATTCCACCCAGCCCCTTGTTAAGCGGGCCGGAGAGATAATTTTTTATGTTATCGCTTATGCCTTTAGAAGTGTTGCTTCCGTGGCTCGAACGGGCCTCGAACTTCATGGCCTTGATGGACGCTTTATGATCGATCAAAACAAATGGAGCAAAGGTGAAGAAACCGAGAAATATAAAGACCATCGCCCTGGAGGTGTTGTTTCTAAACGTTATTCCCTTTGTAAATAAGGCGACGATCCAGGGGGGCTGTTTGACCTCCTGCTTCGGATGGGTTCTTCTTGCCCTGCTGCTGCCGGAGGGTCCCGGGGACTGTGCTTGGCACTGAGACTGGCGGGGGGACCTGAGGTTCTTTATGTCGGTTATCAGTGCGTGAATAATCACGGGTAAAACAACAACCCCTGCTGTGTACTTGGAGGATATGGCGAGACCTGCAAAAAACGCCGCGAGGATAATAAACCTGCACCTTTCTTTCGAGTCCACATGCCTCAGCAGGAAATACGTCGACGCCATCAAGAGCATTGTCATTGACGAATCTGTGCGGAGATAGCATGAGTAATTAATATGCAGCGGTGCAAGGGCCAAACACAGGGCGGAAAGCAGTGCAGCCTTTTTATTTGTCAGACGCTTTACGACGAGGTAAACAAGATAGACGGTGATAACAGCCATCGTAAGCATCATAAACCTGCCTGCGATATATCCGGCCTCTCTTAACGCGAAATAATTGTCCTGCATATACGCGGTGAAATCTTCATAGCCTGAAAATCCGCCGAATAATGTGCCGAAGAAATAAGAGCCCCGCAGAACAATAAATA
Organism: uncultured Pirellulales bacterium; assembly: GCA_964628195.1. Lineage (GTDB taxonomy): Bacteria > Planctomycetota > Phycisphaerae > Sedimentisphaerales > Anaerohalosphaeraceae > CAZVPF01. The sequence continues at coordinate 67,978 of CAZVPF010000013.1, read as the reverse complement.
ACACTATCGCCAGCAGGTAAATATTGAAAGAACCGGGATGGCCGAACCAGTGGGGGTTCAGGTCGCCGGTGCTGAACACTCGGTAGGAGAGGTCAAAAAAGAGCTTTTCGTCAAAATGGCTGTACCCGATGCACATCAGGCGGTTAAAAAACGCGACTGCGAGTATCAAAAGAAGCAGCCACTGCTCGGGAGCGGGCCTTTTGACACAGTTTATTATTTTATCCTTAAACCTCAATTAACCGCTCGAATAAAGAATCGAAAGTTTTGGCCGGGGCCGTGAATTATCGAGGCTATTTTAGAAAAAGCCCGTAATGGTGTCAAGAAAAGCTTTTTTGTTAAAAATGGTGACAAGCGGGGCGGTTTGAATTAAGATATTGTGCTTTGATATTGTCTAAAATATTTTGGAGCAATTGAATGAGCCTTGCCCGTGAGATCGGCGAGTTTTTGATGGCGACGCGTCTTTCGCGTTATTTTAAGATACGGCGTGACGGATATGTAATGCGTTTTCACCCGACGAACATATCGCTCAGGCTGTGGCAAAACTCGCTTCGCGGCAGGTATGCCTACGGTGATGACGAGAAATTTATCCGCTCGCTGCTGCGGCCGGGCGAGGTTGTTTTCGATGTGGGGGCGAATGTGGGTATGGTGACGCTCGCCGCTGGTGCGGCGGTGGGAGAGCAAGGTGCGGTTTACAGCTTTGAGCCGCACCCGGAAGTTTGCTCATATCTGAAAAGCAACGCAGAAATGAACGGTTTCGGGCAGGTGAAGGTTTTCAATCTTGCGCTGGGTGATAAACCGGGGAAGGTTTATTTTACCAATATGAAGCAGGACGACCGTAACAGGATAAACTGCGACGGTGAGGGGGTTGAGGTGGAGGTGAAAACACTGGACGAGGTTTCCGAGGGGGTCGATGAAATTTCGCTGCTTAAGGTCGATGTTGAGGGCTACGAAAAATTTGTCTTCAAAGGCGCAGCCGAGACACTGCGAAAAAGCCGCGTCGTTTATTATGAATGCTATGAGAAGAATTTTAACAACTTCGGATACAGCGGCGGCGAAGTGCACGAGATAGTCAGGTCCGCGGGGTTCGAGCTTTTCACGCTTGAGGACGGAAAGCTGACAGGCCTTACGATGGGGACCGGCGGAGATAAGGTAGAAAACATTGTGGCGATAAAGGACAGAACCGAGTTTTTATCGCGAACCGGGATAAGTATCGAATAATATATAACAGCAAGTCAGTTTCGGAAGATGAGTAAATGAATCGCGATCATGAAAAAAGACGTTATTTAGTTCCGATAGAAACGGTGTCGACGCAGCAGCTATTCACCGACTGTTTGGTTATCGGCACGGGAATCGCCGGTTTGCGGGCGGCTATCGAGGCATCGACTAACTGCAGTGTGACGGTGGTTTGCAAGGACGGTGTTGAGGAGTCAAACACCTGGAACGCGCAGGGCGGAATTGCCTCGGTGCTCAGTGCCGAGGACACCTATAATGCGCATATCGAAGACACGCTGTCAAGCGGCTGCGGGCTTTGCGATGAAAACGTTGTAAAGGAGGTTGTTAAGCAGGGCCCCGAACTCGTAGAGCAGCTTCGCGAGTGGGGCACGGATTTTGATGAACTCAACGGACACCTTGAAATCTCCCTGGAGGGTGGCCACAGCAGGCCGCGAGTGGTGCACGGCCAGGGCGATTCTACGGGCAGGGTTATAGCAGAAGCGCTGCTGCGAAAAGCCGGGCAGAAACCGAACATCAACATTATCCAGAAGTTCTTCACGATAGACCTGATCACAGTCGACGGAGAGTGCCTCGGGGCGATAGGGCTGCGAGGCGACGGCAGCAGGCAGATAATCTGGGCCTCGACGACAATTCTCGCTTCGGGAGGTGCGGGCAGGCTGTACCGCGAGACTACGAACCCCAAAAGCGCGACAGGTGACGGGCTGGCGATGGCGTACAGGGCCGGTGCCGTGCTGCGGGACCTTGAGTTCGTGCAGTTTCACCCGACAACGCTTTACATCGCCGGTGCTTCGAGGGCGCTGGTGACCGAGACGCTGCGCGGCGAAGGGGCGGTTCTTCTGGACATAAACCATAACCCTTTCATGTCCGAGTATGACGACCAGGCCGAGCTTGCACCGCGTGACGTGGTCAGCAGGGCGATACTCGACAGGATGCTGAGCACAGGTTCTACGCACGTCTATCTTGATGTGCGGCACATGGACAAGAAACACTTCCGCCGGCGGTTCCCGCATATATTCGAGCTGTGTGAAAGTTTCGATATTGACGTTGCGCGGGACCTTATTCCGGTCAGGCCAAGCGCGCATTACATGATAGGAGGGGTGAAGACGGATATGAATGCCGCGACTAACCTGGTGAACCTGTACGCCTGCGGCGAGGCTGCTTCGACGTGTTTGCATGGGGCCAACAGGCTCGGCAGCAATTCGCTGCTTGAGGGTCTTGTGTTCGGCAAGATTGCCGGTGAGCAGGCGGCCCACAAGGGGCACAGCAGCGACAATGATTTGCGGCATAAGCGGATGAAAGTTGATATACCCGCCTCGTCGCGCAGCAGGCTCGACGCGGGCGATGTTGTCAATTCACTGCGGGCGCTTATGTGGCGAAATGTTGGGATAACCCGGCTGGAGCAGCAGCTGGTTGAGGCCAAGGAGATCATCACATTCTGGCAGCGGTACGTGATGGACAAGATTTTCGACGAGCCGTTTGAATGGCAGTGTCAGAATATGCTGACGCTAAGCTATCTTATCGCTGACGCCGCCCAGCAGCGCAGAGAAAGCAGGGGCACCCACTACCGCAGGGACTTTACGGAAACCGATGACAAGGACTTTGCCAAACATATTGAGATCAGCAGGTAACGGCGCTCAATACGCCGGCCAGAGACCGTTTGCAAGCCACGTTTGGGCCATTATCGCCAGGTCCGGCAGTCCCACTTCGTAGTCTCCGCTTATGTCGGCGCGGGGCTTTTCAATTTTCCTGGCGTTGCTTGCCCCAATGTCGTCGATATAAAGCATGCCCGTAAGCGGATCCACACCATTGTTATGGAACTCGATAATAACCTGCTCGATCATGGCCATATCAATTGCATCCGAGAAGTTTCGGGCGTCAATGCTGTAGCAAACCCACGTGTCATCCGTCGAGGTGATAACGCTCGTCGGGTAAGGATTAAATCCCGCTGAGTCATATATCGCCGGCGGTGTGCCGCCCGGGCCCGAAAGAATTACCGCAAATTCGTCGAGTATCTCCGCATCGGCGCCTGGGTTCATCCAGATATCGAAACTTTTCCTTTCCGGGTCCGAGAGGTCTATCGGCGGTATAAACATACCCATAACAGTGACCATCTCAGCAGGGTTAAGCATATACTCCAGGGCCATCGCCTGGCTTGCAAACCTGCCCATCCCGGGCGCAGTTTCGGCAAATCCGCCCCCCGCAGCAGTCCATACAGTTGCAAGAGCGCCGGGGTCATAGCTGTCAAAATCGTCGACCAGGCTCGTTTCGGCCCGCTTACCGGTGCCTATGAACAGCTCAGCGTTAAAGGGCACTTCATTGAGCACCAGGCTGCCGTCCCCGTCATACAACTGCTCATCGAAATACATCCAGAAGGAAAGGTATTGATTCGCGTCGCTTGCGGCCTGAACGTAATCAAGAAACTCCGAGCCGATAACGTTCTCCACCATCCAAACGTTTAGATATCCCTGTACAGCGTAGGTGCCTGCCGGGAAACTGTTTTCTCTAAGTCTGATGTCTTCCACCGCCGCAAGCAGGTAAGGCCAGTTGGGTTCGGCAGGGTTTTCTATCTCGATATAAGTGTCGGCGCACCTGATGATCCCCTCTTCGTCCGGGCCGAGCACGATTATGTCTTCGATTGCCATAAGCTCCCCGGTAAGGGTATCAGCCGGGTTACCGTTTTGGACCATTACCGCGTACTGCTGCTGGTCGAAAATAAGCACATCATTCATGTCCATCGGCTGACACATAAAAGTAACCTGCTGCCTGCCCGGTGCAAGTCCGGGGAAAGGCGCCTGGCCGGCCTGTTCTCTCTTTTTGTCAGCCTCTTCTCGTTTTTTCTTTACCTTCTCAACAGCTTCATCTGCTGAGGGAGACTGTACGGAACCGTGGTCGGTCATTGTCGGGGCGTCGTACCATTTTGACAACTGGTCAGCCTGTTTTTTTATCGCCTTCAAAAATTTTTCGACAAGATAATCGTATTCGTCCTGAACATACTTACGCATGTCCTCGCATGTCTTGCCGTCAGGTATTTTTCGCAGCTTCTCAAAATTCTGGAATATATATGCAAGCTTCTTTTTCGCGTATTTTTCATATTCGAATTTATTTAGCTTATCGTGTCCGAGTTCGTGGTTTTTAAGGGATTGACTGCTGCCGAGCGCAAGGCGAATTTCGGTGTGACCTGAGAGCTTGAGTTTCAGGTTACCCGCCTTGAACACACCGTCTTGTTCGTTGCAAAGGTTAGTGTATTCGCCATTGACTTTATATAATCCCGTTGCGTCCCCGCCGTATTCCTTGAGGTCACTTGGCGGGTTCATCCAACTGAAATAAACGATATTCGGTTCGCCCCACGACGTGACGGAAATCTCCATGCCAAAACAAGAACCGCTGCACAGAAAAACTGCTGTGAGCCCGGCAAAAACGAAAACAACAGCCCTTTTAAAAATCAGCCCCGAATTGCGCATAACTCCTTCCTTTCATTAAGCCTCATTACCTGTTTTTAATGCTACCATTGACGACAGAGTTTGTCAACAAAAAATTGTTCCAATTGTAGAAAAAAACAGGGGTAGATTAAAAAATTTTCGACTTTGAGATATGAGGCTTAGTTACAGGGCAGGCAAAGTAGTACCTGCCCTGCATTCAGGGAAAGGGGTATTAAACCATTATTTATTGAAAGCCTGTCAGAAGTGTTGTTAATAGAGTCTTAATAATGTTAGGCTTTCATTAATTATTGAATAAGGTTTTTCCTGATGCAAATCAAGGAATTATTTTAAAATTTTCAAGATTTCTTCAAATTTATCGCAATAATGGCAGCATAAGCGTTTTGTTCCCGACTGTATGATGTTTCCATCGGCAATTCCTATGGTTGGGTAACCAGCCAGCCGGATCGAGCAGACGCCCGCACCGCTGTCCTCTATACCAACGACCTGGTTTCTGTGTTCAAATTCTATTCCGAGTCCCACCCTGCCGACTTCCGCGTAAAGCCAGGGATGCGGTTTCGGTGAAAGTTCGCCGAGAGTGCCCGTTTCGCCCTTTCTCAGGGGGAATCCCGCTGTAATAATGGCATCGTAGAAATCTTTGGGGTCGCCCATTTCGAGCGTGTCAAATGCGCTTAATATTTCCGGGTAAGCCTTTTCGTACAGGCCCGAAGTCACCAGGCCAAGTTTGACGCCCATGTTTTTGAGTTCAAGCAGGAAGTCCTTTATTCCCGGTGAGGGCACAAAAGCGCCTTTTTTGCCCTTTCCCTGCATTATCAGGTCCATTTCACGGTGGGTGTGCTCGAAGTAGAAATGCCGTGCCTGCTCGACTGTCTTGTCGGGGCAGTATTTGTTAATACAGTGTGTCAAATGTTCCGATACCGAGTGGCCTGATACGTAGGGGATGTCGGCATCTTCGAGTTCGAACGAAGGATTGTCAAGCAGTGAGGCGGTTGTTTGCTGGATTATCCATATCCAGAACTCCTCACTTCTGACAGTCGTTCCGTCGAGGTCCATGAGCACGGCCTTTAGCGGTTTTTCCATGTTCACTTCATGGACCGGGTAGTACGCGGGGTAGCCCATCTTGCTGTTTACAAATGCCAAACTATGGTCCTGCCAGGCGATGAATTCGACCTTTCCATCCCCTGTGGAAATGATGTTTTTAACGCCGTCTTTACCTTTTTCATGAATTCCATCAGAGCACTTATCGAGTGTAAGCATTCCGCATTCAGGGCTGATATCGCCTATACCTGGTAAAAATGTTGAAGTTTCCATAGTTATTTCCTGTTAAAAGTTATACTTAATATTAGAAAAAGAAACAAATTGAAAAGTTTTGATATAACCAAGAGGAGAAAAGCTAATAATATATAGCCAAATTGATTAATGTCAAGGGCGAAATAGCGGAAAGTATTTTATTTTGCAGGGCCCGATGGGCGTTAATAATTGTTCTTATCAGGCCGATATTGACGATGCAACAATATGTGTAATCAGGTTAAAAACGTCTGATTCCATTATATATACCGAACTGAAAGCGGTATTTTTTGTATATAAAGTGCTTTTCTATGGAATATTTTTGCCTTTTCTGTTAAATTTTTGAGTTGAAAGAAGGCATAAATGATAATTATCTAAATTATATCTGGGTGTTTCAGAGTTGAAAAGTCAGCTTTTGCGATATTTAGTTGTGTTGGTTATTGTATCTGGTATATCTTTAATTGCCCAGGGTGCGGACACTTCTTCATCCGAAATTGAGGGAGCAGGTGAAAGGCAATTAAAGATAAACAAGGAGGTGCTCTTAACCAGCCCGAAAGAGCAAATCCGCGATGATGCGGCGATGGAGCTTCTTGTCCATAACGGTGAGAAGGGCAGGGAGATACTAATCGAAGTTCTCGGGTCGGGTGAGAATACGGCTGCACAGCAGGCGGTTTGCAGGGCACTTATACGAGCAAGAAACGCTGTTGGGAGCACTGAGGAGTTTATAGGACCGCTGATGAAGATGCTTGAGTCCGGCGACAAGGATATTGCTGCATCTGCGGCGGAGTCTCTTGCGATATATGATTACGACCAGGTTGGTGTGCTACTGCGGGATTTGGTCCGGAACCAGAAACTGGATGTAAATAAGCGTCTAAACGCGGTTTACGCATTGCAGCTTCGGCCTGATAAGGAAGCGATGAGCGAGTTGATACGGCTGCTTGACGACCCTGACGGTAAGATTGCCCAGGCTGCCGAGGCCGCACTTCAGGAGGCCTTCGGTTATCCGGTGGGCACTGACAAGAAAGTTTGGCTGAGTATTTTGAAGGACCTGCCGAACAAGACGCGAGGCGAAGTACTTAAAGAGAGGATAGCAAGCCAGATACGCAGGATCGCTGAACTGGAGGAGGAGAAAGATTTTTGGGTTAGTGAGTATCTTGCTTCTCTTGACAGGATATATGAAACACTTGACGAAAACGGACGGGCAAGCTTGCTTATGGACAGGCTGGGCAGCAATTATGCATCGGTGAAGCTTTGGGCTTTGGGAAAGGTTTCGGCGATGTCGAGCGGGACAACAGCTTCGACCGAGAGCGTGGGATCTGCGCTTCTGGGTCTTATAAGCGATCCGGACAGGCGGGTCAGGCTTCGAACGGCGGAGATACTTTCGCGAATGAGCGAGATAAACCCGGGTTCAAAACTTCTCGAGCAGCTTGAAAAAGAGCCTTACGAGGACGTTAAACTCGCGCTTTTCGAGGCACTGGGTGAGGCGACATATTACGCATTTTCTCCGGGTTCAACTTTGAAACCGCCTGCTGAACTTCGGGCCAAGACGTTTGACTGGGCACAGAATTTTCTTAATTCGGATCAGCCTGAAAAGGTCCGGCACGGTGCGGAGGTTATAAGAAAGCTGCTGGAGCTTAACGGAATACCAGCCGAGCAGTCGCAGAAGTATTTGACCCAACTGCATGACAGGTATATGAAGGCCCGGGCCGAGAACCCGCAGTGCGAGTATTGCGGACAGCTTCTGGGGGTTATGGCCAGGCTTTGCGGGCAGAGCAGTTTCAAGCCTGCTGCTTCCGAGCTTTTCAGGGAGCAATTCAAAGAGGGCTTAAAGGCGAAAGAGGCCGAGATTCGCAGGGCCGGTGCGACGGGGCTTATTAATATTGATAAGGTAAGCGCGTTTAAGCTTCTTGTGGAAAACGGGCTGTATAACGATGAGAACACAGCGTTGCGGCTGGTGGTTATAGAACTTGCAGGTAATACCGGGGCGGCGGAGGATTTGTCGTGGCTGAGCGAGAGGCTCAATGTCAACGGGGACGGCGCGGCTGCGTGGGATGCGTTTAAGGGGATAATCGGCAGGGGCGATGCGGCAACTGCACTTGAATGGGCGCAGAAGCTTCGAGAGAAGGGCCTTGCGGACAAGTACAGGGAGCTTTTGCTGATTGCCGAAAGCAAAGCCGAGGCAGAGGAAAAGCCTGACGTTCTTTTAAGATCGAAGCGGGAGCTTTTCGATGTTTATGCATCAGCCGGTGAATATGCAATGGCGGTCGAGCGAGGTGCGGCTGTTTTGGCGGGGGTCAAAGACCCGGCGGTCAAAACCGAAGCTGCGGGCAGTGTTGTTGATTGCTGTTTGAAGGGGGGGCTTTTCGCCGAACTCGCGTCGCTGATAGGTGAAACGGTGACAGCTGGGGACATCAATGGAGAGAATCCGCTTGTAAAGCGGATCGATGAGTATCTTAAGGCCGAGTCGACCACGGACCAGAGCAGGGCTGCGCTGGTTAAGGCACTTGCGGAGATAGAGACCGATATAGAGAACAGGCCCGGCTGGGCGGCAGTTGTCAGGAGCTGGCAAAACGGTGCGCTGGGCGGTACGGTTAAGGAAGTAGCGGGCGGTAAAAAGCAGGACGGTTGACGTGGGGCATCTCAAATAATCATTCTTGCGAAAGAGCGAGTTATCAGCACGGGTATTCAAGCCTTTCCGGATTGCGCTTTCGAGGGGTTCGTGTTCAAAGGGTTCGGGCAGGCCTGCCTTAGTCAGCGGGGTTGAGGCTGTCGAGGACTGTTTCGAGTTCGGATATGTTTTCTATTACGGCGGTTCCGCGAGGGGGTGTTTTGTTTTCGTTGGTGTAGGCTTTTTTCAGGACGGGGAACATGCCTGCTTTTGTCGAGCCTTTTACGTCTGCGTCGATGCGGTCGCCTACGTAGACGATTTCAGCGGGTTGACAGTTTATCTTTTTTGCGCCTTTGATGAAGATACGTTTGTCCGGTTTTCGCCAGGGCATCTGGTAGGAGTATATCCTCATGGGGAAGTATTCGAGCAGGCCGAACTTTTCGAGGTGCCGGTCGAGGCTGGTTGCGTGGACGAAGGTGTTGGAAATAATGCCGAGCGCAAGGCCGCGGTTCTGCAGGTTGTTGAGCGTTTGTTTCAGGTCGTCTTCGACAGTTGCCTGTTTTGCGAGCGGTTCGTACCACAGCCAGTTAAGGTGCTGCCACTGCTCGCCTGTCAGGTTCAGGCCCTGTTTTTGACCGAGTTGGCGGATGACTTCGAGCGAGTCGAAGTCGTTTTTGAATATGTTTGAGAACAGAACCTTTATACGCAGCTTGAGCAGGTTGCGGTAGATGTATTTTTTGAGGTCGCCGGGCTGGTGGCCGTTGCTGCTGAGGTATTCGTAGGTCAGTCTGCCGGCCTCTTTGAAGACCCTGCTTTTATCGACTGGGCCGAAGTTAAGCAGGGTCTCGCCAAGGTCAAAAAGTATCGCTTTTATTTTACGGTTCGGCAAAGCTTTACCTCTTTGGGGGCAACTCGTCGCCGAAGACTTCGTTAATCCATGCTTCCATTTCCGCGTCTGATATTGAAGCTACGCGGTCTGCGGAATACTCAGCATCGATCTTGTCCTTTATCGCGCCGACACGCGGGTCGTGCTTGGGGATCTCGATTTCGTAGCGGTCTTCGATGTAGTGCTTTATGCCGGCGGCGCCGGTTTTGTCTGTGATTGCAACGCCGATCTCACGCTTGAGCAGTTTCTTGGTGTCAAAGCAGTTGTAAATTTCCTCGTTCTTGAGCAGGCCGTCTGCGTGGATGCCGGCTCGTGTGACGTTGAAGTCCTTGCCAACGAGCGGGTAGTTCGAGGGGATGTCGAAGCCGAGGTCTTTGTGTGCGTATTCAGCGAGGTCGGTTATCGCTTCGTAGTTGATCTTGGGGTTGGTTCCCTTTATCTGGGCGTGCTCGATGACCAGTGCCTCGATGGGCGGATTGCCTGTTCGCTCGCCCACGCCGAATATTGAGCAGTTGGCGGCGCAGCAGCCGTACAGCCACGCGGTAGCTGCGTTTACCTGTACCTTGTGGAAGTCGTTATGTCCGTGCCATTCGAGCCATTCGGCGGGCACGCCAAGCTGACGCAGGCCGTGGATCAGTTTCGGGATGCTCCTAGGCAGTGTTGTGCCGGGAAAAGGAACACCGAAACCGAGGGTGTCGCATAACCTGATCTTAACGGGTGTGTCGTGCTTTTCGCTTAGCTTCATCAGTTCGCTTGCGAAGGGCAGGACAAAGCCTTCATAGTCGGCTCGGGTGATGTCCTCGAAGTGGCACCTGGGCAGTACACCGCTGTCGATTGCGGCCATTACAACGTCGAGATACGCCTGGAGTGCCTGGCTGCGGTTCTTGCGGAGTTTGAGGAATACGTGGTAGTCGCTTGCCGATGTTAGAATGCCTGTTTCCTTGAGGCCCATCTGGGTTACGTATTTGAAATCGGCGGCGACGGCCCTTATCCAGCCGGTAACCTCGGGGTACTTGTGACCTTTTTCGAGGCAAAGCTCGACTGCCTTGCGGTCGCGGTTCGAATATAAAAAGAATTCACACTGCCTGATAAGGCCTGTGCCGTTGTCGATCTGGTGGAAGAATTCGTATATCCTTGCGATCTGTTCGGGGGTGTATGGCGGTCTTGCCTGCTGGCCGTCACGGAAGGTTGTGTCGGTGATCCAGATGTCGTCGGGCATCTCGTAAGGAACGGTTTGGCCGTCGAATTCGACTTTTGGAAATTCCGTATATGGGAATACGTCACGATACAAGTTCGGTCTGTCTACATCCTGTAGTTCATAATTTTTTGCCATATTTCTTCCTTTCTATAAAATCTCTGTATTTATTTTTTCTGAAGTTCTCTCAATGGGCAGGGGTTTTTCTACTAAGATGTCGTAACTACCCCTTTACGTCAAAATTCTTACAGCCCTGTAACTATAGCGGCATGAGTAAAAAAAGTAAAGAAGAAAATATCGGCAGTGACTGCGGCGGTGGCTGTCGAGTGTAAGTGTTTATATATATTGGGTGTAGCTAATATTTCGGCTCTGGTTTCAGGTAAATGGGGGATTAATTCAATATGAGGATACTTATAGAGCGGGCAAAGCAGGCATTGTGGATCCCGAAAAATGGTTTATTTTTCAGAGTGTCTTTATGTCGAACCTTAGGACCTCCGGCTGGCGGGCATCGTCGGGGCAGAGTATGGAAACGGTCAGTACGGCGGGCTTTTCCGCGATGTTGAGGTGGTAATTAAGGGTGTAGACCCTTGCGCCGAGGTAGAGGCCTTGGAATACTTGGCCTACATAGCGTTCGTTTGAGAGTTGCCCCTGCGGGAAGAAAGCTGTTTCGCACTGGTTGGTGAACTGCTGAAGTGTCATGTCGTTGTGGGCGGTTGGGCCGAGTATTTCGTAGAGTTTTTCCGGGTCTTTGCCATTCCATGCGTCGAGAAATTTCTCGCAGAGGTTTATTCGGTATTTCGCTGTAACGTATTCGGGCAGGTCTACGGTTGAGGCCGCGAGGATATCGGCGGCGCCTGTGGCGGCAGGTTCGGGTTTGGTTGAAACATAGATGTCGACAATAATAAGAGCGATAGCGAGTATAAGCAGAATTATGATGGTGCGGCAGTGGTTGGGTGTTTTATTATCTGTCATTCGGGTATCCTTAATATATAAAGGCTTGTATATTCATCGGTTTATTCGGTTGTTTTGGTTAATTTGCAGGTCGAAACGCCATATTCGCGGCCCTGTTGAGGGCAGGGAGATGGTTAGCTCCACATGGCCGGGTCCTGCTGTAAATGCTGCCATATAATGGAGTTTATAGAGTCTCTGGCCCATTGCCACGCCTGAGAGACGTGAGTCGATGAACCGGGGCTGCTTTACAGAGCCTATTCGGGCGAGGTCGCGGCATTGGCTCTTGAATTCGTCGAGGGAAATTCCTTCGAGCGAGGCAGGGTCGAACATCAGGTAGAGGCTTTGATAGTCCCGGGCGTTCCAGTGCCATGCAAAATCGTTCACCAGGCGGTTCGCTGCCGCGGTATCGATGGGGGGTTGGTTTTGGTGAGAGTACGGCGGGTTGTGCACTTGCGGCTGCTGAGCGTTAGTGGAGGATGGTTTTATCAGGCCGATGCCGATATCAATGCCGAGAAGCGAGGTTATAATAAGCATGAAAATAAATGGCAAGGGGCCTGCGGCAGGGATTCTATTATGACGTTCATATTCGGGGCCTGTGTGCGGCTGGGCCTTTTGGACTATTATTTCGGTTTGCTGGGCGCCGGCTGCGGGTGTTTCTGCTTTTTTTACAGCGAGGCTTGTTTCGAGGTCGACGTCCTGAAGCTGATTATCAGTTTCAAGTTGCGGTGTGTTTGCCTTTGCGGTATCTATCCCTGTTTTCTGCGAGGGGTTTTGAGGGTTGCTTGCAGCGGCATTTTTCTGAGTGTTCCTGTCCGAGATGAGGTTTTCTATCTGTTCACTGTCCTGTTCACTGGGTGCGGGGACCTTTTGAATAACTTCGGTGAAGTCGGGGAAATCGAATGCGTCGGTTATGTAATCCGCTTTATTTTTTGCCATATTAATTGTCACGTCGGCCGGTCGCGGTCACGATTCGTTCGCGGCCTGCGAGGTCCCGGCTGACAGTGACTTCGGCAAATAGCCCGGTGTCCTTAAGGAGCTTTGAGACGGCTGGGCCCTGTTTGTGACCTATTTCGAGTATAAGCGGTGCATCTTTATTGAGACAGGCTCCAATATCGGACGCTATTTTGCGGTAGGCTTCCATGCCGTCGGGGCCGGCGAGCAGCGCTTTTGCGGGTTCATATTCCCTGACGTTGGCAGGGAGCTTTTCATATTCGTGTTGACTTACGTAAGGAGGGTTGGATACTACCAGGTCGAATTTTTCGCTGCCGACGGGCTCGAACATATTGCCCTTGAGCAGACGCACCCTGTCGGAGAGGTTATGATGTTCGATATTTTGGGCTGCTGTGTCGAGTGCGTGTTGGTCGATATCGGTTGCCGTCACTTCGGCGGCGGTGTGGTTTTTGGCAATTGCAATTGCGATGCAGCCGGAACCTGTGCACAGGTCGAGCACTTTTTTGGGTCCGGGACCGGCCCGAAGGTGGTCGATTGCTTTTTCGACAAGAAGTTCGGTTTCGGGTCGGGGGATAAGTACCGACGGTGTGACTTTAATGGTGAGGGAATAAAATTCGGTACTGCCGACCAGGTATGCGAGGGGTTCGTGGGCTGCGGCACGTTTTACAAGCTCTCTTAATTTTGTGAGGGTTTCGGGGGTGACGGTTCGGTCATATTGCAGATATAACTGGAGGCGGTCCATTTGCAGTGAATGAGCGACGAGCAGTTCTGCGGACAGTCGCGGGGCGTCTATGCCTTTTTCTGTAAGGTAGGGCACCAGCCAGTCGAGCAGGGCCTTTATTGTCCAGTTTTTTTGATTTTTTTCGGTCATTATCTATTTCTCCATCGAGAACGAAGATAATAACCGGCTGATTTTATAAATGGAAGTACTTTTCGCCAAAGAAAAAGGCATGGAAGACTTAATTGTCGTCCATGCCATATTTAATTTTAGTTATTAAAAAGGGGTCAGAACTTAAGTTTGAAGTCCAGTTGAAGGGTGTTTACGTAGTCTTCCGGCAGTGCGAATGCACTTGATGCTCTTTGGGTGCAATAGTAATTCAGTGCTGCGGTCATGTTTTCTTTTAAGAGGTAAGAGATGCCGAACCTGTGGCCCCTCGAGTTTGTCCTTCCTCCGGCGAAGTCGGAGCTGTTGAAAAGACCTATTACTGCGTCGGCCTGGACCTCGCGATAATCATATCCGAAACTCCAGTCGCCTGGTTCAGTAAGTTTGTTTATGTTGAATCCGAGCAGCCAGGCGGTATCCTGCGGTACGGATGCTGCGGCGTTAATCACGTGGTCGTAATACAGTGTAACCGGCCTGTCCATTACGGTGGTGCCAAGTTCTGCAAAGCCCTCCACGAGATTATAGTCATAGGTATAGTATGCAGTAGTTCCCGATGTATAGAAGGTGTTTCCGAACGCGTTCTTGAAGCTGCTTGATGTTGTGTCGCTTTGGTAAATAACTTCCCTGTTGCCGGTTCTTGCAAAGTCATAATAGCTTGCTCCTGCAAGAACGTAAGTATCTCTTTGATCATGCAATTTGTATTTTGCATAACCCTGTACTGCCCACATGGACTGGTCGGTGTCAATGCTTCCTTCTTCTTCGACCCAGAACCCGCCGCCGCTGAACAAAAGTTCAAGGGAGTCGTTCAGTACTTTATTGTATTTTATTGCACCGCCTTCGGGTGTTACGTCGCCGTCCCAGATAAGCTCATTTCCGCCAACCGAATAGAAGGGGTTTGGCATTTTACCGGCAAAAAGCACTGCATCAGGGAATTCTTTCGGCTGATATTTAAGGTATGCCTGATCGAGCCAGATGTTTTTGCTTGAGAAGCCGCCATCAAGTGTTGAATTTGTAGAAGCGGGGTTGTCGTCGTCGCCGGTCGCCAGTCGCATATGAACACTTGTTTCGTCATTTACTTCGGCGTCCATTTTAAATCTAAAGCGTATCCGGTTTCTGTGGCGGTCGGTGGAGTGGGTTCCAGAAGATTCCGACCAGTCAGATTGGTGGCGGTATCTGAAATCGCCGCCGAACTTGATCCTGTCGAGCCAGCCGGGCAGTTTAGCGTCTGTTTCCACCGTTTCCTGCCTGACGCTGATCTGGCGGACCTGTTTTTGCTGGTTTTCCTGCTTTGCTTCCAGTTCGCTGATTCTCTGCTGAAGCTTTTCGAGCATTTGCTGCTGTTGGCGGACCATTTCCTTGAGCTGCGATATTTCATCGGCTTGGGTGTAGTCGGCAAACAGCAGTATAGCCGTTGAAATGATCAGAGAAAGCAGTAACATTTTCCTTTTCAGCATTTTCGGGCTCCTTCCAAAATAAAGATTTCACACAATTAGCGCATCTTTTGCGCACTTTAGAAATTGTTTTTGCAAAATCTTTGCCCCAACGACCTCCCGTCAGGTGCATAGACAGCTGCATACATGAGAAAACCTGGTGTTCAAAATTGGGTAAATAATGCGCGAGCCCCGATTTTGACAGGTTTGCTCCTAATTTAGTTCATAATAATAAGATTTGGATTGTACAGTTTCAACATAAAAGTAATGAATGATAGTTAAATTTGGACTGCGGGGAGTCTTTTTGCTCACTTAGATGAAGTTGGATGATATCGAGGGATGATTTTTAGAAAAAACCTTTTATAGAGGATAAGTTTATAAAAGGATATTCAGGTCTATTTCTCTTCAGTAACTACTCTTCTGCACTCTCCGCACCAGCCTATAGGGGGGGTTTTGGGCCATCGGATGCGGTTTTGCTGGTCCTGGTCGACGGGCTGCGGGGCGTAGCGGTGGCATTCCTGGTTCTTTGCATCGTAAAACTGGCAATTCTTGCATATTTTCTGGTCGTCAGCCATTCATTGTCCTTACTGTAAAGGTTGGGTAACTATTTCAATCGTCTTTAATAACAGATTTATCGACATAAGCAGAGTTTGGATTTAATAAAGGAGGGAAAGCTCTTTAAAAGTATGTGTTTTGACACAACTAAGCCATAATAGCGGAGTCTTTGTGTCTTTTATTTTGGTCCGGGTAATTTTTTTTAGATTTTTTTTGGGACTTTTTGTTATCGGTCCGGTTTTGGTGAAAACTCAAAGTCCGCTAACATTTTGGAAGTGTCCGATAAGGGATGGCTTTGCTGGTCGGAGATTTGTCTTTTATGGGACGAAACGAAAATTATAAGACTTAGTTTGTTCAGAATATGTGAGAGTGGTTATTATGGGGGGTTGAGGTGTGAATATTGGTAAAATAAAGCCCTTAAGTGTTTAGGTCCTTATCCGATAATACAGGGTGTCGGGCATGACGGATTGAATTATTATAAGTGCCTTGAGTTATTTTGAAAATTTAATAGATAATACCGGTCGGTGATACAGGAAGTTTACGGCTGGTTCTTATTAATGGAAACAGCGGGATAATCCCGTAAAGTGCTGTCGTTTTATAATGTAAGGAGACAATAGTATGTTAGCGATTAAAAACAACATTATGGCGGAAAATGCTGCCAGGCACCTGGGCACCAACTATGATATGCTTGCCAAGTCAGTTGAAAGGCTGTCATCGGGTCTTAGGATCAATACAGCCAAGGATGACGCCGCAGGCCTTGCAGTACGTGAGTTAATGAGGGCGGATATCGCTATGCTCGAACAGGGTTCTCGAAACGCCCGTGACGGTATCAGCATGCTCCAGACTATGGAAGGTGCTCTTGCGGCGATCGACAATATCCTTGTGAGGATGAAGGAACTGGCTGAACAGGCCGCTACGGGTTCATATTCATCTGCCCAGCGTCGGATCATGCATATGGAGTTCCAGCAGATGTCGATGGAGATCGATCGTATCGCGAACCGTACGGAGTTTAACACAGTAAAGCTGCTTAACAGCGGATCGAGCAGCGTGACGGTTCACTTCAGCCAGGACTCAAACGGCAATGACTCTCAGATCGATGTAAGCGGTGTTGATGTGCGGCGTACGACACTTGGTCTTGACAGCGGAACCAGCGGTGTGTCCCTTAATTCCGCAGTTTCTGCCCAGGCGGCTTTGACTTCTGTTAATAGCGCTATCGAAACCAAAGACAGTGCCCGGGCGATGTTCGGTTATATGATGAACAGGCTCGAATATACCGATACGGTCTTGAATATCACGAGGGAGAACACGCTTGCCTCTGAATCCCGTGTTTCCGACGTAGACGTTGCGACCGAGATGGCTGCCATGACGAAAAACCAGGTGCTCGCCCAGGCAGGTATTTCGATGTTGTCCCAGGCGAACTCAATGCCCCAGATGGCGATGCAGCTTCTGCGTTAAAGCGCTTTCCTTACATAACTATATACACGATATGGCTGTCATGCTCATGGCAGCCATTTTTTATGCGCAGGTGTGGATGAGGGTGATTTTTGCAAAAGATTCTCTGGCCTGTATCGGGGTGTGTCGCATGATTCATGTTTTAGTTCTCACGGATATCTAAAATCTTATAACTTTTCCTGGTTTTTGCAGTTAATTGCGGACTATTGCATACAAGAATATTGATTATCGGACCTTCCTTTGCGTAAACCGCTAAAATTAGAGGGAAAAGGGTATTTTTTATAATAATTATCGGTCTTTTAATGCAATAAGCGGGGGTTTTCATCCGATAATAATATGTCGGCTCGATAATTATGAGCGATATTATATGACTTTCTTTTAAAAAATGTTTTTTGCCCTAAAGTCATTTAATTTTGTTCCGATAACAAAGGATGTAAGAAGTAAAAATATAAGTTTTTATAGGGCTCATTAAAAGGTCAAATACTGGTAAAAGAAGAAGTTAGCTCTTGCTGGATAATTTGGTAAGGAGAAAATCCCATGTTAGCGATTAAAAACAACATTATGGCTGAAAACGCTGCTCGCCACTTAGGCACCAGTTATGATTCACTGGCCAAGTCTGTCGAGCGTCTTTCTTCGGGAATGCGTATCAACAGCGCGAAAGACGATGCAGCCGGTCTGGCGGTTCGTGAGCTTATGCGTGCGGACATCGCGGTAATCCGCCAGGGAAATCGAAACGCCCAGGATGCGATCAGTATGCTTCAGACGTTTGAGGGAGCATTGGCAGCGGTTGATGATGTTCTGGTTCGTATGTATGAGCTGGCGGAACAGGCAGCTACAGGCACTTTCTCGACAAAACAGCGTCAGATAATTGATGCCGAGTACCAGGAGCTGCGTGACGAGATCAACCGTATCGCCAATACCACCCAGTTTAACAGTGTTTACATGCTTGACAGTGCCGGCAAGAGTAACACGATCCACTTCGGTCAGGGGTCGTCGATAGATCTCAGCTCGGTGAACATGACGGCATCGGCGTTGGGGCTTGTAAGCGCTCACAGCCTGACCGGTGCAGACGGAACGAATGCGGTTTCAGCTATGGCGGCTATTTCAAATGCTATCGAAATCAAAGACAGCGCACGTGCGAGCTTTGGTTACAGGATGAACCGTATTGAGAGTACTTCGACGGTTTTGAGCATACAGGCGGAAAACCTCCTCGCTGCTGAGTCTCGAATCTCGGATGTTGACGTTGCTACAGAAATGGCTGCACTTACGAGAACGCAGGTTCTTGCCCAGGCGGGTGTATCAATGCTTGGTCACGCCAACAGCATGCCTGAGATGGCGTTGAACCTGCTTAGAGGTTAATGATAAAATTTAATAACGGGCTTCTTACCAGATCAGGGGTGACCCGGCCGGGATAGGGTCACCCCGCCAGTTTCAGGGTAAGACAACCGGATGTTTTCATATTCGAGGGAGCCTGTTTTCAGTAGTGTAATTAAGGTTTTTGCCATCCAAAGTCTCAGTAAACTAAATTTTTAGCTGGAGAGTTAATATGTCCACAGCAACGATCTACCAGGAAAATGCGATACTAACTCAAAACAATAACCTCAGGATAGTCGTTATGCTTTATGACGGGGCGGTCCGTTTTTTGCGCCAGGCAAAGTCTGAGATCGCTAAAGGCAATATGGAGGCAAAAGGGGAGTATATCGTAAAGGCGCAGGATATCATCTTCGAGCTTAACTCCGTGCTTGACATGGAGCAGGGCGGACAGGTTTCACAGAACCTCAGGCAGCTTTATAATTATATGTGGCAGCGTTTGGGTGATGCAAACATGCAGTGTGACCCCGGAATAATCGACGAGGTGATACCATTACTGGAGGAACTTAACCGGGGATGGAAAGAGCTGTCACAGAAGTAGGGAAAAGTCCCGAAAAGCTCAATTTTGACTGTTAAAAAAGGGCTTTTTTATTGGACCGGATATGGTTGTTTTTAGAGAAGCGGGCAAAAAAAAGGGTTAATTTAGAAAAACTTTTAAAAAATTTTCACGTCCGAGCGTGATTATTTTTGCACATTTCAAGACACTATCGGTCGTTGCGGTTAAACGTCCGAATCCACTCCTTAACCACTTAAGTATACATGTTAGACGCCGATAATTGTTATTGTCGGGACATGAATTTGCCCGGCAAAATACGTTTAACATGTAAATATGTAATCAGAACGGGTCCTGACAGGGGCGATTCTTATTTATTTAAGTTTAAGGAGTTTGGAATATGTTAGCAATAAAGAACAACATTATGGCTGAAAATGCTGCAAGGCACCTCGGTTCAAGTTACGACGCCCTTGCTCAGTCAGTCGAAAGGCTGTCTTCGGGGCTGCGTATTAATACCGCTAAGGATGACGCAGCAGGCCTGGCGGTTCGTGAATTGATGCGTGCCGACATCGCGATGCTGACACAGGGTTCTCGTAACGCTCGTGACGGTATCAGCATGCTGCAGACCATGGAAGGTGCCCTGGGCGCTATTGACAACATTCTTGTTCGTATGAAAGAGCTTTCCGAGCAGGCTGCGACAGGTTCTTATTCGTCTGCACAGAGACGTATTATGAACAACGAGTTCCAGCAGATGTCCATGGAAATCGATCGTATCGCAAACCGTACTGAGTTTAACGGTGTTGCAATGCTCAACAGTGCAAGTTCAACTGTTACTGTCCACTTTAGCCAGGACTCGAACGGTAATGATTCCGAGATCGCTGTCAACAGCGTGGACGTTCGCCGAACCACTCTCGGTCTTGACAGCGGAACAAGCGGTGTGTCTTTGAGTTCTGCTGCTTCGGCACAGGCGGCACTTACTACAGTCAATACAGCTATTGAGACCAAGGACAGTGCACGAGCTATGATGGGTTATATGATGAACAGGCTGGAATACACCGACACGGTATTGAATATCACACGTGAGAACATGATGGCTTCGGAGTCTCGTGTATCCGACGTGGATGTTGCTACCGAGATGGCCGAGTTCACAAGGAACCAGGTGCTTTCACAGGCTGGTATCTCTATGCTTTCTCAGGCGAATTCGATGCCTCAGATGGCGATGAACCTGCTTCGTTAGTATTTCGGTTCGTATATATTGAATTTATGACGGGTGACGGTTTGTTCGCAGGCCGTCACCCGATAGTTAAAAAATGCTGTTGCCTATTCTAAGGAAGGAATGAAATGGCAGGTTTAAGCGCATACAAGGAAACTTCGATTTCCACGCAGAACAAGGGTCGGCTGGTTGTAATGCTCTATGAGGGGGCGATCAAATTTCTCAACCAGGCCATCAAGGACATTGAAAGCAATGACTATGCGGGCAAGGGAAAGAACATAGGCAAGGCCCAGGATATCATTTTTGAGCTTAACACGGTTCTTGATATGGAACAGGGCGGAGAGGTGGCTAACAATCTTCGTGCTTTGTATCACTTTATGGACCGGCATCTAAGCAAAGCGAATCTCAAGTGTGACGCTAATATGTTGCGCGAAGTTATTGACCTGCTCAAAGAGCTTAATGAAGGATGGAAGGCCATAGCTTGACATAGCTTGCCTGGAACTGCCATTTTAGAAGTTTTGCGAGATATTATCACGGCATTGATGAAATGCCGTTTTTTTTTGTTTAAGTGTAAGCATTATGGGACAAAGCATACATAAGGGTTTTGTAACAAATTGTGCTTTTATAGGCATTTATAACTAAATTAAGGGCAAATCTTAGTCGATGATTTAATATATTCCGGAGGTCGGGCGCTGAAAGAGCGACCTATTAATGTGATGGTGGAAAATGAGTGAAATCGAAAAACTAAAGCATCTTGTGGAAGAGGCATCTTGTTCCGTCGGTGCCGGTTCAGCGGAAAACACTGTTGAACTGGAAAAACTGCAGAAGCTGCTTGACGAAATCGGAGAGTGCGTCAGCGGGGTTAGCGGTCTTCCGGAAGAAATAAAAGACCAGGCAAAAGAGGCTGCCGGTTCGGCGGGTGAACTTATCTCGGCGGTTATGAACAAGGAAATCAGTGATGTTGATGATTCCATTCGTGCGATTTCCAACACCATATTGACGCTTTCAAGTCTTTCCGACCGGATAGTTGAAGTCTGTTCACCTCAGCAGGACTCGAGAGGTCAAACCGTTTGCGAGTCTGAACAGGATTGCAGCGAGAACAACGAGCCGGTGAAAGATTCGGCGGTCGTTGAGGAACAGGCCGAGGTTCAGAAAGAAGCGGTCGAGCAGGCAGTAAGTGAACAGCCGGGCGAAACTGCAGAAATTAAACCTGCGGAAGATGAAATTATTGAGGAGGCGGTAAGCACAGAGCAGGCGCAAACCGAGGAGGCGTCAAGCGAGGATGCAGAGGCCACCATAGTAGGTGAGGACGACCTGCCCTTGGTGATGGATTTCATTGCAGAAGCAGCCGAGCACATAGAAAACGCCGAAGCGGGTCTTCTGCAGGTCGAGTCGAACCCGGAAGACGCCGAGGCGATCAATATGATATTCCGCGGTTTCCACACTGTTAAAGGAATGGCGGGATTTTTGAACCTGACCGAGATAGGTTCGCTGGCCCATGCGGCTGAGAACCTGCTTGATATGGGAAGAAAGGGCACGGTAAAGCTGGTCGGGGATGTGATGAATGTGATTTTCGAATCGGTCGACCTGCTCAAGCGGATGATGGAGGAACTGCAGGAGGCGGTGAACGGTTCTTGCGTGGTTCCGGCAAACCCGGAACTGGGCCCCCTTTTGAAAAAGCTACATGCCGTGACAGAGAACGGCGGTTCGGCGGGCGGATCTGAAACAGCGTCTACTGAGCCTGCGCAAAGCGCCGAAGCTGTCGAACAGGCGGCTGCGGAATCCGAACCTCAGGCAGAATCAGCGGTACCTGAAACAACTGCGGAGGAATCTGCGCAACAGCCGGCGCAGCAGACTGTCGATGCTGAACAGCAGCAGGAAACGGTCGATGCCGGTACTGTCAACACAGCAGGGGATAACAAGACCGAGCCGCATGTAAAGCCCGAGGTAAAGCCTGAGTCTGAAGAACCGGAGCAAGCGGCGCAAGAAGATACTGAGACAAAACAGGAAGCTCCATGTGCGGAAGTTGCTGAAACTAAAGGTGAAACGAAAACTGCATCCGAGCCAAAGGAAAACCCCGTAAAAGAACAGCAGGTCGAGATAGAACCGAAAGCTGAAACAAAGCAACAGCCCGCAGCGGATACAGTTGTTAAAGAGCAGGCGGAGAATCAGCCGAAGGCTCCTGAGCCAAAACCTGAACCTAAACCAGAATCCAGGCCCGTAGAACCAAAGGCGGAGCCTGCAAAGCAGCCGGAAACAAAGCCGCAGCAAAAACCCGCAGAGGCACCAGCGGCGGCAAGTGCGACTAAGCAGGGCCAGCCCGCGGAGGCAACAAAAACACAGCAGCCTGCGAATTCCGCGCCGGCGAAACAGTCGATGCAGGCGGCGAAGCATCAAAAGCCGGTTTCCGACGAGAAGATAAAGGTAAGCACACAGCGGCTGGATGAGCTTGTGAATATGGTTGGCGAACTTGTTATAGCACAATCCATGGTCTCACAAACCGTCAACAATCGCAGTCGTGAAAACGATGATGTCAACGATGAGCAGAAACATGCGCTGGGTGCGAAAATAAATCACCAGGGGAAGATCGTAAGGGAACTGCAGGAGCTTTCGATGATGATGCGAATGGTTCCCATTGCAGGTGTCTTCCAGAAAATGGCAAGGCTTGTCAGGGATCTTTCTCAGAAGTCAGGCAAAAAGGTTGACCTTGTGACCGAGGGCGAGGATACGGAACTGGACAGGATCGTTGTTGACCAGATCGCCGATCCGCTTGTTCACATGATCCGCAATTCCGTTGACCACGGCATCGAAAGCGCCGAAGACAGGCTGGCCGCTGGTAAAAACGAGGCAGGCAGAGTTGAGCTTCGTGCTTATCACCAGGCGGGCAATATAGTTATTGAAATAGTTGATGACGGCAAGGGGCTTGACAGGCAGAAGATATTGAAAAAGGCCGTTGACAACGGGCTGGTTTCACAGGCCGAAGCAGACAGCATGAGCGACTCGGATGTTTATAAGCTTATTTTCAGCGCGGGTCTTTCAACGGCTGCAAAAATAACCGAGGTTTCCGGCAGGGGCGTCGGTATGGACGTTGTCAAGAAGAACATTGAATCGCTTCGTGGCAAGGTGGATATTGAATCGGAGTTCGGCAAGGGGACACGTTTTCTTGTTCGGCTGCCTTTGACAATGGCGATAATCGACGGCCAGATAGTTCGGATAGGAAAGGAACGTTACATTATCCCGATCGTTTCAATAGAATGCTGCATAAGGCCTACGGAGAAGTCAATTAACACCGTTGCCGAGCGGGGTGAGATGGCGATGGTGCATGGAGAACTTGTGCCGATGGTGAGGCTTTATAAAATGTTCGGTGTAAAGCCCGACAGTGAAAAACCGCATGAGGCGTCACTTGTTGTTGTGGAGGAAGACGGCAAACGCGGCAGCCTTATGGTGGATGAACTGCTTGGTCAGCAGCAGGTTGTAATCAAGAGCCTTGGAGAGGGTATAGGCAGGGTTCCGGGCATATCGGGCGGGGCGATAATGGGTGACGGCAGGGTGAGCCTGATTATCGACGTGCCGAGCCTGCTTGAAGCGGCATGGAAATAGCAGCTTCTATTCATTCATAAAACAATTTACCTTTTTACTCAGGACCGGCCCGGTCCACGGGATTTTCTTTTTCGTTTGACTGGAACGGGGAGGTGATGAAGTTTATAATATTGCCCGGCAGGTCTATTCCCGCTTTGGCAGAATCTGTGACAAAATCGAAAGATCCCTTTGTTATATCTGTAACAGCTTCCTTTTTCACGAGACTCGCGGGAGGGTCGGTGACCTTTCCTTTTATTCTGAACCGGGAAAGTGTGTCTTTGAGCTGTACGAAAAGATTGACTATTGGAACTTTGTTTAACGACGCGTCGACCTGTTTGACGGGCAGGACTATTATGTGCATGTCCACGGTTTTGTCGATATAATTATATTTTCCCCCGGGTTCCGCTTTTATTGCAGAAAGCTTATTGGTCATAATAGCGTCTTTTATTACCAGGTCCGTTCCGTTGACGTCGTAAACGACGGCGGCGTCGGACATTTTGAGCGGTTCAATGGCGCCGAGCTGAATAGCGGAAAAAACAGCGGGTATTACAGGCAGGGTGCTGAGGTCGGCGTTATCGAGAAAAATATCACCGTTGCCAGTCGTAGAGTTCGGGTCCGGCTGCGGCCTGTTAAACTGCAGGTCGAAGTCCATGCTGCCGTGGCGGAGTTTTTTCATTTGCGGAAAGGCCTGGTATATCGGTTCTATCTTGATCCCGAGCCCCTCGAAACGTCCTGAAAAGGCGACGGGTATGAAATTTTCATACTCCGCTTTTACAGTGCCGGAGAATGTTCCCTCGGCGAGTTGACAGCGGAACTCTTCGAGTTCGAGGTCCTGGCCATGTATCGCAAGAGTTGTGTCGAAGCTGTCGATAAGAGGTTTGCTTTCATGCTGAAGTGCAAAATCATGAAACTCGATATTGCCGTCGGCGAGGAGCCTGCGATAATTATCAACCGGCAGGTTTACCACAAGATCTGCGCTTATAGCTCCGTCTGTTGAGTAGATCGGTTTTCCGACGAAAAAACCCGACCATGCCAGTGACTCGGCGCGATCAAGATAGTGGTTAAAGCGGATGTCGGCATTTATTGTTTTACTTTGTTCTCCGCTGAGACTTGCATTTACGTGCAGGGAATCCGAGGAATCGGAGGTGATTCGGCTGAGTATTATTTGAGTCTTTTCAGGTTTGCGATCTACTGTCAGCGAGAAATTGGAGTAAGACAATTTTCGTTGATTTTGATTTATAACTGTTATCGTTGCATTGTTTACTGTAATGGTTTTCAGGCTGTTGACTGCTGGTTCGTCATTTGTCTCTTCCAATTTGAGTTCATCGGGAAGCTTTATTCGGTTATCGTCGAAACGTACTTCCAGTTCGAGGTCTGCGATTTCCAGTTTTGAAACAGCGGGCTTTAATTTATACCATTGTGAAAGCGAGACTTTGAGGGTTCCAATGCTCAGAGGTGTGCGTCCTTGCGTGTCACTGAAGCTGATGCCGGTAATATAGGTTGGCTTAAAATAACTGAAGTGTACGGCCTCAATCTCAAATGAGCCTTTCCAGACAGGTTCGACTTTATCTGCGAACTGAGAACGGACAATTTGGGGAATGACCCAAAATTTCATACCCAGCGGTATGGAATATGCCAGTACAGCGATAATAACTAACGACCAGATAACAATTTTTAATACTTTCGATCTTTTCATTTAACCTCAGGTCCGAAAAACAACCATTTATCAATTTCAATAATAATTATACGTGAAAATGGAGACAATGTAATTGGGGAAATACCTGATTTCGGAGAGGTTTATTGTGTAATTTCCAAATAAGTAAAAAACTGTACTAATTTAATTAACCGGTTTGTCTAAAAGGTCGAAATATCCGAATGAAATAAATCAAATCGGAAACGGGGCAGATGAAAAAAGGGAGCAATTGACAGGATTTTAATAAGGGTCATTATAGGACCCTTGACAGGTAAAACGGTTGTTTTTTCAATGTTTTGCGGCAGGGCTTGTTTTAAGTTAAGGGGCCTTGTCGGCAGGTCGAAATATGTTGTGTTAGATTCTGTTTTCAGGAAAAAGAGATGCTGGATGCAGTATTAGATAAAATTGATCTTACCGACAAAGAGTTCCGCACCGTCAGCGAGCTTGTTTATAAGTACTGCGGGATCAATCTTCACAGCGGAAAGCGTGAGCTTGTTCGTGCCAGGCTCGCAAAACGTATACGAACACTGAAGATGAGAAGTTTCGGTGAGTATATCGAGTATGCGACTCGAGACCAGAACGGCAAAGAATTTTATAACCTGATAGACTCTCTCAGCACGAATCTTACAAGTTTTTTCCGTGAGTCTCAGCATTTCGATTATCTTAACCGGGTTTATTTTCCGCAGATGTTCGAGAAGAAAAAAAAGAAAGGTGACAGCAGGATACGCGTATGGTCGGCGGGATGTTCGTCGGGCGAGGAGCCTTACAGTATCGCGATCACTTTGCTGGAGGCTGTGGCAGGCAGGGGAAGCTGGGATGTGAAAGTTCTTGCTACGGATATTTCGACCCGGATACTCGAAAAGGCCAAAGCCGGGGTTTACGAAAAAAAACGTATAGAACCGGTAAGTCCACAGGTTAGGCAGAAATATCTCAAGAAATGCGGTAGTGGAGGTGACAGTGAGTTATGGGAGGTTAAAGATAACCTGAAACGGACGGTGGTCTTTGCCCGCCTGAACCTGATGGAGCAGTGGCCTGTAAAAGGTCCGCTTGAGTTCATTTTCTGCAGGAACGTTATGATATATTTCGACAAGCCCACTCAGTCTAAGCTTGTCAATCGTTATTTTGATCTGCTTGATTCCGGTGGTCTTCTGTTTACGGGCCATTCGGAGTCTTTAACAGGTATTGAACATAAGTTCGCTTATGTTCAGCCGACAATTTACCGCAAACCTTAAAAGGGCTGAAATGTGAAAAAGAGAATAGTTGTAGACATATCCGACGCGAAGGTATCGAAGGATTCCGAGGAAATCCTTACGACATATTCGCTCGGTTCATGTATTGGGGTGGCTCTTTATGACCCCCAGGCGAAAGTGGGGGGTATGCTGCACTACCAGCTTCCCGCATCGGACGTGGACAAGCCGAAGTCTGAGAAGATGCCGTTCATGTTCGCCGACACCGGGATGGCGCTTCTTTTGAACAAGCTTTTGTCTATGGGCGCGGGAAAGAAAAGGATGAACGTTAAAATAGCCGGAGGCGCCACGATGGCGACCGGGCCCAAGGGCTTTGACATCGGTAAACGAAATTACCTGTCGATAAGGAAGGTTCTCTGGCAGAACGGGTTGTTTATTGACGGCGAGGACATAGGCGGTTCGTCGCCGAGAAACATGTATATGAATATGGCCGATGGAACGGTTACGGTGCGTTCGGTGGGGCTTGAAAAGAAGCTGTAAGTTAATTAATGTAGTCTGAAAGGACTTGTGATGTCAAATAAGGTTTTAATAGTGGATGATTCGAGCTTGACAAGAACGGCGATCAAGCGTGTGCTTGGAATGCTTGAGATCGAGGTCGATGAAGTTTTCGAGGCCGGTAACGGGCTTGAAGCTCTCGATGTGCTTTCAAAAAAGGATATCAATCTCGTTCTCGCGGACCTTAATATGCCTGAAATGAATGGTATTGAGCTTGTTCACAAAATGAAAAGCGACGAAAAGCTGAGCTCTATACCGGTTGTGGTCGTTTCCACCGAATCAAGCAGCACGCGCATATCCGAACTTGAAGACGAGGGTATCAAAGGTTTTCTTCATAAGCCTTTCCAGCCGGAACAGTTCAGAGATATTATTGTTGAAAGTTTAGGGGTTTGTCATGGCAGTAATTGACAGCCAGTCCGTAATCACCGCAGCTTTGTCGGAGGCTCTAGAAAAAATGGCTTTCCTTATGGTCATGCCGTTTGATGAACAGCCGCAAGTGCCTGATTCGACGATATCGGCGCAAATAGAGTACACCGGTCCGATAAGCGGCAGGATAAGGATAATCGCAGGGACGGAATTTGCCGCAAGTCTTGCTGAGAACATGGGTGCTCTCGATGACCTTAGCGCTGACCAGAAAGCCGACGCAGTCAAGGAACTTGTGAACGTTACATGCGGTCTTGTTCTTCCGATGATCGCAAGTTCACCTTCCGATGTTTTCGACCTGACGGTTCCTCATCTGACACAAAGCGACAACAACAACTGCTGGTGTGAGTTCGTCAAGGAAGAAGGGGTTGTCCTTGTCAACGTAGAGGGTTATCCGGTGGCGGTTCAAATGGTAGTTGCATCCGATTAACAACAGGGCGTTGCTATATGCTTACGGCTAAAAGGACAATCAAGGTTCTAATTATAGATGATTCGGCTATAGTCCGCAAGGTTCTGACGGAAACTTTAGGTCGTGAGGATGATATTGAGGTTGTCGGGGCCGCACCGGACCCGATAGTAGCTGAACTTAAGATAAAAAAATATCAGCCTGACGTGTTGACGCTTGACATAGAGATGCCGCGTATGGACGGTATCACTTTTCTCGGCAGACTGATGCAGAACAGCCCCATGCCGGTGGTCGTTCTCAGTTCCCTGACTCCTTCCGGGAGCAAGACAGCGCTTGCGGCCATTGAGGCAGGGGCGGTTGATATCATGTGCAAGCCGGGCTCCTCTTATACTATCGGTGACGCCTGTACAATACTTGTCGACAAAATCCGGGCCGCATCGCGTGCTCGTGTTGAGAGGAGGCTTAACGGTGAAAGGCGCGGCCAGGGGGATAAACGTGTGCTGCTTCTTCCTGAGACGACCAATAAAATATTTGCGATTGGCGCTTCGACAGGTGGTGTCCAGGCGATAAGTACCGTGCTTGGCAGGATGCCCGCGAATCTTCCGGGGACCGTGATCGTTCAGCACATGCCGGCAAACTTCACCAAATCTTTTGCCGAGAGGCTCAATACGTTATGCTCGATGGAGGTAAAGGAAGCGGTTGACGGTGACCATGTTCTGCCGGGAAGGGTTCTTATAGCCCCGGGCGGTTATCACATGCTTCTTCGCAGGAGCGGGGCCAATTATTGCGTGAGCATCGAGGGCGGGCCGATGGTTTGCAGGCAGAAGCCCAGCGTTGAAGTGCTTTTCAATTCCGTCGCCAAATACGCCGGTTCCAATGCCGTGGGGGCAATACTGACGGGTATGGGCGATGACGGGGCAAAGGGGCTTTTGAGTATGAAAAACGCCGGTGCGAGGACTATTGCCCAGGATGAAGCGAGCAGTGTGGTTTACGGCATGCCCAAAGAGGCGGTTCAGGTCGGAGCAGCCGATAAAGTCGTCCCTCTCAATGACATTGCCCGTACAATGCTCCAGCTTTTGAAGAGTTAGACACGGGAAAAACGGAGTGTTCAACTCATCATTAGACCCTGAGCCGGGTTCGGGACAGATCTAATAAATTATTTCGGCAGGTAATCTATTTCTTTTAATCGCCGTACAAAAGCACAATTACCGGGTCTGTCTTAATTAATTTTGCCGGTTTTGCTGCTAAATCACCTCATATTATTAACCGATAAAGACTGTGTGTAAACATTGCAGGAATTGTACAGACATGATGATTATCGGAATATAGACTGCGAATGGATAATGTAAAGAAGAACAAAATTGACGGGGTTTTGGACAGTTCGTTATGGCCAAGCGCCGACTTCTCTCGGATAATCGCCTCAGTTCCGGAGACAGTTTACTCGGCGAAATTCGGGGAAGGGGTAGAGTATGTTTATATCAGCCCTGCGGTGGCTGACATTTGCGGATATTCCTGCGAGGCTTTCGCACGCGGTGAAGTAAACTGGACTGAGCTGATAAACGAAGCCGACCTCAAGCGGCACCTTTCGGTAGTGGAAGATTGCCGAAAGACAGGCAGAGGTTATTCCTCTTCGTACCGCATTACAGACATGGAAGGTAAGTGCCGGTATATTTCAGACAAGGCGTCGCCGGTGTTCAACGACAGGTCGGAGGTTGTCGGTGTCGACGGGATTATGCGCGACATTACCGAGCAGCGCGAAGCCGAGAAAAAGCTCGAACGCACTCAGATGCTGCAGAGCATAGGCAGGCTTTGTGCGGGCATTGCACATGAAATAAACACCCCCATCCAGTTTGTCAGCGATAATGTCAGTTTTCTTAAGGATTCGCTCGTAACTCTTTTCAGGCTTACGGAACTATATGATGAGTTGTTGGGTGACAGTGACTCGGCAGCGCGTATAAAACAGGCGCGTGAGGATGCAGACTTTGATTTTCTTCTCCAGGAAGTTCCTTCCGCTATAGACCAGAGCATGGAGGGGCTTTCGCGCGTCACCTCGCTTATATCCGCCATGCGTGATTTTTCCCACATTGACGAACGGAGGATGTCAAGCGTCGACCTTAACAAGGCGGTCAGGAGCACTTTGACTATATGCAGGAACGAGATCAAGTATGCCGCGGATGTCGAAATGAATCTCGACGAAAACCTTTCGCGTATAATCTGCTGTCTTGATGACATTCACCAGGTTATTCTAAACCTGCTTGTCAATGCCGCTCACAGCATCGAGCAGAAAATCGGTCCCGGCAGCGAGGAGAAGGGCACAATAACCGTAAATACAAGTCTTGAGAACGGATATGCCGTCTTGAGAGTCTCGGACACAGGGTGCGGTATTCGGCCGGATGTTCAGCAGCGGATGTTTGACGCTTTTTTCACAACCAAGAAAAGCGGAAAGGGAACGGGGCAGGGGCTTTCGATAATACGCTCGATAGTAGTCGACAAGCACGGCGGCAGGGTCGACTTTGAGACCGAGCAGGACGTTGGAACAACTTTTATTATTTCATTGCCTGTAAATGGAAAATCTCAGCAGCCATAATAACGACAAACGTAGGATTCTCTTCGTTGACGATGACCGTAATGTTCTTGACGGTATAAGACGGCTGCTGCGCTGTCGGAAAAACGAGTGGAAGATAGAGTTTGTCACACGCGGTACACAGGCGCTAAAGGTGATGAAAGACACACACTACGACATAATCGTTAGTGACCTGAAGATGCCGGTTATGGATGGGGTGGAGCTTCTTGAGAAAGTACGCAAGCGTTTTCCCGGTGTAATCCGTTTTATGCTGACCGGTTATTCCGACCAGCCTTTGAAAGGCAAGGCCCTTCGGTGCAGCCATAAGCTTCTGACAAAGCCCTGCAACGCTCAGCAGCTTTCGAAGCTGATAGAAAACGCTTTCCGGCTTGATGAAAAGATAAAATCCGAAAAAGTATCGAATCTTATTTCGAAAATGCAGAGCCTTCCTGTAATGCCGAAAAATTATCAGCGGGTTATAGATATTCTTGCCCAGCCGGATTGCAGCCCGCGCGATGTCGGAAGAATGATTGAAAAGGACATCGGGATGTCGGCGAAGATCATGCAGGTCGCCAACTCGTCATTTTACTCGGGAGGAGGGATGATCTGCGACCCGGTAAGGGCGGTTGTGCATCTCGGTCTGCACACGGTCGAGGCCCTTATTCTTTCGGCGGGGATATTTTCGAGGATTTCGGAAAAAACGGCACACAGATTCTGGGTTGACGGTCTCCAGGAGCATGCGGCAAGGGTGGGTATGCTGGCAAGGGATATATGCGAGAGCTGGCATCTCGAAGAGGAGACGGTTGAACTTGCGGGCATGGCCGGGATACTGCACGACGCCGGAAAAATGGTCCTTATTTCGGGATTCGCCGACGAGACTTACGAGATGATAATTCGTTCGCGTTATGAGAAAGTCTGTTACAACAGGCTCGAAGAAAAGCTTCTCGGCGCGACCCATGCCGAGATAGGGGCCAATATTCTCGAGCTTTGGGGTCTCCCGCACAAGATAGTCGAAGCCGTTGTTTACCATCACGACCAGGATAATCTTTACGAAGGAAAGCATGACATTACGGCGGCTGTTTACATTGCCAACCAGATCGATAATTTTGTCTGCATGAGCCCGGGCGACGGTTATGAAAAGCCCCTGAATTTAGAAGTTTTGTATAGTCTGGGCCTTGAGAATGTTATTAAAAATGCGCTTTTCAAGAGGTTCTCGATAGATACAGAGGAACTGCACAATGTCATTGGATGTGAATGCTAAAATACTGTTTGTAGATGACGAGATAAATATTCTCGAGGCCGTTAAACGACAGCTTAGAGGACGTTTTTCCGTTGAAACCGCTTTAAATGCCGAAGGGGGGTTCGAGAAGATAGGTCAGTGCGGGCCCTTTGACGTTGTGGTTTCCGATCTTCGCATGGACGGGATGGACGGGATGGAATTCGTTCGCGAAGTCCGCAAGATGACACCCGATACGGTTTGTGTTATTCTTACCGGCTGCGCGGACCTCGATGCGGCTGTAGAGGCTGTCAACGAGCGTAAGATATTCAGGTTCCTCACAAAGCCATGTCCAACGGAGCAGCTGGTTGAGACGCTCGAAGAATGCGTCAGGCGTCACAATGAGATGCTGGGCAAAAGCAGTTACACTTATACGACATACATCGAAGACGGCAAATTCGTATGGACCGACCGGAGTGAGGGTTGTTTTGCGGTGACCGGTTATCAGCCTCAGGATTTTATCGATACCGGTGAGCTTTGGCATTCGATAATAGTTCCCGAATTTCGCGAAACGGTCAATATGCGTAACGAGAAGATACTGGCAGGCGCCGAACCGGAGCCTGTGGAGATCAAGATACGCAAAAAGGACGGCACTGAAAGATGGATTCGTGAGACGGTCATAACGCACAACGCACCACAGAAAAAACCTGTGAGGTTCGACTGCTATGTTGAGGATATAACCGAAAAAAAGGAAGTCGAGTGCGCGCTGCAGAAAAGCGAGGCGAGGTATCAGCGTATGGTAGCCAACTCTCCGGGACTTGTTTTCCAGATGAGACGAAAGGCTGAAGGTGAAATAGACTTTGTTTTTCTCAGTGAAAGCTGTCGTCAGCTTTTCGGTTTCGGCCCGGAAGAGCTGATAGATGACCCCGATATATTTTTCGACCGAATACAGAAAGACGACCGCAGGGAACTTGACAAACTCGTGTCGGACTCTGCCGTTGAACTTTCGGCGATGGAGTGGTGGGGAAGGTGGAGCGGCGACGATGGTGAAAAGTGGTTCCAGTGTGTCGCAAGGCCGGAACGCATAGATGACTCAGCCACTTTGTGGGACGGGATGCTTATAGATGTGACCGAGCTTCGACGAGCCGAAAAACAGATACGCGAGTTGGCGAAATTTCCAAGCGAGAACCCCAACCCGGTGCTGCGGGCGAATTCAGGGGGCACCATAATATATGCAAACAAGGCAAGCGGTTCGCTTCTGAGCAGGTGGAAGCTGAGCGTCGGGGATAAGCTGCCGGATAATATTCGCAGTCATGCAGCAGGGGTTATGAAAAAAGGTTCGCATGACTGTCTCGAAGTGCAGTGCGAGGACAGGGTGTTTTCAATAGTTTTCTCGCCTGTAACGGAGGGCGGTTATATCAACCTTTACGCGAGGGACGTATCCAAAGAGAAACTTGCGGAACTCGAACTTAGACGTGCCAACGAGGTGCTCAAGGAGCATGACCGCTTGAAGAGCGAGTTTGTTTCGACAGTTACGCATGAACTTAGGACCCCGCTTTGCATTTTTAAAAATATCATGTCAAATGCCCTTGCGGGTGTTTTCGGGGAGATAAACGGAAAGCTCAAAGACAACCTGATCATGGCCGACCACAGCGTGGACAGGCTTTCACGTATTATTTCAGACTTCCTCGATATTTCAAAGATCGAATCCGGGACAATGAAGCTTGGCCTCAAATTCGTTACCCTTCAGGATGTGATCGATGAAGTTGTCAAAAATCTTACCTCTCTTGCGGACGAAAGAAAAATAAAGATAAGGACGCACTGTCCGCGGAAGGATGTGGTTGTCACCGCTGACCAGGACCGTGTGATCCAGGTGCTGACGAACCTTGTAGGAAATGCGGTCAAGTTCATTCACCAGGGCGGTAAAATAGATGTCGATCTTGAACAATTTGACGACGAGGCGGTTATTACGGTTGGTGATGACGGGCCGGGGCTCGACAGCGAGCAGCTTGAAAAAGTATTCGACCGCTTTGTTCAGATGAAGATACTCAAAGGGCCCGGCCATCACGGCACCGGTTTGGGGCTCACTATCGCAAAGCAGCTTGTAGAGATGCACGGAGGCAGGCTCTGGGTTGATTCCGTTTCCGGGCAGGGCTGCAACTTCCACTTCTCGCTGCCTAAAAGCCCGAAAAACGATCTGTCTTCGACACTCAATAAAGGACAAAAAAAGCCGGACAATAATAAGGACCCCGGCAGCGAAGGCGACGAAGGCAGTAACAAAAACAGTCAAAACTGACAGATAAATCCGCTTGACTCGCTTGCTTTTTGGTGCTAATTTATGTTCGTAACATGATAACGAACGACCAGAAAGGAGCCTCAATGGCTAATAAATGGATTTATCGATATTCCCTGCCTGTCCTTGCATTGTTTTTTGCCTTGATTGCCACCGGCTGTGTGAGCAGGAAGCTGACCATTACAACCGAGCCGGAGGGCGCTCTTGTTTTGCTCAACGATGAGGAGATAGGTCTGTCGCCGGTTACGGTTGGTTTCAACTGGTACGGCGATTATAAAGTTCGGATCACCAAGCCCGGGTATGAAACGATCAACACGACACGTTTGATGGAGCCTCCTTTGCATGATGCGCCGGTTATAGATCTGCTGGCGGATCTTTACCCGAAGAAGATTGAGGACCATTATACATGGCACTTCGAACTTGATCCCTTTACGGCTCCGACAAGGGAGCAGCTGATAGAAAGGGCGTTCGATATGAAAGCCCGTACACTGCGTGTTATGGCTGACTGATCTTAAACGGCACCGGTGGTGGGTTTCATTTTCTTTACTGAAGTGTGTTTTGCACCGCTTCTATTACCATTTCTGTTGTTACGTCGGTGATCTTGTAGTCGTGGTTTTCGATGTCCGGCCCGCGAGAGAAGGGTTCGTGAGCGGCGACGGATTGCGGTTTGTTGTATGGCCCCACTCGCGAGGGGTTGGTCGGGCCGAATATGAACACCGTTGGTGTGCCGGTCGCCCATGCGATGTGACCGGGTCCTGTGTCTCCTGATACTGCGAGTTTTGCTCCTGCCATGACTGCGACCAGTTCTGCTATGTCGGTTTTGCCGGCGAGGTTCACGATGTTCGTTTTGCACAGGCTTATAATTTTTTCTACGGCTGGGGATTCGGAGGGGGCGCCTACCGCGGCGACTTTAAGGCCGAAGCGGTTGGTTATGTGCTCGGCGATTTGGGCGAATCTTTCCGCGGGCCAGATTTTGTAATCACGGGCTGCGCCGGTTA
The DNA here is from genome assembly GCA_964628195.1 of uncultured Pirellulales bacterium. Classification (GTDB taxonomy): domain Bacteria; phylum Planctomycetota; class Phycisphaerae; order Sedimentisphaerales; family Anaerohalosphaeraceae; genus CAZVPF01. The sequence goes on along the minus strand of CAZVPF010000013.1, from coordinate 33,120 downwards.
CGAGTACCGCGTACTGGCCGAACTCCAGGCCGTTCTCGTTTAGTTTTCCTCGGACACCGGTTACCGCCTCGTCGGAAGGGGTCAGTTCGGCCTCGGTAACGATTTGCTTTGCTCCTGCACGGGCTGCGATCCGGTTATAGTACTCGACCAGGTGCAGGGGCTGGTCTCCGTGCGCGACGGTTTGTGTGTAAAACCAGCCGGACATTTCGCGGGCGATGTCCATGCCGAGCCGTTTTTTCGCTGCCGTCGCCCATCCGAACAAAGCGGTTCTGAAAAGTCCCTGCAGGTCGATAACAAGGTCGTAACGACTCTTGCGAAGCTGTTTTAAGAATTTGACAAGCTCTGCACATGTTTTCGGATTGCAGTACCAGCTGCTCAGGGCCTTGCGGTCGAAAATGACGAGTTTGTCGGGTCTGGGTGTGCCGTCGAAGACCGGGGCGAATTCCGGCCGGACGAGCCAGCTTATGTTCGCTTCGGGAAAGCTTGCGCGGAGCGTATTGAAGGCGGGCATGGCAAGGACCACGTCCCCCAATGCCGAGGGCTTTAGTATCAGTATATTTCCGGGTTCAGGCACTTTTGTTCCTTTGTTTGTCAGCGGAGGTAACTGCGGTCAGCAGTCTTTGGGCAAGTGCGTTTTCGGCGGTTTTTTTGAAAAGTATTTTGCGTCTGGCATCTGATAATCCGCATTTGCCGCAGTAGGTTTTCATAAAGCGATAATAATCTGTAATGTGTATCCCGGGGTTGAACATTATTCTTGAAGCGAGCTTTGCGAGTGTTCGCACCTGCTTTGCGTCCTTATTATAAAGATACGGCATGATTCCGTCCATGTCGGCGAGGTGGACCTTCAGGCCGTGTTCTGTTTGGGTCACAACGAAATTCGAGGCCTTTGAGTCGCGGTGCCACATATCCAGGCTGTGCAGTTCGGCAAATATCCGGGCAAGTTCAAGGCAGAGTTGATTCTTCATATCGAGAGCATTGTGTTTTGCGGGCATTTCGGTCAGAAAACCGTGCAGATTGATGGAGTTTTCAAGGTATTCTGTTATGAGAATGCTTTTTATTGCTGCCGGTCCGAGCTTTTGTTCGACAGCGGCGAGTGGATATATCGTGTTTATACCGGCGGTGCGCAGCTTTGCAGCGGTCCGGAAGTTTTTCACCGCTTTTGAGCCTGAAATGGCTTTGACGAAGTTGACAGGGCCGGGTTTTATGTTTTGGGTTTTTATCACGGTTTTGATATTTCGACCTGCAAGTGAGAGTTGTTTTATCAGGACCTCGCCGGATGAACCGTGGCGGATGACTTTTTCGGGGTTTTTGTCGATGCTCTTAAACTCCCAAAGCAGGGCGGACCACTGGCTGGTCTCTATAGTGGTGCCGTCACTTAGGTTTTTGGCAACTACAGCCGAAAGACCCGGCCCCGGGTCAAGCCTGGCGGTTTTGAACCCGCTGGCTGCTGGTTGAGTATCTTTTTTTATATTGTCATCCATAAGGGCGATATTGTATCTAAAAAAGTGGAAAATACAATCGATTATTCAAAGACACAATGGAGGGAAAAGAGGAGGTCGGTTAAAAATTGCCGGATTGAGGAGGAACGAGAAATGATGGCAATTTCCGGAAAAACCGGTTATTAACCGACCTTATCAGTATTGTAACTGCTTATCTTATTAAAAGACAATATAATTATTTAAAATTGGATAAATGGAGCATTAAGGCGACAGTAGGTATCCTTTTTGTTTAAATAATTGGCTTTTAATATAGTTATAGAGGTTAAACTGAGATATATTGTAGTTATTTGATTGACATTTCCGATAAAGAGCATTATAAAGTACGTAAATTGTCATGAGCTGAGGGCGTTTACGAAGGAACGTATCAATGCCTAAACCCACAATATCGTCATATGTTAAAGAGCACGGCACAGAGTCGGGTAAGAAGGGCTCACCGGGGCCTTTTGTTACCATTTCGCGTCAGTTCGGGTGTGACGGGTACGCTATCGGGGAGCTTGTGGCAGGCAAACTCAACGAAATCGACGAGGGGAAACGCTGGAGGCTTTACGAGGACCAGTTCATAACACAGCTTAGTGAAGACACCGGTTTGTCTGAGGAACATATACGCAAGGAAAGACTTTCGCCGCCGAGTTTGTGGAAGGATTTTATGCGTGGTATAAAGCGCAGCGGCACCCCCGACGCCATCGAGATACGCAAAAAGATATCGGTTATGGTGCGTGAGAAAGCTTTCGAGGGTTACGCCGTTATAGTCGGCCATGGCGGTGCGGCGAGCACTTCAAACCTTGACGGTGGTATAAATGTACGGGTTGAGGCGACGAAAGAGTGGAGAATTGCAAGAATATGCCGTTCGGAAAGTATATCTCGTGAACAGGCATTACACAAACTTGACCAGGAGGATAAGCTTCGGCGGGTGCTGAACAAGTATTATCAGGCGAAGAATCCGCGGCATCCGGCGTTTGATATAATACTTGATAATTCGCTTTTCTCTAATGAACAGACCGCCCAGATCGTTGTTTTAGCGATGCAGCTAAAGGGATTTGTCGAAACTGTCGAGTAAGAGTTGACATAGACAGGCAGTAATATGGGTAATACTGCCGACCTCTTTTTATTAGAATCTTTTTCATAAATTGAGAATAATGCCGAAATTCTCATTTTTTTACTGGAAAACACCTATGTTTATCCTTATATTTTGACAAAAATTAAAATTACTGAAAGTCACAATAAAATTCGGACTTGATATGGAATTAATAAAGCAGATCAAAGAGGCGGAAGCCGAGGCCAAAAAGATCGTTGAAGATGCAAAAAGCGAGGCCGGCAAGATCGCCGAACAGGCCGCAAAGGCAAGAGACGAGAAGATGGCCGGTGCTCAGCAGCAGCGCAGACAGGCAATTGAGCAGGCAGTTGAAAAGGCTCAGCAGGAATGTCAGCAGGAAGTGGATAAGTTGAGCAGCGAAGGTCAGCAGCAAGTTGAGCAGCTTCGAAGCCAGGCGGGGGGTAAGATGGATCAGGCGGTCGAGAAAGTTTTCGATCGGATCAGGCAAAACTGATTTAACTACGGACGGTATCTATGGCAATAGCCAAAATGAGCAAAATAATGATAGCCACTCACCAGAGTGAGGCTCAGAATCTGCTTGAGTCGCTCCAGAGCGAGGGGATCGTGCAGGTCCTCGATGCCGAACGGGGAATGGTTTCCAAGGAGTGGCCCGAACTGCAAAGTCAGCACGGCCGGCCGAGAGACCTTGAGAGCATGGTGGACAGGCTTGAGAAGGCTATTTCGTTTCTCAGTAATTATTATAAGGAAAAAGATCAGCGAAGCGTTTTACGGCCTTTGATCGAGCTTGACGATGAAAAGTATAATGAGATCGTCTCTGGAAAGGACGCGATAGAGCTTCTCGAAGAAGTTGAAGGTGTTTCGGGCAGGATAGACGAGATACGCAACGGGATAGAGAACAGCAGCGGGCTTGTCGAAATGCTTCGGCCGTGGGCGGGTCTTTCGATACCTGTCGATGAGCTGTGCAAGCTTGAGACTTCGAGCTGCTTTACGGGTATTATTCCGGATCAGCATTTTAACACCGCCAGGGAAAAGCTTGCTGAAAACGAGGCGGTTATGGAGGAGGTCGGCACGTGGTCCGGCGGCCATGCATGCATAATATTATGCTTCAAAAACTCCGCCCAGGATGTATCCAAGACACTGCGGAACGTTGATTTTCAGTCAGTGAGCTTCGAGGGTATGAGCGGGCTTGTTTCGGATAATATAAAGCAAGCCGAGGATAAGCTTGAGTCGCTGAAAGTCGAGCTTGAGAAAAGTTATCAAAAAGCCGAGCTGCTTGCGCAGCAGAAGCTGAAGCTGGAAGTGCTTTACGATCATTACAGCAATCTTCTAAATCGTGAGCATACAAGGGTTTCGGCGCCTTCAACGGAGAATACGGTTCTGCTTGAGGGGTGGGTCAAGGATAAGGATTACCCGAGACTCGAAGAGTTGCTGAGCAGTTTTTCCGCTTCCGATGTTGGTAAGATTGACCCTGCCGACGGCGAGAGCCCGCCGGTTGATATCGAGACACCAAAGGCTGTTCGGCCTTTCGAGGTTATAACGAGGCTCTACGGGATGCCATTGTATTCAAATCTTGACCCGACGTATTTTCTTGCCCCGTTTTTTGCACTGTTTTTCGGGCTGTGCCTTACCGACGTTGGGTACGGTTTGATAATGGTCGGGCTTTTGTGGTGGATGCTGAAAAAGTTCCAGGGGGATAAGAAGTTTTTCTGGATGTTCCTTATATGCGGTGTTGTAACGACGGCTGCGGGACTTATCACAGGAAGCTGGTTCGGTGACGCTTTTTCGAGCCTTGTTCCGGAGGATACGGGGGTTTATAACGTATTGAATGCAATGAGGAACAAGCTTCTGCTTTTCGACCCGATGGAAAAGCCCATGGTGCTTTTCGGGATATCGATAGCTCTTGGTTATATACAGATAATATTCGGCATCGGGATCGCGTTTGTGTTCAAGCTGCTTAAGGGTAAGGTTGTCGACGCGATATTCGATAACGGGACGTGGCTGGTGTTTTTGAATTCGCTTTTGCTTTTCGCTTTCGCGAAAGGCGGGCTGGTCCCGGCGGGGCTTGCTAAACCAATGGCGGTTCTGGCTATCGCGATGGCGGTTTGCATACTGCTGTTCAGCGTGCGCGAGGGCGGCTGGGGCGGAAGGGTCGGTATGGGCGCGTTCGAGCTTTTCAGCACGGTGTTCTACGTGGGCGATGTACTGAGTTATGCGCGTATAATGGCGATAGGCATGGTTGGCATCGGTTTCGGCATGGCGATCAACGTTATCGTCAAAATGGTGATGGAGGTTCAGTATGTCGGCTGGCTTCTGGGTGCGTTGATATTCATACTGGGTCACCTTTTTAACCTTGCGATGTCTATGCTAAGCGCCTTCGTTCACAGCCTGAGGCTTCAGTACGTTGAGTTTTTCCCGAAGTTTTTCGAGGGCGGCGGGGATCCTTTCTCGCCCCTGTCGAAGAAGTATAAACATATTTGGATAAAGAAGTAAATTTTAAGAAAATAACACGCGAAACAATATTTTAAGAAAGTGAGGTATAGCAATGGAGTATCTTGGGTTGGCATTTGCGATTTTCGGTGCGGCACTGGCGACTTTTCTGTCGGGTATCGGATCGGCGGTTGGGCTTGGAATAGCCGGCAGGAGCGCAGCGGGCGTTCTAACGGAAAAGCCCGAGCGTTACGGTAACCTCCTGCTTCTGGTTGTGCTGCCGAGTACCCAGGGTGTTTACGGTTTCGTTATCGCGCTTTTCGTGATGGTGAAACTGCAAATGTTCGGGGACCCGATCACCGATATTTCTCTTGCCAAGGGCTTTGAGCTTTTCGGGGCTTGTCTGCCTGTCGCTATTGCCGGTTTGTTCAGCGGAATTCACCAGGGCAAGACCTGTGCAGGCGGTATCCTTATGACGTCCAAGAGGCCGGAAATGGCGGTCAAGGCCGGTATGCTTTATGCCGCAATGGTTGAGTTTTACGCTATTCTGGGCTTCCTTATCAGCCTGTTGACGGTTCTCAACGGAATAGTAATCGAAGGATAACTAAAAACACGGGACCTAACATGAATGCTGAACAGGTAGTGGAAAAGATTCTTTCCGACGCCCGTAAAAAGGCAGAAGAAATAACCGACCAGGCCCGGAAACGCGCCGAACAGAACGAGCGTGACCTCGATTCCAAGCTGGAGGATTTCCATAAGGAGACTTCGCAGATGGCCGAGGAGGCCGCCGAGGACAGGCGTTCAAGGATGCTTGCCCGTGCCCGCATGGACCAGAAAAAGCAGCTTCTCTCGGTCAAGTCCGAGATTCTCAGCGAAGTTTTCAAAAGGGCCGCCGATAAGATAAACAGTCTTGAGGACGAGCAGTACCGTGAACTTATGGGCGACCTGATGGAAAAGGCGGTCGAGACGGGCGACGAGGAAGTTATCGTCGGCAAGAATGAAAATCGGCTGGACCAGGACTTCGTCAAGCAGGTGAACCGCCGTTTGGTCAACGGGTATAAGGGCAACCTTAACTTTTCGGACCATCGGGAGAATATAAGCGGCGGGTTTGTACTTCGGCGCGGGGATATCAGGATTAACGTCAGCACCGAGGTGCTCGTTTCACAGGTTCGCGAGGACCTTGAGATGGAGCTTTCGAGAGAGCTTTTCGGGCAGGAGTAGAGTAATATAGTATGACGACAACGCTTCAAGAGCTTAATGTAATTGACTTTCACAGGTTCCCGCCGGTAGGCCGGGAAGACTGGCGGTATGTTTACGCGACTGCTTATGTTCGATCGCTTGAGACGAACATGCTGGGACGCGGAACGTTTATTGATATGGCAAATGCGCCGGGATTCGATGAGGCTTTGGATTTGCTTAGCAGCAGCGAGTATGCTATGGGGCAGGTCAGCGGCTTGAAACAGGCCGAGGAGTTTCTGCTCGAGAAGCGCGCTGCGGTGCGTGATCTTTTTGTTGACTTGATGCTCGATAAAGAGATGGTCGAACTGCTGCGAAGCAGGGAAGATTTCGCGAATATGAGGCTTGCGGTAAGACGCGTGGTTACCGAAAGGCCGGTCGGAACAGATTATATTCCGCGGGGTTCGGTGCCGGTCGAGGAATTCGAGGAAATATTTGAGAATGAAAATTACGACAGGTTCCCGCAATATCTTCAAGAGGCCGTCGAGGCGGCGGTGCTCGGGTATTATCAAAATGAGCATGATATCCGGGAAATAGATTTTAATATAGACAGGGTGCAGGCTCAGTATCGGCTGAAAAAGTCCAGGGAGATAGGAAGCGTATTTCTGCTGTCTTTTTTCAGGATGAAGATAGACCTTAACAACATTCGGACAATGCTGCGCTTGAAGATGGCCGAGCAGGACCGCAGAGACCTTTTCATCGAGGGCGGTTTCCTCGAAACTGACAGGTTTGTGCACGGCCTGGAACTTGGTTACGAAGGTCTGGGTCAGTTGTTTTATGCGACGCCTTATTTTGAGATAGTTGATTCGGGTACGAGCTACCTTACGAGCAATAAATCTTTTCTGCGGCTTGAGAGACTGATGGATGAGTATACGATGGGCTTTTTGCATACCACCCAGTCGATAGCAGCAGGTCCCCAGCCGGTAATAGCTTATATGCGGATGAAGGAATTTGAGGTACGTACTATACGAATGGTTTTGACCGGTAAGTATAACGGTCTTGACGCGAAGTATATAACCGACAGGCTGCCCGAGGCTTAAGGGCCGGGCGGCTGAAGTTTGAAAGGAAATTATGGAAGGTAAAATCGCGGTTATTGGTGATGCCGATTTTGTCCTGCCTTTTAAGGCGCTGGGCGTAGAGATATTCACCGTCGAGAAGAACCGTGAAGAGATACTCGAAGCTGCGAGGGAGATACTGAAGCAGAAGTTCGCCCTTGTTGTTGCCGCAGAGAATGTTGCCCAGGCGGCGAGCGAGGTTTTCGAGCCGACACAGAGGCAGTCCATGCCGTGTGTTGTGGCGATACCTACTTCGGAGCAGAGCGAAGGGTATGCAACCAAGTCGCTGGGCAGGCTTCTCAAGCACGCGACGGGTATTAATATACTTGCGAACTGATTTATTCAGCAGCGGCTGATTATTTAGAAAATGGTTTAATCGAGACAGACAATACAAGTTAAATCAAAGGTCTGAACAGATGAGTGAGACAAAAGGCAGAATAGTCAAGGTGGCAGGACCCGTGGTTGTCGCCGAGAATATGACCGGAGCGAGAATGTATGACGTTGTCCGTGTCGGGGCCGATCAGCTTATCGGCGAGATCGTTGAGCTTCACCGTGATACGGCGAGCATACAGGTTTACGAAGACACCGGCGGAGTCGGCCCGGGTGAAGAGGTTGTAAATACCGGTGCTCCGCTGAGTGTTGAGCTTGGTCCGGGGCTTATTCAGAGTATTTATGACGGCATACAGAGACCGCTCGATAAGCTGGTTGAGCAACAGGGCAGTTTCATCCAGCGTGGCAGTAACATTCCCGGTTTGGCGAGAGATACAAAGTGGCATTTTACACCGGCAGTTGAGAACGGCACGCAGGTCCAGCACGGTGTTGTTATAGGCAACGTGCAGGAAACGACGCTGGTGGATCATAAGATAATGGTTCCGCCGGGCGTTTCGGGCACTATACAGGGGCTTAACGAGGGTGATTACACTGTTGACGAAGTAATCGCGACAGTTCAGGATCAAAACGGTGAAAACCATGAAGTCAAACTGATGCAGAAGTGGCCTGTTCGACAGGCAAGGCCGATACAGAAAAGACTCGAGCCTAACAGGGTTCTTATTACCGGTCAGCGTGTTGTTGACGCGTTTTTCCCGATCGCCAAGGGCGGTACGGCATGTGTGCCGGGTCCTTTCGGTACGGGCAAGACGGTTGTTCAGCACCAGCTTGCCAAATGGGTTGACGCGGATATTGTAGTTTACATCGGCTGCGGCGAGCGCGGCAATGAGATGACCGACGTACTGATGGAGTTCCCGGAGCTGCAGGACCCGCACTCCGGTGAGCCTTTGATGAAGCGTGTTGTACTAATTGCCAACACTTCGGATATGCCGGTTGCGGCGCGTGAGGCGTCCGTTTATACGGGTATTACCATCGCCGAATATTTCCGCGACATGGGTAACTCGGTTGCGCTTATGGCAGATAGCACCAGCCGCTGGGCCGAGGCGATGAGAGAGATTTCAACACGGCTGGAAGAGATGCCGGCCGAGGAAGGTTATCCTGCGTATCTCGGGGCGCGTATTGCCGCCTTTTACGAAAGGGCAGGCCGGGTGCAGTGCTCGGGTACCCCGGAAAGGGAAGGGGCGCTTTCGGTTATCGGGGCGGTGAGCCCTCCGGGCGGCGACCTTTCGGACTCTGTGGTCCAGGCGACGCTGCACGTTGTAAAGGTTTTCTGGTCGCTAAAGGCCGAGCTTGCACAGCAGAGACACTTCCCGGCGATAGACTGGCTGACGAGTTATTCTTTCTATAAGCACTATCTGCCGAAGTCGTTCGAGGACAAGGAAAAAGGCGAGAAGTTTGCGAGCATGGTGCAGGAGGCGATGACGCTTCTTGAACAGGAGTCGAACCTGAAGGAGATCGTAAGGCTGGTCGGCGCCGAGGCGATATCGCCGCGTGACAGGATGGCGATGGAAACCGCAAGGAGCATAAGGGAAGACTTCCTTCACCAGAACGCGTTCCATAAGATAGACACCTACACGCCCCTTGACAAGCAGTTCATTATCATGTCGCTTGTGCTGAAGTTCCACAACGAGGGACTGCGGGCGATAGAGAACGGGGTCAATACGGAAGACATTTTCAAGCTTGAGGTGAGAGAGCAGATAGGACGGTCGAAGTTCATCGACCCGCAGGAGGGTCAGAAGTTCGAGGAAATATCAGAGAATATCGAAAAGCAGATTAAAGATCTTTACACTGCGAAAGTATAATTTTAGCGGAGTAAGAAATGCTCAAGGAATACAAGACAGTATCGGAAATTTATGGACCGTTGATGCTGGTGGAGAATGTTGATGAGGCGAAGTTCGACCACATCGTCGAGATAGAGATTGCCGACGGTTCGGTTCGCCACGGGCGTATCCTTCAGGTCGAGCGAGACAAGGTTCTCGTGCAGGTCTTCGAAGGCACCGAGGGTATCAACACCAACCAGAGCACGGTTAGATTTATCGGAAAGCCCATGGAGATGCCTTTGTCGCCGGATATTTTAGGCAGGGTATTCAACGGGACCGGCAGGCCGATTGACGGTGGCCCGGATATTGTGGCAGATAAGCGCATGAACATCAACGGTAACCCGATCAACCCTTATGCGAGGGATTTTCCAAACGAATTTATTCAGACGGGGATATCAACTATCGACGGGCTGAACCCGCTGGTGAGAGGGCAGAAACTGCCGATCTTTTCCGGTTCGGGGCTTCCGCATGACGAGATAACGGCCCAGCTTGCAAGACAGGCGACGGTTCTCGGTGAGGGTGAGGATTTCGCGGTGGTGTTCGCGGCGATGGGTATCACGTTCGAGGCGTCGCAGTTTTTCGTCAATGATCTTACGAACACAGGCGCTATCGAAAGGGCGGTGCTGTTTATTAACCTTGCGGATGACCCGGCTATTGAGAGGATTGCAACTCCGCGTGTGGCATTGACGGCGGCGGAGTATCTCGCGTTCGAGCGGGACATGCAGGTGATGGTTATACTTAACGATATGACGAACTATTGCGATGCCCTGCGACAGATAAGCGCGTCGCGTAAAGAGGTTCCGGGCAGGCGTGGCTATCCGGGTTACCTTTACACGGACCTTGCGACTATCTATGAAAGGGCCGGCCGGGTAAAAGGCAGGAAAGGCTCGATCACGCTTGTGCCTGTTTTGACGATGCCCGAGGACGACAAGACGCACCCCGTGCCGGACCTTACGGGGTACATTACCGAGGGGCAGATCATTATGAACAGGAGTCTGCACCGTAAGAACGTTGCCCCGCCTGTTGACGTGCTTCCTTCGCTTTCGCGACTTAAGGACAAGGGAATCGGTGACGGCAAGACGCGCGAGGACCACTCGGACCTGTATAACCAGCTTTATGCCGCTTATGCACGCGGCAAGGATGCGCAGGAGCTTGCGAGCATCCTGGGTGAGGCTGCTCTTTCGCCCGAGGACCAGAAATACATGACATTTGCAAACGAGTTCGAGACGCGGTATATCTCTCAGGGCTACTATGAGAACAGGACCATTGAACAGACGCTGGACCTGGGCTGGGAACTGTTGAGCATGTTCGAGAACGTAGAGCTCAAGCGTATCGACCAGGAACTTATCGACAAGTACATGCCGCGGTTCAGGAACAACAAGAAGGAAGTTGAGTAAGTATGGATAATGTAAACGCCACGAGAATGGAGCTTTTGAACCTGCGTAAGCGGGTGGGGCTCGCTTCGCGCGGACACAGGCTTTTGAGCCAGAAGCGTGACGAGATTTCGCGTCAGCTTGTGCAGATCGCCAGGGCGATAAAACCTCTCCGCAACCGTGTTGAGAAGGAACTGCTCGATACGACGAGGCGGTTTATGATGGCAAGGGCGACAATGGAGCCTGAAGACGTGCGGGCTGCGCTTGAGATACCCACTAAAAAGTTCAAGCTGGCGATAGATTTCGCGACGATAATGAACGTTAAGGTTCCGCAGTTAAGCAAAGAGATCGAGGGTGACATAATCTGTTATGGTTACACGACGACCAGTGGAGAGCTTGATATGGCGCTTTGGTCGCTGGAAAAGGCCTTCGACAGCCTTATGGAGCTTGCGGTCAAGGAGAAGCAGTCGCAGCTTCTTGCTACCGAGCTTCAGACGACAAGGCGAAGGGTAAATGTGCTCGAGCATGTCGTGATACCGGAGATGAAAGAGATGATAAAGTACATCAACACCAAGCTCGGCGAAGCGGAGAGGGACAATATCAGCAGACTGATGAAGATAACGGATATTATCCGTTCCTGATAAATATCTGGAATATTTGAAAATTTGAAAATGTGGCGGCTCGATACGGGCCGCTGTATTTTTATATACACTCAAAAAGGCTTGCGTTATGACCGACCAGGCTGTTAAAAACAGGGCAGACAAGTCAGCAGGACCGGCCAAGACGTTTATGACCGTCGGGCCCACCCTTCACTACAGCCACAATAACGTTAAGCGTTACTGGGGGCTTTCGATCCTTATCTATTCGGCCGTGTGTCTTTTCTGGTCGAAGATACTTACAGGCACTGCGCTTTCGATCGAGCCTTTTACGTTTCATGAATTCAGTGAGTGGGGCCTGGGGCGGTTTGTCGACAACCCGCTGAGTATTTATCAGTACCCGTGGCAGATGGTTGTTCTTGCTCTTACGATGGGCATCATGGCGATTGTGCCTTTGCTTGCGTCGCAGCTTATGAGCTACAGGCACTCGCTGCCGCATCTGATTATACTTGTGCTGATAACAAGACTTGGGCTTTTCGGGTTCGTTCTGCTGATCGGGTGTATCGCCGTGGCGTGCAGGCCTTTGCGGTTCAGGTCGCGTTTCATTTCCATAATGCTCTGTATGGCACCGGTTATACTTTACTGGGCGTTCCTGGGCAATTCGCACAGCTACGACCCTGTGCGGTGGGGTTTTTCTTTCGCTCCGTGGATTGGGGCATGGATAACTTCGCTCGGAATCGCTGGTATTGTACTGGGGATCGGGCATTTCACAAGATACAGGCCGGGCCTTTTATGGGGTGTCAGCCTGGGGTTTTTGCTTATATCCGCAGGAATATTCCAGTCGCAGATAAGTTTTGCCGAGCTTGATTACCAGCTTTATGTCGCGGGCAATAACCCCGAGGAGGTGCCGGAGTTTCACGACCATAATATGACACCTGTTATAAACAGGGCAATGGATGACCCATCGACAAAGCAGTTTCTTGCGGGTTTTTTCTATCCGACCGACCGTGAAAAGCTGCGTGCCGAGCTTATAAGCGACATCCAGATACAGCTTGGTTATGACCGGTGGCCGAGCTGGTTCAATGTCCCTGAGAACCTGAGGTTTCAGTCGAAAAGACTGTGGCTTCTCGAACAGTATAACCTGTTTATAGAAAACCGCACGGGAAGCGGCAGGATGCCCATAGCTTTGTATTACAAGGCGGTACTTAAGGAGATGGCGCCGGATATACCGGCCCTGGGTGAAACCGAGATTTTAAGGTTTCACAGCGACTATCCCCACCATGAGAACAGACCTATATGGTTTAAGCTGTACAACGATTATCCGCAAAGCCCCGAGTCTTTCGAGGCCAGGAGGCGTATGGCGATACATCTCGCAGGCCAGGGCGAGTTCGACAGGGCAAGAGAGTTGTGTGAAGTTGCGCTTGTTATGCTTGACAACCTTCTTGAAGAGATCAGCAGCGAAGAGCCTGTCAGGGACAAGCTCCTTGCGGTCTTTCGCAAGCCGCCCGATACGGTGATGACCGAACTTAAGTTAAACGAGGTTCGGCGCAGAATCGTAAAGGTCTTGCATCTGCTCGAGGAGAACCTTACAGACGATGTTCAAAGCAGGGAAAGGCTGGCGATGTTTATGATACTAAATCCATACAGCCTGAACTACCGTTCCGAGATCGAGAAGCTCCTTGCTAAGACGCCTCAAGAGTCTTTGCTGAGAGATAATTTATTGCTTGCCCAGGCAATGCTGGACTTTGACCTGCCGGAAAGAGCACAAAAACTGTCAAAGCTGCATAATGATTTTCCGCAAAGCGACGGCGGCATAGAGGCATTATACGAATTAGGCGTGGTCTATTCACAACTCTGGCGTGAGACCGAGCAGAGTGAATTAAAGGAGCTTCTGCTTGAAAAGACCCGCCGGGCGTTTAATAAATTCCTTTCCCTGTACCCGCAAAGCATTTATACCGAGCATATCCTTGAAAGACGCTCCTTTCTGCCTGAGAATTAGCTTTTAAGGGCTTTTTTAAAAACCATTTTGAACTTACAGGTTAGCCAGGGCAGGTTTTTAGAAATAATTCAATTCTCATTTGCATTTTCCAATATATACGTTAAAATCGGTTATTGAGGCAATACGGGCAAAACTTGCCGTTTTTACTTGCCGCAAGAGCAAGGGTGCAATGGAAGGTGTTTATGGATAAGGACTTAACTGTTCTGGTTATAGCAAATCCCGCCGATAGTTTTCGCGGGTCGGCATGTTTCTGTCTTGACAGAATGGGCGTTGTCAATATCCCTTGCGACGACTATTACCAGGCTGCCGGTTGTGTACTTGCAAATCGGGGCGGGGATATTCTGGTCCTTATGCCGGCAGGTTCGGTTGCAGATGAAGCATATCGTTTCATAGATCACTTCAAGGCTTACAGGGGCTTTAAGTGCTGCATTGTTTCAGAATCAGGCAAGAGCGCAGTTTCGCGACCATTTGAAAACGGTGATGTCGTTTATATTAATGATATCTCACAGCTTCACAAACTGGTTGCGGGTTTTGCCGGGGTCGTTAAAAACCGGGCTTCAAATGTGCGTTCAGGGACATCGGGCGAAAAACATTTCAATTGCAGGGGCGAACAGGCCGATATGCAATATAAGGTGACACTTACCAAGGCCGAAATAGAGGCCTTATTTGGGAGTTGACGATGCAGGCATCGGAAACGGAAAAAATTGAAAGCTCACCCAGGCGGCTGCTTGTCGTGGGTGATATGGTAAATGCGGTTAGCTGCCCAGCCGGCAGTGAAAACGTGTCCGTCAAGCAGGTTCCGGATATGCTCGAAGCTATCACTCTTGCTGCCCGGGGCGGTTTCGATGATGTTTTCGTGGTGATGAGCTGTTTTGAGGGCAGGCTCGAATCGGCACTTGAAACCCTGGCAAGAGTTGGGCAGGGGTGCAAGGTCTATCTTCTCGCGCAAATGCACGAAGAGCCGAGGGCAAGGCAGATAGTTTCGCGAAAAGAAACGGGGGCTAAACTTGCAGATGAATATTTCATTTCGCCGCTTGACCTGGGTGAAATGTTCGGCTCCGGTCTGCAGGGCGAGACTATCAGCGAGAAGAAAAAAGAGATGCTGCGTCCGGACTGGAAAGACAGACGGATCAGGGAACTCGAGAGGCTTGCCACGCGTGACGACCTGACCGGTCTAAAGAACAGGCGGTACGTGATGGAGTTTTTGCACCAGATATTGCAGTATTCCGGGGACCGGGAGCTTTCGGTTACTGTGCTTATTTTCGATATCGATAATTTTAAGAAGTATAACGATAATTTCGGCCACCTTGTAGGTGATAATGTTATCAAGCAGGTCGCGGTGATGATGAAGCGTTGCTGCAGGGAACATGACCTGATCGGAAGGATAGGCGGCGATGAGTTTGCGGTCGTGTTCTGGGATCTGCCGTCGGATTCGCGAGTGAAGCTGAACCCGGAGAGCGAAGGAGCCGAGAGACGCAGTTCGAGGTCAAAGCATCCGCGTGAAGCTATGGCTATCGCAGAGCGTTTCCGTAAGGAGGTAATAAGTGCCGAGCTTTCATTCCTCGGCCCGGAGGGCAAAGGAGTTTTGACGATAAGCGGCGGGCTTGCCACTTACCCCAAGGACGGGCAAACCGTCGAGGAGCTTTTCGACAAGGCCGACCAGGGTCTGCTCGAAGCGAAGAAAAAAGGCAAAAACCAGATGCTGATATTCGGGCCGGGCGAAGACGAAGAGGATCTCGAATAGAGAGTCTTGCGATATTTGCCAAGCCGCTGAAAGTGTTTTTAGCCTGTAGCCGAAGTTTCTGTTTTATCCGGGATTATCTCGGTCTCTGTCGGGCTTTTTATCCTGTAGGTTATTCCCCTCCATGTTATTTTCCTGCCCAGTGCGGAGCTTGCGATCAGTATCAGCATCAGCCATGACCAGGCGAGATTTCCGGCGATATCGGCAAATGCGGCGACTCTGCAACTCTCTGTCTCTTCAGGCAGTATTCGCTTTATCATATTTTGCCTGAGTATTGCACGGTAAAGCTGGCCTGCAAGAAACAGAAGAGGTACTAAGGCGTACAGCCACGTGAATCTTTTTCCCTCGACCGCGGCCCAGGCAGCTATGGCCAGGCCGACCCAGACTCCGGCGACAGCGTATATGCTGCTAAGGAAACCAAACCACCATGTGCCGGGTGTTGTTATTCGGGTTATGATAAACTGCCTTCGGGCGAACTCAAAAAGTTTGGGCCAGTCTGTTTTTTCATGAGAAGCCACCAGGCAGCCCGGCACGAACACCACTTTTCGCCCGGCCTTTTTGACCGCCCATGAAAGGCACAGATCGTCGCTGATCGCGCCTTGCCATATTTTATCGAGTCCTGTTGAGTAGAACGTTTCCTTGCGAATCGCCATTGATCCGCCCCACGCCTGGTTGAAATGGGTGTTGCCCAGGAGCTGTGCGACTTTGGCGTTGATTGCTGACAGGGCAAGCGAGGCAAGGTTGTTCTCGGAAGGTACGAACCAGCGGTATCCTGTCGTTGCTCCACGCTTTGTTTTTCGCAGCGGGTAGACGAGCCTGCTTAGCCAGTCGGGTTTCATACATGCGTCGGAATCGGCGAAAGCGAATATCTCGACGTCCTCAGGAGCATTTTCGCATGAGTAGAGAAGGTTGTGAATTTTCTGGCTGCAGCCCGAGGCAAGGCCTGCGACGAGAACCCGGACCTCAAGGGCTTTAGAGGCGGTTTCGAGCTCGTTTTTGAGTTTGCAAAGCTGTAAGTAAGCATGGTCCTCGGTTTCCTGTACTACGAAGCACAGAAGGTAGTTTTCGTAGTCGAGCTCGAAGAAAGAGCGGATGTTTTTTTCAAATGTTGGCTCGGTGCCCTTGCACGGAACGGTCAGCAGTGTTTTGGGTCCGGTCGTTTTGCGTTTTTTGATTATCTCGTTTTTTGCGTAGCGGTAGTTATTGAAGGCCTGGATGATGAAGACAGCCTGGGTAAAGAGCGTCAGGCCGGCTATGTAAGTGTATATTTCCCAGAACAAAATTCAATCCTTAGTTATTGTTAGGAATATGAGCTTGTGTCACTTTCAGCCAATCGATGCGAGCCTGACTATGTTTTCGGTCATTTCAGTCATTGAGTAATTTTTCGACAGGTCAAAGCGAACCAGGCAGCCGTGATTATGCTCGGATGCGATGATTATCAGCCTTTGACCGATCTTTGTCCAGCCGTTTTCCTGCGGCTGATGGCCGAGTATGAACATGTTGGCCTTGAACAGTTCTGCCAGTTTTTCGATGCCTTCTTCCGACTGCCGCCTGCCCCAGGTCAGCAGGTATGCAGAGCCCGGCCTTATCAGGTCTTCAACGTTAAGCTCCTTGCTGAAAACCGTCATGTCGAATACGTCTATAAAGCGGTCTGCGGGAAGCGAATGAGATATCCACAAACCGTTGGCAGTTCGTACCGCCAGGGGTTCGGATATCAGGCAGTCCCGTAGCGCATCGTCGACTTGCTCAAAGCTGTCCCCGAATTCCTTGTGCATGGCTTTTCGCATCGAGCGGTTCATTTCCTGCCCGTTTTTTGCTACATTGCTTTTGCATATACATGCCGTATCATGGTTGCTCATAATGATATGCACCCGGTCGGGATATTGCAGCTTGAATCGGAGCACATCGAAAAGAAGCTGGTACGAAAGACAGCCTCCCTGCCCGTCCTGCGGGCCGCCGTGTATTATCTCCTGCAATACAAGGTGCCTTTCCGGGTTCGCTTCGAGGTCGCAGTATGACACTATCCGCTCGAAATTTCTTCGATGACCGTGTATATCGCCTGTTACAACGACATCGCCTTTTTCGGGCAGTTCGATAAGATTTCCTTTTCGATACTTGTCGTTGAAATTAGCCTCTGCGGCAAGGGCGAAAAGCTCGACGGTTTTTTCAGTTGCTGTTTCTGGCACTTCTTTTTCCGAATATTTTTCTTATTTGAACATCGAATCTTGTGATAAGTTCGGACATGCTGGCCGGGCGGTCGCCCGGTCTTTCGGCTACGCATTGCATTACTATGTCCGAGACGCCCCGTGGTATACGCTGGTGAAGCTCATGGGGCTGTTTGAATTCTTTGACCTGGATGGTGGGCATGCCGTAACCGGTTTTTTGCGGGATCAGCGTAGGTACGTTTTTACCCGTAAGAGCCCAGTACATTGTCGCGCCGAGGTTGAATATATCTGTGCGGTGCCCGATGGGCTCCCGCTTGACCTGTTCAGGGGCTATGTAATCCGGCGTGCCCTGGATGCGTTTCTTGATGTCCCCGATTCGGCAGCTCTGGCCGAGGTCGATTATTTTAATTGCGCCCTCAGGACTGATTAGGATGTTGTTGGGTTTGATATCGCAGTGAACCCAGCCCTGCTGATGCATAGCGTTAAGGCCGGTAGCGACCATGCGGAAGATAAGCAGAACATCGCCGAGCGACAGGGATTTTGCATCTTCAAGGCTGGTTCCGTCGAATAGCTCCATGGAAAGCAAAACCTCGCTGCACCGGAGCATTTTACGCTTTTTTGAGATTTTTTTGCATTTTCGGACATAATTATGGTCTATCTGTCGCGAGACTTTGTATTCTGTCTCGATTTGCTCGACAATGCGCATGTCCTCATCGCTCTCGATAACGGCCCGTTTCAGCGCGACCGTCTCTTTGGTCATGTCGTCCCGGGCAAGGTAAATTGTTGTCCTTGCGCCTACGCCGAGACGTTTAATTATCGTAAATCCATCAATATCAAGCATTTGTTTAGGCATGCAAAGGTCCTATAATGTATATTTAGCCTCTACAATTAATACAATCGGGCAGGGATCAAAAGCCCGATGTTCTATATTACTAAATCAGCCCGTATTTGTCCACACTTTATGATTTTTTTGTTCTTGTCGCTAATTTTTTACCCCGGCCCTTGACAAATATTGCAGATTATGGATAATATATTTTTTATTGAGTTTTCCCCGATAGCTCAATTGGTAGAGCGAGCGGCTGTTAACCGCTAGGTCGTAGGTTCGAGCCCTACTCGGGGAGTTTTGTAAGTTTCGCCGAGGTCGTAAGTTACGGCAACCTGCCTGAATCGCAGAGCGGCTTAAACCCTTTTTTAAAGAAGTATAACTACTCTTTTTTGAAAGGAAAAAGTCGTGACTGTGAAAATCAAATCAAGAAAACCGAAAAGAATTCCCAAACTTCGCCACCACAAAGCGTCAGGCCAGGGTTATGCCGTACTCGGCGGAAAGGCAGTATATTTCGGCCCGTACGGCGAGGAGGAAACCGAGCAGAACTACAACCGCACAATCGCCGAATGGATTTCCGGCGGTATGCAAACTGATGCCCTGCAGCAGGAAGTTACTATCGCTGAGGTGATCGCCCGATACTGGGACCATGTTCAGGAATATTATGTCCGGCCCGACGGCAGTTCGACATATGAGCAGAGCAATATCCGCCAGGCGATGAGGCCGTTGAAGGAATTGTACGGTTACAGTAATGCCGTTGAGTTCGGGCCGCGGTCATTGATTGCGGTGCGAAAGAATATGATTGCCAAAGGCTGGTGCAGGACAAATGTCAATAAAATGGTAGGGCGGATAAAGCGGATGTTCCGCTGGTCCGCCGAGCAGGAAATACTGCCCGGAAGTATATATCAGAACCTGCAGACAGTGTCGGGTTTGAAAAAAGGCAGAAGTTCGGCGCGGGAATCAGAGCCGGTAAAGCCCGTGCCGCAGGAGCATATCGATGCAATCGAACCGTATGTTTCTCCGCAGATTTGGGCAATGGTGCAACTGCAGCAGCTTACCGGTGCGCGGAGCGGGGAGCTTGTGATAATGAGGCCGGTTGATATAGATACCGCAGGCAAGGTTTGGGTGTATAAACCGGCTACGCATAAGACGGCACACCAGGGCAAGGAACGCGTTGTTTTGTTTGGGCCTAAGGCACAGGCTATATTGCGGCCCTGGCTCGTAAATCGCGATAGAAAAGATTACTTGTTCTCGCCCGCAGAAGCGGAGGAAAACCGGCGGAAAGAAGAATTCTGCAAGAGGAAGACTCGGCTGGAATGGGGCAACCGGCCGGGCACGAACATTAAGCTAAATCCGCAAAGGAAGCCGGGCAGTCATTATACTGCGTCCAGTTACGGCCATGCGATTACTAAGGCAATAAAGAAAGCATACCGCCCGAAGGGAATGAGCCGTGAGGAATTCAAGAAATGGAAACCCAGGCAGCACTGGCACCCGCACCAGCTTCGGCATAATGCAGCAACTTACCTTCGGAAAGAATTTGGCCTTGAGACTGCCCGAATTATTCTGGGACATACATCTCCAGTAGTGACAGAGATTTATGCTGAAATGGATCATGAGAAAGCTGTTGAGGTAATCGGAAAAGTAGGATGAAAAAGAAAGATAATATATTATCCCATAAACCTAATCACAATGCGGGCCCAAGATTATAGATTTACAATGTCCGAAACTCACGCCACAATAATTTCTAAAATATTTTTTTAGACTCCAGTTATTTATCTTGATGCGATGTCGTGAATAATAGCGGTGGAGATATTATCGCTTCAGCTCGTCAGAATCTGATCAATATCTGAGAATCGATATATAATTTTTCTTGCAAAAACAGTGAAAAATGGCACAATAATCAAGGACCCAGCAGAATAGGAATTTTTTGGTTGATGAAGGGAATATTTTAGAAAACAGATATCTGTGGTCGGCGATTCGTTGGTTTAAGCATTGATGGCGTAAAATTCTTCAATTCAGGAAGGTTTTTCGTCACATTAAGTACTAAATGCGAAGAGTATGTTCTTGGAGGCAATAGCTTTTCTCAATGTAGGTTTTTTATTCGTTTCTTTTCTAAAAATTTCTTTGACCAGAATTTTGTCGAGGTTTTTGAGATGATAAAACTGGAACAGATCACTAAAGGAACTTTTTTAAGAGGTGTTTCACCGAATCAAGTTGTGGAAACAATCGAGGTGACGAGGAATGGGCCCGATGTAATTACAATTATTTATAGAGACAATTCAGGCAGGTTGGGGGACGAGCTTATTTACAGGTCTCGTGAATCAGAGCTTGAAATTGTGAAATTAGGCAGACCATGGAGTTTTGATGGTTGTGGTGATTCATTCAAATTAGTCTTTGAAGCCAGAAGGATACACCTAGCCTATCTTTTTGACCCTCATCTTGCCGTCCATACCTCTTTAGTTGAACCTTTACCGCACCAGATTACAGCGGTTTATAGCTCAATGCTACCCAGACAGCCCTTACGTTTCTTGCTGGCAGATGATCCAGGTGCTGGCAAAACAATTATGGCTGGACTTTTGCTGAAAGAGCTTATTGCAAGGGGGGATTTAGCGCGTTGTCTGATTGTTTGTCCAGGAAATCTGGTAATGCAATGGCAAGACGAATTGGACGAAAAGTTTCATCTTCATTTTGAAATTATGACAAATGACAATTATGAAGCTGCCCGAACCGGTAACTGGTTTAATGAAAATCCTTTTGTCCTTTGCCGTTTGGATAAATTAAGCCGTAACGAAGATGTACAGCAAAAATTAAATGCTACAGATTGGGATATGGTAATATGTGATGAAGCACATAAGATGAGTGCATCTTTTTTTGGAGGTGAAGTTAAGTATACAAAACGCCATCGTTTGGGCCAATTGCTTTCTTCTTTGACTCGACATTTTTTGTTGTTAACTGCAACTCCTCACAATGGAAAAGAGGAGGATTTTCAGCTTTTCATGTCACTGCTTGACGGCGATCGATTTGAGGGGCGTTTTCGTGACGGTGTACACACAGCAGATGTGTCTGACATGATGAGGCGGATGGTGAAGGAGGATTTAGTCAAATTCGACGGAAAGCCGCTTTTCCCGGAACGAATAGCCTATACAAAAGGCTATAAATTGTCAGATGCTGAAGCGGAACTCTATGCTCACGTTACAGAATACGTCAAAGAGGAATTTAATCGCGCAGATGCATTAGAAAATGATGGTCGCAAGGGTACAGTTGGTTTTGCCTTAACCATTCTTCAGCGTCGATTAGCCTCATCTCCTGAAGCAATATTTCAGTCACTAAAACGCAGGAAAGAAAAACTTGAAAATAGGCTTAGAGAAGAAGAGCTTGTCAAACGGGGAACAGAGGTCCAAGTAGCTTGGGAAAAAGATACTCCATTGTATTCAGAAGATGACTTGGAGGATCTGGAAGATGCTCCAGAGGAAGAAATTGAGAAAGCAGAAGAGTCCCTGGTTGATCGAGCTACCGCCGCGCAAACTATTGCGGAGTTAAAGGCAGAAATAGCGATTCTAAAAGACCTGGTTGAATTGGCTTTAAAAGTAAAACAATCAGGATCAGATAAGAAATGGGATGAGCTGTCGAGCATTCTTCAGGAACAATCAGAAATGTTCGATGCACATGGCCATAGAAGAAAACTGATCCTATTTACTGAGCACAAAGATACTTTGCATTATTTGGTTAAAAAGATTACTGGATTGCTGGGCCGTTCAGAATCGGTTGTTACAATATACGGTGGTATGGGACGGGAGCAAAGACGTAATGCAGAAGAGATGTTCAAACAGGACAAAGATGTAGAGGTTTTGGTTGCAACGGATGCTGCCAGTGAGGGTATTAATTTACAACGCTCACACTTGATGGTAAATTATGACTTGCCTTGGAATCCTAACCGGCTTGAACAGCGTTTTGGTCGAATTCACCGTATTGGACAAACAGAAGTATGCCATTGCTGGAATCTTGTTGCCGCAGAGACACGGGAAGGCCAGGTATTTCAGCGCCTGCTTCAAAAACTGGATCAGGAGAGAGAATCTCTTGGAGGGAAAGTATTTGATGTTCTTGGGAAACTAGATTTTGGGAATAAACCTTTACGAAAATTACTGATCGAAGCAATTCGTTATGGAGATCAGCCGGAGGTTCGTAATAAACTGGACGAGGTGATTGAGCATGCAGTAGACCCTGATAATCTAAGAGAGCTTATTGAGGATCGCTCACTTGCGAAAGATTCAATGGATGCATCAAAAGTGCGGAAGATACGTGAAGAGATGGAACGAATAGAGGCCAGAAGACTTCAGCCTCATTTTATTGCCTCTTTTTTCCTGAAGGCCTTTGAAGAGCTCGGAGGCACTATCCAGGAAAGAGAGCCGAAGAGATATGAGATTAAAAATGTGCCGGCACAAATACGAAGTCGTGACAGGATGATTGGCCTTAGGCATCCTGTACTCATAAAATATGAACGGATTACTTTTGAGAAAGAATTAGTCAGCGTCCCAGGCAAACCTCTGGCAGAGTTTGTATGTCCAGGGCATCCATTACTTAATTCAATTATCGATATTGTCCTCGAAAAATATCAGGATTTGATGAAAAGAGGAACGGTTCTTATTGATGAACTCGATGACGGTGAAGACATTCGAGCCTTAATGTATTTGGAACATACTATTCAAGACGCGCAAATAAATCCGGATGGTTCGAGAAGAGTGATTTCCCGGCAGATGCAGTTTGTTGAAATCAATGAACAATATAATGTGACAAATGCAGGTTACGCACCTTATCTGGATTATAGATCACCTGCTGAGGAGGAAAAAGAACATCTCGATCAAGTTGGATGTCCCGCGTGGCTTTCAAAAGATATCGAAGAGAAAGTCATGGAATATGCGATAACGAATATTGTTCCTTCACATTTGGAAGAGATAAAAGATCGAAAGGAATCTTTGATTGACAAAACGTTATCAGCAGTCAAAAAGCGATTGACTGCTGAAATCAGTCATTGGGATCACAGGGCCACCACGCTGGCCGAACAGGAAGCGGCGGGCAAAGTGAATGCGAAATTGAATTCAACCAAAGCGAAAATGAGAGCAGATAGCTTAACCGCACGCCTTGAAAAACGAGAGAAAGAACTTCAACTGCAGCGAAAGATTTCTCCGTTGCCTCCCAACGTGCTCGGCGGGGCGATGGTCATTCCAATCGGCTTGATAAAAAAGCTGGAGGGGCATTTACAACCCGACACATTCTCAAAAAACACCTCGGAGATCGAGAAGATTGGGATGCAGAAAATCATGGAAATTGAAAGACAGCTGGGTTATGAGCCGCGAGATGTGAGTAAAGAGAATTGCGGGTATGATATTGAATCCCGTGTGATCGATGAACCGGGAAAACTAAGATTTATTGAGGTCAAGAGCCGGGTAAAAGGAGCAAACACAGTTACTGTAACCAAAAATGAGATTCTGACGGCATTAAATAAACCCGATGATTTTATTTTAGCGGTCGTGGAAGTGGATGGCGAAAGCACAGATTGTCATTACATTCGCAGTCCTTTCAATCAGGAGCCGGATTTTGGGGTTACATGTGTGACATATAAACTTAATGAATTAAAGAAAAATACTACGAAGATATTTTGAATGCTAAGGGTAAAGAATGAAAACCTTCACTCAGGAGTCTGTTAGAGAAAGAATCTATAAGATTAAAGATAAATTAATTCCAGAGTGGGAACGTATCAGCAAAGATGCACAAGTTATTTCGCTCCTGGATAAATGGAAACCACATATTAAAAAAATTAATGAAGAATCTCAAAAAGCTCCAGAAGTAATCATTTCACTTGTAGGAGGGACGGGCGCCGGAAAAAGCACGCTGCTCAATGCATTGTTAGATTCTCGCTTGTTGCCTGTCAGTAATATGAGAGCCTGTACAGCTGCAATTACAGAAGTGTCATATTCCCAGGATAAAAAATATCATGCAGAAATCGAATTTATGCCCAGAGAAGAGTGGCAAAATGAAATGCAGTTGTTAAAAGATGACCTCAAAGATTTCCTGGAAATGCAGTCTACTCCAGGAACAAATATGAATGAGAATGTAGATGAAGCATGTTCCATTTCCCGCGTTGCCAGAGATAAACTGAAAACCGTATTCAGTTTGCCGGATGATTTTCAGTATTCTCTTAAAAATATTGAGAATTTGAAAGAAGACAAAGACATTTCAAGGGCTTTGGATGAAAAAAAAGCGTTTATCAAAGAAAGAGATTTCAAAAAATTTAAAAAAGGAATATCTCTTTATTTAGATTCAAAGCATAAGTTTTGGCCAATTGTTACTAAAGTACGTGCTTCCGGTCCATTTGAAATCCTTTCCGATGGAATCAAGATTGTGGACTTGCCTGGTATAAATGATCCCAATCAGGCCAGAGAGGCCGTTACTCACAATTATTTGAAAACCTGTAATTTTGTTTGGATTGTTTTTAATATTAAACGTGTCCTTACAAAAGACACTATGGCATTGATGCAGTCAGAAGATTTTATGCGTCAGATTCTTATGGATGGAAGAGCAAATGCCTTGACATTTGTAGGAACAGCTTCGGATGATATCGATATTGAGACGGCATGTGAGGAGTTTGGATTAGATGATGATGCGCCAGAGCATGAAATTGTGCTGTATAGAAATGCCGAAGTGCGCAAAGAGATTAAAAAACAGCTCGAAGACATGTCCTCTCGAATGGTACAATTAGCCCGGGAGAATTTGGATCGACTTAAAACTCTTATTCATACAATCGAACGATCCAAGGTCTTTACAGTATCAGCACGTGAGTACATGCGGATTCAGGGGTATTCCAGGACTCAAAATGCAATATTGACAAGAGTTGAGTATACAGAAATTGACAGGCTTAAAGAACATTTAGCGGCAATATCAAGATCATACGGAGTGGAAGCCCAGGCACAGTCCCATCATGCGGCTATTGATCTTTTCGTGAGAGAATTACAGCGTGAGAGCAAGATTTTTATTGAGAATTTGGATAAGAATATCGAGTTGTCGAATAAACAAAAAGAGGAGGTACAGAGAGCGGTCCATACCGCTCAGAAATTTCTCGAACAAGAAATCAAAGCGGCCAAAGAGCTTTACAAAGAAAATCTGGAATCGAACCAAAGGCTTCTTCTCGAAAAATTAGATCGTGGATTTGAGAGAGGTGTTCATGAAGTTAGCCAGCTATCCTATCGCTGGAAGGGAATGCATTGGGCTACAATCCGGGCGGTGGTAAGAAGGGGAGGCAGATTTGTTGGGTCGACCGGTTCACATAACTTTTCTGCAGATATCTCTAAGCCTGTTATGGATACGATTATGTTTGCATGGGCAGACTTTTTTGGAGATCAAATGAATATTTCTCTGGACAAAGCCTGCGAAAGACTCTTGTCTTCTTCTCAAAAAAGTATTATGAATTTACTTGCGGAAGTGATGCAAATTATAGAAGTGGATCAAGAAGTGTACAAGTCGTTTGAAAAGCTATTTGAAACTTCCGAAGCGATACTTAATGAATTTACCGGTCAGATCAAAATAGAAATGCAACAACAGATTGATCAGTGCAGAAAAACTTTGTATGAACAGATTGAGGCTCAGGTCGATGCCAATATGCAAACGGCTTATCGAAAAGCGGCTGATGAACGTGGCACTGGTATGAAGCAGCGCATGGTTAATGTCCTCACTCAACATGCGAAAGATGTTGCGGGAACCATGTTCCATGATGCAAAAGAGAGCATTTCTGTCGGCATTCGTGGGCTTTGTGATTATCTCCAGAGGAAATACGATGAAATGAAAGAAGCAGTGCTCAAACAAAATAGTATTGCCCAAAGCAATTTAATGCTGGATTCTGAGAAACTCAGCCCGGAAGATATTGAGAAGAAGAAAGAACAGTTCCAGAAGTTTTTGATTCTGCTAGAGAAGATTTAAAAAAGATTTGGAAAGCAGTTATGGCAGAGCGGAGAAAGAAGTTAATTGAAGTTGCGCTTCCGCTGGAGGCGATAAATAAGGAATCCGCACGGGAGAAATCGATCCGGCACGGTCATCCTTCGACGCTTCATTTATGGTGGGCCCGGCGTTCCCTTATCTTGATCCGGTTAAAGTTTCAATCCACGCCC
The DNA here is from genome assembly GCA_964628195.1 of uncultured Pirellulales bacterium. Taxonomy (GTDB): domain Bacteria; phylum Planctomycetota; class Phycisphaerae; order Sedimentisphaerales; family Anaerohalosphaeraceae; genus CAZVPF01. Next base: position 6,786 of record CAZVPF010000013.1, on the reverse strand, counting down.
CCGTGAAGGGGGCGACTTATGACCGTCAGGGCGATCAGGCTTATCGGAATGTTTCAATCCACGCCCCCGTGAAGGGGGCGACTATTATGCTGTTGTTGACTGTATGGGTTTTGACGTTTCAATCCACGCCCCCGTGAAGGGGGCGACAACGAAGGTTTGCTCCACGAAGGTCCGCCGAACGTTTCAATCCACGCCCCCGTGAAGGGGGCGACGGTATTGCCTAATAACTCAATAACACTCCGCACGTTTCAATCCACGCCCCCGTGAAGGGGGCGACATGTTTTGTCGTTGTGATACTATAATCCATACACGTGTTTCAATCCACGCCCCCGTGAAGGGGGCGACAACGGGTGAATTTCTGGTCAACACCGGAAAAAATGTTTCAATCCACGCCCCCGTGAAGGGGGCGACATTTTCTAATGGTCAACGTTATCAAGTTGGGGATGTTTCAATCCACGCCCCCGTGAAGGGGGCGACCACACTGTCGGTAGCTCCCTGGGCCTCGCCCTCGTTTCAATCCACGCCCCCGTGAAGGGGGCGACGATAAAAACGGAATTCCTGATATTTTTGAAAGGGTTTCAATCCACGCCCCCGTGAAGGGGGCGACCCAATGCATAAATCACCTACCTTTCTTACCTTTAGGTTTCAATCCACGCCCCCGTGAAGGGGGCGACCTTTTAAGGGCCGATTTTGAAAAACCCTTACGTGTTTCAATCCACGCCCCCGTGAAGGGGGCGACACGTTCTTGATAACCAAATACATCATCATCGGCAGTTTCAATCCACGCCCCCGTGAAGGGGGCGACTATGTCTAACAATTGTGAATCCATATTCTTAATAGTTTCAATCCACGCCCCCGTGAAGGGGGCGACAATTTCAACAAATGCAATTTTAGCCTGTTCTCTAGTTTCAATCCACGCCCCCGTGAAGGGGGCGACTGCATCAATTTCATCAATAATTATAGATGAACTTGTTTCAATCCACGCCCCCGTGAAGGGGGCGACCGCCCCTAGCGGCAATGTCTCATTATCTATTGAGGTTTCAATCCACGCCCCCGTGAAGGGGGCGACGCCAAAGTGCGATCAACTGGTGGATCATCCTGTATGTTTCAATCCACGCCCCCGTGAAGGGGGCGACATCCTGAGGCCCCGCATCATCATGTTCACCCATGTTTCAATCCACGCCCCCGTGAAGGGGGCGACAAAAGCAAAAGCAAAATACCAGGCTCAGGGGATGTTTCAATCCACGCCCCCGTGAAGGGGGCGACCCGGCTGCTGCGCGTGCAAAATATCGCCATCGTTGTTTCAATCCACGCCCCCGTGAAGGGGGCGACTATGATTTGCCGTCTTATCTCGAGTATCAACAGGTGTTTCAATCCACGCCCCCGTGAAGGGGGCGACTAAAAGTATCACCTGGTATAGCTTCATCCAAATGTTTCAATCCACGCCCCCGTGAAGGGGGCGACCCGTTGTAAAACCATGTGGCCAAAGCGAATTAAGTTTCAATCCACGCCCCCGTGAAGGGGGCGACACGGTGTCAGTCGTGCATTTACTATCAAGTTGTGTGTTTCAATCCACGCCCCCGTGAAGGGGGCGACTTAATGTCGGTCAATTTTCTAACCCTTCACCCATGTTTCAATCCACGCCCCCGTGAAGGGGGCGACGTTTAGGTCCTTTTCTGAGCTGACGGATAATGGTGTTTCAATCCACGCCCCCGTGAAGGGGGCGACCTTTTCGAGCGCAGATAGAAAATACTTAGGTACCTGTTTCAATCCACGCCCCCGTGAAGGGGGCGACTGCTTTATTTGAGCTATCTGCTTGGGATGACGTGTTTCAATCCACGCCCCCGTGAAGGGGGCGACGCGATCAACTGGTGGATTATCCTCAATAAAAGATGTTTCAATCCACGCCCCCGTGAAGGGGGCGACGGCTCATCTTGGTGAGCAAGCAGTTCTTAACAAAGTTTCAATCCACGCCCCCGTGAAGGGGGCGACAGGCATGGGCCTTGTACACTCCAAGTCAAAATAAGTTTCAATCCACGCCCCCGTGAAGGGGGCGACGAATAAATATACTCTTTTTAATTTAGAAAGCAAGTTTCAATCCACGCCCCCGTGAAGGGGGCGACGCTAAAATCATGTTTCATGATTGATGGGTTCGAGTTTCAATCCACGCCCCCGTGAAGGGGGCGACTTTGGGGTACAACATAATCTGTATCCTGAGGGCCCGTTTCAATCCACGCCCCCGTGAAGGGGGCGACATTAACCAAACCAAGTATCACGCAATGTTCAGAGTTTCAATCCACGCCCCCGTGAAGGGGGCGACATTGACCGACATTAAACATCTTTAACTCCTTAAAAGTTTCAATCCACGCCCCCGTGAAGGGGGCGACACCAATGCATAAATCACCTACCTTTCTTCCTCTTAGTTTCAATCCACGCCCCCGTGAAGGGGGCGACAATCACCTACCTTTCTTATTTGGAAACAACTTATCGTTTCAATCCACGCCCCCGTGAAGGGGGCGACTCAATCGCCTCAGATAAATTCTGAGGGTTATTCAGTTTCAATCCACGCCCCCGTGAAGGGGGCGACACTTTTTACCGTCAAATGTAACAAAATCCGTAGGGTTTCAATCCACGCCCCCGTGAAGGGGGCGACTACGTAGTGTAAAGCAGGTTATTAATAATAAAATCGTTTCAATCCACGCCCCCGTGAAGGGGGCGACTGTTTGCCTGGCATGGGCTTGCAAAGCGAAAGCTGTTTCAATCCACGCCCCCGTGAAGGGGGCGACGTATCAAGTACCTAAGTACTTTCTTAGCGCTCTTGTTTCAATCCACGCCCCCGTGAAGGGGGCGACACGTCCAACGCCGCGCAAGGACGGAGGCAAAGAATTGTTTCAATCCACGCCCCCGTGAAGGGGGCGACTTGGTTATATGTCTCAGTCTGGTATAGGATTCACGTTTCAATCCACGCCCCCGTGAAGGGGGCGACAAGGCCCGACAATGGACCTGCCGAGCGTTAGCAGTTTCAATCCACGCCCCCGTGAAGGGGGCGACAAGGATACAGGTGAGATGTATTATGTTGAGCCGGTTTCAATCCACGCCCCCGTGAAGGGGGCGACACGATTATTATTGGCCGGGATTGGCTCATTTAGGAGTTTCAATCCACGCCCCCGTGAAGGGGGCGACATCCTGAGGCCCCGCATCATCATGTTCGCCAAAGTTTCAATCCACGCCCCCGTGAAGGGGGCGACGGCACTGCAGTCCAGGTGACTGCTGTTGCCGGTGTTGTTTCAATCCACGCCCCCGTGAAGGGGGCGACTTAATGTCGGTCAATTTTCTAACCCTTCGGTAATGTTTCAATCCACGCCCCCGTGAAGGGGGCGACGTAGTTGGCTTGGCGGTGTGTCGTGCATTTACAGTTTCAATCCACGCCCCCGTGAAGGGGGCGACAATAATTCTTTATCGTCCTTTTCGAGAGCAGATAGTTTCAATCCACGCCCCCGTGAAGGGGGCGACTAAATCTTTTTCGTATTTTCGGGTCCAATTTGTAGTTTCAATCCACGCCCCCGTGAAGGGGGCGACCTGCTCTGTAAGACTTGGGCCAGTACAGTAATAAGTTTCAATCCACGCCCCCGTGAAGGGGGCGACAGTCACTACTATAAAGTATTTAACACAAAAGGTTTAGGAAGTCAATATCGCCAACCTGGCCAAATTAGACCTAAAAAGAGCTTGTCTTGTTCGCACGAAATCTCTATTTACTTGTCAATGAACGAGTTATATCAATCGCCAACCTCCCGGGGATTTCATGTTCACTTGGGGTTGGCGATGAAAAAATCAGACGACCATCGGGCCCTGTGGGTCGTAAGACTCTTTTGCTCCGACGTGTTCTACTCTGCGTTTCCAGTTTTTGCCGAGGAAATAAAAACGCAGACTATCTTTTTCCGGGTGCATTTTCTCGATCAGGCTCTGTCGCAGCTGCACCCATTGGGCAGGGTCAACGAGACATTCGAATACCGAGTTTTGAACCCTTTGACCACGGTTTTCACATATTTTGGCAATTTGCCTGAGCCTTGCCTGTCCACTTTTTGTTTCCGTGTTAACATCATATGCAACCAGTACCATCATAATTAATATCCTTCCAATTACCTCCAAAGAAACGGTGGATAGCCCTGAAGGTCTCCTCTTAGAAACCTTGCCATAAGCAATGCCTGGACATAAGGCAGCAGGCCTATCTTTATCTTTTCTTTCAGAAACGGATGAATAATTTCCTCCTGTTTTCTTTTTTGCCATGCGACAAGAAGTGTTTTCCGTGTTGCATCATCCATATTAACCGCACCGGATTCGGTCGTCTCAAAACCTTCGGGCTTAATCTGTTTTCTATTTATTAGAGACAAAACGAATCGGTCAGCAAGGTACGCGCGAAATTCTTCCATCATATCCAGAGCAAGGCCGGGTCTGCCTGGGCGGTCCTGATGCAGGAAGCCGACGGCAGGGTCAAGGCCGACAGATTCAAGGGCCGACTCGACATCATGGACAAGCAAAGTATAAACAAATGATAACATGGCATTGACGTTGTCGAGAGGCGGTCGTCTGCTGCGAGACTTGAAAGTAAAATGCTGTTTTTCCGAGAATATGAGTTCGTCGAATAATTCGAAGTATATATTGGCCGCAGAACCTTCAATGCCTCTAAAGATATCGAGGTCATGGTCATGTCCGTTAAGGGTTTCGATATGGTTGTTCAAATTATCGAGAGCGGCAGAGACTTTTGCGGAATTTTGCAGTTCCAGTCTTTGCCTTTGTGCCCTTAAAAGTGCTATACGACTGTTTCCTATTTTGGCGATGAGAATGGATTTTGCAATATCGCCGCTGGATTTTGTGCACCCGGAACGAAGATATTGCTCTTTGCGGAGAAGTACATTGCCTCTAACCGGCCCATGAACCCTGCATAAGAACCTGCCGTTTTCTGTCAGGAAAGAAAGGGTTACATTGTTTTTACCGCACAGGCCCATCAGGAAAGGACTGCATAGAACATTGCCGAAGCATATTATTGACTCAAGAGTGTGGATGGGAACGCGCAGCTTGGTCTCTTTTTCCACGTTCACAAGAACCGTGTCGCCTTTTTTGGACAAATACGTGCCCTGCGTGGTAACAAAGAGTGTGTTTAACAATTGTCTCATTCAATGATTCCCTGGTCACAGCCTGCTTTTGACAGGTAGTTGCCGACTCGTTTATCCTTGCCTGTGGTTTGCGGCAGGCAGATGTCGTACAAAGAGCAGTTCTTGCATTTTTTTGCATACTCAACACGAGGCGTGACTTTGTTTTCAAAGATGCCGTGTATTTGCCGGATACAGTCTTTTGTCTGCTGACGCAAAACCGGTGTAAGTTCCACCTGTGCTCTCCTTTTAATCTTGCCGTAGAACAAGGCGCCCTGTGGTATGGTTACATTCAGCATTTCTTCAAGACACATCGCCTGGGCACAAAGCTGAACCTTGTCACAATTATCCTGCTTCGGCTTGCCTTTCTTATACTCCACAGGGACCGGCTGCCAGAGGCCTTTTGCCCCGGGCAGCTCGATTCCTGTTTGGCTCTGGTGAAACTCAACGACATCGGCCTGGCCCACTATGCCGAGGCTGTAAGAATGAATCCGCAGGCTTCTTACAATCCTGAGGCCCGGCCTAATTTCCATATCTGCCTCATGAACTTTCTGGTGCAGCAGTTGCCCTTTGGCAGTCAGACGGTTTTCAAGCCACTGCTGTTCAAGGTGTATCAGCCCACACTGACGAGGGCAGAAAATATAATGCTGCAAAGCAGAGATAGATATAAACCGGTCTTCGGTGTACATCAAAGGCCATCTATTATTTCAGGGGATAACCCATCCAGCTTTTCAAACTCAATATTTCCATCTTTGTCCACTTTAAGACTTCGGTGAACCTTTGCTGAGGAATATTGACCACTAGGGCTGTTATGCTTCCACCAGATTACCTTCACCACCTCCATGCTACCTTCCGGACGAGCAGAAGACACGTCATTCACAAACAAGGTATTTAGAGCTTTTTTAAGTTTTTCGGCGTCTGAATCCGAAAAACCTGTTTTGCTGGCCAATTGCGTGTTGATAGCACCGTAAGTTATGTAAATTCCCTTATCGACACGGTGCTTCATCCCCATCGTATCAGCTGCTTTTTTATCAGGATTCTTTTCGGTTTCGAGATTGACGCTCTTGATGATTTGCAGGCTTTCAGGTGTAATGGGTTCAATACTGAATGCGCTCTGAATGGTTACAGGGCCTCGGATGCCAATGGATACAGCATCAGCATTTTGATCTGAATCCGAATCCTTCTTTCCTTTTCCCTTCTTCTTGAACGCAAAAACTTGACCAAAGGCGCGAACATCAAACCATCTCTCGCATGAGTCTTTTCGTGTATCAGAAAGCTTTGCCTTATTAAAGCGTTCATTAAGAGAACGGAATTCATCCCCTGGTGCACGGTTATCATCCGATTGCACAAAAATAGATTCGCCCATATCCTGCAACCGATTACGGATTTTACGTTTGAGACAAACGTCAGATATTTCGCCGTAACCGTCATAAGTCTGGCGTGGACGATTTCCATTGAGCGGGTCACCATTAGGATTTGCCCGTTTAACGGAAATGATTACGGCGAAATCGATCTTGTTTGCAAGAGGTTTATTGTTAGTCATTGTCATTCTCCTTTTCACTATTATGGGAAGATTTGTTTATATTAGAAGCATCCGCAACAAGACTGTCTATATACGCTCGTTCATGATAATAAC
>CAZVPF010000012.1:0-82535 GCA_964628195.1 uncultured Pirellulales bacterium | reverse complement strand
ACCTTTGGTGTATATTATGAGCGTTTGGTGAGGTCTGGGCATTTCTTTACAGGCAGTAAATAGGACAGCAAGAATTATCAGTATGAGTGAAAATAAACAAAATACATTTTCCAACTTACCCGACTATCGAACAAAAAGATAAAGTTATATACTTAAAAGGGTTAGGCATGATCAGAGTTAATATTTGTGGATTTGTCCAAAAATATGATAGTTCATTACAGACTTGGGTAAAGGAACAATATAACAAAAGAAAGAATGATGGTGCAGACTTTTGGTTTATCATAACAATAGAAACGGGCGATATACAGGTTTGTCTTGCTTCTGAAACTGCACCTGGTGGTAGGGGTAAGCCATATAAATGTTTTAATTCTAAAGAAAAACAGATAATTGATTTATGGGAAAAAATGAACATTAAAGAAGATTGTTATATTGACAGTTTGCTTAAATTCTTAAAAGTTATCGAAAAAGGTATTTCTTAGGTGAATTAGATGGTTAAAGTATTTTTCTCATATTCTCATTATGACAAAACTATTAGAGATGAACTCGAAAAACATCTTGCTGTTCTCAAAAGAGAGAAAGAAATTGAAACTTGGCATGATAGAAGAATAACAGCAGGCGAAGATTTTGAAAAGGCCATAGATCAAAATCTCGTAGAGTCGCAAATTATACTTTTGCTTGTAAGCCCTAATTTTTTAGCCTCTGAATATTGTTATAGCAATGAATTGAAAAAGGCATTAGAAATGAGGGAAGAAGGTATTGCAAAAGTTATACCAATAATTATAGATCATTGTGATTGGAGAAATACCCCTTTGAGAACCCTGCTTGCATGCCCACAAGATGGAAAACCTATAGTCGATTTTGAAAATCCAAATAAAGCTTATAGCCAGGTTACTAAAGAAATACGTAAAATAATCAAAGGAATTTTAGTATCTCAGCCAAAGCCAGAGATTGGAAGAGTTGAAATTGGCGATAGTGCTCCGTTTTCAGAGTCAAATGCTACTATTACCAATATTCTTAGATCGAGTAATTTGAGATTAAAAAAAGATTTTACAGACTATGAAAAAGACACCTTCAAAGACGAAGCTTTTGAATACATGTCGAAATTTTTCAAGAATTCTCTTGAAGAATTAGAAAAACGAAATCTTGGGATTACTTATATCTATAAGCCTGAAACTAACAAATTCTATGTAACAATATATCGTAATGGTAGTGAGATTGCCGGTTGTTTAATTAGAAATAGAACTGACAATCATTTTGGAAGTGGGATTACTTATTCAACTAATAAATCCAACAATAGCATTAACTGCTCTCTTGTAATTGAGGACGATGGTTATTCATTGTTTTTAAAACCGCAGATTGGTACGTTGGGAGATGAATATACCTACTCAAAAAAAGGGGCTTCTGAATTCTATTGGAATATGTTAATTGAACGACTCCAGTAATATTATATAGCTTTATTGCTCTGTCCCTGTTTGCCGCTGTCGAAGTAATCCTGCCAGACTTTTTTGATATCTTTTGAGTCCAAAGATTTCATTTTTTTTCTCAAAGTGGTTTAATAACCATAAAGTTATTATTAGGTAACACCATACAGAGTTATATCTTAAAACCAAGATTATATACCAAAACGTTCCGCACATCAAGCCTTTTCCTAAAAACATAAATTATTGAAGAATTTCTGTGGCTATAACAGTGAAATCTTTCATCTGCTTTTTTGTGTGGTTTGATTGTAGTGATATTCTCGGTCCTGCGGTGTTTTTTGTACTGTCGACGGGCGGTGTTTTTTATTATCGCGCAAAGCCGCTAAGGGCAGTTTATAGGTTATAGGATATAGGAATCAGGAAACAGGCAATAGGCATTAGGCAATAGAGGGTGGGAAGTTTTTGCATTGAAAATATTGTGCATGGTTGGGGACGCAGGTGTTGTTTTTTGTTTTCGCGGGAATGACAATTGGGATGCTTTTTACGTGCTTCGGGTGAAGATTACGAGGTAGGCGATATAAGCAAAATAAATGGCTGCGAGGACGGCACCGGCGTGGCGGCTGATCTTTTTGTATATCAGCGCTATTGCGAAGAACAGAACGCTTATTGCGATCATGAACCAGTAGTCAACACCGATTAGCCGCGGGCCTATGGTGAAGGGGGTTATCACGCCGGCTGTGCCGATGACAAGTACGGTATTGAATACGTTGGAGCCGACGAGGTTGCCGATGGATATCTCATCCTGTTTTTTGAGTGCGGCGACGACGCATGTCATGAGTTCGGGCAGCGACGTACCGACGGCGATTATGGTAAGGCCTATTACGGAGTCCGAGAGGCCGGCTTTTTGGCCTATGTAGACGGCACCGTCGACGGTTAATTTCGCGCCGAAGGCAAGGCCCGCCAGGCCGATGATTATATAGACCAGCGAGACCGGCAGTGAGTGGTGCGTATCTGGAACAGCGGGGATGACCTGTTCGAGGAGATTTTCAGGGCTGACACTTTCGACCGAGGAGTTTTGCTGCCTTTTCCTGCTTGTGTATACCGTGAGTGTCATTACGGCGAAAAAGACGATGAGCAGCAGCAGGCTTTCGGGTCGGGTTATGGACATATCCGCGAATACGGGCCACAGCAGCAGTGCGACTGCGAGCATTGCGGGCAGGTCCCGCTTGAGTGTGATTTTAGTGACGAGGATGGGGCTGAACATGGCGGTGATGCCGCCTACGAGGGCGAGGTTGGCGACGTTGGAGCCGTAGACATTGCCGACGGCGGCGCCTGCGCGGCCTGTGAGGACGGCGGCGATACTGGCGGCAAGCTCGGGTGCGGAGGTACCCATTGCGACGATGGTAAGTCCGACGAGCAGGGGGGGGATCGAGAGCCTTGCGGCAAGTGCGGCTGCACCGTCTACGAGCAGGTCGGCGGACTTGATGAGTATGACCAGGCCCGTGACAAGAGCGACGGCAGCAATGTAGATGTTCATTTCAAAAGGCATGAATAAAGGATACAAACAGCGGGGAAGAAGTCCAGTTTAAAACGTGACAGTTTACAGGGGCCGAAAGACGGGGGCAATCCATCTTCGGCGGTGCGCGTGCTGCTTCGACTGGGATAAGGCGGCAGCTTTCAGTTTTTCGATGCCGCCCGGTTTTTCATCGCCGGTTATTCTGCCAGGGCGAGTTTGTCAATGTGAGACTGTATTTCCTGCTTTCTTTCCTCGGAGACATCGTCACCGGCAAGATCAAGTGACTGCCTGAAAGCCTGCATTGCTTCATATTTTTTACCGAGGCCCTGCTGTGCCATTCCGAGGTGGTAATAAACGTCCCATGGAGCCCTGTTTCCTTCTTCACGCTCGAATATCTGTATAGAACGGATGATGGTTTGTTCGGCTTTTTCGTATTGCTCGGCTTTGATGAGGGCATAGCCGTAGGTGTCCATCAGCATTTGGTTGTTGGGGGCCTGCGCGAGGGCGGTTTTGGCGTATTTCACCGCGTCTTCAACACGCTGGTTATTGTCGGCGAGGAGATAGGCAAGGTTGTTGAGGACAAAGGAATTATCCGGATAAACCTCTATGATCTTTTCATAAACGTCTATGCTCCTTTTGAGGTAATCCTCGGTGCTGGTTTTCATGTAAGCGGCATTTAGCGCCTTTGCTTTCATACCCATGTATTCGAGCCACTGGCCCGTTTGCGGGTCCACTATGTCGAGGGCCTTGTCGATGTAATTAACCGCCCTGTTGTATTCTTCCTCGAGCATTGCAAGTTCGTACATGATGATATTGGCGGCGACGGAGTTGGGGTTTTGGTCGATCTTTTCGTTACACCATTTTGCAACTTCAAGCTGGCCTACTGTGTCTTTCATATTCTTTAGGATGTTGTATATGAACATCTGGTTTGTAGAGGCTTTGTCGAGGGCTTTGCGGTAATATTCGGTTGCTGCGGCCCTGCTGCCCATGTCGAACTTTTCCTGGGCGAGGTGTGAGTAGGCTACGACGGCAAATTTAGAGTCGGTGTATTGGCCGGCAATTTCGAGGAACTTTTTATCATTGCCGGTTTTCCTAAGCGTTTCGAGATATGCGTCCAGGGCGGCAATGTTTCCGCCCGATTCGAGGCTGAGAGTCCATGCCTTTTCAAAAAACTCATGTGCCCTTGAGAACCTGTCTTTCTGATAGTAGTAATTGCCCGCACGGAAGTACCAGTACGGCTCGTCTGGGAACCTGTCGAGAATTTGGGCGTAAAAGGCTTCGAGGTCCTTGTCCCTGTTTGACTGTATGTAGAGCTGTTCGAGCATTCCCATCGCAGTCCTTGGGGCACGGTCGTTTTGGACGGCTTTTTGAAGTTCGCTTATCGCTTCGGTGTTCCTTCCGGCTTTTAGGTATGCCCTTGCGAGGTCAACCTGGGTCTGGGGGTCTGAATTGATAAAAAAGCTTTTTTCGTAAGCTTCCACGGCATCGTCGTAAAGTCCGAGGAAACTGCAGACCTGTGCCTTGAGGTTCCATGCGACCGCGCTTTCCGGGTCACTTTGCAGATACCTGTTGACATAATCGAGGGAGTTTTCGACCTGGCCGTTTGCGATGTAAAGCCATGATTCAAGAAGGAGCAGTTTTTTCTCATTAGGATTGGTTTCCTTGAGGCTTTCGAGTTTGTTGCCGGCTTCGTCGAGAAGTCCGACTTCGATATAAGACTCGACCTGAATCAGCCTGTTGGTAATTGTGTCATTTAATTGAATGAGCTCGGAGGAATATTTTTTTACTTTATCCGGGTCATTAAGTCTCTGTGCAACCATAGTCAGGCCTTTGAGGACCTGGACATTTTCACTGTCCTGAGAATAGAGACTTTCAAGTACGTCGAAAGCCTTTTGATATTGGCCGTTTCTGAAATGAGTTCGCCAGATGACGTTCTTGTTGTCCTTGAAGAGTTCCTGTATCTTATCCTGTTTTCCGGTTTGCCTGAGAAATTCCGAGTACCTGTTAACAACAAGCTCGGAGGAAGGATCAATCTCGTATGCGGTTTTGAATGCGTCTTCGGCGATGGAGAATAAGCTTTGTTTTTTTTCCGTCGATATTTCCTCAAGCGCCATTTGCAGGGCGTTATTTCCAAGCTTAACGTAGTTGATAACGTTGGGATAAGATTCGGCGATTCTCTGGTGTATAGCGAGGGCTTCATCGGGTCTTTTTTCGTTAATGAAGCTTGCATACATGCTTTGGATCTGCCAGTCGCGGGGGTTGAGCAAGATAGCCCTTCTGAAGCTTGTGTCGACTTCGGAGTAGAGGTCGATTGTGGCGGTTTTGCCGAGCGAAACATATTTTCGGGCCAGAAGACCTGCGAGTCTTTTTGAAGTTATGTTGTCCATCGGTTTTATATGGATCGCTTTCTTTGCATCTTCAATCGCCTGGTCGATATTTCCGAGCTGTTCATTGACTACGCTTCTCTGCGAGTAAATCGTCGGGTAAAGGGGCCTGAATTCGAGGCAGTTGTTAAGTCTTCTAAGGGCCTGTTCGTAGTCGCCCTGAGATATCGCAAGCTCCGCGAGGAAAAGATTGCCTTCACAAAGGTCGATATTCTTGTCCCTTGCGTATTCTGCTATTTCCTGTGCCTTTTCCAGTTGCTCGGTTGCAACGTAAATTTCGAAAAGTTTTCCGAGCACGACGAAATCTTCGGGCTTTGCCTTGCGTGCGTTTTGGTAGTGTTTAACAGCCTGGTCAATTTCATTTTTGTTTATGTAGTAGTCGGCAAAGACCATCTCTTTCTGGTATTCATCCCGGATTTCATCAAGGACGCTTAGTGTTATTTCATCCATTTTATCCTGCGGGATATTCAAGGGCTCGGGCTGTTCGAGTCTTTTGAGGAAGATTTTTGCGTTGTAGTCGTCAGGTTTGACTTTAATGTACTGTTCTACAAGTTTAACGGCTTTGTCTTTTTTTTCCTCATTCAGATAGTAATTGCATATAGGGGTTATTATCGAAAGCGAGATGTCGTCGGAATCGATTTTCACGAGGTCCTCGATCATTTCATTTCTTTTAGCTAAAAGCTCTTCAATATCACCTTCTATCTGGGTATTTTGCTGCGCGGGAGTTTCTCCTGATGAGGGGCTGCGGAGCCTGTTGATCATTCCCTGGTACATTGCGGCTAAAACAATCTTTGCCTGGCTGTCTTTAGTTTCCATCGAGTTGAAGATTTCCCGGGCCTGGTCGAATCTTCCGGAGCCGACATATCCCCTTGCTTTAAGGAGCCTTGTCCGGTCGCTTTCTCCAAAGATGTTTTCGTAAATGGCCACTGCTGACAATCCCTCGTTCCATGAGAGCATGTCGAGCGTGATGTCGGCATAGTCGAGTATAAGTTCGGGCCTTATTACCTGGTAACCGCCTTGCCTGAGAGACATCAGCCATCCCTGAATCGCGCTCCAGATGAATTCCCTCCTGATGCCGTTATTTTCGCTTCCGGTGAAAGCTTCGGCAAGTGCCGAGGCCAAAAACGCATCGTGACGTTCCGTAGCCCTTATTTGCTCGTAAGCGCTGTGCATCCTGCGGATCGCCTTTTGATCCTGACCCTTTGCAAGATCAAGTATGCCTTTCCATTTCTGGATCTCAAGGTTGTCGCCGCTTCCGAAAAGCTGTTCAAGTTCTTCAATAACTGCCTGGGCCTTTTTTGTGAATTCCCGGTTTTGCTCTGTTTGGCCTGCTTTGCTTAACTGCATCGCGCGGTCGAGATATGCCTGGGCAAGCAGTGAAAGTGACCCGATTCGGTAGGATTTGTTTCTAAACTGTCTGGGGCCCTTGACTTCCTGGGTGTCGGGCATGTCAAGTGTTGATCGAGCAATCTCGACTGAAGTTTTAAACGAATCGAGATTCTCGTTGGTAATGTAATCCCTGAAATAGAGATTCGCCGATAATAAAAGGTGGCCGACATTTTGCGGGTCATTTTCTATGGCCTTGCTTGAGGCGTTTATTGCTTTGTCGAGCTTTTCAATATCACTTTTGTAGAAGATGGCCTGGGCTGAATATACTTCGGCACTTTGCGGAAATTCGTTTTCAAGGGCTGAAAATTCGGCTTCGATGTCGGACAGGTCCTCCTCGCGGTTTTCCTGTTTTTTGATCAGGTGTGTGTTGATCAGGCTTATATGCACCTGGGGGTTTTCGGGGAATTTTGTGACGGCCTCTTCGAGCACTTCCAGCGACCTGTCGATGGCTTTTGCCCTTGCATCGGGTAATCCCTTTGAACTTTCAATTTCGCCGCGAATAAGTTCTGCGCGGGAGATATAGTCATAAACATTGTAATTGTCAGGGTCCATTGTCCTGACCTTGTTGAGGGTTTCGATAGCTTCGCTGAGGGTTTGTTCTCGATTGGTGGCCTGCCCGGTCCTTGCGAGTTCGAGCTTCGCTCTTCCAAGTGCCATTAATGTATCAGTATCGGGTTCAACGCCTTTTTTCTCGTAGATATCAATTATTTCGTTGGCATTGTTTTCGACCATTTTCCAGACATTTCCGCTGCCGTTGTCGGCAACCCTGTAAAAGAAGTCCATTAAGGATTTTCTCGCAGGAATATAGGAAGGGTCGATGTTGATCATCCTGTTCCATGTGCCGCGCAGTTTGTCCCAGTCGTAAGGATGCTGCTCGTTGTCTATCTTGTGGAATTCCTCGATTAACCTGAGTATTTCCATCTCCCTTTCGGGCTCACCGGAAACGGCATTGAGGGCCTGGGCGTAATACCTGATAGCCTGTTCATAGTCTTCATTTTGAGTTTCCTGTTTGGCGTAAGCAACGAGTTTGTCGGGATCCTTGGTCATTTTCAGGATTACGACTATTGCCCCAAGCAGCATTAGCAGCAGCAGTACCGAACCGATTAGTGCAACTTTTTTGTTGATTCTCTTTTTTGCCATAACAGCCTCTTGAAATTTCCGGGTAAATCAGATTAATTTGTACTTGTTTATACGGGTTTATGGAGATATTAAGGGATAATCGAAACGAAAGCTAATTATTTTTGTCCTGTTCGTTGGCTTTTTCCCAATCGGGCCAGAATTCTGTATCGAGTATGGGCAACATTACAGACAACATTTTTCCACTTGCTTCGACCAACTCCTGTTTATCGGGGAAAATCATTTGGTTTCCGTTAGGATTTCCAAAAAACTTCCATTCCACTTTTGTGTAGTACGAATATTTACTGAAAAGGTTCTTGCTCATTATTTTCCTGGTGCCGGTTCTTCCTGCTGCATATTCCCCGTTTGCTTTGAATAGGTACATGACTGAAAACTGCTGGGTTGCCCCCCAGTTATCGGACCGTTCGAAGAGGGTTCGGTGTGCACCTATATTTTGGTGCAGGTCCGTTGAATCGACAATTTCCTGCGTGAGATCGAGATCAAGTTTAACGGTTTCAGCAGATACGATGCGGTTTCCGCCGCCTACGTAGCATTCATCGGGGACGTGGGGGACCACATCGGGGTTGCCTGTGTAATAGCTTACAAAAAACGAGCAGAGCCTTACGGGACTTGCTTCGGGTACCTGAGTGTCCTCAATGATCCATTGTATGTATTGCTCGGTTCCGAGCTGTTCGACGACATCCTCGTTTTTGATCTTAGATGCCTGGATCAGGTTGTAAGGTGAAATGTCCCAGTTATCCATTTGGTCAAGCGGTTTTTTAAGGGGCAGCGCCTCTTTTTTGAGGTATACCCCAGCAGCGTCGATAATCGCCTGTTTCGTCACGCCTGCGGCGAAAAGAATTATTGCGCATATCAGAAAAGCCGGTTGTGTGTATTTGTTTTTCATTTTAGTCATTGCTCACATTATCCGCAGTTTCTTTTCTGACAATTACATCCTGTTCAATGGGTTTATCTTCCACGAAAAGATTTGCCATGAACCATGCAAGCCCGCCGTAGAAACCGAAGGCCAGCGGCAGCATCGCCATACCGAGCATGTCGTGATATATGCCCTGGGCGTATTTGGGGTCGCCGAAAATGTATATGAAGCCTGTAATCGTTACGCGGATGACATTGCAGAGAATCGCTATCGGTATCGTGCTGGCGAGCAGCACGAGTCTTTGCCATATAGGGCGGTAATGGAGGTAGGCCATTGCGACACCGAGCGCCAGAAAGGCCATCAGGAGTCTCATTCCGCTGCATGCTTCGGCAACGTCGAGTGCGGGTTCAAGCGGTTTGCCTTTGTACATTACGTCAATTACTACACCGCTTGCCGCAGCCTGAAGGTCCGGGATAAGGTTCAAAACAAAAGTCGCCACTTTCGCAGCGAGGATACGCATTGGTATTGTTATTTCACGGTACAGTCTTCCCGGTAGCGGGACCGCGAAAAACAAGTATATAATCGGCAGCCATGTGTATTTTACAAGTTTCCAACTGCCGAGGAAGAACACGGTTGCGCCTATTGTCGCTATTACGAGAAGGGGGTTGAGATAGGCGACCTTTATGTGGACTATGTTCAGGGGGTATAAGGCGATGCAGGCAATGAGTGCGAACAGGCCGAGGTAATTTGTTTTCGGCTGGAGCTGGAGGATTTGATTTTTATTCTGGTGTAAAAAGTAAAGGCTGAAAAGGGGGATCAGGAAACCGTGCGACCAACTGCTGTCGGTAACCCAACGGTGTACGATTTTTTCAATCTCCACGCCGAAGTAATACCATATTCCCAGCGCAAGGACGGCTGTTTTTATGAAAACCGACCTGTCAAGTTCCAGCCATGATCTTTCTTCCGCTTCCTCCTGCCCGGCTGGCGCCACCACCTGTCCTGAATTATCAGTCATATCACCCTGTTACCAGAATAGTTCTCCAATTTCGCTGGGCCATCCCCTACGGTTGAAATCAACATTCGCGAAGTTTCTTGTATAGGTAAAGCCAAAGCCGTACTGAGCTGTGAAAGCGTTTCTAAGTGTTGCGAGGTATCTGCTGGTTCCATGTGTACCTACGTTGATAAGGTCGTAAGGTTTGATGAAGAAATCGGGCTGTTGGCCTTTCGCTATTTTTTCGAGGTCGACCATGACGATTTCTTCCTTGTTTCTGCCTATCCTGCGTATTACTTCGACCTTTTTGGGCCATGCGAGAGGGCCAAGGCCGCCCGCGGAGGCAATTGCCATCTTCAGGGTCATGGGTCTTCCTGTCAGGCTGATGGGGCCCTGGGCGTTTACATTTCCCATTACCCAGAATTCGCCAATAAGGTCGACCGGGATTGTTATGGTGTCTCCTGCCCTTATTACTATATCGTATCGTGGGTCGCCGCCAAGCAGGCTGTCGACCGGTATCCTTATCACTCTTTTTGCCTGCTGTCTCTGGGGCAACTGCTCCCATCCGAAGTCTTTCGGAGCGTCCTCGTCTATGCCCGGTCCCGATGGTGTTTTTCCGGCGGTTTGGGGGGGCTGGGGTGCTCGGCCTGTTTCAGGTGCGTCACCTATACGGATGGGGACCCATTTTCCGTCCTCAAATACCCATTCGATCCTGCCCTGCTGCCGGCCGGCTGAGTCAAGAGCCTCTTTGACACTGAGGACATCCTGACGGGTGCTGTCGTCTTCAAAGCCCTCCGGCGCGGCGAGATTTTCAAGTTCTTCGGCTGAGACCATCTCAGCGGCGGCGATCATTACCTTATTATAATTGGTTTTATTGGCATAGGGGGCGATGACCTCCATCATTTCGCCTTTGGGGTCGAATTCGCCTGTCTGCTGGCCTTTTTCGACTTCCTTGAGGGGTATAGCGTCATATTGGCCCATTCCCTGGGTTGACTGGTATTCGAGGTCTGATCCTTTTAATTCCCTTGTTACGTAGATGTTGCTTACGTTAAACTGTGCGACTCCGCCGGCGACTGCGACGGCTTCGGTTAAACGATAATTGTCGCGGGGGATTATATATCTGCCCGGCTGCTGTATGCCGTTTCCTGAGATCGAGAATGTTCGCTTTGTTGATGAAAGAAGCGTTACGCTTACAGATGGGTCCAGGAGGATGCTGGGAGAGAGAATGTCCTTGATTTCCGATTCGAGTTCTGATTCGGTGAGGCCCTCAGCCCTGACAAGCCCGACGTCCGGTATGGATATCCTTCCTGTTTCGGTGACGGTAAAGTCATTTACGTACTCGATGCTTTCGCGCCTGAGTTCCCAGATTGTGACCCTTATTACATCGCCTACGGCAAATGTGTAGTCGATGTCATATTCGAGAAGGTCCTCCGGGCGGGGGTCCTCTGCGCCTGCATAGACGGGGTCCGGTTCATCGGCCACGCCGAGAGAGTCAAGTATTACGTTGACAACCGGCACGGGCCTGAAGCGGCCTATCTGGCTTGGGTCAAGATGGTCGTTGGAACACCCGCAAAAGAGTGTCATTATAACCGATATTATGGCGAGTTGTAGAATTAGAAGTCTGCTGTTCATATTATTACCCGACTATACTCCACTCCGTTTTTAATTAATTATTCACCCTTTGTCCCAATTTTTCGGGCTGCAACAACAAGACATATCACTTTGCCTGCAGCATTTCCTTCTGCTTAAATATAATATCGGTCTGATTGGGTCCGTCTTAACATAAAATAGACCCGTGTTCTCATTAATTAGTCCACTGCCGCTGGTTCGGGTTATAAGGGCCGCGATACCTGTACTGAAAAAGCCTATTTTGCGGCCTGTTTCAGGGAAAAAATTTTCCTGTATCGCATTAAATTCACTTCTGGTCCTATAAAACACAATAACGGTGAGGTTACAGACCGTACTTATTATCTTGTCAATTTGTTCGCTGAGTCGCATTAAAAAGATCATTCGGGGTTTTCGTCTTTGGAGTCAACAGTTTTGAGCGGTCTCAGGCCGTCGAATTGGACCTGCATTGACAGCCTTTTGTTAAAGCTGCCGGTCTTTTCAAAGATGTCGAACTTTGTTGGAAGGGGGTTTTGTATACCCTCGGCCCAGCGGTAGTTATAGCAATTAACAGTAACCTGACCTTTGTTGTCGTCAATTATCGCTGTGTCGAACCTTTTAAGGTCAATATCCTTGTAAAGGGTGATATTTTCCGAAATCGGATATAGTTCATACCATTTTCCATTGAGGCTGACGGACTGGTCGACAGGTTCAATACCGGGTTCAAAATCGGGCATATTTGCGGTTAACAGCATTAATATGCCTTTCGCGGAACCATAAGAATACAGATGGTAATCAAGCCTGTCGATGGTTTCGCTGCCGTGGGTTATGGATAATCCTCCGCCGGAAAGCTGCCA
Organism: uncultured Pirellulales bacterium; assembly: GCA_964628195.1. Lineage (GTDB taxonomy): Bacteria > Planctomycetota > Phycisphaerae > Sedimentisphaerales > Anaerohalosphaeraceae > CAZVPF01. The sequence goes on along the minus strand of CAZVPF010000012.1, from coordinate 70,382 downwards.
TTTTACGTTTCCGCCGGGCTCAAGTGAGGAAATTGTCATGGTGTCGGCTGCGGTATTGATTTTGTACTGATGGCGGGTTATATACCTGCCGTTATCCGGCGTGTTGTATGTGATAATGGCATTGGCGAACAAATTCCGGGCCGCGGATTTAATTTGCGGCGGGGGGGGGTCGTTTTGCCCGGGCTGCTGGTCGAGTTTTGCCTTTTCGGCTGCGCAGCCGGTTATCATGCCCAGCAACAGGGTTATCGACAGCAGCAGCAAAACGGTTTTGCAGATTTTTGTCATTTTATATCCTGTTATAGGTTCGCAAGTTTTTCGAGCAGCGAGTAGCGGTAGCGGACGTCCTGTTTCGCGCTTTCCATAAGGGCCGCGGCAAGCTCTGGTTTCGAGGATTTAAGCGTCCTGTACCTGTTTTCGCTGTATGCGTAATCTTCGAACTTATCGAAGTCGGGGTTCTTTGAATCCAACTGCAGGGGGTTTTTGCCCTGTGCGGACAGCCTCGGGTCGAAGCGGTAGAGGGGCCAGTATCCGCAGTTAACGGCCTGGGCCTGGTTCTCGTATCCGTGCGACATGTTAATTCCGTGTGCGATGCAGTGAGAGTATGCTAGTATTATAGATGGTCCGTTGTAGCTTTCCGCTTCTGCGAATGCCTTTACGGCCTGGTTGGGGTTTGCTCCCATTGCCACTTTTGCGACGTATATTCCGCCGTAGCTCATGGAGATCAGGCCCAAATCCTTTTTGGGCATACTCTTTCCGGCTGCGGCGAACTTTGCGACAGCGGCACGCGGAGTTGACTTTGACATCTGTCCGCCGGTGTTCGAGTAGACTTCGGTATCGAGGACGAGGACGTTGATATTCTCGCCGCTTGCGAGTACGTGGTCGAGACCGCCGTATCCGATATCGTAGGCCCAGCCGTCACCGCCGAGCACCCAGACGCTCTTGGCGACGAGATAGTCTGCGACGCTGAGCATGTCTTCGCATTCAGTGCACTTTGCCTGGCAGCATTTTTCCTTGAGCTGTTCGACGCGCTGACGCTGGAGCTCAATCTGCTGCTGATTTGTCTGGTCCTTCATGCTGTTTTTGATCTGCTTTGCGAGGTCGACCTCGACGCAGCCTTTTTCCACTACCTTATCGAGCAGCTCGAGGGCGTAGTCGGTGAACTTATTTACCGCCAGTCTCATGCCCATGCCGAACTCGGCGTTGTCCTCGAAGAGGCTGTTTGACCAGGTTGGGCCCCTGCCGTCTTTTCTTTGGGTGTAAGGTGTGGTGGGCAGGTTTCCGCCGTATATCGAGGAACAGCCGGTCGCGTTTGCGATAAACGCTCGGTCGCCGAAAAGCTGTGTAAGCAGTTTGACGTAAGCAGTTTCTCCGCAGCCTGCGCAGGCGCCCGAATACTCAAAGAGGGGCTTGACGAGCTGGCTGCCTTTGACGCTGTCGAGTTTGAATTTTTCAGGGTCGGTGTCGGGCAGTGACAGGAAGAAGTCGTAGTTTTCGCGTTCCTTGATTCTTACCGGTTCCTGGTCGACCATGTTGATGGCTTTTCTGCCGGTCTCCTGCTTGTTTTCGTCTTTTTCCTTTGCGGGACAGGCGAGGACGCAGGCCTGGCAGCCGGTGCAGTCTTCTGGTGCAACCTGTACGGTGAATTTCATGCCGGCAAAATCTTTTCCTTTGGCATCTGCGCTCTTGAAGCCTGCTGGGGCTTTTTCAAGCTCTTTGGGGTCGTAGGCCTTGATCCTTATTGCCGCATGGGGGCATACAAGCGAGCAGCGGCCGCACTGTATGCAGACGTTGGGGTCCCATTCGGGGATATGAACGGCGATGTTCCGTTTTTCGTACATCGTTGTTCCTGTGGGGAACTTACCGTCGCAGGGCATCTTGCTTACGGGGACGCTGTCGCCTCTTCCGGCCATTATCTCCGCGGTAACGGTTTTGATGAACTCTGGTGCGTCGTCGGGCACGTAGCTTGCCATGTGGGTCTTGCTTGTTACCTTATCCGGGACCTTGACTTCGTATACTTTATCAAGGGCCGCGTCGACGGCTGCGTTGTTCATGTCGACTATCTTCTGGCCCTTTTTGCCGTAGGTTTTCTTGATTGCAGTCTTGATTGAATCGACGGCCTGTTCAATGGGCAGGACGCCGCTTATCTTGAAAAACGCAGTCTGCATTATGACGTTAATACGGGCACCGAGGCCGAGTTCTTCGGCGATGTGTATGGCGTCAATGACGTAGAATTTGAGTTTTTTCTTTATTACCTGCTGCTGCACTTCGGCAGGGAGGGTGTCCCATACTTCGTCGGCGGTGTGAGTGCTTGTAAGCAGGAAAGTTCCGCCGTCTCTGAGGTGCGAGAGCATGTCGTATTTTTCGAGGAAGCTCGGGTTGTGGCATGCGACGAAGTCGGCTTTGTCAATAAGGTAAGGGCTTCTTATCCTGTCTTCGCCGAAACGAAGGTGGGAGACGGTTATTGCGCCTGCTTTTTTGGAGTCGTAAACGAAATAGCCCTGAGCGAAGTTTTCGGTTTCCTCGCCGATAATCTTGATGGAGTTTTTATTTGCGCCAACCGTTCCGTCCGAGCCGAGGCCGTAGAACATCGCGGTGTATGATTTAGAGGCAGTGTCGAAGGTGTCGTCGACATCAAGGCTGGTGTTAGTTACGTCGTCGTTTATTCCTACGGTGAAATGGTTTTTGGGTTTGGCTGCGTCCAGGTTGTCGAAAACGGCTTTTACCATTGCCGGGTTGAATTCCTTTGAACCGAGGCCGTACCTTCCGCCTACGGTAAGGGGGTAGCCCTTGAGGTTGACCAGTCCGTCTGACATTGCCTCGCCTAATGCGGTTCGAACGTCAACGTAGAGGGGCTCGCCGATGGAACCGGGCTCTTTTGTCCTGTCGAGAACGGCAATTTTTTTGACGGTGTTCGGAAGGGCCTTTGCGAAGTGTTCGGTGCTGAACGGGCGGTAGAGCCTTACCTTTATCATGCCGACCTTTTCGCCTTTACCGGCGAGGTATTCGACGGTTTCGTGCACAGTGTCGCAGGCGCTTCCCATAAGGATGATGACTTTTTCAGCATCTGGCGCTCCTACGTAGTCAAAGAGCTTATAGCTTCTGCCGACAACCTTTTCGAGCTGTTTCATCGTCTCTTCGACGATTGCCGGTGTTTCGAGGTAATACTTGTTGACGGTTTCCCTGCCCTGGAAGTATACGTCGGGGTTCTGGGCGGTTCCGCTTATCATCGGGTGGTCGGGGCTGAGGGCCCGTTTTTTGTGTTCGATCACGAGCTTGTCGTCGATGACGGCCCGCATGTCGTCCATCGTGAGCTCTTCGACTTTCTGTATTTCGTGGCTTGAACGGAAGCCGTCGAAGAAGTGCAGGAAAGGCACACGGGATTTGAGAGTCGCCTGCTGAGAGATCAGCGCGAAGTCCATTATTTCCTGTATGTTGGCAGAGCAGAGCATAGCGAATCCGGTCTGCCTGCAAGCCATGACGTCGGAGTGGTCGCCGAATATGCTGAGTGCCTGGCATGCGAGCGACCTTGCGGATACGTGGAATACTGCGGGTGTGAGTTCGCCGGCTATTTTGTACATGTTTGGAACCATCAGCAGCAGACCCTGTGAGGCGGTGAAAGTGGTAGTCAGCGCGCCTGCGGCAAGGGCGCCGTGAACTGCGCCTGCCGCCCCGCCTTCCGACTGCATTTCGGTAACCGAGGGTATTGTGCCCCATATATTGGTTTGACCGGCTGCGCTTTTGGCGTCGGCGATCTCACCCATCGGGGAGCTTGGAGTTATCGGGTAAATCGCGATAACTTCATTTGTAGCATGTGCCACATGTGCCGCTGCTGTGTTGCCGTCAATCGTAACCATTTTACGTGTCATAAAAATCACTCCATCTGTCAATAATTAATTCAGATTATTTAGAGGTCCAGCCCTGAAAACCGACCCATTCTTATTAAAAGCCACTTTATACCACGGTGAAAGAGGTTAGGCAAATCATTTTCTGTAATTCTTTTTTCTATGAAATGGTTATTACGGCGGATTTCTGGAAATGTTTGATAATCAGAGATGCTCAGTGCATTTATGTTAAATTCAGATCAAGAGGCTTTTGGGGCTGAATAATTATTCGGTGGGCAGTTTTGTATGGTAAATGTCGATAAACAGGCCTGTTTTTCGACGGGTATGTCCTTGAATCCTGAACTGCTGGCCTTTGTGTCGGGCGAAATCCCTTAATCGCGGTATTTCGGGTCCAAGAATAGGGGGTCGGAAACGATTGAGTCGGTGTCCACGCCCATTTCGAGCCATTTTTCCCAGGCGAGAGTGTTGTAACGGTGGTGGACCATGAATATTTGGCCTATGAGCGGGGGTATTGCTGTTTTGAAGTCGTTAAGGTGCATCCATTCGGCGGCTGTGCAGTATCTGCTGGAATGGCGCAGAAAGTTATTCGTTAAAGAAATGTTTGTGTATGTGTTCGGTTTACCTGTCGGCGAGTTTCAGTATGAGCTGCTCGGTTTCTTCCCAGCCCATGCATTTGTCGGTAACGCTTTGGCCGAATTTGAGCTTTGCGCCTGGAGTGACTTTCTGACTTCCCTCTTCGATGAAGCTTTCGAGCATGACTCCTGCGATAAGGGGGGTGCCTGATTTTAGCTGGCTGGTTATGTCGAGCAGGGCGTTTCGCTGTTTTTTGTGGTCCTTGAAGGAGTTGTCATGGCTGCAGTCGATTACTATTCCGTTGAAGCAGCCTGCTTTGCGGAGCTTTATTTCGGCGAATGCGACGTATTCGCTGCCGTAGTTGGGTGCGCCTTTGCCGCCGCGCATGACGAGGTGGCCGTAGCGGTTTCCGCGTGTTTCTGCGATAATGACCTTGCCGTTTCTGTCGATGCCGAGGAAGGAGTGCTTGCTGGCGGCGGCTTTTATGGCGTCGACGGCGACGTCGAGGTTTCCGTCTGTGGAGTTTTTGAAGCCAATTGGCATTGACAGGCCGCTTGCCATTTGCCTGTGTATCTGGGATTCGGTTGTTCTTGCGCCGATGGCGGCCCAGCTTACGAGCTCGGCGAGGAACTGGGGGACGATGGGGTCGAGGAACTCGGTTGCTATGGGCAGATTGAGTTCGGTTATTTTGATCATTATGTTTCTTGCGCGTTTGAGGCCTTGTTCGATGTCGTATGAGCCGTCGAGGTGCGGGTCGTAGAGCATTCCCTTCCAGCCGATGGTGGTTCGGGGTTTTTCGAAGTATGCGCGCATGATGATCAAGACTTTTTGTGAGACTTTTTCCTGGAGCTTTGCGAGCCTTTGTGCGTATTCGATGGAGCCGTCGTAATCGTGGAGTGAGCATGGTCCGACTATTGCCATTTTTCGGCTGTCGGTGTTGTTCAGTATGTCCTGGACGACTTTTCGGCCTGATGCGACTGTTGTTGACAGGCTATCGGTGAGGGGGTAGAGGTCCTTAAGCTCCTGGGGGGTTATCAGGTCCTTGAACTGTATAATATTCAGATTGTCGGTTAATTCCATTGGTCGCCGCTTTCAAGACTTTAACAAGGCCTCCTTTAGCCGTAAAAGGGTTAGTATGCGCAAAAGCGGCAGTGATGTCCAGAGGTTTTTGAAAGTTGTTGTCAGCTTTTTAAAAAGGCAGCTTCGCGGAAATCAGTTGGTGTTGTGCCGGTTTTCTGCTTGAAAACGCGGCTGAAATACTGGCTTGAGTCGAAACCGCAGGTGAAGGCGATTTCAGTGACGCTTGCCTGGGGGCTTTCGTGGAGCAGTTTGCGGGCCTTTTTTACCCGGCAGTGGTTGAGGTAGCCAACGGGTGTCATGTTGGTCAGGAGTTTGCAGTGGTGGGTGAACCTGCTTCTGCCGAGGTTGCAGTGTTCGGCCATGTCCTGGAGTGTCCATGGGTAATCGAGGTGTTCGGGCAGTGCGTTCAGGAACATTTCGACGCTTCTGGCAGTTGCGGCGAGGTTGGGGTCGAGCTTTATGTCCTTTTTTCGCAGCAGCTCGTAGAGCTCGAGGAAAAGTTCGTTTATACAGAGCCTGAGACGGGTCTGTACGTTTTCGGGATTATCAGCGGCGGTAATTTCGGCGAGTTTTTCGAAGCATGTGTCGATTTTTTTGTCGGCTTTCCAGACGGGCTGTTCGTTGTAGCGGAGCAAGTCGGTGAGATGTTCGAGGTCGTCTTTTGAGAAGACCATCCATTGCGGCCATTTCCATGTGTCGCTTGGTCTTCTTACCCCGACGTCGATTATCAGCCAGTGCATTCTGCTTGCGGTGATGTTTGGCAGGCCTACTTTGTGCGGCTGCCATGGGCGGGTCAGGGTCAGGTCGCCGCTGTTGAGGCTGTATTTGTGATTTTCTACCTGGAAGTCGAGCCTTCCGCCGCTGAGGAAGCCGAGTTCGACGCCCTCGTTGCGGTGTGGGGGCAGGCCCCAGTCCTGGTCGCGTGTGGCGTCCCAGACGCAGGAAAGGGAAAGTTCGGGCATTACGTCGGCGGGCAGTTCAGTGCCTGGGTAGCAGTTTCTGCCGAATCCGGTGAGGGACAGTGTTCCATTTCTTGAGGCTGCTTTTAGGGGTTCGCAGGTGTCGGCGCGGTATGTAACGTCCATATCCTGGAATATGGCGGGCCGGGGCTTTGTGTATTTTGACGATGCTTTACGTATCATTTTTTATGTGTAAAATTTACCAGTGGTCGATTTTGCAAGATTATAGTTGAAATTTGTATATATTCAAGCAAAATCGGTTTTTTATATGAAATTGCGGCCAAGATATTGAGACATACCGACAAGGCAGCTTTGCAACGCTCTTTTTAAGATTGTCATTATATTTCAACTCAAAGGGAAGGAGAGCCAATGAAACTCAATCGCAATCTAAGGATGGGAATGGTCGGGGGCGGCCCGGACGCTTTTATAGGCGAGGTTCATCGTAAAGCGGCAAGGATGGACGGGGGAATTGATATCGTGGCGGGGTGCTTCAGCAGGACCATGAAGAAGTCGAGGCAGACGGGGAGGCAGTTAAATATTGCGAATTCAAGGATTTACAGCGATTACAAAGAAATGATCGCTGTCGAAAAGGAACTGGCTGAGGGTGAGAGGATCGATTTTGTATCTATCGTGACGCCTAACAGCAGTCATTACGAGATAGCGGCAGCGTTTTTGAAGGCTGGATTTGACGTTGTTTGCGACAAGCCGATGACTTTTGACACGGGGCAGGCGAGAAAACTGGTTTCGCTGGTTAAAAAGACAGGCAGGCTATTTGCCCTTACACATAATTACACGGGCTACCCGATGGTTAAACTTGCACGGGATATGGTTAAGGCCGGTGACCTGGGTAAGATACGCAAGGTTGTGGTTCAATATCCGCAGGGCTGGCTTCATTCGGCACTGGAGAAGACGGGGGCAAAGCAGGCGGTTTGGCGGACCGACCCCAAGCAGAGCGGTTCGGCGGGCTGCATGGGGGATATCGGCACGCACGCTGAGAATTTGAGCGAGTACGTTACGGGTCTGAAGATAACGGAGATGTGCGCGGAGCTTACAACGTTCGTTAAGGGTCGCAAACTGGATGACGACGGGAACTGCCTGCTTCGGTTCAATAACGGGGCTAAGGGGATACTGCACGCTTCGCAGATATCTATCGGCGAGGAGAACAACCTTGCGATATGGGTTTACGGTGAGAAAAAGGCGATTGAATGGCACCAGGAGAATCCGAACTATTTATATGTAAAGGAGCCTGACGGTCCTGTGCAGATATGGAGGCGGGGTAATGATTATGCAGGTAAAAAAAGCCCCGCGGCGGGACGTGCGACGAGGCTGCCTTTCGGGCACCCGGAGGCATTTATCGAGGCTTTTGCGAATATTTACGTGAATTTCGCGGATACGCTGCGGGCGCGGCTGGAGAAGAAGAAAGCAGACCCGCTTGCGAAGGATTTTCCGACCGCGGAGGACGGGCTCAGGGGTATGCTGTTTATCGATACGGTTACAGCTTCGGCGAAAAGCAAACAGAAGTGGACAAAATTCAGGAAATGATCACGAATTAAAATACAGGAGACTACATAATGGCACGACCGGTTACATTATTTACAGGGCAGTGGGCTGATATGAGCTTGAAGGACCTTGCGGCGAAGGCGGCTTCGTGGGGTTATGACGGTCTTGAGCTTGCCTGCTGGGGGGATCATATGGATGTTGACAGGGCCGCTGAGGATATGGAGTACTGCAAGGGGCAGAAAAAGATACTCGAGGACAACGGGCTTTCGCTTTTTGCTATCAGCAATCACCTGGCTGGGCAGCTTGTATGCGATCCCAACAATGACGCCCGCAGCGACGTGTTTGTGCCGGACGACTGCAAGGGCGATGCCGACAAGAAGCGCAAGTGGGCGGTTGAGGCCATGATGAATACGGCAAGGGCGGCGAAGAACCTTGGGGTTTCTGTTGTGAACGGTTTTACGGGTTCGTCGATATGGCACATGCTTTACCCGTTTCCGCCTATTACAGAGCAGATGATCGATGACGGTTTCAAATATTTCGCGAAGATGTGGAACCCGATTTTCGACGAGTTCGATAAGTGCGGGGTGAAGTTCGGGCTTGAGGTTCACCCTACGGAGATAGCGTTTGATATTCCAACCGCCAGCAGGGCGGTCGAGGCTGTGGACGGGCGGGAGGCTTTCGGGTTCAATTTCGACCCGAGCCATTTGCTTTGGCAGATGGTTGATTCGGTAGATTTCCTGCGTGAGTTTTCCGGCAGGATATATCACGTGCACATGAAAGACGCGGCGCTTCAGCTTAACGGCCGGACGGGGATACTTGCTTCGCATCTGAATTTCGGGCACCCGGACAGGGGGTGGGATTTCCGCTCGCTCGGTCACGGGGACGTCGATTTTGAGAATATAATAAGGATGCTGAACCATATCGGTTATGACGGGCCTTTGTCTGTTGAGTGGGAGGATTGCGGCATGGATCGGGAGCATGGCGCGGCTGAGGCGTGCGAGTTTGTCAATACGGTTGATTTTAAGCCGTCGGATGTCCAGTTTGACGCTGCCTTTGATAATTGAACATAAATCCTGTTTTTAAGGTAAAAAGGTTAGAAATATGAATAAGCACAGTAGAAGAAGTTTTTTGAAAAAGAGCTCGGCGGTTGCTGCTGGGGCGGTTGGATTTCCCTATTTTGTTCGGCCCGCTGCATTGGGCAAGAACGGTGCGGTTTCGGCGAGCAACCGTATAACGGCGGCGTGTATCGGGCTCGGCTGGATGGGCCCGGGGAACATGAACAATATGCTTGGTCATTCGCAGTGCCAGGTTGTCGCGGTTTGCGACCTTGAAGACGAGAGGGTTGCGAAGTACAAGGACCATGTGAACAACCATTACAACAATAATTCGTGCGAGGGTTACAAGGATTTCCGTGAGATAATGGTTCGCGACGACATAGACGCGGTTATGCTTGCTTTACCCGACCACTGGCACTCGATACCGGCGATCATGGCGGCTGAGAACGGTAAAGATATATACGGTGAGAAGCCATTTTCTCATACTCTGCGCGAGGGCAGGGCGATGGTCGAGGCGGTGGAAAATAACGGCAGGGTTTGGCAGACCGGGAGCTGGCAGCGTTCGAGGTCGCATTTTCACAGGGCTTGCGAGCTTGTGCGGAACGGTGTTATCGGCAAGCTGAAGCATGTAGAGGTCGGGCTGCCCAGCGGTTTTTACGGGCCCAAAGATGAGACGATAAAGGAGCCCCCGGCTGGTCTTGATTATGATATGTGGCTTGGGCCGGCACCTTATGCGCCTTATTGCGAAGCCCGGGTGCATGTGAACTGGCGGTGGCATCTGGATTACGGCGGGGGGCAGCTTCTGGACTGGATCGGTCACCATCTTGATATCGCGCACTGGGGTTTGGGGCTTGACGAGACCGGCCCGGTTGAAATTGAGGGTACGGGCGAGTTCCCGAAGTCCGGGTTGTGGAACGCTGTTACGAAGTACCGTGTTAAAACGAAGTATGCCAACGGTGTTGAGATGATAATCGCAGGCGGATACGGTGATATAGCAGGCGGCACGAAATGGATCGGCGAGAACGGTTATATTCATGTGAACAGGGGGTTTTTAAGGGCAGAGCCTGAGTCGCTGTTAAACGAGAAGATCGGACCTAACGATATTCGCCTTTATAAGGCGCCGGACCACATGGGCAACTTTCTTGACTGCATAAAGACCAGGCGAAAGACTTCTACGCCTGCCGAGACGGCGCACCGGTCGGCGAGCGTGGGGCATTTGGGCCTTACCTCGATACTTGTCGGCAGGAAGATAAAGTTCGACCCGGTGACGGAAACCATACTCAACGACCCGCAGGCGACGGCGCTTCTGGGTAAGTCGATGCGGAGCCCGTGGCATATTTAACCCCAACTATCAATTGAAAAATATGAGGTACCCAGATGAAAAACAGTATAGTATATATAATCATGTTTCTTGTTTTTGCAATGTCGGTAACGAGTACAGTACAGGCGGTTTCGGGTGAAGAGACAGCTAAGATAACAGCCGCTGCCCCGGATAAGGCGGCGGTGCAGCCGAAGCAGCCGCGCAGGATGCTTGTGTTTAACCTTTGCGAGGGATACAAGCACAGCAGTGTGCCTTATGTGGCCAAGGCACTGGAGGTAATCGGGCAAAAGACGGGTGCTTTTGAAACGGTCAACAGTGATGATATGGCCGTGTTCGAGGCGGAGAACCTGGCGAAGTTTGACGCGGTATGCTTTAACAATACTACAAGGCTGACTTTTGAGAATAAGCAGTATCGCCGGAACCTGATGGATTTTGTCAGGGGCGGCAAGGGTATTGTGGGCATTCACGCGGCGACGGATAATTTTTATAACTGGCCGGAAGCGGCGGAAATGTTCGGCGGTATTTTTGTTTCGCACCCGTGGACGGCGAACGGTACCTGGGCGGTTAAGATCGACGAGCCGGAGCATAAGCTAACAGAGCCATTCGGGGCAGAGGGGTTTAAGATAAGCGACGAGATATACCTTGTTAAGCAGCTTAAACTGCGGGATAACAGCAGGATATTGCTTTCGCTGGATTTTTCGGATCCTGCAACGCTTGAACGCGATAATAAATATCCCGACGTTCCGGTAAGCTGGGTGCGGGATTTCGGCAAGGGCAGGGTTTTTTACTGCTCATTGGGGCACAACCATGATGTATTGTGGAACCCGGCGGTATTGGAGCATTATATGCTCGGTATACAGTTCGCGATGGGCGACCTTGAAGCGGATACCACGCCGAGCGGTATGAAGGTTTCGATGCTTGACGGGATGCTTGATATTGTTAAGGATTATGAATTTGCGGACGACAGGGCGCCGCTGTCGAATATTCGTGAGTTTATCGAGGGGTTTTACGACGACAAGGTGCAGCTTGCGGCGATAGAGCAGAAGCTGGTTGAGTTTTTGAAATCTGATGCCTCGACTGCGGCGAAGGATTTTGTATGCAGGCGTTTGCGTGTTATCGGGACCGGTGCGAGTGTGGCTGCGCTTGCGGAGATGCTTGACGACGCGGAGACGGCTGATATGGCGCGTTATGCTTTGGAGAGGATAGATTCGCCGGAGGTTGACAAGGCTCTAAGGGACGCTCTTGGTTCTGCAAAGGGTGAGGTTAAGATCGGGATAATTAACTCGCTGGGGGCGAGGGGTGATGTAAAGGCGATCGGGAAGCTTAGCGCACTTGTTAGAAACAAGGACGAGGCTGTCGCGATGGCGGCGGTTTCGGCGCTTGGGAACATGCCTGATTATGCAACTGCGAAAATGCTGACGTCAGTGGGGGGCAGCAGCGGCAGGCTGAAAATTGAGGCTTACCGTGCAGGTCTTGAGTGCGGGGAAAACCTGCTGGCAAGCGGAAGCGACAGAAAAGCTCGTAAGGTTTTCAGCCGGATTTACGAAGATGAGACTGCGCCTGCTTTTGTACGTGCTTCGGCGGTTTATCAGTGGATACTGGCGGCGCCTGAGGGCGGTTTTTTCGTTGCCAATCCGCATGAGATAATCGAAGAGACGCTCACTGAGGATGACGATCCTGATGTCGTTAAGATAACAGCGGTTAAGGCGCTGGTCAAGGCGGAGGACAGGAAACTTCTGCGGACGCTTTCGGATATTTACGGCGAGCTCGAATCGCCGGTTAAGACGGCGGTTATGCACGCGCTTTATGATCGCGGTGATAAGGAGTTCAAGCCTGTGCTGATGATGGGTGTAAATGACGATAATGACCAGGTGAAAGTTGCGGCGCTGGTGTCGCTTGCGGCTGTTGCGGACGGAGATGATGTTTCGATGCTTGCAGAGACAGCGGCGGTTTCGGATGGTCAGGTGCGTAAAGCGGCGAGGCAGACGCTTTACAGTGTTCACGATCCTGAGGCGGATAAGCAGATAATGGCGAATATTCCAGCGGCGAAAAAGCAGGTTAAGCTGGAGTATATTGCCGCACTTGGCGAGAGAGGGGCTGGGCAGGCGTCCGGGCTTTTGATAAGCGAGGCGATGAAGGGCGACGAGGAAGTACGAAACGAGGCGCTGAAGGTTTTGACCGACCTTGCTGGAGCTGAAGATTTTGACGGGCTGCTCGAGCTTGCGGGCAAGGCGGAGTCTGTAAGCGCGAGGCGGCAGGCGGAGAAGGCGCTTGCGGCAGTTGCGGGTAAGATGCCGCAGAAGAGTTTGGCGAGCGAGAGGCTTATAAAGGTGATAGAGTCGGCTGATGATACGGACACGGAAGTTATGCTTATGAGCGTGCTGGGTCAGGTCGCGGATGAAAATGCTTACAGTTTTCTTTCCGAGAGGCTTGCCGAGGAAAACGATGCTGTTCGTTTGCAGGCGATACGTTCGCTTTCGCAGTGGCCCAACGCCAGGCCGATAACAACTCTTAAGGCAATTGCGAAGAAATCGGCGGGCAGCACGGAAGGGACGCTTGCGCTTCGCGGAGTGATCGGCCAGGTTAAGTACCTTGACGTTTCCAAATCCGCCAAGGTTGAAATGTATAAAGAGGCTATGTCTATGGCTGAGGGCCTTAACGAGAAGAAGATGATTCTTTCCGAGCTTTCAAAGGTGTATGAGCCGGGGGCCGCTGAGTTGGCGTTTAAGTACATTGACGAGCCGCAGCTTAAAAATGAGGCCGGGCTTGCGGTTGTTGAGATCGCCGAGAAGATATATATTACGAACACGGAGATGAAATCGAAACTTCAGAAGGTTATCGAGGCTGTTGAGAATAAATCGCTGGATGAAAGGGCCGGGCAGGTTATAGCCGCTATCGATGAGATAGACGATTATATTATCGAATGGCAGATCGCAGGGCCTTACAGCAGGGAGAATAAGTCGGCGACAGACCTGTTCGATATTAAATTTGCACCGGAAAAACACGACGGCAGCGCGGACTGGAAGCCGCTGGTCGTGGATTTTGACAGCAAAAGGCCGGGTGTGGTTGATATTCACCGCATATACAAGGACACTAACAGCGTGGTTTACGTGAAAACCAACGTACATTGCGACTCCGAAAAGAAAGGAATACTTGAAATCGGCAGCGACGATGGTATAAAAGTATGGGTAAACGGCGAGGTTGTTCACGAGAATAATGTATACAGAGGTTTGACTAAGGCCCAGGATAAGGTTGATGTCGAGCTTGACAAGGGCAAGAACGAGCTTATGTTCAAGATTACGCAGGGGAGTTTGGCGTGGTCGTTCATTGCCCGTTTTGCCGAGCCGGACGGGTCTTCGATGGAAGGGCTGAGTTTTTCGGCTGAGTAATATTGACCGCGCGGTCGGTGTTTTCGCGTGAAGACGATTTTTTGGAAAGGCGACTTTATGACGATACGAGTTGTATTTCACTTCATTTTGTTAGCATCGGCTTTGTTTTTATGTTCCTGCAATGAGGGCTCGCTGCCGGGCGGGGGGTATGCGGTCTGCGACGAGTATATGGGTGACTGGCAGGGCGAGGTTGATATCGACGGTAAAGAGTCGCCGATTGCGGCGCAGGTTGTTGCTTTGGGCGACGGTCTTTATAAGTGCAGGGTTGTCGAGCGGTTCGATACGCGGGATGAGCCTGTTGTTGAGATGTTCGGCAGTGATACGGAAAATGGTCTTGTGTTCGAGGGTATTTCGACGACGGGGGCCTATCCGAACACCCGCTGGAAAGGTGTGGTCACGGGCGGCAGTTTTGAGGGCAGCATTTCCGGGCCGGGCAGCAAAACTTTTGAGATGGAAAAGGTTGTTAGGCTTTCGCGGACTTTGGGCGAGCAGCCGCCGGCGGGGGCTATGGTTCTTTTTGACGGCAGCAGCCTGGAGCACTGGACACATCCCGGCAGGGGGGTTGGATATATTGACCTTAACGGGATGATGGGCGGCAATAACAGGGTCGCGTATCTGAAGACGGTCATCGTAAGCCCGCAGGGCGGTCCTGCGATGCTGGAGGTCGGCAGTGACGATGGTGTGAAAGTCTGGCTTAACGGGGCCGTTGTTCACGAGAATAATGCTATGCGTCCGCATAAGTTTCGCGATGACAAGATCCCGCTTGTTCTCGAAAAGGGCGACAATGAGCTGATGATGAAAGTCTCCAACGGAGGGGGCGACTGGGCGGGGTCGGCGAAGCTTTCCGTGCCGGAAATAAAAGGCAGGACTGTTGTCAAGGTCGATCCGTCGGGGTCGAGCGAGGGTCGGTCAAGGCCTGTCGGGGGCAAGGGCGGTTTTATAACGCTTTGGCAAATATCCGGGCCATTTTCCGTTAGCGGTGTTTCGGGAGAAGAACTGCTCGGATATGAATACGCTGCGGAAAAAGGCAAGGTTAAATGGAAGGTTCTTGACCTGCTTGACGAGCAGAGCAGCGGGGCTAACTGGCGGCTGGTCGACGGGGCGATGGAGGTCCGGGGCGGTTCGCTTATAACGAAGCAAGAGTTTGACGACTTCAAGCTGCATCTTGAATTCCGCTCGCCGTTTATGCCGGAGCAGCGGGGGCAAAAGCGCGGCAACAGCGGTGTCTATCTGCAGGGCAGGTACGAGATACAGGTGCTGGACAGTTACGCGCTTGAGGGCAAGGATAACGAGTGCGGAGGGATATACAAGATCGCTGCGCCGCGGGTTAATATGTGCGCACCTCCGGGGCAGTGGCAGACATACGATATAACTTTTTACGGTGCTGATTACGAAAACGGCAAACTGAAATCGCCGGCGAGAGTTACGGTTTTGCATAACGGTGTTGTGATACATGATGATATTGTTCTGCCGCACCCGACGCCGGGCGGGCTCGACCAGGATATGTCGAAGACGGGGCCGATACTGCTGCAGGACCACGGTGATAAGGTGCAGTACAGGAATATATGGATTAAGGAACTGTGAGGTCTGAAATGAGTGATAATAAAACACATATTTCGAGAAGAAATTTCCTTGCTTCTTCTGCGGCTGCGGTCGGGGCGTTTACTATAGCGCCTTCATCTGTTTTGGGAGCGAACGGACAGGTTTCGCCTTCTGAAAAAGTCAACGTTGCCGTTGTCGGTGTCGGCGGTCGGGGCAGAAGCTGTATCAAGATGATACAAGATAACGTGAACTTTGTCGCTTTTTGTGATGTTGACGACGAGAGGGCAGCGGAGACTTACGAGAAGTTTCCGGATGTAAAACGTTATAAGGATTTCCGCCGAATGCTTGACAGGGAGCATAACAATATTGACGCGGTTATGGTCGCGACGCCGGACCATACTCATGCGGTGGTTTCGATGGCTGCGATGCAGCTCGGCAAGCATGTTTACTGCGAAAAGCCGCTTACTCACAACATCGAGGAATGCAGGGCGGTTGCAAAGGCAGCGAAACGCTACGGTGTTGTTACGCAGATGGGCAACCAGGGACACTCGAAGGAGGGCGCCCGGATGACCGTTGAGTGGATAAGGGACGGTGCGCTGGGCAATGTGAGGGAAGTTCACACCTGGACGGACAGGCCGATCTGGCCTCAAAGTCTTAAAAGGCCCAAAGACACGCCGCCTGTGCCTGGGGGTCTTGACTGGGACCTTTGGCTGGGCCCGGTTGAGTACAGAGCTTATCACCCTGAATATTTACCGTTCAAGTGGCGAGGCTGGGCCGATTTCGGAACAGGGGCGCTGGGTGACATGGCTTGTCATATTATGGACCATCCTTACTGGGCTTTCAAGCTTGATCAGCCTGTTTCTATCGAGGCGTATGCCGTTGGCGGAAGTAAAGAAAGCTATCCGGAAGGTTCGGCGGTTAAATATGAGTTTCCTTCCCGCGGGCTGATACCGCCGCTTACTATGTACTGGTATGACGGCGGAATAAAGCCTTTTTTGCCGGATTTGATTGAGCCGGGCCGGACGCTGCCTAAAAACGGTGTTTTATATGTCGGCGACAAGGCGTGTATGGTGCACGAATCGCACGGCGGGACGCCGAGGCTTGTGCCTGAGACAAAAATGCGTGAATATGAACAGCCGGAAAAGACGATACCCCGCGTGCCGGACGCAAATCATGGCATGGACTGGATTGACGCTATCAAAAACGGCACGAAATCGTGTGCGGACTTTGAATATTCGACTAAGCTTACAGAAGTTGTGCTTATGGGTACCATTGCCCAGCGTGTGGGCGGTAAGCTGAACTGGGACCGTGAACAGGGCGAGTTTGTCAATGCCCCGGATGCAAACGCGATGCTCTCAAGGCAGTACCGCAGAGGCTGGTCGCTTTAGTTGGTTTTTAAGTTGTTTCCATTTGTTTAAGGGAAATTTTTTATGAGTAACAGCAGTATTTCAAGACGTGATTTTATAAGGTCCACGGCGGCGATCGGGGCCGGTTTGTTTGTCAGTTCCGGGTCTCTTGCGCGGGCGGCGGGCAGTGACCAGATTAATATCGCACTTCTTGGGGCCGGGGCGCAGGGCCAGGTTCTGATGAATACGACGCTTCGCATTCCAAATATCCGCTTCAAGGCTGTTTGCGATATCTGGCAGGAATATAACCTTAAGAGAGCTTCGAGGCTGCTTCAGAAATATCGCCATGACGTTACGCCTTATGTTGATTACAAGGAGATGCTTGACAAGGAGAAGGATAATATCGACGCGGTAATTGTGGCGACTCCTGATTTCTGGCACGCCGAGCATGCCATAGCCTGTCTCAATGCGGGGCTGCATGTTTACTGTGAAAAGGAGATGTCGAACAAGCTCGAAGACGCGAAGAAGATGGTCGAAACCGCCGGCAAGACGGGCAAGCTTTTGCAGATCGGGCATCAGCGGCGGAGCAACCCGCGATATTTGCACTGTTACAACAAGGTTATCCGCGAGTCGGGTATGCTGGGCAGGATCACGACGGTTAACGGTCAGTGGAACAGAGCTGTCGAGCCGGAGGGCGGACTTGGATGGCCTGAGAAATACGCGATAGACAATGCGACGCTTAACAGGTTCGGCTTCGATTCGATGCACCAGTTCCGCAACTGGCGGTGGTACAAGGGGCTTGGCGGCGGGCCGATGGTTGATCTTGGCTCGCACCAGATCGATATTTATAACTGGTTCCTCGAGGCCCATCCCTCTGCGGTTATCGCTACTGGGGGCACGGATTATTACAATAAAGACACCCACCAGTGGTACGACAATGTAATCGCTGTTTACGAGTACGGGACGAAACAGGGCACGGTCAGGGCTTCTTACCAGACGCTGACGACCAACAGCAGCAACGGTTATTACGAGAACTTCCTCGGTGACAAGGGGACGCTTGGTATATCCGAGTCTGCTTCGAGGGGCACTGTTTACCCGGAGCCTTCGGCGCCGGACTGGGAGCAGTGGGTAAAGGCCGGTATTATCAACAAGCCCGTTGAAGAGGCCAAGAGCGACGCGGGCGACGATGCGCTGCTTGATGTTCGTGAGACACTTGCGCCGCCTGCTTATGAGATACCGGTGACTATGGAGAAGAAGTATCATCAGCCTCACCTGGAAAATTTCTTTAACGCGGTTCGCGGAAATGAGAAGCTCAACTGTGACGGTCGGGTCGGGTATGAGACGGCGGTTACTGTTTTGAAGGTGAACCAGGCTGTTGAGGCTGGAAAGAGGCTTGAGTTCAGCGCTGAGGAATTTAAGGTTTAGCTTTTGATTACGGGTTAATTTGGTGAGGCGGAAGTGAAAAAAGGATTTTTCATCAAAGGCTTGGATAAATATTTTGCGGCTGTTTTGCTGGTTTTTACGGCAGCGGGGTTTTTGCCGGTTTCTGCCGGGGCGGCGGAAGATGCGCTTGTGGGCGATCACGATGACGGTTCACGTTTCCCGGCTGTGCATATAATCGATATGTACGACCATGAGGGTACGCAGATACTTTCGAGCGATAAGGAGTTTATGCCCTTTTCGGTGAGGGAGACCTGCGGGCAGTGTCACGATTATGAAACCATTTCACAGGGGTGGCATTTTAACTTTAACGACCCATGTGTTCCCGCGGGCAGGAGGGCCCAGCCTTGGATATACGTTGACAGCGAGATAGCTGTGCAGATACCGCTTTCTTACAGGCACTGGGAGGGTGTTTATGATCCTGAGGATGTGGGTATTACGCCGTGGCAGTTCGCGAAGATATTCGCCAGGCAGCTTGCGGGTAACCTTAGCGAGCTGGACGAGGGCGAGGAGATCGACTTCGAGGCCCGGTGGCTGGAGTCTGGGACGCTTGAGGCGAACTGTCTTGCATGTCATGACGTTGAGCCGGGACACGACCAGGCTGAGTATGCTCTGCAGACGGCGAAGGAGAATTTCCGCTGGGCACCGGCGGCGACGACATCGTTTACGCGGGTCAAGGGAAGTGCGGCGGATATGCCGGAGATGTGGGACTACCTGCTCGGAGAAAAGCCGAACGACCCGAAGATGATACCTCCTTCTGTTTATTATCAGCCTTGGAGGTTCGATATGGACAGCAAGGTATTTTTTGATGTTTCGCGTGAAATACCTGATTCGCGATGCTATTTCTGTCATTCCAACAGCGACCTTGTGGAAGGGGAGCATAAGAGCTGGATGTTCGACGAGGATGTTCATCTTGCGGCGGGGCTTACGTGCGTTGACTGTCACCGCAACGGCATGGACCATATGATTGTGCGCGGTTACGAGTGCGAGTCGAGTAATTCTGATAACCCGCTTGCAGGGCAGAGCAGCTGCAGGGCGTGTCATTTCAGCGGCGGTTATAAGGGAAGCGGGCAGCCGGTCGCGGGCAGGTTCGGTGCGCCTTACCCGGAACATAAAGGCATGCCGGTGGTGCATTTCGAAAAGCTGACTTGCACTGCTTGTCACAGCGGGCCGTGGCCTGAGGATGAGCCGGTGCGGACGCAGACCGCGAGGGCTCACGGGCTTGGGGTTCACAGTATAACAAAGACGGCGGATATGCTGCCGCATCTTTATTACCCGGTTTATATGCGAAACCCGCGGGGCAAGATAGGGCCTTATAAGATTTTCTGGCCCGCATTTTGGGCGACGGTTGACGAGGATAACAACGTTAATCCGATTGATGTGCACCTTGTCAAGTCGTTTGCGGCGGAAATTATTCGCGACCCAAACGCGATACGCAGAAAGACTTGGCCTGAGGTTACTAATGAGATGGTGGCGGAGGTCCTGGAAACGCTAAAGGCTTCGGGCGAGTTTGACGGTGAGCCCGGATACATTGCCGGCGGCAGGCTTTTGATGCTGGACGGTGAGGGGGGGATTGTCGAGAGCGAACACAGTGCGGCTGGTCCGGCAGGCTGGCCTATAGGTCATGATGTTCGGGCGGGGCAGCAGTCGCTTGGGGTTAAGAGCTGCAAGGACTGTCACAGCAAGGATGCACCGTTTTTGTTTTCTGAGGTGCCGGTCGACAGCCCGGTTGTTTCGCACGAGGGCAGGGCGGTTATAATGGCGAGCCTGCAGGGGTTGGACGTTGATTATATGCGGAATTTTGCCTCGGGTTTCGCGTTTCGGCCGATGCTGAAAATGCTCGGACTTGCGGTTTCGGGGATTATCTTGCTTGTTCTGGTTTATTACGGGCTAAGGGCGCTTGGTGCGGTTTTGAGAGTGCTGGACGAAGGATAGGTTGGCAGGGATAGAAAATGGAATTTGCGATCGTATCGGTAGTATGTTTTATATTTGTATTGGCGGTGGCGGCGGTGCTTGCGATTTTTACGCGGCCTGATATGGATGAGCTTTTCGGCGGGGACCGGCGGAACAGGCTGATGGACCCGGTGCGGGTGCTGACATCCGCGGTGCTTTTGCTTTTGCCGCGTTCGGGTGGTTCGGTAGTTTCCGGGCTTAAAAAGCTGCTTTATCTCGTTACGTTTATTTCGTTTTTGGTGTTGTTTGTGACTGCTTTTTATCCGCGGATAGTTCTGGGCGAGCAGATCGCGGGTTATTATATGATGACGCACACTATCGCCGGCGGTGTTTTCGCGGTTTGCATTTGCCTGTGTGTGCTGTGCTGGGCCGACGGGAACCGTTTCAAGGCCGTCGAGTGCCCGTTGGTAATGAAATTTGTCGGGTTATTCGTGCATCTTGGCGAAAATGGTTCGGGTGACAAGACCAGGGAAGGTTATGCGGGCCGGAGGGGTTTGTGCCTGCGTAAGATTTTTTTCTGGATTATTGCCGCAGTTGCGCCGGTGACGATTCTTACGGTCGTGCTAAGTATGCTCCCGGTTTTCGGGACGCACGGGCAGGAGTTTCTGCTTGCTGTGCACCGATATTCGGCGGTTGTTTTTACCGCTGCGGCGGTATTGCATACGGTCGTTCTTGTTACGACGGGCGTGCGAGAGATGGTCGGTGCTCAGAGTTAACGGAATATTGCGGATAGGCGTTTAGTGCCGCATTTAATAATGATTGTTATTCAACGGAGAAAGATATGGCTCAAAACCTTCCCGCTTACATCAAACAAGCTTCACCCAACCCGCAGGAGAACCGTATGCCGTGGTACAAGAATACGGCACCGTCTTACGCGGGCATTTTTCTTTCGGTGCCTTTCATGGCAGGTATGGCGGGCGCTCTTCAGTTCGGGAGCGTCTGGGCGGCAGTTGTGGGTTTATTTATCGGTTCGCTGTTTTGCTTTTTGCTTTATTACGTTCCGGGTGTTCTCGGTTTGCGGACCGGGATGCCGCTTTACGTGATAGGCTCGTCGACTTTCGGGACGCACGGAGGTGTGCTGATGCCGGGGATAATCATGGGCATTTTGCAGATAGGGTGGCACTCGGTTTTCACTTTTTCTGCGGCTTCGTTTTTTATGAAGGCGATCGGCAGCGAGGCGGGGCCAAACGCGATGCTGTTCTGGATCGTTTGCGCGGTGTGGGGATTTTTCTTCGCGTTTGTCGGTGCGGTCGGTATTAAGTGGCTGGGTGCGATATCGAGCTGGATACCGATATTTCCGCTTGTTATGATAATTATCGCAGGCGTGTCAAAGTTTGGCGGCCTGGGCAAGTTCGAGGGTTATAACTTTGACGCTTCGCAGGCGGCGGGGGTGATACCGGTGCTGGGGCTGGGCGCGTTTTCGGCGATACAGGCAGCAGGGGGGTTCTTTGCCACCGCGGGCGCAGCGGGCGCTGACTTTACCATGAACAGCAGGGACCGGAAGGACGTTGTGCTTGGGGGGTTCTTTGGTATCGCGGTGGCGGCGTTTGTTACGGGTGTGTTTGCGATAATCACTATGGCAGGGGCCATAGGGCAGCAGCCTGAGATAGCGGTTCAGGCGGTGAACGAGGCAGGTGTACTTGACCCGTTTGCGCTGTTTATCGGTTCGATCGGCTCGGTTTCAGGGCTGGCGAAGCTTATGTTCTGGGTGTTCGTTATAGCGTGCATCTGCCCGACAGGCTTTTGCGCGTTCCTTGCGGGCAACGCATTTTCGACGATGATGCCGAAGCTTCCGCGCGTTGGGCTTACTCTCGCGGCAGGGGCGGTGGGGGTTGTTCTTGCCGCTACGGGAGTGGCGAACAACCTTGTAGGATTTTTCCTTATAATAGGCGCGTCTTTCGGGCCGGTTATAGGGGCGATGACTGCGGATTACCTTCGCAACGGGCAGTGGGCGGGCCCGCGGAAGGGCGTTAACTGGGCCGGTTACTGTGCGTGGGCGGCTGGTTTTGTTGTGGGCATTCTCGGGACTATACCGAAAGTGGGGTTCGCTTACGGTCTTGAGACACTGATGTCGTTTATTGTGGGTTTTGCGGTTTATCTTATTCTTGCGGAAATTGGACTTGAACCTGAGACGGTTTCCATGCAAAATGATAGTTCGCAGAGCAATATGGAAACTACGTAAACATTTTGGAGTTTAGTTATGTTTGAAAACAATAATTTATTAAGGATTGCGGCGGCAGTTCTGTCGTTATGTTTTTTGAGTTCATGTGCCAAAGAGGCTCCGGATTCCAAATCCGACGGAACGGGTGACAGACAATCGCCCGCTGCTAAAACCGATTCTGATGACCAGGCGGGGGTTGGTGGACAAGCAGATGCGGGTGACCAGGCTGATGGTTCCGACGATGCAGCCGGGGAGGGGCTTGCTCCGCTTCCCATAGTTTTGCCGAAGCCGATGTTTGTGGGCACGCCGCAGAATTTCCAGGTGCCTAATCTTGAGCCGCCGCGAAAGGAGCCGCGTCCTGAATTTTACGCACCGCAGGGTGTGACAAATGCTGCGCTTGATATGCCGGTTGATGCTTCGGACAACGAGCCTATTATTGGCGAGATCGATATGATAACCGACGGCGATAAAGAGGCGTCGGACGGCAGTTATGTCGAGCTTGGCCCTTTCCTTCAGCATGTTACGATAGACCTTGGAGCCGAGCATGAGATATACGCGCTGCTTGTGTGGCATTTTCATCAGCAGGCGAGGGTTTATTTTGACGTGATCGTGCAGCTTGCCGACGATATCGACTTTACGCAGAATGTGCGGACTATCTTCAATAACGACCATGATAACTCTGCGGGTATGGGTGTTGGCACCGACAAGCATTATGTTGAAACGGCAGAGGGCAAGCTGATCGACGCGGGCGGTAATGTCGCGAGGTTCGTTCGCCTTTACAGTAACGGCAACAGCCAGAACGACCTGAATCATTATATCGAGGTCGAAGTTTACGGTCGACCATTGGAATAGATGTCAATAAGCCTTCAAAATCGCCTGATCATTGCGACGCTGCTTGTGGGGGCGGCGCTTCGGCTGCCGGTCCTTACGCTAAGGCCGATGCACTGTGATGAGGCGGTTCACGGTTTGAAGTTTGTGAGCCTGCTTGAGGATAATTATTACCGTTATGACCGGGTGGAATATCACGGGCCGACGCTGAATTATTTTACGCTTATTACTGCGCGGCTTGCGGGCATTACGGACGGGGACAAGTTAAGCGAAGTTCATTTGCGGCTTGTGCCTGTTTTTTTTTCGCTTGGGCTTATACTTCTAACTGCGCAGCTTTTTAAGGGTATCGGTCTTCATGGGGCGGTTACGGCGATGCTGCTGACGGCGGTTTCGCCGGCGATGTCGTATTACAGCAGGTATTACATTCAGGAGATGCTGCTGGTTTTTTTTACTTTTGCGCTTATCTGTTTCGGTTATAAATATCTTCGGACAGGTGAGCGGAAGTTTGCAGTTTTTGCGGGATTGGCACTGGGGCTGTGTCATGCGACAAAGGAAACTTTTTTGATCGCCGCCGCGTCGATGATAATTGCAGGGGGAGTATTATGGCTTTTAGAGTATAAGAAAAGGGGCAATGGCCCGTCCGTTCCGATCAGGGGTTCGGATGCGGTGGTTTTCGCAGTTTCTGCAATTGCAATTTCGGGGCTTTTTTATTCTTCATTTTTTACCAACTTCCGGGGGGTGGTTGATTCTTACGCATTTGTCGGAACGTATTTTCAGCGCGGATTAGGCAATTCGGTTCATATTCATCCGTGGTATTATTATCTTAAGATGCTGCTTTGGTTTCGGCTGGGGGACGGGCCGGTCTTTTCCGAGGCGTTTATCATTTTAACGGCGGCTGGGGGTGTGGTGCTTGCATTTGCCGCGAGGCATACCCGAAGGCGTGATGTTATGCTGATCCGCTTTTTTGCCGTTTATGCCGTTGTGCTGACGGTGATTTATTCGGCGATTCCTTATAAGACTCCCTGGTCGATTCTTTCTGCGCTTCACGCGATGATAATTGTTTCATCTGTCACGATATCCTGGGCCGTTCGCACCGTGCCGGGCGGTTACAGAAAGCTGCTGCTTGTTTTGCTTGCCGTTCTTATGCTGCATCTTTCGGGCCAGTCGCTGCTTGCGAATTTCCAACTGCACAGTGACACTCAAAATCCCTGGGTTTACGCACACCCGACGATAGACGTGTTCGATGTAAGCAATAAGGTTCATGAATATAATCTTCGCTGCGGGGATAACGAGGGTTTCGGGGTTCAGGTTGTAGCGCGTGACAGCGATTACTGGCCTTTGCCGTGGTATTTGAGGGACATCGAGAACACGGGGTGGTATGACCGCCCGGAGGGGGTGAGTTTGACGGCTCCGATTGTTCTTACTTGCGGGCCGGTTCTGGATGAGACCATTGAAGCGATTTATGATTCATTTGAGCCGGGCGGGAAAAAGCTTTATGTGCCGCTGTTTGAAAGGGAGCTTTATCTTCGGCCGAGGGTGCCAGCGGCGGGGCTGATACAGTATGAATTTCAGCGTCAGTGCCTGGGAAAGGGGCAGTGATGTCGGATCGCGGGGACGAAGAAAGAGGCAGGCTGGAATTTGATATTGACAGGAGCAGGCTTCACCGCTTCGGGCATGAGGCGATGGCGACAGTGTTCGAGGTTTTTGTTTATCATGAGGATCATAAATACTGCTCGCAGGCAGCGCACGCAGCATTTTGTTTAGTTGACGGGCTCGAAGGTCAGCTGAGCAGGTTTATTGAGAACAGCGATGTGTCGCAGATAAATTCGCTTGAGGCGGGACGGTCATTGATGGTTGATGTATCGACGTGGCGGTGTCTTAATGACGCAAAGGAATTGTACAGGCTTACGGGCGGGGTGTTCGATATATGTTTCAGGCCGCAGCGTGGAGACAGGCCGATTAAGGAGGTTTTCAGTTCACCGGATGATATTATCCTTAACGACGATATTTCGGTTTCGGTTCGGCGTGGTGTCGATGTCGACCTTGGGGGGATCGGCAAGGGGTTCGCGGTTGACGCGATAGCCGAGGAGTTTAATGAGTGGGGGCTTGAGTGTTTTCTTATACACGGCGGAAAAAGTTCGGTGCGGGCCGGGGAGGCGCCGGAAGGGGCGAGGGGATGGCCGGTGAATATTTTCATGCCCGCCAGAGCTGAGCCGCTGAAAAGGGTTTATGCCCGGAATGTTTGCCTCGGTGCGTCGGGGGTTGAGAAGGGCGAGCATATTTTTAATCCGGTATCTGGTACGGGGGTGTCCGGCGGGAAGTGCGCTTGGTCGGCTGCGAACTGTGCGAGTATTGCCGACGGGCTTTCGACTGCTTTTATGATTATGGGCAGCGGTGAAATTGAGAAACTTTGTAAATCGCGAGAGGGTTTTGGCGGATTTGTCGCAGAGCAGGACCGGCAGGGGGATGTCCGGGCCTGTTCTTACGGTGATTGGCCCTTTTGAGCGGGCAGGTATTTTTTTCTCAGGTAAAGGACTTCCTTTATTATCTCTCGATACTTTTTGCCGACACGCAGCCTGCTGTCCGGGTCGCAGCTCCAGTCGATCGGGAACTCCTTTATGACCAGTGCCTCTCTGCGGGCCAGTATTATAACCTCAATATCGAAAAGGAACCCCTCGACTGTTACCTTTGAGTAAAGCCGCCTGGCGGCGTTACCCCTGTAAATTTTAAAACCGCATTGCGTGTCGGTAAGGCCGCCAGTTTCAGGGAACATTTTTATCATGCGATGAAACGCCCTGGAGCCAAAACGGCGAAACCGGTTTTGTCCTCTTGTAATATTTGAACTGTCCAAAAGCCTCGAACCATGGGCGATATCGCACTGGCCGCTTCGTATCAATTCAATACCCCTGTTTGCGTTTTGACAAGGTACGCAGCTTCCGCTGTCGGCGAAAAGGACGATATCACCGGATGAAGCGCATATGCCCCGCTTTACGGCTGCTCCTTTTCCGCAGTGTAATTGTGTGCGAAGCAGTTTGAATCGGGCCGTGATTTTATTGGCGGCTATGTTGGCGAGATCGGATGTATTGTCCATGCTTCCGTCGTCGACAACAATTATTTCGCCGGTGATACTGCTGTTTTGTAAAAAAAAACCCCAGCGGCTGATGTCATCGCCGACTTTTGCCGCTTCGTTGAAGACCGGAATTATAATTGAAACATCCATGCCGTATCACACTTTAAGTAATTAAAGCAATAATTCTTATTTACTTATACGGCAAAAGCCCGGATTAATCAACTGTAATCGTTCGAAAAACTGTGTCTTACTCACACTCCAGCCGGTACGTTTATGTTTAATGGTATCTCGAACCTGAAATAGGTTCCCTCGCCTTCGCTGCTTGTCACTTCGATACGCCCCTGGTGCTGTTTGATTATCTGTTTCGATATCGCGAGGCTAAGGCCGGTCCCGTTTTGATGATGAGATACGTCGTCTTTTGCGAACTCGTCAAAAACCCTGGGTAAAAACTGGTCGCTTATTGTTTTGCCGGGGTTGTTTACGGTTAAATTAAATTTGTCATCCTCAATGACTGCTGATATTGAAACCCTGCCGCCGCCGGGGCAGTTATCTACAGCGTTTTTGATCAGCGTTTGAATAACAAACCCCAATTCTTCTGTGTCACAGACAACTTTGCCATCCGGGATGTTCGCTGTTTCAAGCTGCACTTCTTTTTTTAACGCGTAATCTTCAAGCTGCTTAGATTTTTCGCGGGTAAGTGTGCCTGCGTCTGTTTGGCGCATGTTGAATTCGTACTTGCCGGATTTGATGGCGCTTAGTCTTGTTACTTTTTCAAAAAGCTCGTGCAGCTTGTTGGCCGCTGAATATATCATTGCTCCAAGCTCTTTGCGCATTTCATCGTCAACGGGGTCGTCGGATGAGAGTATCTCGGCGGGGGATATCAGCGAATTTAAGGGTGTGCCTGTTTCGTGGCACAGCAGGGAGAGCAGGTCGGTTTTAAGCTGGTTGACCTCTTCTTCGCTTTTCAGGCGGAGGTAGACCTTGATTTTGGCCATCAGTTCCTCCTCCTCGAAGGGCTTTGTTATGTAATCGTCGGCTCCCATTTCGTAACCGAGCAGTCGTTCGGCGACCATGGACTTTGCCGAGACCATGATAATTTTTATGTGTTGGAGCGCGGGGTTTTCGCGTATTTGGCGGCAGACCGCATAGCCGTCTATTCCGGGCATCATTATGTCAAGCAGTACGAGGTCGGGGGCGAAGTCCTCTATGACTTCGAGGGCTTCCTCGCCGGACATTGCGGTTTTAAGGATATATTCGTCTTCAAGCATCTCCTGGAAGATACATATATTTGTTTCGTTGTCGTCTATGGCGAGTATTCTTTTCTTTGCCTGCATCTTTCACCTCTTAACATTTGTCCATTAATGCTTCTGTATTTTTTTTGTCTTTAGGCTGGTCCTGCATAGGTATGGCGAAAGTCATCAAGGCCCCGCCTTTGTCATTATTTCCTGCCTTTATCTTTCCCTTATGGGCCTTTATGATCTCCCTGCAAATCGCAAGGCCGAGGCCGGTTCCGCCGGCGCCGGATTTTGTCTTTGTCGACTGTACGAACTTGTCGAAGACGGTTTCAAATTCCTCTTCGGGTATGCCCGGGCCACTGTCGGAAATTTTAACTACCGCGTGATTGCCGAGTTTTTCGACGTGTATCTCGACGGTTTCGCCTTCGGGTGAGAATTTGAGAGCGTTGCTGAACAGGTTTCTTATTACCTGTTTCATCTTTTCCTGGTCCAGTTCGGGGGTTAGTTCATAATCGAAACATTTCTTTTCGATATAGAGCTTTTTTTCATCGATAAGTGCAGTAAACTCCTCAACGACGTTGTCTATCAGCCGGCATAGGCTATGCGGTTTCAAGTCGAAATCGACCCTGTTGGCTTCGAGCTTTGAGAGGTCGAGCAGGTCGTTTAACAAATTGAGCAACACCCTTCCGCTGTCCTGTATCCGGTGGAAATATTCGAGTATTTTTTTCTTTTCCGCGGTTTCAATCTTCTTAATTCCAAAACCGGCAAAGCTGAGTATGCCGTGCAGCGGTGTTCGCAGTTCGTGAGACATGTTCGCGAGAAACTCGCTTTTGAACTCATTTGCCAGGCGGGCTTCTTCGGCGAGGTTATTGACCCGTTCGATAGTCTGCTCGAGCTGCCTGTTGATCTCATTTGTTTGCTTATTTGACTGGGCGAGCTCGGTTACATCGGCGAATGATTCGACGCCTCCTGTTATTTCGCCGTTTTCGTCCCGCAAAACAGAAGCATTTTTGAAAATCGTCAATTCACGGTCGTCTTTTGTCAGTAAAGTGCATTTTTTCTTATATATGCCGGCTTGCGGTGAATCCGCGCCGAACAGCCCGCATTTTTCCATACATGGTTTGCCGCGGAGTACGCTGCAGTGTCGTCCGAGAAGTTCCTGCCTGGTGAAGCCTGTAAGATTGCACATTTCATCGTTTACATCCGTTATACGCTTTTCGGTGTCGACGGTGAAAATTCCCGTTGCGGCGGTAGATATAAGCTGCTGCTGAAAGGCGTGTGCCTTTTTGAGTTTGTCCTCATTTTTTTCTCTGCCTATTGCGGCGCTGAATATTTCAACGGCTGTTTTTACGGCATCTATTTCCGACTTTGACCATTTTTGCTGATGGTCGAAGTTATCGAACTCGACGAATCCGTAGTACTGACCGCCTACAAATATCGGCGCCATGAGTATTGATTTGATATTTTCATTTTCCAGGCACTGTTTTTCGAGATTATCAAACTTGCACAAAGAGCCGGTTACCACGAGTTTGTTCTGCAAGAGCATATTGAGCTTTTTAAGGCTGTTTCGGTTCTCAAGCCTTGTTTGGTAATCATCCGGCGTGCAGTTTCCGGAGGAAGAACCGTTTATCCATTCATGGCAATGGGCGGATTTAACGCTGTTTTTGCTGTGATAAATTGTTACCCTGTCTGCGGCTGTTGATCTTCCGATCTGTTCTAGCACTTCGTCGATGTTTTCATGCCAGCTTTTGGGTCCGAGGAATTTTTCGGCTGCATTTGCAACCGCAGCGAGGATGCCTTCTCTTCTGCTAAGGGCCTCTTCGGCTTTTTTTCTTTCGCTGAGGTCCTGTATAAGTCCGTCAAAGTATTTAATGTTTCCGCGGTCGTCCCTTACTGCGTTTGCTGTCACCGCGCCCCACATGACAGTGCCGTCTTTACGCTTGAGCATGATCTCTTCGGCGATTACTTTATCGTTTTTGAGCAGTGTTTGTGAAAACTTTTCCCTGTCGGCGGGGAAATAGTATAGACTGCTGACCGGTGTTTCGAGAAACTCATCGATGCTGTCACAGCCGAACATTTTGACGATTGCGGGGTTTGCGGTTATGAATTTTCCTTCGGGTCCGGGTGTGTTTCTGTACAACCCGATAGGAAGGTTTTCCACAAGGCTGCGGAAACGATTTTCCGATCTTGAAAGTTCGAGCTCGGCGTTTTTTCTCTCGGTGATATTTGCCAGGCTCATAAGCGCAAGTTTTTCGCCGTTGACAGTTACCGGGTCACAACCGAGTTCGATCCAGACGGCCTCATATATATCATTGACGGTAATGAACGCTTTTGTTTGTATGTTATGTTTGGACTGATTTGTCTTAATTACAGATTCAAAGGTCTTTCGGATCACACAGTTTCTGCAGGGCATGGATTTTCCGCACATGTCATGTCCCCGTCCTGAGTTGATACAGCCGAGAAGGTTTCCCGGTTCGAGTCCTATGCAGTTGGATGGGTTTTTGCCGGCCAGTTTTGTGATAACATTGTTGACACGTTTTATACGGCCCTTCGCGTCTACGAGGACCATTCCTACGCTTGCAGTGTCGAAGATGGCCTGGAGGTTTTTTCGTTCCTCCTCGAGCATTTTGTTATAGGACCGCAGCGATTCGGTTCGATCTTTTACAAGCTTTTCAAGTTTTTCCTTGTGCCTGAGGATGTCGTTTTCTTTGACAGTGCGGTAGATGATGTTTACAACTATCAGCGCAAAGGCTGTGACCACGAGTATTATGGCAATGTCCGGATGGACGTGGGGGACCGATATTGAATCAGATTTGTACGCTATGCCTAAAGCCGGTGCAGCCTGTGTTAAGATTTTAATGAAATACGTATCCAATACCGTCACCTTTAACCTTGCTTATTTACACAGCACCCCCCGCTATAGCATAAATATCGGGGTTTTGTGAGGGCGTCTTAATAAGGAGAAGATTATTTACAGCGACCATGGATATAACACTAATGAGGGGGAAATTGATTTTGGAAAAAATAATATAAGCGGGGGATGGATTAAGTTATGGGACCCTGCAGGAGGGGGCAAGGCGATGAGGGACTAAAGAATAGCTTCGTTGAATACTTCGGCCTGGAAGACTTCAAATTGGGCACCGTGTTTCCAGTCCTCCGGGCTGAGGCCCGCTTTTGTTGCAAGGTGAGTCAGTGTCTGTTGGAGGTTCCAGCCCTGTTCGGGGGCGACCTGGGGCAGGAAGACCGCTTTTGCATGGCCTTTTGAAAGGACGATGCCGTCTGTGCCGATGCGTATTTCGGAGTAGTCGCGGACCTTTTGGGGCGGGGTGAGGGCGGATATTTCTATTTCGATCCTTTCGAACTCCGCGGGACTGAGCTGCGGGAAGCGGGGGTCATTAAATGCCGCGTTCACCGCGTTGCGGATTACGGACATGTACAGGGGGTCTCGAGGGAAGATATCTCCGATACAGCCCCTTAACATGCCTCCGATGGTGAGAGTTACAAAGGCGGCACGTTCGGATTTGAGCGGTTCGGTCAGGTTTTCCGCGACATCGCTTTGCTGAGGAGCCTTCCGGTTGTGGAGGGTGAATTTGATGGTGTCCCTGGCGATTTTTAAGAGGATTTTCTGGTCCTGAACTGTAAGCGACGATTCTGTCATTTTATCTTCCCTGAATTTGATGGAACTTTTAAGATATTAAATGTAGCACATATGAGGTTGACTTCAAATAAGAAATAATTCCATTGAAAAAAATGTTTCAAAAGGCCGGAGATTTGTATTGACAAGTAAGGCCAGCCTTAATATATTAGTATGCGCTAAGTGAAAGGCAGGTTTTATGACGAAAACAAGGAAATTGAGTGCGAGTTTGCAGGATTATCTTGAGGCGATATACAATATCGTTTCTGAGAAGGGCGGTGTTCGTGCCAAGGATATTGCCGGATACCTGGGTGTCAAGGCCGGTTCCGTGACCACTGCGCTTCAGTCTCTTGCCAGGAGCGAGCATATCAATTATCAGCCTTACGAGGTTATAACACTTACCGAGAAAGGTCTTGAGGAGGCAAAAGAGGTTATTCGCAAGCACGAGATACTGAAGGATTTTTTTGTGGATGTTCTGGGAGCCAAACCGAAAGTGGCGGAAAAAGGGGCCTGTCAGATGGAGCATGTTATACCTGATGAGCTTGTGGAGAGGCTGATCTCGTTCAGCGAGTTTGTTCAGGCTTGTCCGAGGTGCGGCGGTGAATGGATCGAGAGTTTCCACGAAAAATGCAGGGATCAGAGGCCTGATACAGAAAATTGTAAAAGCTGCATAGAGAAGGGAATAACGAGCCTGGAAATGGAAAAGGAGAGAATCTCGAATTCACATTCAGCGGTAAGTCTGCTTGATATACCAGTAGGTAAAAAATGTGTGGTCAAGAAGATCAATAAAAAAGCTTCGGTTACCAAGAGGCTTGTTGAGATGGGTGTAAGCAGGGGTTCGGTTATCGAAGTGGAAAGAGTCGCTCCGCTGGGCGACCCGATCGAAATCAAGGTCAAGGGTTATCATCTTTCTCTAAGGAAAGACGAGGCCCGGAACATAGAAGTTGAAGCACAATAATATTTTTAGCTTTATAAGCATATTTTATTTTGAGCAGGGAGCAGTATGTCCGGCAGTAAAATAACAGTTGCCCTTGCGGGTAACCCTAACAGCGGCAAGACCACGGTTTTCAATGCGCTGACCGGCGCAAGGCAGCATGTTGGCAACTATCCCGGTGTTACCGTGGAAAAGAAAGAGGGTTTTCGCAGCTACCAGGGCAGGGATATGCGTTTTGTCGACCTGCCGGGGACTTACAGCCTGACGGCGCATTCTGTGGAGGAGATCGTCGCGAGGGATTTTATAATAAACGAGCACCCCGATGTTGTGGTTGATATCGTTGACGCGTCGAATTTCGAGCGCAACCTTTACCTTTCGACACAACTGCTTGAGCTTAATGTGCCGCTTATTCTTGTGCTTAATATGGCCGACGTAGCCGAAAAGCAGGGGCTTACTTTCGATACGGAAAAGATAGGGCGTTTTTTCAATGCGGGCGTTGTTCTGTGTGTGGCGTCTAAAAACAAGGGCATAAACGAACTGCTCGATGCGATAATCCAAAAGGCCGGGACAGATGAAAGCGGCGAAAGTCAGGAACCATTGCCGCATGTTCATTACGGCAATGACATTGAAAAGGAGCTTGAGAAGATACAGCCGCTTGTCAGCCGGGAGCATAAACTTACGCAGAAATACGGGACACGGTGGCTTAGTTTGAAGCTGCTCGAACAGGACGAGCAGATACTTGAGCTTGGGCACAACAATGAAGTGCTCGAGCAGGTTGAAAAAAGCGTTGGGCATATAGAGAGGCTTTACTCCGATCGGCCGGAGATACTCGTTGCCGAGAAGCGCTACGGTTTTGTGTCCGGTGTTTATGAAGAGGCTGTTAAGCATACTGTTCAGCAGCGGCACCAGCTAAGCGACCTTGTCGATAAGGTTATGCTGAACCGGGCGCTGGGGCTGCCAATCTTTTTGGGGATGATGTACCTTGTTTTCAAGCTGACGTTCTGGGTTGGCGATCCTTTTATGGGCTGGATCGAGTCGGGTTTCGGCTGGCTGGGCGGTTTTATCAGCGGTTTCTGGCAAGAGGGTTCCGAGAGTGTGCTCAGGTCTCTTCTTGTAGACGGGATAATCGGTGGTGTGGGCGGAGTGATTGTGTTTTTGCCGAATATTATGCTGCTTTTCCTGGCGATTGCGATTCTTGAGGATTCGGGGTACATGGCGCGTGCGGCGTTTCTGATGGACAGGATAATGAAGAAGATCGGACTGCACGGGCGAAGCTTTATTCCGATGATGATCGGGTTCGGCTGTACGGTGCCGGCGATAATGGGCACCCGGATTCTTGACGACCGCAAAAGCAGGCTGACTACGATCCTTGTTTTGCCGCTTATGAGCTGTGGTGCGAGGCTGCCTATTTATGCGCTGATTATACCGGCGTTTTTTCGGCCGCAATGGCACGGGCTGATGATGTGGCTGATTTACATGATCGGGATCGGGTTGTCCATACTGCTTTCGCTTTTGCTGCGCAAGACATTATTCAGGGGCGAGACGGGTGTGTTTTTGATGGAACTGCCGCCTTACAGGGTTCCGACGCTGCAGGGGCTGGCGACTCACATGTGGGAGCGGAGCTGGCTGTATCTGAAAAAAGCCGGCACTGTGATACTGGTTATTTCCATCGTGCTTTGGGCGATGACTTCTTACCCGAAGCCTGATGAGCAGGCTGTTGCGGGCATGAGCGAACAGCAGCAGCAACGAGCGGAACTTCAGCATTCGGTCGCCGGGAGGATCGGCAGGGCTATGGAGCCGGTTATCAGGCCGATGGGTTTCGATTACCGGATCGGCACGGCGCTTATAGGGGCGCTTGCTGCGAAGGAGGTTTTTGTAGCGCAGATGGGCATCGTGTTCTCGGTGGGCGAGGCGGACGAGGGCTCTGAGACGCTGCGTGCCAAGCTTAAGCAGAATTATACGCCTTTACAGGGTTTTTGCGTGATGCTGTTTTGTCTTATCAGCGCTCCGTGCGTGGCGACACTTGCGATATGCAGGCGGGAGACAAATTCGTGGAAGTGGGCGCTGTTCCAGTTCGTGGGTCTGACGGCGGTTGCTTATGTAATAACCGTGGCGGTGTACCAGTTCGGGGTGCTGGTAGGGGGGTGAAATTAAAAAAGGCTTATTGGCTTATTACCCTGACATTGTGAATATGGGCAGGTATAGAGCGAGCAGGACCACCAGTACGATGCCTCCTACGGTTACGATCATTACCGGTTCGAGCAATGTGAGCATAGCCTGTATAAGTGCGCTTACTTTTCGCTCGTAATAATCGGCTGTGCGGTCGAGGACCTTTGTTATCGAACCGCTTTCCTCGCCGACCTGGACCATTTTGCCGACCATTGGGGGGAAAAAGCCGGAGGACCTGAGGCCGGCTGATACGTTTGATCCTTCGACGACGTGCTGCTTTGTGTCGGAGATGGAGCGTTTTATTATGTCGTTGCCGGTCATGCTTGAGAGTATGTCGAAGACCTCGAGGATGGATATGCCCGATGCGAGCAGTGTTGACATTGTTCTACAGAAGACCACGACGAATGCCTGTGAGATAATGTTGCCGATCAGGGGCACCTTGAGCACGGATTTTGAAAAAAATGTGTGGCCTTTTGGGGTTCGGTTTACCAGGATGGCGGCTATGACGGCGAGTAAAACGGCGGCGAGGACATACTGGATGTTGGCCTTTAGCCATTCGTAAAAGGCCATGAAGCCCTTTGTAAAGGCAGGCAGATCGCCCCCGAGCAGGTCGAATATTATGGTGAACCTCGGCACGATGAACGTCATGATAAACGCGACGATGAAAATAATGAAGACGAACACGAATGCGGGGTAGACCATTGCGCCGCGGACCTTTTTCTGGAACTCGTCCCGGTTGTCGTAATACTGTGCGAGCCTCTGGAGGGACAGGGCGAGGTTACCGCTGCTTTCGCCGGCGGTAATTATCGAGCAGCTGAGCTTGTTGAATACGCGTGGGAACCCTGACATGCACTCGGAGAACATGTCGCCTTTCTGCATTTTTTGGGAGATGTTTTTGAGCATTTTTTTCATTCGTGGGTTGGCGGAATCTTCGGCGATTGTTTCCAGCGCGCTTATAATAGGTATTCCGCCTTCGACCATTGTCGAAAGCTGCCAGCAAAGGGCCGCGAGGTCGCCGCTTTTGAAGCCTTTTGCAGCCGATCCGGAACTGTCTTTTTTAACCGCGTCGGCGCTTATGTCTTTGATCGAGACGGGGGTAAGCTTCTGTTCGCTCAGCCAGGAAAGTATCTCGCTGCTGCTGAGGGCTCTTTTTGTTCCCTGTATTTTTTTGCCGTTTGCGTCTTTTGCGGCGTACTTAAAATTTTTGATCTCGGCAGGCATAGTTTATTCCTGTACTAATTGTCCTCGGCGAATGTTATCCTCATTACTTCTTCCGCGGATGTGAGGCCCTGGAGCATTTTCAGTGTTCCGCTGTCCCGCAGCGAGCCGTAGCCCTTTTCGCGGGCGATTTTTCTTATCTGCATTTCGCCGCTTTTTTCGAGCACCTTTTCGCGGATGCTGTTGTCCATAACGAGAAATTCATGTATGGCCATTCGCCCGTGGTATCCTGTGGAGTTGCAGTTTTTGCAGCCTGCGGGCACGAAAATTTCGGCGTTTTTGTATTCGTCGGGGTCCAGGCCGAGCCCGGCGGCGAGTTCGGGATTGAGCTTTGCAGGCTGTTTGCAGTGCTCGCAGAGCCTTCTCAGCAGCCTCTGGGCCATAACGAGATTGAGCGAAGATGCGAGCAGAAAAGGCTCGACACCCATGTAGAGCATTCTGCTTATAGCACTTGGTGCGTCGTTGGTGTGGAAGGTGCTCAGTACGAGGTGGCCTGTCAGGGAGGCTTTGATGGCGATGTCGATTGTTTCCTTGTCACGTATTTCGCCGATTAGTATGATGTCCGGGTCCTGTCTCAGTATGGCGCGGAGGCTCTTTGCGAAGTCCATCTGGATTTCCGGTTTGACCTGTATCTGGTTTATTCCGCCCAGTCGGTACTCGACCGGGTCCTCGACTGTGGTGATATTTTTTGTGGGGTCCTTGAGGTAATTCAGGACGGAGTATAGCGTCGTGCTTTTACCGGAGCCGGTGGGGCCTGTGACGATTATGATTCCGTGCGGCAGGGTGAGTATCTTCTTGAACCTTGTAAGCATTTCGGATTCGAGTCCGAGCTGATTTATGTTGTGACTTGCGGACCTCGAGTCGAGGATACGCAGTACCGCTTTTTCACCGTATATGGTCGGTATTACCGAGACACGCACGTCTATCGAGCGGTCGAGGAGCTTGATCTTGAACCTGCCGTCCTGCGGCAGGCGTTTTTCCGCGATGTCCATGCCGGACATTATTTTGATGCGGGTTGTAATCGCGTCCTGCATTTTGGCAGGGGGGGGCACGGCCTCGCGGAGGATGCCGTCGACCCGCAAGCGTATTAGCGTTTTATCTTCCATCGGTTCGATGTGTATATCGCTTGCCCTGCTTTTTACGGCGTGTTCCATGAGCAGGTCGACGAATTTTATCACCGGTGCATGGTTGGCCTCGAGGTCGGAGTTGTCTATTTCGGGGGCTTTAGGGGTTGTGTCTTCTTCGATTTCGTTATTGCCCTGTTCGACGAGTTCACGAAGGTTTTTTTCCTGGATATCCGAGCCGTGGTAGATGTCATCAATTGCACGCTTGATGCTCTGTGAAGAGCTTATAACGATTTTTACGGGCTTGTTGAGACGGTATCGCACGGTGTCGATCTCGATGACGTTTAGCGGGTCGGCCATTGCGACGATGACGCTTCCCTTCTGTTCGCGCACAGCGATGAGGCAAAAACGCTTTGCGATCGATTCAGGGAGCAGCCTTGCGATGTTCATGTCGATATCGTTGCTGTCGGGCAGGGGCATGTATTCCATTGAGAGATATTCGGCGAGCGCCTCGGTTACGGTTTCGCTGTCGAGCATCTCGAGCCTGGATATTGCGTCGGCGAGGTATCCGCCGTGCAGGCCCTGGTCATCGAGTGCGGCTTTTAGCTGCTGGTCGTCGATCAGTCCCTTTTTGATGAGGAACTGTCCGAACAGGCCGGGATTGTTCTTTTTATCATTTGTTTTCTGGCTTCCTGCTTTTTTCATTCACGTATCCGTATCGAACTTATAGGACGCTCCGAGGTGCGCAGTCGGCGCACAGGCGTTGATTTCATACCTATAAGTCGACATGAAAGGGCGGCCACTTAAGTCATAAATCGGCGAATCGAGGACCGATAATCTTTACTCGACTATGATCGGCATGGGCGGCGCGTCGGGGGGGTTGTCGGTTACTGCTTTGTCGTCGAATGGGACGGCAGCGTATTTTTCTCGCATCATCTTGATGTAGGCCGGGGCAGTGTGGTAGAAACTTATGAGGTCGGTTGTTGAAAAGCAATGAAAAAATACAAATGCTGAGGTTTTTAGTCCGTTTTTCTTTCTGTGATGAGGTCATACTGTCTTTGCAGGCGGAGTTTGTGTTTTATTTCTTCCTCGGCAAGGGCAAGGAAGGCGGTCATAGCCTCGTCGTTGTCGACTTTGCCTGCGAGTGTGCAGTATAATTTGAAGTCTTCTGATTCCTTGTCGATGGCGAGCAGGACAGCGTCGGCGTAGGTTATTTCGTCTTGGTCCTTGATGTCCGGCATGGGGAAGTCAACGTCAAGCTCGGTTTGCAATGTTTTGTCGGTAACGACGGAACCGAGTTTTATCATCTCGAACTTTATGTTCTGCTGATGCTGTGTTTCGTCGGTGGCAAAGCTCTGGAATATGTCCTTCATAACGGGGTCTGAAAAAGTATCGGTGAGCTTCTTATAGAATGCTTCCGAAGCTTTTTCGCGTGCAAAAGCATAGGTCAGCACTTCCTGAGCGTTTAACGAGTTGTCCATAAGAGCGGCCCTTAAATAGTTCATTTTACACTTTTGTAACGATTATACAATTGTTTTTTCAATCCCGCAATCTTGATAAAGATTAACCGGGAATTGTGCCTGTTTTATTTATAATTCCGGTAATATTGCCGGTTACGGCTTGACAGAAGGGCGATAACAGGATATACCATATAGTTTATTTGAGTGTTGAATATCGTGTTAATTTTTATGGCAGCAGAATATGGACTTTACGAAATATATTGAGCAAAAAGCCGCTTCGGATGTTAAGACTATTGTTTTGCCTGAGGGTGAGGACGGTCGTACGATAGACGCAGCCAGAATAGTCGGCGAGAAGAAGACGGCAAGGCTGATAATTTTGGGTAACGAGGAAAAAATCAATGCACAGCTTGCCGAAGCCGGGGTTGACACCGGTCAGATTGAAGTTGTCTCGCCGGCAGCGAGCGGACAGCTGGAACAGCTTAGCGAGCAGTTTTACGAGTTCCGCAAACACAAGGGGATGACGATTGAAAAGGCACGGAAGGTGCTGCTCGACGAGATATACTTTGGTACGATGATGGTTAAGACTGGCCTTGCCGACGGTCTTGTGGCTGGTGCCTGCCATTCTTCGGGGGATACTATTCGGCCTGCTTTGCAGATAATCAAAAGCGCAGCGGGCATCGATACAGTTTCGAGCATGTTCTTTATGGTTTTCCCGGACAAGACGCTTCTTTTCGCGGACTGCGGGCTTGTTGAAGAACCTACTGCGCATCAGCTTGCGGATATCGCGGTTTCGACTGCGAGAACCGCGCTGCAGTTCGAGTTCGAGCCCCGGATTGCGATGCTTTCGTATTCGACAAAGGGTTCGGCGCAGAGCGATTCGGCGGCTAAGGTTGTTGCCGCGACGGAGTTTGCTCACGAGAAAATAAAGAAGAAGTTTCCCGATGCGAATATATTGATCGACGGTGAGCTGCAGTTCGACTCGGCGTATGTGCCTTCGGTCGCGGCGAGCAAGTGTCCGGACAGCCCGCTGAAAGGCAATGCGAATGTGTTTATTTTTCCTGACCTTGGTGCGGGAAATATATGTTACAAGGCCACGCAGCGGCTGGCGGGGGCGGAAGCTTACGGGCCTATCCTGCAGGGGCTCGCACTGCCTGTAAACGACCTTTCCCGCGGGTGCAGTTCAGAGGATATCGCGGCGACAGTTGCTATTACCGCTATACAGGCGCAGGGTAAATAAAACTTGAAAGGTCTGACATGGCCGCTAAAAAGAAAACATGGCTGGAAAAACTGAACGACAGCAAGGACCTGCCTAAGATACAACCCCTTGACGAAAAGAAAAAGTTCAACTGGCCTGAAGGGTCTTATCTGATCCCGGCCCCGCTGCAGGTCGACGAAGTAATGAAAAAGGTTCCAAAAGGCAAGCTGGTTACCATCAACGAAATACGTGAATTTCTCGCAGACAAACACGGTGCCGATTACGGATGTCCGATCACAACGGGCATTTTTGCCTGGATTGCCGCTAACGCAGCAGAAGAACAGGGCCAAACCGGGCGTAAGCGGATAACCCCTTACTGGCGAACGCTCAAGGCAAAAGGTGAACTTAACCCCAAGTATCCCGGCGGAGTTGAGAGGCTCAAGGAAAAGCTTGAAGCGGAAGGGCACACCGTTTTCAACCGCGGCAAGAAAATGTACGTGAAGGATTTTGAAAAGTCGCTGGCTAAACTGAAATGAACACCCGGTTCGTAATTCAAAAACACAGCAGGGGGTCGGAGTTTCACTGGGACCTGATGCTGCAGAGAGGAGAGAGACTGCTTACGTGGAGGGTATTTGTTCCGGCAGGGGAGATGGGTGCAGGACAGATACGGGCAGAGAGGATTTTTGATCACCCGGTTAGGTTTCTTACTTACGAAGGGCCGGTGCAGGGGGGGACGGGCAAGGTCGAGATTGAAGATTCAGGAGGGGTTTCTTATGAAAGCTGCGGGGAGGATGAGGTAAGGTTTGTTCTCGATGGGGAGATACTTAAGGGCGGATTTATATTGAAGCGTCAGTGCGGCCAGCAGTGGTTTCTTTGCCGTAAGGGGACGGTTGATTAATGAACACCGGCAGAAATGTCTTTTGGCAAAAGCGTGCCCTGATCCTGATTTAAGATATCTTTCAAAAGCATTTGCTTTGCTATCATTATCGAAATATACAGCAACTTTTATTTTCCGGGAGTATTATAAAAA
Organism: uncultured Pirellulales bacterium; assembly: GCA_964628195.1. Taxonomy (GTDB): domain Bacteria; phylum Planctomycetota; class Phycisphaerae; order Sedimentisphaerales; family Anaerohalosphaeraceae; genus CAZVPF01. The sequence goes on along the minus strand of CAZVPF010000012.1, from coordinate 30,384 downwards.
TATAAAATTTCTTCATATCATATCCTTTTTTTACAGGGCCAATTTAATGATTGGATTAAAAAATTCTGATGTAAAAAAACAAGAGTATGAAAAAGAATTTATACTCTTATAGAACCTACCCAATATCTTGATTTTGATGTTAAACATAGAAATTTAGTGTCATGATCCATGATTAAGTACAGAAATAATAAAAAGCCATAAAGCCTTAAATAATGGTATGTTAGGACATGAAAAGGAGTTGATGTCATCGAGTGTCAACCAATGGGCAGGGGCGGATTTGAACCGCCGACACACGGATTTTCAGTCCGTTGCTCTACCAACTGAGCTACCTGCCCGAAAACACAAAATTATACTGTCCAAGTCGGCATATTCAAGTAAAAATGAGAAAAAATTAATAAAATGCAACATAGTCATAAAGAAGCCTCAAAACATCCGCTTTAGGGCAATAAAAATACAGGTAAATCAAATAATTTTGCTCAATAGTAAACCCTCAGGATAATAACAGGGGTTGAAAATATTCAAAATTCTGCAATAATTCCTTTGCCATACCGGCTGTTTATATAATAAGTGGTAAACAATGGATACCCGATGTCAAGTAATCCAAATACAGACAAACAAAAATCTGTCGTAATTGTCCTCGCTGCCTGTGCGTTGTTCATCTTTGCAGGCTGCGGCGGAACTTCACATACTCGCGGTTCCAAACAGCCGGTTCACGGCAACCACTTTTATTTCGTACAGCTAACCGATACCCATGTCGGCACCTATGACCACGACGAGAGACTCTCCAAAGTGGTTAAGATGATAAACAATTTGCCTGTCGAACTGGCATGTGTCGTTCATAGCGGCGATGTCTTCGCGGACAATATTCTCAAGCCCGGTTTGGCCGATAACACCAAACAAAGATTATCCCGAGTTAAGGCGCCGCTGCATATACTGCCCGGCAACCATGACATCCTTCCCGGCAATCTCACGGCGACATACAATGCTTGGCTTGAGCACTTTGGCCCAGTAAATACCGCCGCTGAATACAAAGGGGTCGTTTTTATTTTCATCTATACCGAGCCTTATCGTAAAGATTTCGTCCTGCCCGGCGTTGACGGCCTTTCATGGCTTGAAAACCAGCTCGAACGTGCCGGTAATAAACCGGTAATCATTTTTCATCATTCCCCCACCCCGGACGATTTCTATCATAACAGGATGCATAATACATGGCCGGCGGAGTTCAAAAAACAATGGCAAAAGCTGCTCAACTCCGCAAATGTAAAGGCCGTTATCGCCGGTCATTTTCATCGCTCCGAATTGCACTGGCTCGGCGATGTCCCGGTATACGTCGGCACAGCGACGGCGACATACTGGGGCAGGCAGAGCAGTTTCCGCATTTACGAATACACCGATGGAAAACTCGGTTTCCGTACAGAATACTTTGACATACAGGCCGCCAAATGAGCGATATCATCAAAAGCATCTGCGTATACTGCGGTTCGTCCAGCGGCACCAATCCGGCCTACTCGTCCGCCGCCGAGCAGCTTGCAAGGCTGCTTTGCGAAGAAAATATCCAACTCGTTTACGGTGCAGGTTCGGTCGGCCTTATGGGTATCCTCGCTGATACCGTCCTCAAAAACGGCGGCAAGGTAACCGGTGTTATCCCCACTAACTTTACAGCCGATGTGACACACCAGGCGCTGACGCGACTCGAAGTTGTCGACAGTATGCACCAGAGAAAGGCAATGATGTTCGAGTTGACCGACGCTCTTATTGCCCTTCCCGGCGGCATCGGCACGCTCGAGGAGCTGAGCGAGGTGCTTACATGGGCCCAGCTCGGCCTGCACGAAAAGCCTCTCGGGGTGCTCAATACCGAGGGTTATTACGACAAACTTCGCGATCTGCTTGACCATATGGTCGAAGAAGGGTTTTTCAAAAGCACTCACCGTTCGCTGCTTATATTTGAAAATGACCCCAAAGCTCTGCTTGACAGGCTCCGGCAAAAAGCTGCATCAGCCGGCCCCGCTGGAAACATAACCCAAAAAGATATTACCGCGATAGAATAAGAGGCAAGTATGAAAAATAGAATTACGTGGTTAATCATTACGGTTCTCATTCTCTCAGACGCTTCACTGTCCGCACAGTCGCTGTTCTATGACGTGCGTGATTACGGTGCCAAAGGCGACGGCAAAACACTCGACACCGATGCTGTCAACGAAACCATACAGGCTGCGAGCAACTGCGGCGGCGGCACGGTAATTTTGCCGGCCGGGACTTATATTTGCGGCTCAATTCGCTTGCGAAGCAATATAACGCTGCGTCTGGAAGCGGGGGCGACTATCAAAGGCGCGCCCAACAATATAAACGCCTACGACCTGCCGGAAGAGCTGGGCTTCGAGGCGTACCAGGACTTCGGCCATTCGCACTGGCACAACAGCCTTATCTGGGGCGTCGAACTGGAAAATATTGCAATCGTAGGCGAAGGCACAATACACGGCGGCGGGATGGTAGGCGGAAACCCCCAACCGGGCGGAGGCGACAAAGCGATAGCTCTCAAGCTCTGCCGTAACATAAGGATAAACGGCATAAACATTGTGCACGGCGGCCACTTCGCAATGCTGCTCACAGGCTGCGATAATGTAAAAATAAGTGAAATGCTGATCGACACCCAGCGGGACGGAATAAACCTGGACTGCTGTAAGAACTGCATGGTAACCGGTGTTCTGATCAATTCCGACGATGACGGATTGTGCCTCAAGAGCTCTTATGCCCTTGGTTATGCCCGCCCAACAGAAAATGTAACAATAACAAACTGCATACTGACCGGCTACACCGAACAAACTGTAATAAACGGCAAGTACGGCGATGATAAACCCTACTATGCCGAACGAGGCGGGATTAAAAGGATCAGCAGGATCAAGTTCGGCACAGAAAGCAACGGCGGCTTCCGCAACGTCACTATATCAAACTGCGTTTTCGATAAATGCTGGGGCCTTGCCCTGGAGATCGTCGACGGCGGCATCATGGAAAACATTGCCGTAAACAACATAACCATGAACGAAATTGCTGACACGCCTTTTTTCCTGAGGCTCGGCAACCGCGCTCGCGGCCCAGAGGGCACCCCCGTCGGCAAAATGCGAAACATTAAAATATCCAATGTCATTGCAACCGTTCGTCAAAATGAATACGGGTCGATAATCTCCGGCATACCCGGACATTCCATAGAAAATCTGACTATGCGGGACATCCGCATTGTTTACCCAGGCGGAATGAAAAAACAAGACTTCCCCTCTCCCGAAGAAGTCCCGGAAAATGAAAAGGGCGGCCCCGGCGAAAGAATGTTCGGCAAATTGCCCAGCTGGGGTTTTTTTATAAGACACGTCAAGGGGCTCGAATTGGAAAACGTTTCCATAGAGACCCGCCGCGGCGACACCCGCCCGGCAATTATTTTGCAGGATGTACAGGGACTTGATATGGAAAATGTCCACCCCTCGAACGGCCCTGATAAGCAAAGAGCGAAGATAATTATGCAAAATGTTGAACTGCTCCGACAGGCTGACTGACAGCGTATTTGCTGTTTTCAGGCTTTAAGAACGATTATTATTGGACGTTTTACGAGCTTTTTGCCGATAATAAACCGTCGTTCTTAATAAGCGGGGCTTTTAAGTAAAACTTTGGAGCTTAAAAAATGCGGAGGGTGTTATCACAGGCGGTATGCTTGATTTTGCCGCTGGTTATATTAACTCAGCTTTGCTCTGCTGGGGCCGTCATAACCGTCGACGACGACGGCGGCGCAGATTATCTCGATATCCAGCAAGCCGTCTACAACAGTTACAGCGGCGACACCGTCCTTGTTTACCCCGGCACCTACGGCCCGCTTAACTTTTACGGCATGGACATTCTCGTAAGGAGCCTGGACCCGAACGACCCTGCAATTGTAGAATCCACCGTTATCGATCCGGGCATGTCAAAATGGGCCGTTGTGTTCGAGTTTGGCGAAGGCCCCGATTCGGTCCTCCATGGCTTTACTCTTTCCGGCGGGGGAGTACGGTGCTATGGTTCGTCTCCTGTAATAAGAAAAAATGTCATTGAAAATTCACCCGCCTCGGCGGTATGGGCAACCCTCTCCGCTCAGCCCCAAATTCTTGAAAATCATATTACAAACTCCGCAGCCGAAGCGATTTATAACTGTAACGGAACCATAACCGGCAACACCATCCTCAACAGCGACGCCAACGGCATTTCATATTGCGACGCCTTGATACAGGACAACACCGTTACCGGCTGCGCCGGAAGCGGCATTCGCCACTGCCTGGGCGTCATAAAAGGTAATACCGTTACGCAAAACCAGACAGGCATCTTTTTCTGCGCCGGCTCGATAATCCAAAACACCGTCGCCGACAACAACGACGTCGGCATTTACCTCTCAGAGAACATAACCTCCAACACCGTCTCAGGCAACGGCGGCGGGGGGCTGTATTACTGCTCCGGGGGCATTTACGGCAACCTTGTCTACGGTAACTCAGGCAGGGGCGGCATGAGCGAATGCTTTGACCCCATTGAAAACAATGTCATCGCCGGCAACACCGCCGACTACGGCGCAGGCCTTTACAACTGCACCTCCGGTATAACCAACAACACTATTGTCCATAACATCGCAGCAGTCTCGGGCGGCGGCCTTTACAACTGCCCCCAGGTTGTATCGCACAACATAATCGCCTACAACCAGGCCCCTGATACCGGCGGGCTTTACGGCACCGCCCAGACCAGCTTCAACTGCTGGTGGGCTAATGTGGGCGGAACCTTTGGCGGCGGCGCTGTCTCCGGCCCGCATGCCCTTGTTAAAAACCCAGCCTTTGCTTCAGCCGGCAACTGGACAGGGGATCAATACACCCCCGGTGACTACCACTTGCTCTCTAAATCGGGACGTTATGATCCTGACCAGCAGCAATGGTTTTATGACTCAATCGACAGTCCCTGCATCGACGCAGGCGACCCTAACTCGACCATAGGCGACGAGCCTTACCCTAACGGGGACATACCAAATCTGGGCGCCTACGGAAGGACCGAACAGGCCTCAAAATCTTCAGCCGGCCAGCAGATCGTCTGCACTGAGCAAATTAAGCAGGACCTTGACGGCGACTGCAAAGTCGACTACCGCGACACAGCCATTTTCGCGGCCCACTGGCGTCAAACCCTGCCCCTCGACCCGAACGCAATGACCCTGCTCTGGCAGCAGTCTGACGACTTCGCCGCTGAAAACGAACTGGCAAACACAGCCTGCGGCGACACTGCGGGTAACATATACATCTTCGGTACGACAGCAGGCGACGGCGGCTTTATGGATGCTGCCGCGGTTAAGTTCACTTCCGTCGGCGACAGGGCATGGAAAAACACATACTCCGGCCAGGGCGGCAAAAGCGATGTCATCTCGGCCTCAGCCTGCTCCGATAGCTTTCTCTACGCAGTCGGAAAGACATGGAACACCGATGGGAATTACGATATGCTCACCTTGAAATTCGACCAGGCGACCGGCGATGTCAACTGGGCAAGGCTTTACGACAACCCCGACGTAAACGCAGCCGACGAAGCATTGGCCTGCGCCCTCGACTCGGCGGGCAATATTTACATTACGGGCAAATCTGCATCAGCGACAGGGGGGCTCGATTGTGTGACGATAAAATATGACTCGCTGGGCGATACCGTCTGGACAAAAACCTACTCCGGCCCCCCCGGCAACGACGATGTCGGTTCGGTGATATTACTCGACGGTGAAAATCTTTATGTAGGCGGCTATTCAGTCTCGGCAATTGACGGCAAAGACTTTCTGCTGATTAAATACGACACGGACGGCCAACTTAAATGGTCGCAGACCTATAACGGCACAGGCAATGGCGAGGATTTCATCGAGGCACTTGCAGTCGACCCGAACGGAATTGTCTATGCTGCCGGTACAAGCAGAGGCGACTCAAACAAAGATGTCGTTACAGCAAGGTATGACCCCCTTGACGGGGACATCGAATGGCTGGCCCGTTTCGCACAGGCAGGCGGATTTGACGAAACCGCCGTCGATATTGAACTGGACCCCGCCGGCGGCGTCTACACTGCCGCCAATGCGATGGGCACGACCGGCAGGGATTATCTTGCCGTTAAGTACAACTCCGCAGGTCTCCAGCAATGGGCCGCACGCTATGACGGGCCCTTTTCAGGAGTGGACAACCTCGCCGATATCGCACTTACCCCCGCCGGAAGGATAATAATGGCAGGCTACAGCCAGTCTTCCGGCGGAAATTATGACATGGCCCTCGTTAAATTTGACACCACCGGGCAGTTTGTCGACGCTTTCAGGTACGACGGGCCGGGCGGCGGGACAGATTCGGCAATTTGGGTCCGCCCAGATGCCGACCAGGCGTTTATGGCAGGATACGTATACTCAGCAGCCGGCGACTACGATTTAGCGGCTGTAAAAGTCTCCCAAAGCTACAGTTGTCTTCAGACAATAACCGGCGACTGGAACACCGACTGCACCGTCGATATATCCGACCTTGCCGCCATTTCAGCGAAGTGGCTGACATGCAACCTCAACCCATCCGACGCCTGCTGGGAATAGATAACGGTTTTCTGTACCCTGGGCAACTCTCTCCAACGCTTATTTTTACAAAAACTGCTTTTAATGCTGTAAAAATGCAGTTATAATCTTCCCCTGTCTATAATAATTATGCAGGTAGTACTTAATGGCGTATTTTCGCGACAATATTGAGCGTTTAGAGGGTTACGTACCCGGCTATCAGCCCAAAAGCGGCAATGTGATCAAGCTAAACACCAATGAAAACCCTTATCCGCCCTCGCCTGAGGTCCTAAAGGCCCTTGCCGGGCTCGCCCCGGACCGGCTGCGCAGATACCCCGACCCTGTAGGCAATGAATTCCGCTCCGCCGCCGCTGAAGTGCACGCACTGACCCCGGAAAACATTATCTGCACAAACGGCGGGGACGACCTGTTGACTATCTGTATCCGGGCTTTTTGTGATAAGACAAGCCCCGTTGCCTGTGCCGGACCAACCTATTCTCTTTACCCGGTCCTTGCCGGCATCCAGGATTGCGACTACATTGAGATACCTTACCGCCGGGGCAATGCGCTGCCCGCTGAAAAGCTCGCAAAAACATCCGCAGGACTTATCATTGTCTGCAATCCCAACGCTCCTACCGCCTCTTTTATCCAGCCGGGCGAAATTGATAAACTCTGCGCTGCGGTAAAAGGTAAAACCGCGGTCATGATCGACGAAGCATACGTAGACTTCGCCGACACAAACTGCATAGACCTTGTAAAAAAACATGACAACGTTATAATTCTCCGCTCGATGTCGAAGGGCTACTCGCTTGCCGGAATACGTTTCGGTTACGGTATCGCATGCCCTGAATTGATAACCGGCCTGATCGAAAAGGTCAAGGACTCCTACAACGTTGACGTATGCGCAATAACCGCCGCAACCGCAGCCATTAAGGACCAGCAGTATTTCAAATCAAACGTTGAAAAAGTCATTGCAGAAAGAAAACGCCTTACATCAGGGCTTCGCGAGGTTGGCTTCGACCTCGACGAAAGCTTCACTAACTTTCTCTTCGCCCGCCCGCCGAAAGGCCGCGCCGTGCAATTATACCACAAACTTATCGAGCGAAACATATATGTTCGATATTTCGATATAACCGGAATCAACGACAGGCTGAGAATAACAGTCGGAACGCCTGAACAAAATACGCAGTTGATAAATGCTGTTAAGGAAATCTTAAATTAACGAGGTTCAATATGCCCGAAAGAAAAGAGAGCATCAAAAGAAAAACGAATGAAACGGATATCTCACTCGAGCTTAATCTTGACGGCAGGGGGGCCTACGAGCTCGACACCGGCATAGGTTTTCTCGACCACATGCTTGCCCATCTCAGCAAGCACAGCCGGATGGACCTGAAGGTCAAGTGCAAAGGCGACCTTGAAGTCGACGCCCATCATACCGTCGAGGATATCGCGATTTGCCTGGGCACAGCTCTTGATAAAACGCTCGGCGACAAGAAGGGCATTAACCGTTACGGAAGCGCATCGGTGCCGATGGAAGACGCACTTGCCAATGTGGCCGTCGACCTTTCCGGCAGGGCTTTCTTTGTTTACAACGTTGAATACAGCAGCGAAAAGATCGGCGAGTTCGACGTCGAGTGCATTGAAGAGTTCCTCCGCAGCTTCTCGGCAAACGGAAAGTTCAATCTGCATGTAAACGTCCCTTACGGAACCAACAGCCACCACGTCGCGGAGGGCATATTCAAAGCCATCGGCCAGGCAGTTTCCGCTGCGGTCAGGGTCGTCGGCTCGGAGCTTCCATCTACAAAGGGGACGCTGTGAGAGATATCGTTTACGAATACAGAATGGGTATCGGCACAGATATACACCGCCTCGAGGGCGGCCCGGAGCTTGTTTTGGGCGGTGTCAGCATCTCCTTCCCGCTGGGCCTTGTCGGACACTCCGACGGCGATGTCGCTCTGCACGCACTTGTCGACGCCTTGCTCGGTGCCGCCGGAATGGGCGATATCGGAACCCTCTTCCCGGACACCGACGAGAAGTGGAAAGACTTCGACTCGCGAGAATTTGTCATAATAGTGCGAAACAGGCTCCAGCAGGACGAATGGCAGGTGGTCAATGTGGACCTCACCATCCAGGCCGAACAGCCCAAACTCGGCCCGATCAAGGGCCAGATAAAACGTTCAATCGCCGACCTGCTCGCGATAAACTTCGCCGATGTAAACGTAAAGGCCAAGACCAACGAGGGCCTCGGAGATATTGGCCAGGTAAAAGCCATCGCCGCCCTGGCCGCTGTTACGCTTAAAAAAAGAATTAAACGAACGCTTTAGTTAAAAATATAAAACGGAGAGTTTTGATGAGTTTCAGGATATACAACACTCTAACGCGAAAGGTTGAAAAGTTCGAGCCTGTCCACCCCGGCCATGTCGGGCTCTATGTCTGCGGTCCCACCGTCTACGGCCACGCCCATCTCGGTCACGCCAAAAGCTACGTCAGCTTTGACGTGCTCGTGCGTTACCTGCGATACCTTGGATACAACGTAAAATATGTTCAGAACATAACCGACGTGGGCCACCTCACCGACGACGCCGACCAAGGCGAAGACAAGCTCATAAAGCAGGCCCGCATAGAGAAAAAGCATCCGATGGAGATTGCCGAATACTACACCCACAGTTATTTCCAGGATATGGATAAACTCGCCTGCATTCGCCCCGACGTCTCACCACGCGCATCGGGTCATATCCCCGAGCAGATCGAGTTCGTGCAAAAGCTCATTGAAAAGGGCTATGCATACGAAGTAAACGGCTCGGTCTATTTCTCCGTGGAAAAATTCGCTGATTACGGCAAGCTCTCTGGCCGCAACATCGAGCAAATGCAAGCCGGCGCACGTGTTGAAGTTTCATCGGAAAAAAAACACCCCGCCGACTTCGCCGTATGGAAAAAAGCCGAACCCTCCCACATCATGCAGTGGGACAGCCCCTGGGGTCGCGGCTACCCCGGCTGGCACCTAGAATGCTCCGTAATGAGCATGAAATACATCGGCGAAACCCTGGACATCCACGCAGGCGGCCTCGAAAACCAGTTTCCCCACCACGAATGCGAAATCGCCCAGGCCCAGGCCGTCACCGGCAAGCCGTTCGTCAAATACTGGGTCCATAACAATATGGTAACCGTAAACGGGCAGAAAATGGGAAAAAGCCTCGGCAACTTCATAACGCTCAAACAGCTTTTCTCAGGAGAGCACGAAACACTCAGCAGGGCCTACGATCCCCTTGCGGTCCGCCAGCTCGTGCTCAACAGCCACTACCGCAGCCCAATAGACTTCTCCGACGCAGCTCTTACCGCCGCCCAGAGCGGATACGACAAAATAACACAGTCCGTGCTCGCCGTGCGAAAGGCGATCAAATCCGCACCGCAAGGCCCCGCCTCCGATGCCCTCGCCGAACAGCTCGGCCAGTGCAAAGCAAGGTTCGAGGCAGCCATGAACGACGACCTCAACACCGCCGTCGCACTTTCGGTGCTGTTCGATATTACAAGAATCGCCGCGAAAGTAATCGACGACGGCTCGACGACAAAGGGCACCTTCGAGGCGATTAACGACGAGTTCAGCAGGCTCGGCGGCGATGTCCTCGGCGTAGTCCCGCAGCATTACCCCCAGGCTGCCGCTCAGGATGACCAGCTGCTTGATTATCTCCTTAAGCAGGTAATCGAAAAACGCACCAAGGCAAAAAAGGACAAGGACTACGCCGCCGCCGACGCGATCCGCGACAGGCTCGCCGAGCTCGGTGTCGTCCTCGAAGACAAGCCCGGCGACGTTACCGAATGGAGGCGAAAATGATAATTCTCGGAGTCGATCCGGGACTGAACATCTGCGGTTTCGCCGCGATTGATTTCCAAAAAGATAAAACATTCCTGATTTGCGCAGGCACGATAAGAACCCCGGCAAAAGATACCCTTGAAAACCGCCTTGCCGGTCTCGCCAATGACTTTGACGAGCTCCTGCGGGAGACCCAATGCGACACTGTCGCCGTCGAGGACCTCTACGCTCATTACAAACACCCCCGCACAGCCGTGCTCATGGCCCACGCAAGGGGCGTAATTCTCCAGCGAAGCGCAGCTTTCGGCGCAAAGGTCAACAGCTTTGCGGCAACGAAAATTAAAAAGTCGCTAACCGGAAACGGCAGGGCATCCAAACGTCAAATGCAGCTTGCCGTCTGCACCGTGCTTTCCCTGCCGCAGGTCCCCGAGCCGCCGGACGTCGCCGACGCCCTCGCCGCCGCATTATGCTGTGCCAACACTTTTAAACTTGAGAATATCTAAAACTCATGGTATCATCATCGCCTGGTAGAAATATAAACGTTCTTGAAAATTAACGATATGGAAACCTATGATAGTCCAGATAGAGGGTAAACTTCTCAACGTCAGGCAGGATTCAGTCGTCCTCAAAGTCGGTCAGCTTTCTTATGAAGTCATGGTCCCGGCTTATGCGATAGGAACTCTTTCCGGCCAGGTAGGCAGGCAGGTCACCCTCTCGACAGTCGAATATTACGAATCCGCGCCGGGCGGCGGCAATATTATCCCAAGGCTTGTCGGCTTCATCACCGAAAGCGAAAAGGACTTCTTCGCAAGCTATACCTCTGTAAAAGGCATGGGCATCAAAAAGGCTCTCAAGTCGCTCTCCGTGCCCATATCCACAATTGCCTCGGCTGTCGAAGCAGGCGACGAAAAAATACTCATGTCCCTGCCCTCTATCGGCAAGCGTTTTGCCCAGCAAATAATCGCTCAGCTTAAGGGCAAGCTCGAAAAATACGCTTATGATGCAGGCCCCGTTTCTTCCGGTGCGGAGTTCGACAACTTCCAGATGGAGGCCCTTGAAATACTCATAGCATGGGGCGAAAAACGCCCCGAAGCCGTCGAACTTATAAACATGGCCTGCAAAAAACACCCGGAAATAACCGCCGCAGAGCAGCTGGTCCCGCTTATCTACCGCATAAAACAGGGCGTGGAGGTCTAAATGGCAATCGAACGTGTATTCAACGCTCAAACAAGCTCTCCGCAGGAGGAAACGCTCAACCAGTCGCTCCGCCCCCAAACCCTCGCCGAAGTCGCCGGCCAGGAAGCGGTAAAGGAAAAGCTCTCAATAGCGGTCCAGGCGGCAAAGAAGAGACAAGCCGTCCTCGACCACATTCTTTTCCACGGCCCGCCCGGACTCGGAAAGACCACGCTCGCCCACGTGATAGCGAACGAAATGGGCGCTGCTGTCCGTGTCTCATCGGGTCCCGCGCTCGTTAAGCAGGGCGATATAATGGGCCTGCTGACGAACATGAACAAGGGCGACATACTTTTCATCGACGAAATTCACCGCCTCTCGGCCCCGGTCGAGGAGTTCATCTACCCAGCCATGGAGGATTTCAAAGTCGATTACACCGTCGACTCCGGGCTGCACGCAAAGACAATAAACTTTCCGTTAAAACAATTTACGCTTATCGGCGCCACCACGCGCGCCGGACTGCTAAGCGCACCGCTTCGCGGAAGGTTCGGTATGCTGCTGCACCTCGACTTTTATTCGACCAGCCAGCTTTGCGAGATAATCCTCCGCTCGGCGGCGATGATGGAGCTCGACTACGACCCCGATGCACTGGAGCTGATCGCCTCGCGCTCGCGCGGCACCCCCCGTATTGCGAACCGCCTTCTAAGGCGTGTCCGGGACTACGCGATAGTAAAATCAAAAGGCAGGCTAACCGCCGAAACAGTGGAAAAGGCCCTGCAAATGGAGCAGATAGACCCGCTCGGCATGGACGAGCTTGACCGCTCGTTCCTCCGCTCGCTGCACAAAGTCTACGACGGCGGCCCTGCCGGTATAGACGCACTCGCCGCTACACTCGGCCAGGAACGCGACACGCTCGAAGACGTTGTGGAACCCTACCTGCTGCAGATAGGCTTTGTAAGAAGAACCAAGCGAGGCAGGGAAATAACAAAACAGGCATGCGACCACCTCGGCCTCAAATACAAAGATAAAACAAACAAATCAACCGAACCGGGCACCCAAAAGGACACATCACTGTTCGACTGATCTAAAAAATTTATCCGCCCGATAACCCCTCAAACCGAGCGATATGAACACTGGTTATTAACAAAAAATTATCCTGTACTAATTTGGAAATCGGCCGTTTATAAGTATAATTTACAGATGCGCGTTGCGCTTTGTATCTGCGCAGTGCAGGCTGTGACCACTTAAAAGCGGTGACAGATTTTCTACAAAGGGGTAATTTTACCGGGGGGTAAAATGTTTTCAGGAATTGAAAGCGGCTTTTTCGATTACTCTGCGCTCACAGGAGGCGCCGCGGACTACGTCTATCAGGGTATGTTAAACGAGGTCAACAATGCTTCGAGCAGTTTCCTCATAGCCGGCGCGGACCGCTATACAGGCTACGCCGACGCCCGCTCATACGTAGACACCGCCCTTGCCGAGCTGAACACCTTCCGCGACAACCTCTCGCAAGGCACATCCATCGTCCAGGCAGCCTCCGAACAGGCCGGCCGTATTGACGAAAAACTCGACCGCCTCGAACAACTTGCCGAAATGGCCGCCTCGGGAACCTACTCCAGCCAGGAAGTCGCCGCCTTTCAGGATGAGTTCGACTCCATCCTCGGTGATATTGACGAGATAGCGATAAAAACCTCTACCGCCGGGCAAAACGTTTTTATCGGAACCGGCAATATCGACGTCTCCGTCGGCGACGGTCTCGATATATCCATCACCAAAAAGGACCTTACCGCCTCGGCGCTGGGCCTTGTCGAAGATATGGACCTTGCAAACGACCCCTCCGCCGCACTTGCCGCTGTGCAAAACGCCCGGGGCGAAATGGATACTTACATGACCGGCCTTGACCAAAACCAGGCCGATCTCGAATCCGCAGACGAGATACTCGCCGCTAATAAAAGCGACCTGCTTGCGATAAAAAACACTATAACTTCGACAGACGCGGCATGGCAAATGGTAAACGCCGTAATGGGACAAATGGGCTCGACCCCCGCCGTAACCCTTGCCGCCCAGGCAAACGAACAGGCCCAAACCGCTATGATCCTGCTGCTGGATTAAGAAAATTATTCACTGATGATCTGACCATAATCAATTGTGAGCTCATCCCAGGAGCCTTGGCCCGAAGATATTTCAACAACAACACTGCTTCTGAAAATTACCGGCCTAATACATTGCTAAAAAAGATTGTATTGTCAGCCTTTCAAGGCTCCCGAACTCAAACCTTTTACAAAAAGTTTCATTGAAAAAAGGAAAATGATAACAAGAGGTATCGAAGATATGGCGTAAGATGCCATCATAGGGCCCCAATCCTTAACATAAGCACCTTCAAGCTGGTAAAGCTTAACTGCTATAGGCAGTTTCCATTCGTCACGAAGAACTACCAGCGGAAGTACAAAGCTGTTCCATTCGGCAATAAACCTTAAAATTGCGAGGGTGGACAATATTGATCCGCTCATAGGAATGACAATATTTCTTATCTGGCTTATATGGCCTGCTCCGTCAAGCTCGGCAGCCTCGAACAGATCGTTGGGGATTTCTGAAATAAAATTGCGCAACACGTATATCGTAATAACCTGGCCTGTTGCCGCCCCGCACATGATCAACGATGAAAGGGTATTCAGCAGGTGAGCCTTTTTAAGCAGTGAAAACAGCGGGATAAGGTTGGCTATGCTCGGCATCAGCATAAGTACAATAAAAAGAGACCAAAGCAAATTCGAGCCGGGAAGTTTGTATCTTGCAAAAAAATATGATGCTCCAAGAGCCAATATTATCGTAAGCAATGTGCCATAGATGCATATAAAGAAGGAATTGCCGATAGAACCTCCTATTGCTTCCCAACCTGCGGCCCAGTTTTCAAAATGCAGGGGGAAAGTCGGCAGCCAAGGCTGATTGAAGAATTGCCTGTTCGACTTGAAGCTTATGTTAAGTATCATATACAGCGGAAAGAACGAGAAGAACATTATCAGCCATATAAAAAGATGCTTAGGCAGTTCCTGTCGAAGATATTTTTTCCTTAAATTAAGATTCGCCGCTGCCATCTGGTATTTACCTGTTACTTTTAAGTATTTTGTTGTTTATTAGCGTCAAAATGAGTATCACAAAAAAAATCAGCAAACCTACTGCGCATGCATAGCCGGCTTCCTGATCCACAAAGGCTTTTCTGAACATATACAAACCCGGAACCATTCCAGCACCTCCCGGCCCGCCGGTATCCCCCAATAAAACGAGGACCAGGCCGTAGCCTCTCATCGTGTTAATGATCATAAGGACAAGGTTGATTTTGACCTGGCCGAGTATAAGTGGCAGTTCGATAGATGTGAATTTTCTCAACCATCCCACGCCGTCTATTTCACAAGCATCATAGACATCTTTGCCAATGTTCGACAATCCAGCCAGGTATATCAACACTCCGACTATACCGACCCATGGAAAACCCCATATTATCAAGGCAGGTATGACAAGTTCTTTCTGACTCAGCCATGCCGGGTCCATTCCTTTTATGAAAATGTCCCAGCCGAAGGAACTATCTAAAAACTGCAAAATCGACATAAGCCCGGTAAATCGCAGCACCTTATTCAATATGCCGAAAGTCGGGTCAAAGAAGTATTTCCATATCAACAGCCATACAATGCCGGGTATTATCATCGGTATTACGAACAATACCCGGTAGGCATAAGCCCATTTTTGGCTCCTCAGTCTGTGTATTACCACGGCGGTAATTATTGAGGGGATCATCTTGAAAAGGTTGGAGAATATCAGGATAAAAACCACTATAAAGGCGTGACCGAGGACCGGGTCAGTAAAAGCCCGTATATAGTTCTTCAAGCCGACGAAAATTTTTATATCGCCCCCGTCCCAGTTAAAAAACGAATGATATACGGCACTCCATGCCGGGAAGTAGGAAAAAGTCAGCAAAAACAATACGCTCGGCAGAACCAGGAGATATAACTGCCAGTAACTTTTCATATTTTTAAGTTTGATCTGTTTCATGGATCATCAATTAAGGAAACTGATAATTGCCTCGCTGTAGGTGGTACCATGTATATCTTCTTGCGTCAATCGAGTGCTGCATTAAGTTAAGAACCTCGACCGAGAGCTGATAAGGGGAACATGAGCCCACAAGACCGCCAACATTGACATCTCCAGCCTCATCGAAAAGCATTCTGGACTGTTCAACCGCTATGTTGTAACGGGACCTTAACAGCATTCTCTGGTAGGTCTTGTCAAGCAAGACAAAATCTTCCTTGCCCCTGGTCAGCCACATATTTTCGAGGCCTTCGGCGAAATCCTCGTAATTAACCTCACCGCTTAAGTATCTTGGGAATTGCTGCCTGAACCATAACGAAACCTGGGGCATATTTATTTCAAATGCCATAACCCTCGAGCCGGCGCCAACGGGATGCGGCTCAAATTCAGCAACAAGCTCCAGTGGCTTTGCGCCTTTGATCGGGGGATACCAGTAAACGAGCTGATTGAATAGTTCATTGTATTTCTGCGAGGTGCAGAACATCATAAAGTCGATTGCCTGCTCGGGGTGCGGGCAATTCTGAGTGATCGAAAAATGAATCGTAGGAACCTGGGATTCGGACATTTGAGTTTCTACAAAGTCACCGTAAACCGGATGGTCTTTGCCAGGCAGAGGAAAGTCAAAAACACCTATCTCAAAATCAGCGGAGTCGGCATAAACTTTGGCATCCCTGACATTGCCGACGATCATTGCAGAATTCTCCTGGATAAATAGAAACCTAGCCTGGGATGAATCACTGGAAGTAAAACCCGGCTGGCTGTAGTTCAATATGTTCTTTACGATCTCAAAAGCGGCCTTGATCTGTTTGTGTTTGAATGTAAATGTGTCCGTATAAAGACCGTATAAGGTGCATTCAACGCGTGGACTTGCCCAGTAGCAGGGATCGTACTTGTCCACCATGCCCTCCGTAAGAGATCCGTAGTAACGATATAATATTGTGTAAATAGTAGTGTCATCAACGGCAAAAGGAAAAAGCTTTCTTTGTTCATTCTGTGCATATTTTTTTATCAGCTCACAAACGCTTATAAAATCGGTATAATTTTCCGGCGGCTGATCAGAACCTGTAATCTCTTTCATGAGTGTCTTGTTGTAATATATCCGGATTGTTTCAACAGTTAAGGGAATTGTGTAATATTCGGTCAAGTGGTCCCAGTAACCGCTTTTCATATTGTCAAGGTATGTTTGCCGCCATTGCAGACCTTCAAGTTCCGTGTTCTGATTATAGGGGTTCGCTCTGTTTACATGGCTGGATAAAGGGATCATATATCTTGAGGCAAGAGACTGCCATGTCTGTGTGTAATAGCCGCCCATTTGTACTATATCGGGAACCGTTTTTCCGATGCATTGAGTCGTTATCCATTGCTGGTAAGCCTTTTCCGCTATTAAAATGGGCTCGACTTTGACGCCGGGGTTGAATTTTTCATATTCGTCAGCAATGGTTCGAAAAGCTTTTTGGACGTTTTTGTCCGTAACTTTGTGAGCTATCCTTATTACAATGGAAGTTCCTTTTTCGCTGCGGTGCCTGAAAAAAGTATTGTGGGCTACCCATAATGAGGATGCTGTAAGCATCGAGACTAAAACTATTACCGCAAGCCTTTTTTTAAGATATATGAAAAGCTCAGTCATTGACTGCCCCCTGGGTACTTAACTTTTCTTGCATCTTCTCAACTTTTTTGCGGGCAGGATAAGTCAGTAAATCTCGGGGGCAATCAATCAATATCCGATCGTACCATTTCAATGCTTCTTCATACTCACCGAACTTGATACTGTACATTTGACCGAGACCCCAGTAGACCATAGCCCACCTTTTGGGATTGCATGTTTTTAACTTACCGAGTCTTATACTGTGCGGCAGGGCCTTTTTGTAGTTCCTCTCGACCTCCTGATACCAATAGCTGAGCCTGAAAAGCATGCTTGTTACGAGTTTATTATCGGGATGTTCAGCAAGATAATTTTCGAGCGTTTCAAGCCCGAGATAAACTATCTCCGGGTCATTTTCTGCGAAATACGTACCGGCAAGTTCAAGTACAGTTTCATCACAGGCTGGAGAATCACTGTATTCGGTTAAAATAGTCTGGTAAACTTCCCTCGCTTTTCTTCTGGTTCGTTCGTCATTCAAATCCTGAAGTTGGCCCACTCTCAGCATGGCCCACGGCACCACTTCGCTGTTCGGAAAACCATTTATTATCTCAATAAATTTGTTTTCGGCCTCAACAGGTCTTGAAGGCGATGCGAACTGATATACATTTCCAAGGCCGAACAAGGCCTGAACCTTTTGTCGGTCGGAAGACCCGGCAGATTCTAAGACCTCTTCGAATAATTCTGTCGCTTTTGGAGCATTGCCGACTCTGGACAATTTCCAGGCCTTTGAAAGCGACTTGCTGTAATTGTCAAATTCTTGATTATCAACAGGCGTATTTGTCTCGGAAGCAGACTCTGTTTTGCCTTGATTAAACGAATAGATACCTACGATGGCAATGATAAGCCAAAAAAGCAATAGTGTTTTTGAGTTTTTAGATTTCCACATAAATCGGCATAAACTCTTTGATTAACTGATCAATTCGTCCGGCAAGTGCTTCCCGAGTAGAAAATATTTCCTGTCGGGATACCACAAAGTTGTCTTGCCTTTCCAATGGGTAAGGCTTGTATATGTTGCGACTTCACAAGTTCCCTTCGGGCCGACTGTGACACCATCTGTATCCAGTATTTGTACAGGGCCGTTAAACCAGACAGGCTGATGAGCGCCCTCAATATAATTACCAATGCTTATAAAAGCGGGTCTTCGATTATATAGTGCATCCCCCGGGCCGTATTGCCCCAGGTGCCCGTCGTTATTGTGAAAAACAAGAAGAAATTTATTATTATTCAGCTTATATACAGGACAAGGTGCAATAGGCTGTTTGAAGGGTTGCCCATCGTCTTTATTCCTCAAAGGCTCCGGGGCTCGCCATGTATGACCGTTGTCATCGGAAACGCTGTACCAGATATACCCAGTGAATGTTCTCATTATGGAAAACAGCCTGCCGTCAGGAAGTAAAACCACACTCGGTTCCTGGGCGACGGAAACATCCTCTCTCTGGGGATAATTTATTTCGATGCCCGCTTCATCATTCGGCAGAAAGGTAACTTTAAGGTCCTTTGGGTCAGGCGAGTCATCGATATTTTCAAAACGCATGAATTTACATCGGCTGTCCCTGCTGTACCAGCCAGCCGGCTGCTCATTGAATACTTTCGGGCTGGTCCATTGTGTATATCCGAGAAACACTTTACCCATGCTGTCCCTGATAGGCAGTTGCCAGGCGATCCAGTTTTTGGGTATGTTTCGGTCAGGGTGGTCGTATCTGTCTCTGGGCATTTCAATTTCACCCCCGTCCTGCCATGTTTGGCCATCGTCGTCGGAGAAGACACATCCCATGTTTCCTGTTGTGGACCTGTTCAGGTCAGAGTCAATGTCTTCTTTAAGATAGATACAATAAATTCGACCCCCGGCGTTAACTATAGGCACCGCCCAGCTTGATTGAAGAAGTTGTCCGTCAAGATGCCTGTGGCCGATTATTGCTCGCGCTTTATCCCAGTTCACACCATCTTCGCTTCTTGACATCATAATCTTGTTGTCGCCATGCCCTTCACATGAACTTTGTGTCCACACTGCCAGGAGTGAATCGCTTTTTGGAGCCTCAAAAACGAGGAAATGCTCGTTGTCGGTATCGCTCCTTCCTGAAGGCCGGTAGACAATAACATCTGGATTAGTTCGTTTTATTTCAGCGTCGGATTCTCCTTTCGAGAATTGCCAACCTACAGAAGATGTTCGTTCAGTTATCGTTTTGTTCTTCATTCAAACCTTTCTTTGCTGCTGATTGCCGCCAACTTCACCCTTGCCTGTCCGATGATATTTTAATATCTGTCAGTGGTTCGTTTTGCAACGATGTAAGGCCAAGCCAGAAGGACCAGTCTTTGCCCCAGTAGTTGGAGCATTTTAACATAATCTCATTCCATCCCTTTTCAAGGGTTATTTTAGATTTTATTTCTTCATCAAGCAATCCTGCCGCAAGATGGTCGGCATAGATTTCTTTACCGTTTAGATTTATCCTGCCGAGCTGGCTGAAACTGCCCAAAATAAATGCTTCCTGCCTGTCCTCACTGTGAATGTAAGTTTTTGCATGTGCAATGGCCCTGTAGAAATCCGGGGAGATGTCCTCAAAGGAAACAAGCGGAAAACCGTTTCCATTATATTTCCACTGCTGCCAGCCGGAAATATTTTTTGCATCTATCGCCTCTGTCATTTTTATACATTGCTCATCATTTACAGGACCGGCAATTTGCCACTGTTTAATGGCCGCTTCCCTGTATAGCTGATTTCTCTCGTAATACTCAGACGCCTGCTTGGTGGGTTTTTGTCCGGCTTTCTGTATCAAGATGCCGTTTACAAGCCATTGGATCCTATTTGCGTACAGCGGCCCGATATTTTTGCCGTAAAACTCAAGCAGCAGTTGACCACCAGTCACATCTACAATAAAACCTTTGTTATCGAAATAGCCCGACAGCAGCGTGTCACCCAGTGCCTTTAACTCCCCGTTGGCCTTTACAAAAGTCATGGAAGTTCTGCCCTCGTTGTGTGTGCCCCTCACCCGAAAGACTTCATGGTTTCCTGTAATAATCGTAACAAAATACTTCCCGTTATCCAGGTCAACTTTGAATTTACCGGTATAGGTGTCAGGTTCAGCTTTTTCATAACGAACATCCGGCCCGGTATTTTTTATAAAATCATCATGCAGGTCATCCGGGATATCGTAGTCTATAGCTTCAAATGGTCCTTTTTCTACCCAGCCGTATCCTGTATCTCTGGAATACAGAGTTTGAGGTGTGACCGGCAGCCAACCTTGGGGTTTATCACTGCTGCCGAAGTCAAACTTGTACTCCGCATCAACCATGTAAGCCTGCTTTCTTAAATCCTTTTGATACCCCTCTACACTGTCAATCGAATTATTGAGCGCAGATTCAAGCTCACCGGCAGCTTTCTCCAATTGCCACGTCAGCATATCATAATTCCAAACCTTGGCATCACCCTGTATTTTAGACAGTAAATTTTCTGCATTAGAGATAAGATCGTTATTTTTCTTTTCCGCTCCCCTGCATCGTTGCGAAATCTTAAGTCTTTCAAGGTATTTCCTTACTTCTGCAGCAGCGGTACGGGCTTTGAGCTCATCATCAGGCGCTAAAACAACTGCTCCAAATACATTCAAGCTCGGGACCTTCACTTTCCAGTAATCCCCTGCATCTTCAACCGGTATCTTTACAGGCTCGAAAACTTTTTTGCCGTCAAAATCATTAAAATAGTAATAGGCGCTGTCATATTCGGCCCGCCCCTGTTTTTTAAGCTTAATAAAAAAATTATCGACCGGGTTCATCTTGTCATTTTTCAAATCGACATCGTAGTTGACCATTTGAATAGAAGTCATATCACCGCCGCCGTGTCGCCAGGGGTTCAGCCATACAGTTTTGGGCAGATCCGTCTCGATAAGCGGTTGCCTTTCAGAATGCACGGCTTTAACCAGTCTGTCGTCCGGGGATAAATCCCTGATGCCAACGTCGATAAATCGGCCCCAGGTGGGATGCTCATGGCTTTGTGTACAATGAACCGCTATTGTGTTCTTGCCTTTCTTAAGTGCCTTCATGGCTTTTTCGTCGATAGCAAGATACTGGTAAGCCTCGAAGCTGTACCCTCTGCCGCTGCCTGTGGCCGCTTCTATACCATTGATATAAACCTCTACATCCCACCAGTGCTGCAGATAGAGTAGAGGGTTATCAGGAACCTCGTTTAATTCAAAATCACACCTTAACCAGATTTCTTTCGTCTCCCACTTAGTCTTAATGTCCGTTCCCCGGATTTTTCTGTCGCCGAAAGGAGCCTTGCCCCTTTCCCATTTTGAATCATTAAAAGTTTTACCGTACCAGTTTTCCGCAGGTTTCTCGAAAGTGTAGTTCCATTCCCTCGGTTTTATTTTGGAAGCGGGAAGAATATCTTCGCCGAACGTCAGGTTGACCATCTCCTCGAAATCAAAAGAAGTCACCGTACCGGAACCTGCATCGCCAGGCAACTTGTTAAAAGCTTTGTTACGTCTTATGTTCAGCTCTTCGTCGTAAATTCCCGTATTGCCCAGAAGCACAAGATTGCCGCCCTGTCTTACCCAGTCGGCGATTTTATTCTCATTCTTATTTGACAGGCAATCGACGTTAGGCAGAATAATAGTTTTATATTTATTAATCCGTTCAAAAAAGTAGCTGTCATCGAAAACATCTTTATGCCCGAACAGCATTATGTCATAAGGAACATGATTATCTTCAAGCACTCTTGCAACGGCGCCGAAAGCATCTTTGTGCGGTGTTTCAACTTTCAAAGACTGGAAAGTTCTCCAAAAGGTGGTCGGGAAAGAATAAACAAGAGCAACGTCCGCAATAGCTTTTCTGTCCGTAAATAAAACCCTGTTCTTGCTCGCAAAAGAAGAGTGGGTGCTGTTTGCTTCGTAAAAAGGCTTATCCCAGCCGGGGTTTTTCATGAGATAGGTAAATTCTGTCGCAACCCATGTCTGGCACAATATACCGCCGTTGGCAACTGCTTCTGAACATGTGATCGCGGTCGGAAGCTTTTTCCTGCCGGGGTCGTCATAAATAGACTTATGCCCGCCCTGGTATTGAACAGTAATTACCGGTTTATCATTAAAACTCGCCGCACGTCCGGTTTTGTACAATAGCGCCGACCATGCCTGCCTGTCGTCACGAAAGCATGGCTGCATGTCCGTGGACTCTTCCGACCACGGAATATCAACCTGGCTGGCCATAATCGTTGGAAACGTTCGAATCCCTCCTATCCTTGGGATATTTCCATAACACGCGGGAATGGATTTTCCCATTTTCCGAGCAGTGTCTTTGGCTTTAGTTGCCGCATCTACCCAGTGTTTTAAAAAAACAATGTGCTGAAAACGTATATATTCCCGAATAAGTTCATCCTTGAGCAGCCTGTCGTTAGCAGTTTTAGAGGTGTATTCTTCCTGGAAAAACTGCTGATCCATCGACTTGAGTATTTCACCGGCTTTTCTTCTCTGTGCAGCTATATATCTTCTGATATGAAAATTACCGGGATCAAAACCCATTCTTCTAAGCTGCACCCCGGTGAATCTCTCTTTCATGTATTCAATAAATCTTGTATTGCACCAATTGCAGAACCCGTGGCTCCATGTATAAATCGGGTTTGCGATATTATCCTGGAAAACACTGTCTCCAAACGCGGCGGTTCTTACCATCCCTTGCGTGACAACTTCGTGCCATAACGGCGCATTGTGACACATGCATGGAGGCGAAACGCCCGGCTTGAAATACCTGCCCGCGATAGAGCCGTCTTCTTTTCGGGCGATGCCGTTGTTCTTGAAAATTTCCGCATGGCCGTAAACGGGATTTATCAGTTCCTGGTATTCGTATTCCATGGTGCTGTTGACCGCCACTCCGCGCATTCTGAAAAAACTGCCGCGATCCATGCCCTGTCCGCTCCACATGTCGAGATGATCGGGATCGAAGTCTTCAAAAAACTGCTGTCTTCTTTCGTCGGGCCAGCTGTCGAAATATATCCTCGTCGGGGCGACGCTTACGACCATCCATTTGGTCCACTCTGTGTCGCGGCTGTCCCATAAGTCTTTTTTCATTGCCCTGACTTGTTCCAAACCTGTTAAACTTTCGGCAAAACAGGCAGAAGAAAGGCAAAGTAAGATTAAGATACTGATTAATTTAACATTCATAACATTCTCATTTTAATTAACTAAAATCTTCGAGCAGTTCTTTTTGTGAACTGAAAAGCTCATCGAACATAGCTTTTATTTCCGCTGGGCTGCAGACCGCCGAAGTAAGAGGGTCAAGCATCAGGGCATAGAGGGCGGCCTCTTTTGAACGCTCAATACATGCCGTCGCAGCCATGTCGTAAACCCTTGAATGCGACTCGCACAAAGCGGCGCATTGACCAGGAAGTTTACCGAAATAAATTGGATCGATCCCGTTGCCGCTGACGCAGCAGGCAACTTCCGCCAGGAACGGGGATATGTTTTCAATCAGGTTGGAGTTCGGAACTGTCGCATATATAATTTGATTCTGATTCTTTTCTATAGCCTCGATGATATAACTCGCATATTCCCACGAACGCCCGGCAGAAACTTCTTTTCTGCCTTCGATTATCTCCCGCCTGTCGACCTGTTTTGACTTTCGCCACTGGGGCCAGTTTCTCGAATAAAAACCGCTTTCACCCAGGTAGCCTTCCCTGCAGTATTTTTTCATTAAATCATCCCTCTTCCTGTAATAAGGGATATATTCACTGAAATGGCCGCTCGACTCGGTTACGAAATAACCGAAATGACTCATGAAGTCGAACCTTACAGGGTCCTTTTCATAAGTTTCTTTGTCGCTTCTGCATTTTTGAAAAAGCAGCGGGTACATATCCTCGCCTTTATAACGCAGCTCAGTAAACCACGCGAGGTGATTCACTCCTCCGCATTTGAATCTTAATTCATCCGGCGGGACATCGAGGTATCCGGCCAGCTTATCGCTGGTCCCCTGTACACTGTGACACATTCCATAAAATTTCACCTTACTGTTGCG
Organism: uncultured Pirellulales bacterium; assembly: GCA_964628195.1. Taxonomy (GTDB): domain Bacteria; phylum Planctomycetota; class Phycisphaerae; order Sedimentisphaerales; family Anaerohalosphaeraceae; genus CAZVPF01. The sequence goes on along the minus strand of CAZVPF010000012.1, from coordinate 6,129 downwards.
AAATGCCGCCAGGCAGAGAATGCTCATCGGGTTTGTATAGTTAAGGAATATCGCTCCGGGGCACTTCTCTTCCACATGCCTGAGTATATCCAGCAGAACCGGCCCTGTCCGCATCGCCTTGAAGATACCGCCCGGTCCGATGGTATCGCCGATACACTGATATACACCGTACTTGGCCGGTATCTCATAATCGCTTTTAACCGCGCTCATTCCGTTAACTTCTATGCAGTTAATAATGTACTGCGCACCATCCAGGGCCTTGCTGTAGTCTTCACAAGCCTCGATATGCCATGATTTCCCCATTTCGGCGTTAATTTTTTCACCTATCAGCCGGGCATTTTCCAGCCTTTCCGGGTCTATGTCCACAAGCACCATAGTTCCCGATTCAAAAGCGCCCACCGAAAGGACGTCAACAAAAAGACGCTCGAAAAAATAACTGCCGGCCCCTAAGAAGACCAACTTCAGGGGTATTTTTTCCATGCTCACATCCTGCTTCTGCTCTACAACTTTGCTGTGTTCATAGTGACCAAGAGAGGTTTTTTCCATTTAAGTTATTCCGTTAAACTTTAACAACAGGGATAAAAGTCAATTATTGCGGTATTATAATGTAAAAAGTTGTTTTGGTGTATTTGTTTTTCATAAACAAATCAATTCGGTCTTCCCCAGTAGTTTAATTGACCATATTCCTCTATCTCAAAATAAGGTTCGGCATCGGAGAACTTATAAGTAGATACAGAACCGTCAATTCTTACATTATTCAAAATTTCCGGGTCTTCATCGAATACATTTTCTTTGGCCCCGGCCTTAAAATGATTAGCAAGACGCCAAAAAGGTGCACCAACATCTCTGTGCATGCAAATATCCCCCATTAAAGGGATATAACTTTGCTGAAAAGTTGTTTTGGGCATGTCAACCGATCCGAGCCATTCATAATTAAAATAAGTATCATCCGCTTCAACCTGCGCTCCAACATTGAAATAATCGTAACTTATCTGGTAGGCATTAAAATTGTAACTTGTGTCTAAAGGCCAATTTTTACCGTGAGCAAACATGGTTGTCACAGTTGAGGGACAATACATTACTTCCGGTGCATAGTCGTAATCGTCATTTCTTTCTCCGATCTTCTTAAGCTTGTAACCTTCCAGGTAACCTTTCCATATCCACCTCTGGTCCGTGTAGGGTGCTCTGCCCTCGATAAAATACTGATTAGGGTTGGCAGGAGAGTCTTTATGCTTATAAGGAAACTTTCCCTTATTATCCTCGGCACACAATAAAAGAGAAATTGCAAGTTGTCTTAAATTTGACTTGCATATAGTTCTTCTTGTAAGCTGTTTGGCCTTTTGCATCGAAGGCAGCAGGATACTTAACAAAAGCGCAATAATGGATATGACTACAAGCAGCTCAATTAGAGTAAATCCTTTTTTCTTTGTCTTCACTTTTTTCACCTCTAATAGAAAATAGAATTAGTTTGTATTTTTAAGAGTAGCTCTAATAATTGCTTTTGTGCGGCAGGTAGAAGATTTTTGTATTCTGACAAGAAAGGAAAATCAGCCTTAGTTGAAGCTAAGGCGGCTTTTTCCTGACGCAGTTCAGAATCAAAAAGATTCACATGACCGCCAAAATGAATTTTTAGAGGTTCCCTTAATACCTTCTTCTCAAAGTTAAAACATTTTTCATGCCCTTTGTAAGCTGAAAATTCTCGTAGGTGATATTCCCCGTATTATCTACAATAATATCTTTTTTTTCTAACAAATCACCGCCAAATACTTGATTTGCCGCAATTACAACGCTGCCTGGAGTCGGAATAAATTTTTGCCTTCTTCTTAGCGTAACATCCACTTTGGCCTGGGCCTTTTTAGTCTGGCGGTTTTTTACTACTATCTGATAGACATCTGGTTCGTCTTTTTTTAAGATCCAATCAAGACCGAGGTTTGTAAAACCACGCAGGTCACCGTTGTTCCGCAGACCGCTGCCGAAATTGTCATCTTCTGTATAATTAGTAAATGCCGGATAACTCCGGTTGGTTGCAAAATGCTCGATATGCCATCTATAATCCCTGAAATCGGGAAATTCATCTACGGATTTGCGCATGGCTGTTACGTGGTCACCGTTATCCCATCCCGCGAGCAGGCCGTGCTTTTGCTTTTGCATACAGGATATATAATCGACTTTTCGTTTCCAACCCACGGACGTATCTTGTCGCCCTACCCTTATTACTATGAAAGGCAGGTCTTGTTTAGCGGAGCATACGTGATCGACAAGATCGAACCTTTCGCTTAAAGGCATTCCGTCGCTGCATATCCGGTCAAGATCGCCGAAAGCAGCTATTTTTCTTTTTATATTGTCCTTTTCAATTTCTATTTCATATTCAAGGTCCAGCAGTGGAACCAGCACATCAACACTCGCGAACATCTCCGGCTTTTCAAGGGCAAACCTCTGTATACCGGTTCCCATTGACAAACCGAATCCGTACGTTCTCTCTGGGTCCGTGTCGTATTTTTTTTGCACCCATTTAATGATCCAAGCCAGAATCCTCTCGGTATAATTAACCGGGGTGCCGGTTTTATAACCCTCGGGTTTGTGGATGTTATCGAATGTGCCGTACCACCAGCTTTCTATATGTTTGTATTTTCTGTCGTAGCTTTGAGATGTTTCATCTGCTCCGGGTAAACGGTTTATCCAGACACGATCGTAAGGCTCCACGAGGACGACATCATCCAAAACAGAAACCTTGAACTTAAAGGGCAGACCCTCCCGCCAGCCCATTGTTTTGTCTCCAAAAAACAGGTGTGTCAATTCACCTGGCGGGCGCGAAGTATGAGGATGAAGATAAAGAGCCAACGGCATATTCTTTTTGATCGTACCTATTTGATTTAACTGTGGTATTGCCTCGATATCATCCTGAAATAGTTCAACCGGTTCTTCTAATGAATTAACTCCGGCCTTAATTTCCGAAATATTCCCGTTTGCACGAATGACCGCAAAAAATGCATTTTTCGGATCAGTTTCAGTTACCGTATGAACAAAAAGTCCGCTGTTTAAAGTTAAAGGCAGGGCCCCTTCTTCAATTATCCAACCTTGCTTCGGACCTTGTGCTCTCGGACACATTGAGGGGTCGAGTGTCCAGTCTCTCCCCGATAAGGGCCCGATTTCATCAGTCAACAAAACCGCTTTACCGATAGTGGATGGTGTGACCCTCTCTGGTGACATGTAAACGCTGATGTTCTGCTGATTTTCCGGCGACTCTTTCCATGTTATAAATACCTGTCCGTTTTTGCATACGGCATTGACATCCTTAATGATAGGCAAACTGCCTGTCGCTGCAGCAGGCATGCCGGTAAATGCAAAAAAAAACGTAATTATTAAGAAATATCTTTTTTTCATTATTTATTCAGTAAACAACAGCAGATTAACTAAACAGTTCTAAACGTATTCTCGGTCTTGCCGATTTTCAAATGTTATAATTGTCCTGTTAATCCTACGGTATCGAAAGAGATACTTTAAGATCGAAAAGGTCCTTACCCGACCCGAGCCATTTTTTCTCAAAATCAATTGCTGAAGCGCGACCCATATCTTCAAGCGGCATCAATATACGGGTAACCGGTATTCTCCCTACCTGGGTTTTATTGAACCCAAATTCAGCATTAACATCGACAATTTTCATGTCGCCTGGATTTTCCCAGAAATTCTTCGCGTCAAGTTCTTCAATCATTGGGAAAAATTCCTCGTGATATGAGATTATGGTATCCGCACCAGGGTGCTTTTCGAGAAAGTTTCGGGTCAGTTGTGTCAGAATCTGGTTGTCGGGTGTAAAGACAGCAACTTGCCCCACCTGTTCGTCAGTCAGTTCAATATCGGTCGAAGACAAAGCACAGCGAAGCTCGGAAATAAACTTTGCCGAGTTTTCATCTTTCAATTCACCGTCAAGAACACCGCAAAGAACTACTACATTTTTTCTATTGTTGCCGGCACAGTACTCTGCGACTTTTTTTGCCATATCGCCGAAGTCAACAAATATCGTTGTCAAGGGGATGTCGGAAAAATTTCTTCCGGTAGTGACCACATGTATACCCTTATCCACCAGGCGCATAAGATTCATTTTGTGTTCCGGCTGAGGAGCTATCCAATAAACCCCGTCGAGCTCTTTTTGGACAAGCTTATCCACAAAATCCGGTCTTGCAGCTTCATGATATGCGTTATTAATAATTTCTACTCGCCAATTATGCTTGTCGATCTCGCCCACAAATGCTTTTGTAAGCCTGTGAAATGCCATCGCTCCTTCATTTTTAATTTCCATCCAATAAGGCAAAACAAGACCTATCGAGTACGTTTTTCTCGCGGTTTTTTGAGGTAAATCATTCGATTGGTTTTGCTTAAGGAAGGAATTAAGAAACTTTTTAGATTCTTCAGTAAGATAAGTGCCATCACCGCGACGACTTTCAACAATGCCGACTTCCTGCATCTCCTTTATAGCTCTCTGGGCAGTAAGATAAGAAACGTTGTATTGCTTGGCTATCTTTTGTATGGATTTAAGCTTTGTACCGGCTGCAAGGCTGTTTTTCGCCAATTCAGAGCAGATTTCCACGCAAACTTTGTTGGAAGCGCTATTCAGTTCTCTTTCTGCTAAAGCCATTTAAGTCACTTTCAAGACATTAAATTCATTTTTATCATAATTATGTCAAAAACAGGTTGTATTGTCAAGAGATAAATATACAGAATAATATAAATATATAAATATATTTAATTATAAATTTTTAATTTTTTGCTTGACCCATGCCATGCTTTCATCTTATACTGATTGTCGAAACAAGGCGAAATAATGGATAGTATTGTAGTTGTTAATATGTGTTATTTTATCTCATGGTTCTTATGTGAAGAGAAAGGAAGAGGATGATGAAAAAGTATGCTTCGCAGTTGGTCATTATCATTTCTTTGTGTTTTGTTGCGATTTGTTTTGCAGACGGCACCGACCCCGCCGTAGAAGGAGTCGACAGCGTCTGGCATGATGGTGAACAATGGACCCCCAGTCCGATAGACCCGAATTTGCTTGAGACAGTTGCCATTGCAGGAGCACAGGATAACTGTGTATTTGCAATCCAGGTTGAAGACGGCATCACAAAAGTGGTCAGGATTGCGTGGAGTTCATCTCAGGGCCAGTGGGTACGCAGTGTAATCGACGAGGGAGCTTTTGACAAAATACACGTGGACATTGCCGACAACACTTCCAAGCGTGACTCCGTTTTTGTAATCGTAGATGATGGAACGGGCATAACCGACCTTAAAAACATCTGGCATAAAACAAATGTGGGCTGGCAGTACACAAATATTTTGACTACTGACGATAACGGCGTAAGGTTATACGATAAAATCGCCATGGATACCCGTGGTTCGAGGGTTTGGTGTGCAGGCCAGGGAGGCTTGTTCGCTGTCTGGTACTCAACCGGCTGGAATCTCGGCGGTTATATAAATAATTATAACTATGCTGTCTTGGCAAATAACAACTATCCCTTCACACAGGTTAACGACCCGAATATTGTCGTCGGACCTGACCCCTCGGCGTATAACAGGGTAGTTGGCGCAGTTCAGGGTGGCGGGCTTCATTCAGTTAATTGGAACGGGTCAAGCTGGTACACCGGTATTATAGACCCTAATACAGTGTATAATGACATAACCGTTCACAGTCCCAATAAAATTATAGCTGCTCCTGCCGAGGGTGGTCTGCAGCACATATACTGGGACGGTGATCTTGGGTACTGGGTTAAGGATACTTTTGTTGAAGACATTAAGTATTTGGATGTTGATGCCAACCGTGAGAATGTATTCTGGGCTGCACGTGCCGGAGGGGGGCTCCAGCGTTTCTATTTTAACGGGTACAATTGGATAGGCAGGGAAATTTCAACCAAGGAATACGCCGAGATCAGCAACACTTATACGACGACTGACAATCTCGGCAATGTTTTCGGGGCGCCCACCCCGGTAACTCCTGTTTGCGGCGACTGGGCTCACTTGCCGCCATTTATGGATTTCAACGGCGACTGCATTGTCGACACTGCTGATTATGCTGACTTTGCGGCAAGCTGGCTGATCAATGTGAATCCTTAATTTTAGAAAAAGCACATGTTATTCAAT
>CAZVPF010000011.1:0-90734 GCA_964628195.1 uncultured Pirellulales bacterium | reverse complement strand
GTGGCTGGGTTTGACGCGCTCATTGCCGGCTGGGTTTAAGCGCCGCTTGACAATTGTAGCCTGCTTTCAGTTGACCTTGAATGGGCAATGCTTAAAGATCTATCCTCAGAAGGAGAAGACATATTAAAGCGTATATTTGACGAAAATAGTATTAATTGTGATGATAATATTAAGGCAAGAGCAAAAAAACTTGGCTCAAAAATTGAAGGTGCCCATGTTCAACGCTCAAGAAAAGAACCATATTTAAGGGCATTAATTGGCAATTCCTTGCCTTTTTCTGAATTTTCTGAAGAAGTGGAGTTGATTATTAAGGAACTTCTTTCGAAGCTGTACGATAACAATATTAATCAAGTCGATAAAATATGGAAGATAGCAAAATCAACTAATCCATATTATTGAAACATAAGAAACACATATCATGATTTGCTTAGGTAATATTTTACGAATCCATGCATCTGAGGCTTAGGCAAACATTACCTGATATAGTAACCTGTATTTCTCCTGACTTACTTTTCCAAGCGTCTTATCTATATGTATAATTGTATATCTTCAGCAAAAATGAGACAAAAAGAGCTTAATTTTAAGAGACATATTCTGCTCCGGTTTCCGTCATTGGTGGTTTGGAAAGGTCAATTCACGGGATTTAATATGTCTGCTTTATCTGTTTTTGGGCAAAAAATATTTATTAGAAATTAATGATTTTTAATGGAAACTTACAATAATTAAGCGTTTTGTATTGCTTTCCACCCTTGATTTTTCGGAGATTCGGAGCGGCACTGTCCAGATTATTTTCTCGAAATCTTGCACAACAAAGACATTTTTTCGAACATAAAGCCCGCTTTTACAGTCACTTACAATATTTCCGACCTGCTTGGTCCCTTTCATGCCAAGCACCTGCATCCTGTCCCCCTCTTTACGCTCCCTCAGGACCAAATCGCCCTCGATTTTGTCCAGGTCAAAGCACTCCATCCACTCGTTCTTCTCTGCCAGGAACAGTTCAAAATCAAAGTTTTCACTATCAAAAACGCGGGTTTCAACCCTCATATCCCCGAAAACCGTCTCACCCGGAACTTTCAGTCTCACTTGTTCCCTGATTGGCTGGCTGCCAACCTGTTTTTGCCCGTTTTCAGGCTCAAAAACAAGGTTTTCATAGTCAGCGGTGACCTTAAAACTGCCGGGCAATTCAAGGACCGTCCCCGTTGATGCTGCTGCAAGGTCGATAATTCTACAGTAATACCCCTCTGTAATATCTCTTTCTCCGCATCCGATTTTCAGCAGCATTTTCCTTATAACAGCCACGGCAATCGGCTGAGATAAATTCGCTAAAATGGCTTTTTTTAGACTGAAAAGTGTGTTTTCGGTAGTTGCAACCTGCTTCCAGGCCTGCTGTGCCGCTTCTTCTATCATCCTGTCCAGCCGTCTGCATTTACTGGATAGTTCATTCAGATTGTCCGCAATTTCCGTTTCCCGCTGCCTGCAAAGATAAGGCAAAAGCCGGTGTCGGATAAAATTTCTCCTGTAACCTATGTTCCCATTAGTATGGTCGTGTCGGTATTCAATGCCGCTTTTTTTACAGTAAGTCTCTATTTCCAAACGGCTTATACAAAGCATGGGACGCACGAATCTTACCTGTTCAAACACTGCTTCGGGTCGGATTCCGCAAAGCCCCCTGAAACCGGTGCCCCTGCTTAGCCTGTCAACCATTGTCTCTGCGTTGTCATCTTTATGGTGCCCCAGCGCAACGCAATCGTAACCATTTTGCCGGGCAATATTTATCAGTTCCGAACGTCTAAGCTGCCTGCCTGCTGTTTCTGTCGATACTTTATTTTCTGTTGCATAAGCACTTACGTCAACTGAGCTTTGGTGGTATTTGATACCATTTCTCTTACAAAAATCCCTGCACCAGTTTTGATCTGCATCTCCGAGTTTGCCCCTCAGGTTGTGATTCACATGACATGCACCGATTTTAATATCAAGCAAGCCCGCCTTTTTAAGCTCCAAAAGCGCATTTAACAGACTCGCCGAGTCCGCGCCCCCGGAAAATGCCACAAGCACTTTTGCACCTTTATCAAAGAGCTTTTCCTGTTGAATGTATTTTAGTACTTTCTTTTCAAATTCGTAAGACATACCGCAATTATAATCCCAAAAATCAGGATTAAAAACCCAACTTCAGACTTATTACCTCTCAATAGTGAATTTTTCGTGCAAACAGCCTTTTTTTGTGGTATAAGTCCCGTTTTTAAGAGTTTATTAATCATTTGCAGTAATTATAAATTATTATAATTGTTCACACAGATTTAAGGTCAATACAATGAATCCGGATTTTAACAGGCTTGCCCAGGTTCTTGAGAGAAACAAGCCCGACGGGCCTGCACTTTTTGAGTTCTTTTTGAACGTTCCGCTTTACAGGAAAATGGCCGACGAGGATATTGCTAAAAAATACGGAGACGATGAGGTTGAGTGGAACTCGACGCATCCTCTTATTATATCTGCATTTAAGAATGCCGGTTACGACCATGTGACCGTTAAGGGTTCGGATATGCTGTTTCTTCAGGATGAATTTGAGCAGAAGGAAAGCCGCTCTATAAACGATGGGTGTATGATCAGGAACCGGGCTGATTTTGAAGCGTACCCATGGCCGGACCCGGACAGTTATGATTACTCAAGCCTTGAAAATACCGAACTGCCGGGCGGTATGAAATTTATAGTTTTCGGCCCGGGGGGTGTGCTTGAGAATACAATTGCCCTGGTGGGTTATGAGAACCTTTGCATGATGCTCTTTGACGATCCGAAGCTTGCTGGGGATATATTCAATGCCGTAGGCGAAAGATTTGTTCGTTATTATGAAATTTGCGCACGTTATGATAAGGTTGGCGCTTTAATCAGTAACGACGATTGGGGTTATAAGACCCAGACCATGCTTTCGACTGCGGATATGCGGAAATATGTGTTCCCGTGGCACAAAAAAATAGTCGAGGCCATTCATGGCGGCGGAAAATACGCGATACTGCATTCCTGCGGGCAGTTGAGCGATGTAATGGATGACATAATCGACGACATGCAATATGACGGCAAGCACTCTTATGAAGATGTTATTATGCCCGTAGAAGATGCTTATGAAAAGTGGCACGACAGGATAGCGATACTTGGAGGTATTGATCTTGATTTTGTATGCACGGCGGGGCCTGATGAGATTCAGCAGCGCAGTATTAAAATGCTGGAAAAGGCTGAGAAGTCAGGCGGGTCCTATGCGCTGGGTACGGGTAACAGTGTTCCGGAATACGTGCCGGATGAGAAGTATTTCGCGATGATCGACGTGGTTCGAGGGCAGAGAGGATAACGTATTGAACAAGGCGGTTGTTACAGGCGGTGCGGGTTTTATCGGCTCGAGCCTTTGCGCAAAGCTTATCAGGGAGGGTGTTGAGGTTGCGGTTGTCGACGACCTGAGTACAGGGAGGATCGCTAATCTTGACGAGGTAATGGATCATAAGAAGTTCACTTTTTATGAGGGTTCGGTCAGGGACAGTCTTTTGATGGACCGGGTTATGGACGGTGCGGATGCGGTTTTTCATCTTGCGGCTGCGGTTGGAGTGCAGCTTATAGTTGACCGGCCTGTGCATACGATTGAAACAAACATTCACGGTACGGAGGTTGTGCTACGAACGGCGAACAAGTACCGTGCAAAGGTTCTGGTCGCTTCATCGAGCGAGGTTTACGGAAAGAGTGAAAAGGTGCCTTTCAGCGAGGACGACGACAGCGTTCTGGGCGGGACACGTTTTGCAAGATGGGGCTATGCGTGCAGCAAGGCGATAGACGAGTTTCTGGGTTTCGCTTATTTCAGGCAGTTCGACCTGCCTGTTATTTCAGCGAGACTTTTTAACACTATAGGGCCCAAACAGGTGGGGCAGTACGGCATGGTGGTTCCGCGATTTGTAACGGCTGCGCTTAAAAATGAACCGATCAATATTTATGGAAACGGCAAGCAGACAAGGTGCTTCGCTTACGTGGGGGACGTTGTCGACGGGCTGGTTCTTCTTATGCGTTCAGAAAAGACAGCGGGAGAAGTTTATAATATAGGCACGCAGCGGGAGGTTTCAATCGAGCAACTCGCGAACATTATCATCGAAATAACCGGCTCTAAGAGTGAAAAAAAGTTTATCACTTATGAAAAGGCTTACGGTAAGAATTTTGACGATATGCAGCGGCGGGTTCCCTCGCTTGAAAAGATTAAAAAGCATGTTGGTTATGAACCGAAGACGAAACTGGAAGATATAATCGCATTGATTGTCGATCAATATAAGGAGAAATTATGAAGGTAGGTGTTGTTGGTGTAGGTTATGTGGGACTTGTTGCGGCTGCATGTCTTGCAGAAGGCGGTAATCATGTATGCTGCGCGGACAAGGACGAGAAGAAGATAGCCGATCTTAACAAGGGTGTTATCCCGATATACGAGCCCGGGCTTACAGAGCTTGTAGAAAGAAACATCGAGGCGGGGCGTCTTTCGTTCACCACTTCGATAAAGGATGTGGTCGACGATTCGCTGGTTATATTTATCGGGGTGGGCACGCCGAGCGCGGCGGACGGTTCGGCGGATATCTCGGCTGTGCTGGAAGTTTGCGGACAGATCGCGGGGCACATGGATGACTATCGGATCCTGGTTGTCAAGAGCACTGTGCCTGTAGGGACTCACAAGCTTGTGTCGGAGGTTATGGAACGCAAGACCGAAAAGCCTTTCGATTATGTCAGTAACCCGGAGTTTTTGAAAGAAGGGGCGGCAGTTGACGATTTTATGAAGCCCGACCGGGTGATAATCGGGACGTCGAACCCAGCGGTTCAGGAGCTTATGCGGATTCTTTATGCGCCTTTCATGCGTAAAAAGAGCAGGATAATTTTTATGGACCCGGCTAGCGCGGAGATGACGAAATACGCGGCGAACACGATGCTCGCGACGAGGATTTCTTTCATGAACGAGCTGAGCGGGCTTTGTGAAAAATTCGGTGCCGACATCGAGAATGTTCGTATAGGCATCGGCAGTGACAGCAGGATTGGCAACGCGTTTCTTTTCGCGGGTCTTGGTTACGGTGGAAGCTGTTTTCCTAAGGATGTGCGTGCTTTGATACATATGGGCAATGAGCAGGAGTGCGAAATGACGATAGCGGCGGCGGTTCAGCAGGCGAACTATAACCAGCATGAAAGATTTGCGAAAAAGGTGCTGGAATATTTTGCCGGTTCGGACGATATCACCCTTGCAGCCTGGGGTCTTGCGTTTAAGGCCAAGACGGACGATATACGTGAGTCGCCGGCGATATATTGCATACGTAAGTTTATCGAGGCTGGAATCAGGATAAAGGCACACGACCCGGAGGCGATGGCGGCATCTGTCGCGGAGCTTGATGGAAAGATAGAGACTTTTGATAACGGGTATGACGCTCTTGACGGTGCGGACGGTCTTTTGGTTCTTACGGACTGGCAGGAGTTCCGGACCCCGGATTTTGAACAGATTGCGAAAAGACTTAACAAGCCGGTTGTTTTTGACGGACGGAATCTTTTTGATCCTGCATACATCAAGAAACAGGGCATTGAATATTACAGCATAGGCAGAGGCTGAAAAAACGTTTCAGGAAATGTAATATATTGAGGATAATCAAGCAGCAAGGATGAAAAGTTTATGATAATTAAAAGCAAGGCATATCCGCGAGTGGGGCTTATCGGCAACCCGTCGGACGGTTATAACGGCAAGACGATATCTTTCGTTTTCACCAACTTCAAGGCGGAGGTTGTTCTTTACGAGACGCCGGAACTGGAGATCCTTCCGAGCCAGAAGGATCATTCGGTTTTCAAGAGTATCGAAGCACTTGTTAACGATGTCGAACTGCACGGTTACTACGGCGGGATACGTTTGCTGAAGGCGACTGTCAAGAGGTTTTACGATTACTGCAGCGAAAATAGCATTCAGATACACAAACGCAATTTCACTATACGTTACCAGTCGAATATTCCGCACGGAGTGGGGTTAGCGGGTTCGAGCGCGATAATTACCGCCTGCATGCGTGCACTTATGAGTTTCTACGGGGTTGATATCCCAAGAGCGACTCAGGCGAACCTTGTGCTGGGCGCGGAAACAGACGAGCTTAATATAACGGCCGGTCTGCAGGACAGGGTGGTGCAGGTTTACGAGTCGATGGTTTACATGGATTTCGATAAGCAGATAATGGAAAAGCAGGGCTGCGGAGATTACGAGTACCTGAGCCCCTCAGAGATGCCAAATTTTTATGTAGCTTACAAAGACGATTTCAGCCAGCCTACGGAAATTTTCCATAATAACATCAAGGTGCGTTATCAATCCGGGGAGCGGAAAGTTGTCGAGGCGATGAAATACTGGGCGGAGCTGACGGACAAATATCGCAAGGCGCTTGAAAAAGGTGATATTGTGATGCAGAACAGGCTTATAAACGCCAACTTCGACAAGCGAAGGACGCTTTATAAACTGTCGCAGGATCATGTTAATATGATCGATGCGGCGAGAGAGGCAGGGGCGAGCTCGAAGTTTACCGGTTCGGGCGGGGCTATCGTGGGAATATACCAGGATGAGAAAATGTTTGAGAAGCTGAAGAAGAATTTTTCTAAAATGAAGGTGAAACTCATCAAGCCGAAAATGATGGCAGCATCTGCGGAGAAGATAAAATGATAAACAAAGCGGTTATACCTGCGGCGGGCTTTGGTACGAGGTTTCTGCCGGCGACGAAATCTCAGCCGAAAGAGATGCTTCCGATTGTTGATACGCCTGTGATTCAGTATGTTGTGGAAGAGGCGGCGGGTGCGAACATTACGGATTTGCTCATGGTCATTGGGAAGGGAAAGCGTGCCATCGAAGAGCACTTTGACAGGAGTTTTCAGCTTGAGAACCAGCTTGAGGCAAAGGGCAGGGAGCGTGAGCTTGGGCTGGTGCGGGAAATATCCGAACTTGCTGATATCCATTTTGTCTGGCAAAAGGAAATGAAAGGTTTGGGGGATGCGATTTACTGCGCGAGGCACCATGTGGGGGATGAAGCTTTCGCGGTGCTTCTGGGCGATACTGTGATGGACGCGGAGGTGCCGCCTGTGAAACAGCTTCTGGAGGTTTATGAAAAGCACGAGGGGCCGGTTGTGCTGGTGGAGCAGGTTGCAAAGGAGCTTGTAAGCAGGTACGGGGTCATCGATGGAGAAGAAATAAGCGAGGGGGTTTTCAAGGTTCGTGATTTTGTTGAAAAGCCCGATGTTTCGCAGGCTCCTTCGGATATGGCAATCGCGGGCAGGTATATTTTTACTCCGGATATTTTCGGATACATTGAGAGGACCAAGCCGGGCAAGGGCGGGGAAATACAGATCACCGACGCGATGCGGATGATGGTTAAGGACAGGGATATGTACGCTGTGAAACTGAACGGCCGGAGGTGTGACATCGGCAACAAGGAGGGGTTTGTGAAAACCAACCTTGAGTTTTCGCTCAAGCGGGCGGACATGGCGGAGGATATAAAAAGTTATATCAAACAGCTTGCCGAGAGGTTATAATTGTCATAATAATAAAGGGAACCTCTAAAAATTCATTTTGGCGGTCATGTGAATCTTTTTGATTCTGAACTGCGTCAGGAAAAAGCCGCCTTAGCTTCAACTAAGGCTGATTTTCCTTTCTTGTCAGAATACAAAAATCTTCTACCTGCCGCACAAAAGCAATTATTAGAGCTACCCTAAATAATTGAATTTTGAACAGGGAATAATATGAAAGCGATTGTGACGGGAGCGGCGGGTTTTATAGGCTCGCATCTTTGTGAAAAGCTAATCGAGGACGGTCATATTATTGTCGGGCTTGACAACTTCGATCCTTTTTACGATGAGAAGGTTAAGCGGGACAATATCAAGGCCGCGATGGCGAGTGATAATTACCGTTTTGTCGAGGGCGATATTCGTAATGTTGAGCTGGTTAGTAAACTTGCGGGGGATGAGGGGTTTGATATGATCGTTCATCTTGCAGCTCGGGCGGGTGTGAGGCCTTCGATAGAGGACCCGACAGGTTATAACGATGTTAACATCAATGGCACGATGAGTCTTCTTGAGTCGGCGCGGGCGAACGGGATAAAGAAGTTTGTTTTCGCATCGAGTTCGAGTGTTTACGGCAATAACGAGAAGGTGCCTTTCAGCGAGTCGGACAATGTGGACTTTCCGATCTCGCCATATGCGGCGACGAAAAAGGCCGGGGAGCTTATATGTCATACTTATTCGCACCTTTACGGGATTGATATGACTTGTCTGCGATTTTTCACTGTGTACGGTCCGAGGCAGCGGCCTGATCTTGCGATACATAAATTTGCGAAGCTTATCGAGGAAGGCAAGGAGATACCTGTTTTCGGCGATGGTTCGATGGAACGGGATTTCACTTACATTGATGATATTGTCCAGGGTGTGGTCGCTTCGATGGAGCGGTGTTCGGGTTATAATATTTATAATCTGGGTGAGTCACAGCCGGTGCGGCTGGATGTGCTTATCGGGGAGATTGAAAAGGCTCTGGGCAAAAAAGCGAAGATAAATCGGCTGCCCAACCAGCCGGGCGATGTTCGCAGGACATACGCGGATATCGATAAATCTGTAAGGGAGCTTGGTTACCGGCCGCAGACGCGGATTGAAGAGGGGCTGAAAAAGTTCGTGCAATGGCTGAGGAGTTAGGTTAGACTTTGGGCATGAAACGTTTTGCATTAATAGGGCTTGCAGGGTATATCGCTCCGAGGCACTTGAAGGCCATAAAGGATACGGGCAACAGTCTCATTGCGGTGATGGACCCTTGCGACTCGGTGGGGGTGATAGATTCGTACTTTCCGGAGGCTGATTTTTTTACGGAGTTTGAGCGTTTCGATCGGCATCTTGAAAAGCTGAGGCGCGGGGGTCGCAAGGCGGTGGAATATTTGACGATATGCTCTCCAAATTACCTGCATGATGCGCATGTGAGGTTTGGGTTGCGGATAGGTGCGGATGTGATTTGTGAAAAGCCTCTTGTTCTGAATCCATGGAACGTTGGTGCGCTTGATGAGCTTGCAAAAGAGAGCGGGCGGAAGGTGAATGTAATTTTACAGCTTCGGCTGCATCCATCGATAGTTGCGCTTAAAAAGCGAGTTGAGCAGGGGCCGGCGGAGAAGGTTTACGATATTGACCTTGCATATATAACCTCTCGCGGCAGGTGGTACATGTATTCGTGGAAAGGTGACCCGAAGAAGTCTGGTGGGGTGGCGACGAATATCGGCGTGCACTTTTTCGATATGCTTGGCTGGATATTCGGGCCGGTTAAGCGTAATGTTGTTCACATATATAAAGAAAAAAAAGCGGCAGGATTTCTTGAACTTGAAAAGGCTCGTGTTCGGTGGTTTTTGTCTCTGGACAGGAACGACCTGCCTTTTGAGCCGGAGCCGGGTAAGCCGGCGACTTACCGCAGCATAACGGTTGACGGTGAGGAGATAGAGTTTTCGGGAGGGTTTACGGACCTGCATAGCGAAGCTTACAGGCAGATACTTGCAGGTGGGGGTTTCGGCCCGATGGATACGCTTTCTTCGATAGAGACTGTTGCGCAGATTCGTATGATCGAGCCTGTGGGGCTTAAGGGCGATTATCACCCGATGCTGGAAGGCAGGGGGTGAGAGTGCCTTTCGTGATGTTCAGTTTAATGGATTTTTTAATTTGCAGATTAGGAGTTATATGTAATGCAGGTTCCTTTACTTGACTTAAAATCGCAGTATGCGAGTATTAAGGAAGATATTCTATCGGCTGTAAATGAGGTTCTGGATACACAGATATGTATTGGCGGGCCGCTGGTTGAAAAATTTGAAAAGGAGGTTGCCCAATACTGCGGGACCGGTTTTGCGATCGGGGCCTCAAGCGGCACGGATGCGATACTCAATGCTTTGATGAGCCTGGAGATTGGCGAGGGTGATGAGGTTATCACAACGCCCTTTACTTTTTTCGCCACGGCAGGGTGCATTGCACGGACGGGGGCGAAGCCGATATTTGTTGACATTGACGAGAAGACGTACAATATCGCCCCGGCGGGTATTGAGAGCGTTATCAGCAAGAAGACACGGGCGATCATGCCTGTGCATTTGTTCGGGCAGATGGCGGATATGGACCCGATAATGGCGATAGCAGGTTCGAACAGCCTGGCGGTTATCGAGGACGCGGCGCAGGCGATAGGGAGCACGTATAAGAACAAGAAAGCAGGCTCGATCGGCACGGCGGGATGTTTCAGTTTTTTCCCGAGCAAGAACCTTGGCGGGATCGGCGACGGGGGGATGGTGGTTACTTCGGATGAGGCCTTTGCTGACAGGCTGCGGATAATGCGCAACCACGGGCAGTGGCCGCAGTATTGTTATAAGCATATTGGGGGCAACTTCCGGCTGGACTCGATACAGGCGGCTGCGCTTTCAGTTAAGCTGAAGCACCTGGATAAGTGGTCGAAAGCACGCAGGAAGAACGCGGCTTATTATAACAAGAAGTTTAAGGACACCGAGGTGGTCACGCCGTATATTAACCCGGACTGCGAGTCGATATATAATCAGTACGTGGTAAGGGTTCCGAGGCGGGATGAGGTGCTTGCTCATTTGAAAGAGAATAATATCGGGTGCGCGATCTATTATCCTATACCGCTGCATTTGAATCAATGCTTCCAGTACCTGGGTTATAAGAAAGGTGATTTTCCGGTTTGTGAAAAGGCGGCGGAGGAGGTTCTTGCGCTTCCGGTTTATCCGGAGCTTACAGATGAGATGAAAGATTTTGTGGTAAAGACGGTTCTTGACTTTATTGGTAAGGGCTGAGTCGGTTGGATTTGAATATGTAGACCCTTTGCGGGTGAAGTATGTTTAAGATAAAGCTGATATTGCTTGCGGTAATTTTCTCGGCGGGGGGAGTGTGGGCCCTGCAGCCCGAGGAAGTGCTTGTTATAGTCAACTCGGATATTCCGGATTCCGTTGAGACAGGGGAGTTTTATTTATCCCAAAGGGGGCTGCCTGAGGGGAATATTTTAAGACTGCCGCTTGGCGGCGGGCTTTCCCCGGTTATTTCGAGGGGAGGCTATGAAGAAAAAATCTTAAAGCCGGTAAGGTCGGTTTTATCAAAGCCGGAGTATAAGGATATAAAGTGCCTGTTGACGGTTTACGGTGTTGCTTATCGCATATCTCAGGCGGCGCCGAAAATTGAGGAGGTGGGGCAGCATGCGAAGCTCAGGGAGAAGTACTCGACTTGCATGTCCGAGGTCGTTTCGCTGAACAGTAAGTTAATCGAAGTGACACCCGGGGGCGAAAACGTCGGGCTGGAGAGCATAAATCCTTTAGGCGGTGCAAGGAAGGAGCTTGAAAAGTTTAACAAAAACATTGGCCTGGCTTTTATGGCGTTGAATGATATAGGCGAGCCGGCTGTAAAAAATGCGTTGCGGGAGGAACTGGCTGAGGTTGTGACCAAATTTGCGGGGCATTTCAGAGGCGCAGAAAAATTGAAGCGTTATTCGGTGAGCGTTGGGCCGGTATCGGGAGTTCTGAGGGGTGTCGCGGCCGACGCAAAAAAAGATTTTGAAAAGGCCCGGAAAGAACAATGGAGTGTCGCGCGGAAGTTGAAGGAGGAATATTACCGATCTGTTCGGACACTTGCGGGGGTGGAGGGTATGCTGATCTATTTAGAGATGGATATGGACCGCATTGACGGGAGGGAGACATCGGCTGCTCTTGACTCGGAGCTTGCGATGGCGCGTTTTGACGAGTATTCGCTTTACCGGTGGCAGGAAAACGAGCTGCATGACCGTATATTCTGGTTCAATGTCAAGACGCTGATGGTATCACGTCTTGACGGGCCTACGCCTCAGGTTGCGCGGGGGCTTGTACGCAAGGCCGTCGAAGCGGAGAAAGCAGGGCTTGAGGGCAGAGTTTATATCGATACCGGGTATGAAAAAGCCAAGACGGTTAAGGAGGCTTACGGTGAATATGAACAGTCGCTTATCGAGACGGCGGAGCTTTTCAGGGAGCGGACCGAATTTGCAGTAACTGTCGACAGCAAGGCTGAAGTTTTTGGTTTGGGTCAATGCCCGGATACCGCGATATATTGCGGGTGGTACAGTTTGAGAAAATATGTGGATGCTTTTGACTTCAAGCCCGGGGCGATTGGTTATCATATAGCGTCACTCGAGGCGGTGGATATTCGTGACCCGCTGAGCAGTCAATGGGTTCCGGCGATGCTGCAGGACGGGATAACAGCGAGTATGGGGGCAGTTTCAGAGCCGTATTTAAGGGCTTTTCCAAAGCCGGATGAATTTTTTGGTGAGCTTGTCAGGGGCAAGACGCTGGCTGAGGCTTTTTTTCGCAGCAAGCCTTTTAATTCGTGGCAGATCATGCTTATAGGGGATCCGCTTTACAGGCCTTTCAAATAAGTTGGGCGGGGGCTATTTGCCTATTATGAATTCGCCGTTTTCGTATATAAGTTCGTCGTCTGCGTAGATTTTTCCGCCGTCGCTCATATCGGCGAGCATATCCCAGTGCACGCTCGAATCGTTTTTACCGCCTGTTTCGGGGTAGGAGGCGCCGACAGCCATGTGGATCGTGCCGCCTATTTTTTCATCGAACAGCATGTTCTTTGTGAACTTGTCGATCATTTTGTTGGTGCCGACAGCGCATTCCCCGAAGTATCTTGCACCGGGTATCTCGAATATTTTGTCCAGCAGTTCGGCGCCTTTGGCTGCGTCCCATTTTACGACCTGGCCGTCTTTTACTTCCAGCCGAATGTCCTCTATCGCCTGGCCCATGAATATGCCGGGGTATGAAAATCGAACATGGCCGTTTACGGAGTTTTCGACCGGGCCGGTGAAGACTTCGCCGCTTGGCATGTTGTTGTTGCCGGCGGAGTTTATCCATGTTCTGTCTTTGCATGAAAAAGTTATGTCAAGGTCGGGACTCTGGTATTTAATGGTACTGGTTTTATTCAGGTGGTCTACGATCTTCTGCTGCCAGTCCCTGAATTGGTTCCATTGGGCGACGGGGTTGTCTTCGTAGAGTCTGCACGCGTTAAAAACAAATTGCTGGTATTCTTCGAGGCTCATTTCGCATTCCTGTGCGGCGGCTTCGGTGGGCCAGACGCAAAGTGACCAACGGAGCTGCTTTGATGCGGCTCGTTTCATGAATATCTTGTTAATCTCGGCGCGGCTTTGCTGACATTTTCGCTTTCGGTCAGGGTCGACGCCGGTCAGTTCCTTGAGGTTGGCGGGCGAGTCGATGTATATACGCGCATCATAATTTTCTACCATGTAGCGGGTGACGGGCGAGATGTATTCAAGCTGGGTGTCGTTTGCTTCGTCGTAGAATATTTTTTCGAGTCCGGGCAGGGAGACCTTTAGCTCCGGGTGGGCGCCAGCGCGGAGGGCATGGCGGTATACCTCTTTCATTAGAGGTTCGGCGAGCTTTGTGCCCTGGATCAGGAATTTGTCGCCTTCTTTAATACCGAGGGAATATTCGACCAGCACTTTTGCGTATTTGGATTCGATGCTCTGCACTTTTCAACCTTTCGAAATATATTTTTAAGTTCGGGGTCAACTATATCATAACAGTTGAGCTTTTCCAACAGTTTTAAGGGGGTTGAAGAATAGTCGATATTTTGACGCTTGTATTTACCATTGACTTGCAGGGCCGATTGGGGTTATCATAGATTCTTTGAAAGATGCTGACAGAAGATTCAAAGAGGTATTAAGTGCTTAAGGAAAACGAAAATCCGGAAATTATATGGCCTGTCGAGTTGTCTGTTAAGGACTTCGAGGGTACGTGGTGGGTAGCTCATACCAAGAGCCGCAATGAAAAGGCCCTTGCGTGGCAGCTTTGCCGCGGAGGGACGAGTTATTTTCTGCCTATGCGGTGGAAGGTAACGCATAAGGGGTCGCGAAAGCTTCGGAGCCTTGTGCCTCTTTTTTCGGGGTACCTGTTTTTCTGTGGTGATGAGGCTGACCGACTTAACGCTCTGAAGACCAATCGCATTGCGAATATACTTGAAGTTTGCGACCCGGAAAGGCTCGTTTCGGACCTTTATTCCATCGAGCAGATTCTTCGCTCGGGGGCGAACCCGGAGCCTTACGACAACCTGGAAGAAGGGAAACATTGCAGGGTCACTTCCGGGCCTTTTGCGGGAGTGGAGGGTGTGCTGGTACAGAAACTGTCGCAGGCCAGGCTCGTGGTGCAGGTTGAGATGCTCGGGCAGGGGGCTGCGCTGGAAGTGGACAGGGATATAATCGAGGTGCTCGAGACTTCCGACAGCAGATGAGCTATATCAACAGCATGGGTTAAATCAAAAGAGTATTTAACTCATCTTACATATTTTACCCATTCTATGTTTTTGCTGCGTTTCGTGCGTCTCTTCTGCGGTCGCCTTCTTTGAGCAGGCGTTTTCTTATTCTAATCGAGTTCGGGCAGACTTCGACGAGCTCGTCCTCTTCGATATATTCAAGGCAGGCTTCGAGCGACATTTTTCTTGCAGGGCGGACCTTTGCTGCGTCGTCCTTGCCGGCGGCGCGGACGTTGGTGAGCTGCTTTGTTCGGACGACGTTTACGGGGATGTCGTTTTCCTTGCAGTGTTCGCCGACGACCTGGCCTTCGTAGACCTGTTCGCCTGGTTCGACGAAAAACAAGCCCCGGTCGTAGAGTGAGTCGAGGGAGTATGAGGTTACCTGGCCTGTGTTTGTGGCGACCATTACTCCTGCTTTTCGCTTAGGGATGCTGCCGAGCATTGGCTGGTATTTTTCAAAGCTGTGGTGCATGACGGCTCGGCCCTGGGTTGCGTTCAGCAGGCGGGCATGGAAGCCGAACAGGCCTCGCGATGGGATGAGGAACTCCATGTGTACGAAGTCGCTTGCCCCGGATTTTGTGTCGATTTTTACGATCTCGCTTCGGCGGTCGCCGAGGACGCTCATTACGGCGTTTTGGCAGTCGGTGGGGCAGTCTACGACGAGCAGTTCGACGGGTTCGTAACGCCTGTGTTCGATCTGTTTTATTATGACGCTTGGTTTGCCGACACATACTTCGTAGCCTTCTCTGCGCATATTCTCAAGGAGTATGCCTATGTGCATTAAGCCTCTGCCGGATACGTTGAACTCTTCGGGTCTTGCGCCGGGCTCGACGCGGAGTGCGACGTTGTGGCGGAGTTCTTTTTCGAGCCTTTCGGCGATCTGGCGGCTGGTGACATATTTGCCGTCTTTGCCGGCGAAGGGGCCGTCGTTTACGCGAAAGGTCATTGTTATTGTGGGTTCATCGACGGGTATCGAGACAAGGGCAGATGGTTGATCGGCGCAGGCGATGGTGTCGCCGATGTCGAATGGGTCGAGGCCCGATGTTGCGCAGATGTCGCCTGCTTTTACCTCCATAGCCTCCATTTTGCCGAGGCCTGCGAACTGGTGTATCTGCATGACTTTCTGCTGGGTGTGCAGGCCGTTTTTGTCAATGACGGTGACCTGCTGTCCTGCGGATACGCTGCCGGCGAAGACTTTGCCGATTGCTATCCGCCCTACGTAGTCGGAGTATTCCTGGCTGGTGATGAGCATCTGCAGGGGTGCTTCGGCGTTTACTTTGGGGGCGGGAACGTGTTCTATTATGGCGTCCAAGACAGCCTTTATATTGTCCTGCGGTTTGTCGAGGTCCGTTGTGGCCCAGCCCTGTCGGGCAGAGGCGTAGATGACGGGGAAGTCGAGTGCGTCGTCGTGGGCATCGAGGGAGACGAGCAGGTCGAAGACCTCGTTGACGACGTCTTCGGGGCGGGCGTTTGTGCGGTCGATCTTGTTTATTACGACGATGGGTTTGAGGTGATGGGCGAGGGCCTTAGAGAGCACAAAACGGGTCTGTGGCATGGGGCCCTCGAATGCGTCGACGAGGAGGAGCACGCCGTCTGCCATTTTCAGGACGCGTTCGACCTCTCCGCCGAAGTCGGCGTGGCCGGGCGTGTCGATGAGGTTTATTTTGTACTCGTCACCGTTGGGGCAGGTGTAGTTGACAGCGCAGTTTTTGCTGAGGATGGTTATGCCTCGCTCCTGTTCGAGGGGGTTTGAGTCCATTATAAGGCCGTGCTGACCGCCTGCGAGTTTGTCGAGCTGTTCGGTCCGGAACATGCCGGACTGGTACAGCATTTTATCGACCAGGGTTGTCTTGCCGTGGTCGACGTGGGCGATTATCGCCACGTTACGAAGGTAATCGGAGTACATATATTTCCTTTATTAAAATTTTCCCCGGCCAAAGACGGCTGGGAGAGTTATTATTAATGCAAATCCCGGAAAAGAAATCGGCTGAGGCTGTTTTATATCTCAATCATCTGGGAAATCGGGTAATGTAATGATTATTTCGATTTTGTCAATAGAAATATTATTTGGGCGGTTCGTTATATATTGCTACGAGGGCAAATGTTGCTATTGGGCCGAGAAGGAGGGAAAGTAGGAACCAGTTTAGCCCGGATCTTTTTTTTGACTGTGCCAGACCTGCGTTTATAAGTGCAAGAGTTCCCCAGCCGATAGCGTAATTTTCCATATGTTATCCTTAGTCATCAGTTTATTTAAAGTTCAAATTCGGCGGAGACGAATGTGTGGTCGCTTGGTTTTGGGAGGAGGCGGGGGGCCTTGTCTATCCAGCATCTTTTGCAGTTTTTTGCCATCGGTTGGGTTGCCATTATGTAGTCGAGCCGCCAGCCCATGTTTCTATTTACGCCTCCTCTTGCGCGGTAGTCCCAGAAGGAGTAATTTTCGCCGTCCGGGCAGAATTTTCGGAACATGTCCTGGAAGCCCCAGTCTTTTATGGCATTGAAGCGGTCGATAACTTCCTGGTTGTAACAGACGTGGCCCCAGTGTCGCTGGGGCTCGTAGACGTCGCGCTGGTCCATTGCGACGTTGAAATCGCCGACCCAGACTATTTTATCTTTAGGGGAGAAGTTGTTTGAGAAATAATTACCGAGCCGCTGGATCCATTCGAGCTTGTAAACGAACTTGTCGCTGCTGGTCTCGAAGCCCTGCGGGATATAAGTGTTTACTATTGTGACGCCATTTATCTGGGCGGTTATCATTCGGGGCTGGTCGGCGGGTTCGGAGTCGAGTCCGAACAGTGCGTCATCGATACGCTGCTTGCTGAAGATGGCGACGCCATTGTAGGCTTTCATGCCGCGAAAGACGAATTCGTAGCCTGTTGTTTCAAATTCTTCTGCGGGGAAGTGCTGGTCCTGTACCTTAGTTTCCTGGATGCATAGTATGTCGGGCTGGTTAGCTGCGAGCCAGTCTTTGATGATGGCTGCGCGGGAGCGAATCGAGTTTGCGTTGAATGTGGAAATTATCATCCCTGAAATATTCCCTCTCCTTTTGTGTTATGCAGCGGGGTATTTTCGTTTTCAGTTAAAAAAGCTTTTCGAGCATCTTGTCGTCTTTACTTCCTTTTGTGTTAAGGGCTTTTATCCTGGTGGGTCGGATTTTTCCGTTTTTTATCGTACCTTCTTTTGTGCTGTCATCCTGTTCGAGCATTTTTGCGCCGTTTGAACTGTAGCTTTCGACAACGCAGAGCAGGCTGAGCAGGAAGCTAAGCAGGCTTTCTGCGCCCTGGTTCAAGTTTATGCCGCCAGCTTCGAGGCCGTCGCCGCTTCCTTTTGTTCGGAAATCATAGACAGGCATGTGCAGGTCATTGTCGCCGAGGAACCAGTCGAAGGCTTTTTTCTGTAGTTTTAGCAGGTTCGTATTGCCGGTTATTTCGTAAGCTTCCCGGAGCATCATAACTGTGCCTGCCACCTCGATCGGCTGCTGGTCGAACTTTGCCCGCTGGGCGCCTCGTTTATACCAGCCGTTACAGCCGATGAAGCTGAAGTGGTTTCCGTCGTAGGTGTTTTCTATAAGGAACCTGCAGGTATTTTCTGCTGCTTCGAGGTAGTCGTCCCTGCCGGTGACCCGGGCGGCGATATACAGCGCGTGGGGGAGGACGGCGTTGTCGTATGCGAGTATGTCTTCGTACCAGCACCAGTTTTCGCGTGAATTAGTGTTATATTTTTCAAGCAGGAAGTCTGCGGCGTATTCGAAGTGTCTTTTTATATCGCTTGCCCCGGGGAACTGCTTGAGGTAATCACTCATGCCGAAGATGGCATAGGCAAGACCGCGTATGGATAGTGTGGGTACGTGTTTGACCGAGCGGTCGAAGCAGTCTTTTATAATAGAGATATACCTGGGCAGGGGGGGGTTGGCTATTACCGAGCCAAGTGCCCAGAGTGTTCGGGGCAGTGCGTCGTGTTCGGGTTCGTTTTCTATCCAGCTTCTGTCGTAGTCCATGAAGTTTTTGACAGTGCCGTCTCCCTGCTGGGCGTGGTGGAGGAAAGACAGGTATGTGTCGAAGAGCCTGAGCGCTTCAGGTTCGGCGTACTGGGAGTAATATTTTGTCATGGCGACGACGCCGCGCGCGTTGTCATCGGTGCAGTAACCGTGCTTTCGGTCGGGAATGACGAATTTAGCGTGCTGGATGAGTCCTGTGTCGTCTGTGAGGCGAATGAGGTGTTCGAGCGGGGGTTCCGGGACCTCGAGTATTGAGATTGTCTTTTCGATAGACGGTATTGCCTTGCTTGGCAGGGAGACCATTTGTTTGCGTTTATTGAAAAGCTCCCAGTACATTTTTCCGACTGCGGGCCAGGTCATGTCCCGGCCGTAGTCATATGCCTTACGGCGCATCGAGTAGAACTGTTTTTCGTCCTTGAGGGTTTGGATAATCGCTTCTGCGAGTGCGTTTGAGTCACCAAATTTGACGAGTTTTCCGCGGTCGTCTGCGAGGAGTTCCTCTGCGGCCCAGTACGGGGTTGATATCACTGCTTTACCTGCGCCTACTGCAAAGGCGAGGGTGCCGCTTGTTAGCTGTTCCTTGTTCATGTACGGTGTAACATAGAGGTCGGCGGCACAGAGGAAGTTGTGCAGCTCTGCGCTGTTTACGTAGCGGTTGTGGAATATTACGTTGTCCTGAAGGCCGAGGGCCTTTACTTTGTGCTGAAGGCTGAAGCGGTATGCTTCGCCTTCGTGTTTGACTACGCCGGGGTGTGTGGCACCGAGGATAATGTAAAGGACGGAGGGGTCCTGTTTAACAACGGCGGGCATTGCTTCGAGCATCATTTCGATGCCCTTGTTTTTGCTGAGCAGGCCGAAAGTCAGTATTGTTCTTCGTCCTTCCATCCCGAATTTGTGCTTGTAGTAGCTGCTGTCGACAAAGGGCAGGTCCGGTATTCCGTGGGGTATCAGGACGATTTTTTTATCGTCGACGCCGTATATTTCCCTCAGCATCCGGATGCCTCTTTCGTTCATTACGACGATTTTGTCAGATGCTTCTGCAAATGCAAGTGTTGACCTGTAGTAGTCCTCTTCGGGTTCTTCGAGGACGGTGTGACAGGTTGTAATTACCGGAGCGTTTATCTTGTCGAGCAGGAGGTTGAGGTATGTGCCTGCGTCTCCGCCGAACAGGCCGTATTCATGCTGGACGGAAATTACGTCAACATGGCTGAAGTTAATGTAGTCGGCAGCGCAAACGTAGTCGTTTTTTACGTTTCGCCTGACCTCGAACTTGACCATTTCTGGGTACTTGAGGCCTTGACCTGTGTCCATCGCAGCTACGAGGGGCTCAAACTTATCGCCGGCGCACATGCTGATATTGTTGATAAGGTCGCAGGTAAAAGTCGCTATCCCGCATTTTCTTGGTACGAACGAGCCGACGAAAGCGGCTTTTAAGAACTGCTTATTTTCCATATTCAGGAACCCCTAACAAGATTAGCCGTCCATGAGTGCAAACAAATTGTACGAGTCTAAATGCAAAATGTCAAGTATAAAAATAAAGACAGTTTACGTCTTTTATAGGCCCCATTTGCTGACACTTTATATATCTTGTAAAAATAATTAAAACCTGAAAAAATTTCTCATTTTTATTGACATGGCGTCAATTCGAGCGTATACTACTAAAGTAATAGGAATTTAGGAGTATAAGAATGAAATTATCGACGAGAAGCAGATATGGTTTTCGGGCGGCCCTTGAGCTTGCTATTGAGTACGGCAACGGGCCTTTACAGATCAAGACTATAGCAAAAAGGGAGGGTATTTCCAATAAGTACCTTGAACAGCTTGTAGCAATATTGAAATCTGCGGGTTTGGTGAACAGTATTCGCGGGCCGAGGGGCGGATATGTTCTTGCCAGGCCGCCTTCAGAGATAAAACTTTCTGATGTTTTTCAGACTCTGGAGGGGCCTATGGTGGAGATTGAGTGTCTGCAATCTCCGGATGCGTGTGACAGGTGTGCTGACTGTATCACGAGGCAGATATGGTTGAAGATAAATAATGCCATGGCGGGGGTTCTTGAGTCCATGACACTTCAGGACCTTGTTAACGATATAAAGAATTGTGAACGCGACCAGCCGAATTACCAAATATGAGGGTGTAACTTTTTAAGGGGAAATATTATGTCAAATATATATAACAGCATAACGGATACAATCGGGAGCACTCCTCTTGTAAGGTTGAATTTCCTGGCGCCGGAGGGTGTCACTGTCCTTGCAAAGTGCGAATCTTTCAATCCTTGCCACAGTGTTAAGGACCGTATCGCAAAAGCGATGATCGAGGATGCGCTGGATAAGGGAAGGATATCTGACGATACGGTTATCATAGAACCTACGAGCGGGAACACGGGGATAGGTTTGGCTTTTATTTGCGCAGTTAAGGGTTTTAAGCTGAAGCTGACGATGCCGGAGTCGATGAGTATTGAGAGGCGGAAGCTTTTGCAGATACTTGGAGCGGAGATAGTCCTGACTCCTGCTGAGAAGGGAATGAAAGGTGCGGTTGAAAGGGCGAATGAGCTTTTGCGCGAGATGCCGAATGCGTTTATTCCGAGCCAGTTTACGAACCCTGCAAATCCGGATATTCACGAAAAGACAACAGCTCGTGAGATATGGAACGACACCGGGGGTAAAATAGATTATCTTGTCGCTGGTGTGGGAACGGGCGGAACGATAACGGGCTGCGGGCGGTTTTTCAAGGCCAAGAGCAATGCCATAAAGATGATAGCTGTTGAGCCCGAGGATTCGGCGGTACTTTCGGGTGGTAATGCAGGTCCGCATAAGATACAGGGTATCGGGGCGGGGTTCGTTCCGGAAGTTCTGGATACGGAAATTTACGACGAGATTATCAAGGTTTCGAATGCTGATGCTTTTGAGACTGCGGCTAAGCTTGCATCAAAAGAGGGTATGCTCAGCGGAATAAGCGCGGGTGCTAACGCTTTTGCGGCGATTGAAGTTGCCAAGCGGCCAGAGTCGCAAGGTAAGACTATTGTCTTTATATTGTGCGATACGGGCGAGCGATATATATCGACTGAGCTTTTTGCGTGACGGGGGCAGCTATGAATAATTATCACGATAACGAAACCGAAAAGCTGATTAACGGCATAGTGGAGACTTATCACGATGACCAGGGGATAAATTTTATTGATGTGAAAAACCTGCCTGTTCGTGAGAAGATTATCGGGATCATCGACATTTTTATTGAGCTTCTTTTTCCGGGTTATACTGGAAAGAAGGTTATCACTCAATCCAATGTTCGTTATATTGTTGGTGAGTTTTTGACGGAACTGCGGGAGAAACTGGCCGAGCAGGTGGAGCTTGCTTACAGGCATGACTGCCGGATGACTAATAAGGAATGCGGAGTTGACTGTGACTGCCAGGAAAAGGCGTTGCGGGTTACGCGGGATGTGCTTACGAAGATAACGAGTATCAGGCATGCTTTGAAGAGCGATGTGAATGCGGCGTTTGACGGTGACCCTGCTGCGAAGTCTTTTGAGGAGATAGTTATAAGTTATCCTGGTCTTCTTGCTATTACAATACATCGTATAGCACATGAGCTTTACCTCGCCGAGGTGCCTTTGATACCGCGTATAATGAGTGAACATGCTCATACGATAACGGGCATAGATATCCATCCGGGTGCGAAGATAGGGGATAGTTTTTTTATCGACCACGGGACGGGTGTTGTTATCGGTGAGACGGCGGTTATAGGCAATAACGTGAAGCTTTACCAGGGTGTGACGCTGGGTGCGCTTAGTTTTCCTAAAGATGAGCGGGGCAGAGTTATCAAGGGTAACAAGCGTCATCCGACGATTGAAGACGAAGTTACGATTTACGCCGAGGCGACGATACTTGGTGATATAACTATAGGCAGGGGTTCGGTTATAAGCGGTAACTCGTGGGTTATGAAATCTGTGCCGCCTGGTGTGACGGTAGTGATGCGGAAGCCTGAGTCGAAGTTTCGCAAGAACCGTCTGCCTGAGAATGTCAGGGGCGCGGATGAGTTTCTTGATTTGGGAGCGTACATTTGAACAATCATCTTGTTGAAAAGATTAACCGGCTAAAGGCCGAGAAGAACGCGGTCATTCTGGCTCATAATTATCAGCTTGGCGCGGTGCAGGATATAGCGGACTACACAGGTGATTCGCTGGGGCTAAGCGTTCAGGCGGCGAATACCGATGCGGATGTGATAGTCTTCTGCGGTGTCAGGTTCATGGCGGAGACTGCTAAGATACTGTCTCCGGACAAAACGGTGCTGCTGCCCGACCGTGCTTCGGGTTGTCCTATGGCGGCGATGATAAACGCAGAGGAGCTTGAGGCACTTAAAACGCAGCATCCGGGTGCGCTGGTTGTCTGTTATGTAAACACTACGGCGGAGATAAAGGCGCACAGCGATTACTGCTGTACTTCGAGCAACGCGGTGAAGCTGGTGGAGTCGCTGCCGGCGGATAAGAAGATAATATTTGTGCCTGATCGGAACCTGGGGTCTTATGTAAAGGAAAAGACGGGCAGGGATATTGTTCTGTATCCGGGTTACTGTTCGACGCATACGCTTATTTCGGCTATGGATATTCGTGAGAAGCGACAGGAGTATCCGGGGGCGGAGGTTTTGGCGCACCCGGAGTGCACGCCGGATGTACGGGAGCTTGCCGATAAGCTTTTGAGCACGGGGCAGATGCTTGGTTATGCCGGTCGATCGGAGAGCAAGGAATTTATAATCGCCACGGAGCTTGGCATACTGCATACGCTGAAAAAGGAGAACCCGGGTAAGAAATTTTACCCTGCGACGGAAAACGCGGTTTGTGTGAATATGAAGCAGATCAACCTTGA
Organism: uncultured Pirellulales bacterium; assembly: GCA_964628195.1. Lineage (GTDB taxonomy): Bacteria > Planctomycetota > Phycisphaerae > Sedimentisphaerales > Anaerohalosphaeraceae > CAZVPF01. The sequence continues at coordinate 67,553 of CAZVPF010000011.1, read as the reverse complement.
GAAGATTTTATTCGCACTTGAAGAGATGCAGTTTGAGATAGAGCTGCCTGAAGAGACAATAAATGCGGCGAAGAAGTCGCTTGACAGGATGCTTGAGGTGATACCCGGATAAGGTTAAATTAGTGTATTCAGTTTTTATTTGAAGGGGGCAAAAATGCCGGATATTAATGTTGGTCAGAAAATTGAGACGCTTGCGCTTCACGCGGGCCACGATGTTGACAAGGACACGTTAAGCAGGGCTGTGCCTATTTATCAGACTTCGAGTTTTATGTTTAACTCGACGCAGCATGCTGCTGACCTGTTTGCACTGAAAGAGCCGGGTAATATTTATACGCGAATAATGAACCCGACGACGGATGTGCTGGAGAAGCGTCTGGCTGCGATGGAGGGGGGTATCGGTGCATTGGGGTTTAGTTCGGGGATGGCTGCGATTACCGGTGCGATACTGAATATATGCCAGGCGGGCGATCATATTGTTAGCTCGAGTTCGCTTTACGGCGGGACGATCACGCTTTTCATGCATACGCTTAAGAGGCTTGGGATCGAGGTGACGCTTGTTGAGGCGGGGGATCCGCAGAATTTCAAGAGGGCGATTCGGGAGAATACGCGGTTAGTATATTTTGAGACGATAGGGAACCCGAAGAACGACGTGCTTGATTATCCTGCGATAACGAAGATAGCACACGAGCATAAGATACCCGCATTTTGCGATAATACTGTTGCGTCGCCGATACTGTTTCGGCCTATTGAGCATGGTGTTGATGTTGTAATTCACAGTTGTACGAAGATAATCGGCGGGCACGGGACGAGTATCGGCGGGATCGTTATTGATTCGGGCAGGTTTGACTGGGCTAACGGTAAGTTCCCGGCGATGGTTGATCCGGACCCGTCGTATCACGGAATAAGTTATGTAAAAGATGTTGGTGAGGCTGCTTTTATAGCGAAGCTGCGGGTGAATATTCTGCGTGATACGGGTGCGTGCATGGCACCGTTTAACGCTTTTCTTTTCCTGCAGGGGCTTGAGACGATACACCTGCGTGTGCCGAGGCACTGTGAGAACGCTCTTGGGCTGGCGAAATTTCTCGATGAGCATGAGGCTGTCAGTTGGGTTAATTACCCGGGTTTGCCTTCGCATCCTTCTTATCAATATGCGCAGAAGTTTCTGCCTAAGGGGCAGGGGGCGATACTTGGTTTCGGTATTAAGGGCGGAGCGGCAGCGGGTGAGAAGTTTATTAACTCCGTTAAGCTGGCGAGCCACCTGGCGAATATACTGGACAGTAAGACGCTGGTTATACACCCTGCGAGTACGACTCACCAGCAGCTTACGCCTGAAGAGCAGCTTGAGGCGGGAGTTTCGCCGGACTTTATCCGGGTTTCTGTTGGTACTGAAAATATTGACGATATTATCGCCGACTTTGAGCAGGCACTGGACGCGGCGGGAAAATGAAACTATAATGTAAACCGTAAAAAGAGTCAGACGCAGTAAATAACGGTTTAGAAACGGACAGTACTATGTGGCAATATACAGACAAGGTAATGGATCACTTTCTTAATCCTCGAAATGTGGGTTATATCGAAAATGCCGACGGAGTTGGTGAGGTAGGGTCACTGGCATGCGGGGACGCATTGACTCTGACTTTCAAGCTGGACAGCGCGGGCAAGATAGCCGATGCGAAGTTCAAGACGTTTGGCTGTGCAAGCGCGGTTGCATCTTCTTCGGTTCTGACGGAGCTTATTAAGGGCATGACGATCAAGGAGGCGGCGAATGTTACGAATAATGACATCGTGAAGCATTTAGGGGGGCTGCCCGATCAGAAGATGCACTGTTCTGTGATGGGGCAGGAGGCGCTTGAGGCTGCGATAGATTATTATAACAACCAGGGCAAGCCGGTTAAAAAGAGTACGGAAGAAAAGGTGACCTGTGCATGTTTCGGTGTGACCGAAAAAGAAATTGAGAAAGTGGTGAAGGAGAACCGGCTGGATACTGTTGAGCAGGTTACGAACTTCTGCAAGGCGGGTGGCGGCTGCGGTAAGTGTAAGCCGGATATTCAGCATATTATCGACAGGACGCGGAAAGATATAGTTGTCAAGAAGCCTGAGCCTCCGAAGGAGAAGAAGAAGCTGACGAATATCCAGAAGATACAGCTTATTCAGCAGACGATGGATGAGCAGGTGCGTCCTGCGCTGAAGGCGCATGGCGGTGATATTGAACTTATAGACGTTGAAGGCGATAAGGTGATAGTGGCTTTTCGCGGCATGTGTGCGCAGTGCAAGGTTTCGTCTTTCACGATGCAGCAGGTTGTCGAGGCGAAGCTGAAAGAGTTTGTGTCGGACGATATCCATGTCGAGGAAAAGAAAGATGCGCCCAAGCCGTTTAATGGGGAGAAATAAGATGAAGACCATTTACCTGGATAATAACGCTACGACGATGGTTGACCCTGAAGTGGTGAAAGAGATGACACCGTTTTTGAGCGAGCTTTACGGGAATCCTTCGAGTATGCACTCGTTCGGTGGGCAGGTGGAGAAAGAGATAACGAAGGCGAGGCGTCGTGTGGCTGAGCTTTTGGGGTGCGGCGCGGATGAGATAATTTTTACGAGCTGCGGGACGGAGAGCGACAACTCGGCAATACGTGGGATATTGGAATCACATCCGGAAAAACGTAAGATAATTACTTCGCGTGTTGAGCATCCGGCGGTACTGAGTACTTGCAGGCAGCTTCGCGAGCACGGGTATGAGCTTGTTGAGATAAACGTTGACAGGCAGGGGCGGCTGGATATGGGGCAGCTTAGTGATGAGCTTGACGATGAGACGGCGATAGTGTCGATCATGTGGGCGAATAATGAGACGGGGGTTGTGTTTGACGTTGACGAGATAGCGGACCTTGTTAAGTCAAAGGGTTCAGTTTTTCATACTGACGCTGTGCAGGCGGTTGGGAAAATTCCGTTTGAGCTTTCGGGGTCGAATATTGACTTATTGAGCATATCGGGCCATAAGCTGCACGCATCGAAAGGGGTTGGTGTACTGTATATCAAGAAGGGCACGCGTGTTGCGCCGTTTATGCTGGGCGGACACCAGGAAGGGGGCAAGCGAGCGGGGACTGAGAATGTGCCGGGCATTGTGGCGCTGGGCAAGGCGTGCGAGCTTGCAAGGCAGAGGATGGACGATGAGAATACGCGGGTCAAGAAGCTGCGGGACAGGCTGGAGGAGAGGCTGCTTTCGTCGTGTCCGGACAGTTTTGTGAACGGGGACATTAAGAACCGGCTGCCCAATACACTGAACATAAGCTTTGAGTATATCGAAGGCGAGGCGATACTTCTTTCGCTGGACCGGTACGGAATATGCGCGAGCTCGGGTTCGGCGTGTTCGTCGGGTTCGCTGGAGCCTTCGCATGTGCTGCGAGCGATGGGTGTGCCTTTTACGGCGGCGCACGGGTCGATACGATTCAGCCTGAGTGTGCATAATACGGAAGAAGAGATAGATTTTACTGCGGAGAAGACGGTTGAGGTGGTTAACCGTCTGCGCGAGCTTTCGCCGTTTGTTACGGCTGGGGCGAAGTAAAAACTTTATGCTAAATTTTTCCGGAGCCTGATTAAGGACTAAACAGCAGGGGTTTTCCAGTCGTCCTGGGCAGATTTATTGTCAGGTATCCAATGCCATTCGATCGAGTCGTAAGTAAATGAAAAGGTCTCGATATTTGGGCCGGCAGTTTTGTAATCTACTATTCTTGCTTCTTGAAGTGTTATTTCGTAACATTTTTCAATTGTACCGTCGGACTTAAGCCTGTAGAAATCAAGTTTGAATAATGATAACCTTTCTCCTGTCGTAAGGGCCTGGATCATTAAAGGGCTTGCCTGGTCGGTGAACTTTTCTATGGTCAACACTCCATGCTGTCTTTGTCCAGTGGCGAGTCCGGTTAACGGGTCGAGGGGAATTTTGACACTGTGGTTGTAATCTGTGACTACGATGGTGTCTTCTCTGCCTTGAGCAGTCGAATTGCCATGTATCGCGCCCTGGTTCATTCCCGTGATGGTCAAATGAATTGCGTATGCGCCTTCGATCTCACTTTGAAGCGGGTATACGGAATCGGTGCCTGGGATGCCTTCGTCAAGCCATTGGTTGGCTAAGAGGGCATAGTCTTCTAATGTTACCTTGCAGTCTCCGCTTAGGTCGGCTTTGGGACAGTCGGCAAGTACACAGCCAGCGGCTGCGAGAATCATTAACGCAACAAAAAACATACTTTTCATCTCACACCTCAAAAAAACCAATAAAAACAGGGTTGAGTCAGAAAATATTATACATTTTTCTATATGAAAAGTCAATGAGTTTTTTTGCCGGCGGCACTTAAAACGCGGATTTTGCAGTATGATAGAGATTAAACAGGTTGATTATGGAGCTTGACGGGGGAGTTTTTATGTGATAATCTTTTGTGGGTTTTCAGGTTTTGATTATTCGGAAAAACTATGATAGTAGTAGTCGATTACAATGTGGGCAATATCAAGAGCGTGGGCAATGCCCTGAATCACCTGGGTTATCACGAGAAGCTTTCGCGCGAGCCGGATGATATACGTGCGGCGGCGGGGATCATCCTGCCGGGCGTGGCTGCGTTCGGGTACGCGATAAAGGCGCTGGGCGAGACGGCGGAGGTGATAAAGGAAGTTGCTGCGGCGGGCAAGCCTCTTTTGGGGATTTGCGTCGGTTTTCAGATGCTTTTCGATCACAGTGATGAGATGGGAAGCTTTAATGGGCTCGGTTTGGTGGGGGGAAATGTTACGAAGATAAAGCCCGCGCCGGGCAGGCCTATCCCGCATATGGGGTGGAACTGTGTTGAGATACAGGAGGGGATGGACCTTTTTGACGGTCTGGGCAAAGATGAGTATTTTTATTTCGCGCATTCCTACCACGCGGTGGATATCGAGCCTGGAGTTAAGGTTGCGAGCTGTGAGTACAGCGAGGTTGTGCCGGCATCGGTGCAGAAAGGGAACGTTTTCGGGGTGCAGTTTCACCCGGAGAAGAGCGGGCCTGCGGGGTTAAAGGTTTTGCGTAATTTTGAGCGGTTCTGCAGAAAGGCGGGTGGGTAATGCTGGCGAAGAGGATAGTGCCGTGCCTGGATGTTAAGGATAACCGGGTTGTAAAGGGAGTGAACTTTTTGAACCTTCGCGATGCGGGTGACCCGGTGGAGCTTGGGGCAAGGTACAGCGACGAGGGGGCCGACGAGCTGGTGTTTTTGGATATTACGGCGACGATACGCAATAACAAGACAATTGTGGATCTCGTGGAGAAAGTTGCTGAGCATGTTTTCATACCGTTTACCGTGGGCGGGGGGATAACCAGCGCCGACGAGATAGACTTGCTTTTGCGGAGCGGGGCGGATAAGTGTTCGATTAATACTGCGGCGGTTAAGAACCCCGATGTATTGAGGGAATCGGCGGAGAGGTTCGGGGCCAATTGCGTTGTGCTGGCAATTGACGCGAAGAAAAAACCGGGCGGCGAGCAGAAGTGGCAGGTGTGCATTAAGGCGGGGTCGGAGCCGACGGAGCTTGATGTGGTGGAGTGGGCGCAGAGGGCCGAGGAGCTTGGAGCCGGTGAGATACTTTTGACCTCGATGGACGCCGACGGGACCGAGGCGGGGTATGATATCGCTCTTACAAGGGCGGTTGTTGACGCGGTTGATATTCCGGTGATTGCGTCTGGAGGTGCGGGGAACCTTGATACGATAGTGGATGTGTTTAAGGATGCCGACGCCGATGCGGCGCTGGCGGCGTCGATATTTCATTACGGAACGTACTCGATAAACGAGGTGAAGGATTATCTCGAGGAGCGGGGCGTGCATATTCGGCCTTAGCGGTTTTTAAGGGACGTGGACTTTATTGCCCGGCGAGGGCCGGGCGGGAGAGCTAAGGGATGAGCGATGTTAAATACAACATAGTGATGCTTGTGTTATGTGTCGCGGTGGTGGGGGCGGCTTTTATGGTGGATATCGACAAGTTCGGGTCGAGGATATTCGGGGCAAAGTGGCATTTGCGTGGTCTTGACGAGAATTTTAACAGGCACCATATTTTTTACGATATGTTCAAGTCTTTCAATTACACGGCCAGGGGCGAGTTCGGGGAGGCGTTTCGTTGGCATCTGCTTGGGCCGGTGGTGCTGGGTTACTTTATATTGCAGATACCGTATCGGCTTTGGGCGGTGACGGCGGGTCCGGATGGAGTGGGGACGGAGCTTAAAAAGGCGCATTCGATGACTGCGGCGTGGCTGCTGATCGCGATGTTTGTGAACGTTTTAATCGTTATCTGGGAGAAGATGATATGAATATCGACAAGGAGAGAATAAGCGTTACGGGGCCGGCGAGTGCGGGGTTTGACCGTATGCGTGAGATGCTGTTTGAGCGTTTCAGTCTGGGCAAGTGGTTTGTGGTGGGTTTTTGCGCGTGGCTGGCGACGCTGGGGCAGGGCAACTTTAATTTCCGCTGGGGGAACTTCGGCGGGCAGCAGGGGCAGGGCCCGGGGCATATACCGGAGCAGTATGTGTCGCTTATTATAGGTATCGCTATCGGTGTCGGTGTTATCGCACTTGTTCTGATGGTGATCGGGCTTTGGGCGAAGTCGCGCGGGATATTTATGTTTACGCACTGTATCGGGCTTGATGTGGCGGAGGTGAAGTTTCCGTGGAGGGAGTATAAGCATGAGGGCAATACGCTTTTCGTTTTCAAGCTGATAGTTGCGGTTATTACTTTTGTCTTCGGGCTTGTCATGGCGGGTATCATAGCGGGTATTATTATGGCATCGCGCGGAGGCGGGGATGTGATGATGATGAAAAACGCTTTGATATTTGCGGGTTTGGGGCTTTTGTTTTTGCCGATTTTCCTGGTATTGACTTTGGTGCAGGTTGTTGCGAATGATTATGTGAGCGTGATCATGTATACTCAGCGGATGAGCTGCATGGAGGCTTGGGGTGTGTTCAAGGAGCTTTTCAGGGAGGCGTGGGGCAAGTTCGTTTTGTTCATACTTTTTAAGTCTTTGCTGGGTATAGGTGTGGGGATAGCGGTAGTTTTTGGGATGTGCATTTTATGCTGTTTGATACCGCTGCTGATGCTGCCTTATATCGGGACGGTTGTGCTTTTACCTGTGCCGGTTTTTTTCAGGTCGATGACGATGGAGTTCATGGCGCAGTTTGGCGATGAGTTTAACGCGTTGGCAGGTTCGGGCGAGCCTATAGAGAAAGGGCCGGGCGAAGGTGATACGGTCGAGGATGAGCCGACGGCAGTCGGGCCGGTGGGGCCGGGGGCTTCGCATAAAGAAGAACGCGGTTCAAAGATGCAGGAGGCGCCTACTGAGATAGGGCCGGAGGATATACTGCCGCCGGAAGTGGATAAGGAAGGTGAAGAACCGGAGGATCAGGAAGACAGGAACGAGCAGACAGGGGTTTAGAATTTTTTGCGGAATCTTGCGGCGGGTATGTTGAGCAGTTTGCGGTATTTGGCGATTGTTCTGCGGGCGATGTTATTGATGCCTTCTTCGTTAAGTTTCTTGCGGAGTTCGTCATCACTGAGTGGGTTTGATTTATCCTCGTTGTCGATAATCTGCTGGAGTTTTGCGCGGACAGCGTCCCATGACTGGGCGTTGCCGTTTTCGTCCTCGGTGCCGCCGCTGAAGAAACCGCGAAGCGGGAGTATTCCCTGGGGGCACTGTACGTATTTTCCTGCGACTGCTCGGGAGACGGTTGCTATGTGGACACCTACGGCGTCGGCGATGGTCTGCATTGGCAAGGGTTTCAGGTATAGCTTGCCTTTTTCGAAGAATTCACGCTGGTGTTTTACGACTTCTCCGGCGACTTTGAGCAGGGTGTTTTTCCGCTGGGCGATTGCGTCCATGAGCCACTTGGCTGAGCGGATATTGTTCTGGAGGAATTCTTTTGTTTGTGTGTCGAGTTTTCTGTCGCGCGCCATGCGGGAGTAGTAGTCGTTTACGCGCAGAGAAGGCAGGCTTGAGTCTGCGAGCGAGACGGTCCAGCCGTCACCTTCGGGGTCGGGTTCGACGATGACGTCGGCGTGGATGGGGTAATTTTCGTTTCTGCCTATCTGCAGGCCTGGCGATGTATCGAGTTTGCTTAACCTGGTGAGCGCCTTGTTAATCTGTTCGATGGAGCAGGTCATTTTGCGTGCGATCTGCGGCAGGCGATTTTCGAGCAGTTCGTCGAGGTGGCCCTGCACGAGTTCTTCTTCAAAGAGCATATCCTCGTTCGCCTGTCGGAGTTGTATGAGTAGGCATTCGCGGATATCGCGTGCGCCGACGCCGGGTGGGTCGAGAGTTTGCACGAGCGAAAGGGCCTGCTTGAGGTGGTCGAAGTTAAAATTATTTTTGTCTTTGTTGTGGAGCTGTTCGAGTCGGACCGAGAGGTAGCCTTTGTCGTCGATGTAGTCGATGATCGCTTCGCCTGCGTCCTTGATCGACTGGTCGGCGTCGATGAGCCGCCACTGTTCGAGCAGGTGGTCGTGAAGCGAGATGCTGTTTGCGGCGGTGTTGTTCAGGGCCTCAAGTTTTTTGTCAGGTTCGCCGGTGTTGTTTTTGTAACGATAGGCGGTGCTGCGGTTCATGTAGTCGTCGAAGTCGTCGGAGATGCTGTTTAGTCTTTCGAAGTCCTCTGCGCGGTCATTGTCTTCTTTAACGACGAGGTCCTTTTCGTCGAAGTTTTCTGATGAGTCGTCTTCGTTTCGGTCCGGTGTTACCTGTTCGGGGGTTTCGGCGACTTCTTCAAGGACTGGGTTGCTGTTGAGTTCGGCTTCGATTCGTTCCTGCAGGGCCAGAAGCGGGAGCTGGAGGATTTCCATAGACTGGATCATGCGCGGAGCGAGTTTCATCCGCTGTTCCATGCGCATCTGGTTTGACATTGACATTTTCATTTCAGCCGAAGCTCCGTTTATAAAAAACTATTTAATAGTTTACATTTTATAAAGCATTTTTAATGAAGACCCATCCGTGGGAAATTCATTACGGTTGTCAATTATAACCGAAGCAGTTTTGAATTACAACTGTTGTCTTGCCAATATTGCGTCGGCGAGGATTGCTCCGCTTGCGTATTCAATCTGGCTGCCTGTCGGGAGGCCCCTTGCGAGGCGGGTTATTTTTATCCCGGCGGATTTGACGAGAGAATTTATATAAAGAGCCGTTCCGTCGCCTTCTATGTTTGGGTTTGTTGCCATGACTATTTCTTTGACCTTACCGGAGCGGATACGTTTTACGAGGGCGTCTATGGTAAGGTCCTCCGCTTCGATTCCTTCGAGCGGTGCGAGGTGGCCGTTGAGTACATGGTAGACCCATTTGCATAAACCGGTCTTTTCAAGGCTGATAACGTCCTTCGGCTGTTCGACTACGCAAATAATGGAGTGGTCACGGGACTGGTCGGAGCATATGGGGCACAGGTCGCTTTCGGAAAGATTGTAGCATTGTTTGCACTGGCGGATGTTGTTTTTGACATTGGCAACGGCCTTTGCGAGTTTCAGGGCGTCGTTTTTTTCGGTTTTTAGAATATGAAAAGCGAGCCTTTCGGCGGTTTTTTTGCCTATGCCGGGAAGCGCGGCGAACTGGTCAATGAGTTCGTTAAGCGATTGTGTGTAGGCGGGATTGGTCATTTATCTATCTCTCTTATGTCTATGACCGAGGCATCAAGGCCGGAGAGGAGGGTCTGGACAGCGGGGTCCTGCAGTGCCTTGTTCCGGGTTTTTTTACCTATTTTTGCGCCTGGTGCGGGAGTTTTAGTTTTTTTATCATCCGTGTCGGCGGATGTTGTGAATTTTGTTTTAATTTCTTTTCCGAGAGCGGCGGAGAGAAGTTCATTTACTTTGTCAATGCGTTTTTCACACATTTGCCTGGGGAACTGTTTGCTTTTTGGGAATGCAATTGTGAGAATAGATTCGTTCATTGAAGCAGGTTCGGCAGAGGCGAGATATGAGGCGGTTGAGCCGTTGGCATTGCGTGTTGAGTCGATTATTTGCTGCCAGTTTGTTTTTATTGAGTTGAAGCTTTCGGGGTCAACGTTGTTGACTTTTTGGCCGGCTGGTGGGCTGGTTACCGATTGTGCCTGGGTTTGGGATATCAGCGGCGGGTTTGGGGTCCTTTTTTCAGCGGCGGGAGATTTTTTTTTTAGGGCAGATGCCGTTGCGGGGGATCCGGAAGAAATTTGTCCCATCAGTTCCGTTACTGACAGGAAGTGTTCGCTTAGTGCAAGGCGGAGCATTGTTGCCTCGAGCAGTGGGCGGGGGTTTTCGGAATTTTTTATCGTCCAGCGGAGCTTTTCAAGGGCGGTTACGGAGTATATCAGTCCCGGAATGTCAAAATCGGGGAGCAGTTTGTTTACCTGCTCGGACTCTGCACCGGTAAGTACGACGAGTTTACTATTCGGTGCAGTTTTGAGAATCATTATGTCCCGCAGGCGGGCGATGAGTGATTCGAGCACCTGGTTTGCGGTTATTCCGCTTGCGAGCAGTTCGTCTACGCCGGTTATTACGCCGGGGGCGTCGGCTGAGGCTATTTTCTCGATCAAGGTATATATTCGCAGTGTGTCGGGCTGTCCGAGGACTTTTTCGATGAGGTCGGTGGTGAGTTTTTTTGATTCGGCGCTTATGAGCTGATCGAGCAGGCTCAGGGCGTCACGCATTGAGCCATTAGCGAGGCGTGAGAGCCTTATTATGAGGTCCGGTTCGTACTTTATTTTTTCCGCGTCGAGTACGGTTTCGATCTGCTTTGCGATTATCTCCGGGCTGATGTTGCAAAAGTCGAAACGCTGGCACCGTGACTGGATGGTAGACAGGACCTTATTGGGTTCGGTTGTCGCGAAGATGAACTTTACGTGGGCGGGCGGTTCTTCGAGTATTTTCAGCAGAGCGTTGAATGCCCCGGTGCTGAGCATGTGTATTTCGTCGATGATGTATATTTTGTATCTTGCGCGGGCAGGTTTATAAATGGCATTTTCGCGCAGTTCGCGAATATTTTCAACACCGTTGTTTGAGGCACCGTCGATCTCTATGACGTCGATGTCCTCGCCGAGGTTTATTGAGAGACAGCTATCGCATTTGCAGCATGGTTCTGTTGTGGGCTGTTCGGAATTAAGGCAGTTGAGAGACTTGGCGAGTATTCGGGCCATAGTTGTCTTGCCTACACCGCGGGTACCGGAAAAGAGGTATGCGTGTGCGACCCTGCCGGAGCTGATGGCGTTTTTCAGGGTTTTCGAGACTGCTTCCTGTCCGAGCACGTCGTCGAAGACCTGCGACCTGTATTTTCTTGCCAGAACCGTGTATGCCATTTGCCTTTAATGGAACTTTGTAAAAAGATGGCCGGGTTTGCCATACACAACCAGACTAACGCTTATGGCTGCTCGGTTCCCCGCCTGACCAGATTCACGCGTCCGGCTTGTATGGGACCCGACCATAGAATAATTTTTGTTCAGGACCTAATACCTCGAAATCCGGTTTCGAGGTAAATTGTCATTATACACGCGGCAGGAAAAAATGCTAATAAAAAACAAAAAGCTTGTCAAAAGATGCTGGTTGGATAGAATATGGGTTATAAATGCAAATATTATTTTATTAAGGGGGTTAAGCTATGAAGGCTGTCGTCCATGATACTTGTACATCGTGCGGTTTGTGTGTTGATTCTTGTCCGGAAGTTTTCGAAATGGGTTCCGATCAGGCCCAGGTTAAGGTTGATTCCGTGCCGTCGGAACTTGAGGATGCTGCCCAGCAGGCGGCGGACGAGTGCCCGGTGGATGCTATTGAGATACAGTAGCAGTTCAATTCGATCGGGCTTTCTTTCCAATTTCAGATTGCCCTTAATTGTTGTCGAGAATGGATGTCAGGTCTTCGATAGTTATTTCTTTGAGGGATGTAACAACTCTGTGAGCTGACGAGAGTTTTTCCGGAGTTGTGCTGTTTGTTACTGCGATGCATTTGCATCCAGCGGTAAGTGCCGCCTGGACTCCATTGGGTGCGTCTTCAATTACGACACAGCGTTGGGGGGCAATGGTTGCTTTTTCTGCGGCTGTAAGGAACAGTTCGGGGTCTGGTTTTTTGTTTTTGATCTCGCTTCCGGTTACGTATGTCATTTCACGCCATGGTATCTTGGCAGATTCGAGTACGGCCATGCTTTTTTCGCGTGTGCTGGAAGTTGCGATGGCGGTAATGAAGTCTTCTCTTTGCCGGGCTGCGGCGATTAGTTCGAGCACACCTGGAAATGCGGGCAGGGGCTGATTCTTGAGGATTTCGAGGAATTTTTCCTGTCGGACTTTTGTTGCCTGCTCGATTTGCTGGTCGGACATTTCGAATCCGTGGATTTGTGCTGCTGCGCGGACATATGCTGCTGCTCCGCGGCCGAGGCCTTTTTCAAAGTCCTCTCTTTTAACCCCTGCCAGGCCGAATACTTCATCGAACATTTCTATGCTTGCTCGGGCGTTTACTGCTTCGGTGTCGGCTATTACGCCGTCGACGTCAAATATTAAGCCATACATATTTCGTATCTCCAAAAAACATTGGGGGTATTTTAAGGTTGTTTTCGTGACAAATCAACTCTGAGACGCTGATAATAGTGATGAAAAAGTAATTTCGGATGTTTTTTGCTTTTCAAAGCGATGCATTTTTGGTTATTATTTGTGTGGTTGGTTTTAGTTGAAAGGTTCGTATTTGAACGGAAATAACGGCGATCAAAGGGCGGGGCTTATCGAAAAGGCCAAGTTCGACCGGGAATCCTTTATGTACCTGGTGGGGCTTTATTATGACGATATTTTCCGGTTCGTTTTCAGGCGGGTTTTCAACAGGGGCAGCGCAGAGAAGATCACTTTGCAGATTTTTGAACAGATCACAGGAGAGTTTCCCGGTTTTTCCGGTAACTTGCGGGATTTCAGACGGTGGATATTCGGAATCGCATGTCGGCAGGTAAACCTGTTTTTAAAGACCGATGAAAACGTTGGTGAGGTGCAAAAAGCCGCAGAGCATCAGGCCGGGAAGCAGTCGGCGGGGTTGCCGGATACCAACCCTGAAAAGGTATTGCTAATTAAGCGGGCGATACTGAGTATGAAGCCGCGGCTGCAGGATGTTTTCTCGCTTCGTATGTACGAGGATATGGACATTAATGTTATAGGGGAGGTGCTTGAGAGGGATTCCAGCGTTGTTCGGAGCCAGCTTCTGGATTCTCTTGAATCTGCGGAACGGGTAATACCTTTAAAGGCGTCTGAAAAAGGGTATAAAGATTTTGTCGACGAGATAAATTTTGACGATGAGCCGGGCCAGGAGTTAAAACAACATCTCGAGCAGTCAGTCAGGCGAATACTTTTGAAAGGTCCTGTTTCACCAAGTTCGACAAATCGTTCTTTAGTTTTATGGTTTTCGGCGGCTGGGGCGGTGTTATTGATAATAATCGGGGTGATATTTTTTGCAGGGAACGATGCCGGGCAGACGGAGGATGCCGCAGAAGAAGCCCAAAGCCAGACTGTAAATGCCGAGAATGACATCAGGCCATTGCCGTCTCTTGAAGAAGAAACACTTGATATTCAGGAAAAACGGACAAGGGCGTTAATCGAGAGATTTGACTTGATAATAAAGATGGGTCAGGAGGGGGATATCGAAGGGCTATTCAATGAACTGACCGACGAACGGGACCCTAAGATTGTTTTGATGATAAGTAATTTTTTAGCCGAACTTGGCAATGAGAGCATATTTGAAGGGCTCAAAGAGTATATCAGTGAAAAGGGGATAACAGATCCCGACCACCCGGTCTCCCGGGCTGTGGATGTACTCGCGAAGAAGTTTGGAAGCGGTGAGGATGCTTCTGAAGACCTGGCGAGTGAGGCCGAAGCCGGGCAGGAAGAGGATGAGCAGGCCAGTGCGGATGCAGGGCCGGCGTCAGATTTTATTGAGAACACAGTGGTCAACAACATGATAAGTTTAATGTTCTATTACGACACTCAGTGCATGCAGTGATGCGCACAAAAAAACCGCCCGGGGCTTACGACCCCGAACGGCTGTCAACCAGAATCCCGACACCGGTCGGGATTAAATTCACCCCCCAACGAAGCACCACAGCTTCGCTTGAACACGCAGCAATAAAGAAACCCTGACGGGTCGATTCCTCGGCGAAACTAACATGCCCATTGGGCATTAATCAAGTCAACCATTTTTGTCATCCTTTTAGTAACAAGTTTTGCCTCATTGCCGTCAAAGTAATATTTAATAAATAAAACGGTCCGGGTCAAATTACTCGGCAAGAAATTTCGCAAAAATATATTTACGAAAGAATGGGCCGATAATAACGTTTAGAGGATTAAAGGGTGGAGGTTTATTTTAGGAGGCTTCGAACGGATTTAAAAGAAATACAGGATTTTTATGAATCAAGGGGCCAACTGGACCATGTTTCTTTTTGCCATGTCGATCTTACGCTGCCATATTTCGAGGTCAGGTTCGACGTTTTTGCCGCGTTTATAGAATTTGAGGGCGTTTTCGTATTCGCCTTTTGAGGCGTAGACATCAGCAATTCCGAGTAAAACATCCGCGCTGTCGCTGTCGAGCTGCATAGCCTTTTTGAACTCGGTGATGGCCTTTTTGAGCCGGCCCGACGTGTAATATACCCGTGCAAGGTTGTAGTGTGTTTCAAAGGAGTCCTCTTTCAGATCGATTGATTTCTGAAAGTAATCTGCTGCCTGTTCGAGTTTATTTCTTTCAGCGTATATCATCCCAAGCAGGTGATATGCGGCAGAGGCGTTTCTTTTTATATGCGGATTGGAGGTTAAAGGCTGGGCGGGGTCGGATTCAACAGCTTCGAGGAACTTGTTGAAATTGATAGCTGCGCCTATTTTGTCGCCGTCTCCGAAGAGGGCATTGCCGAGGTAATAATAATTCATGGCGACCTGTGGTTTGTTGTCTATCATTAATCTGCATATCTTACGTGCCTGGTCGTATTGGGCCTGGGTGATGCAGGCCCTTACAGCAAGTACCCGCTGGTGGAAGTCTATCCAGTCTTTGGGGTCGTTTTTGGTCAAGTCAAATACGAATTCGCTGCTGTCGGGAGCTGAGGCGACGTACCCGAGCGATCTTAGTTTTTGCATGTCAGCATCACTGACGGATATTTCGGCACTGGGCGGATCATTTCTGGAGATTACAATTTCATCGAGCATGCCTTGAAGCAGTTTTGCCCGGTGCGGCTGTTGATCGTATAGATTACTCTCTTCGCCGGGGTCGTTTTGAAGGTCGTAGAGTTCCTGTCTGGGGGTGCGGATATATTTATATTTGTCGGTGACAAGCGCCATTATCGGGGAACAGTCGTATTCGGTGGGCATTATTGTTTCACAGTAAAGCTTTCTTTTCATTGAAACGGGAGGCTGTTTTGCCCGGAAGGCCCAACTGATATCTCGGCCATATATATTATTCGGAGGTTGTGTTCCGAGCATTTTATTGATAGTCGGGGTGATGTCGGCGATAGATACGATATTTTTTACAGTGCCAGGTTGGTATTTGCCGTCAGGCTTGATTATCATAGGAACTTTTACTGTAGATTGATAAACGAAAAAGCCATGATAAAGCTCATTATGATCCCCCAAGCCCTCTCCGTGGTCTGCAAATATGATAACTATAGAATCCTCGTAAACATCAAGATTTTTCAGCTTTTCGAGGATTCGCCCGATACAGTGATCGGTATAGGCGATTTCGGCGGAATAGGGGTCTTGGGGGAATTTATCAGCAAAATTTTTATCAGCGGAATAAGGGTGATGGGGGTCGTAAAAGTGTGTGAAAAGAAAGAACGGCCTGTCCGAGTCTTTGGATGTTATTTTTTCGAGCCAGTCAATGGCGATTTGGGCGGTTTGTTCGCCTTTTCTTTCGGGGTATTCAGTTTGATCATTTGTTGTGCTGCAGTTGTCGTCATACATATCGAAGCCCTGAGCAAGGCCGAACTTTTTGTCGAGAACGAACGTGCTGACAGCGGCGCCTGTGATATAGCCTTTGTCTTTGAGAAATTCGGCGAGCGTTTTTTCTTTTTCGGGGAGTTTGTAATTAATGTTGTGATGCACGCCGTGCTGAATTGGTGACTTGCCGGTCATTACGGTGCAGTGGGAAGGCAGGGTGAGGGGGACGGGTGTGATGACATTTTCAAATCGAACGGCATTTGCAGCAAACCGGTCAATATTAGGGGTTATATCGGAGGTGTTGCCGTAACACCCCAAATAGTCGGCCCTGCAGGTGTCTATGCTGATAAGGACAATATTCGGAGGGGCCTGATCGATGCGCATGTACAACATCATCCCAGCACCGATAACAAGGGTACCAAAGACAAACAAAATCAATACTATCCATTTTGCCATATTTCACCGTGTCAACAAAAACGGTTCTGCGGCGCCGCGATCATTTGTTGCACATTCTGCATGGTCTTTTGCCTGCTTTTTCGGCCTCCTGCGGGGAAGAGTAGCGGACCATGTTTTCTTCTGATATACGTTTAGTAAAATGACAATTCGGTTTGTGGTAAACCCTGCTGCTGCGAGAGCAGACGACGAATTTGTCATTATTTTGCTGAGTATTCTGTTTTTGGCTGGTTGTTTTTTCGGTTATCGAAGGGGTGCTGTAATCTGTATTGCCGTCAGGAGGGGCTTGGTAAACTTCATGTCTTGAAACGGCAGGGACCTTTTCAATTACAACCTTTACCGCGGGTCTTGCAAGTCCTGCGTCGATGAGGTTTTTGGCTATACTTACGCCGTCGATTTTTACATCCGCGACAAGGCAGAATTTTTCGCCGCGAGTTATGTTCTCGAGTATAACAGTATTGCCCTGTTCGATGCTCGATTTTATAAAGTCGATTGTCTGGGATTTGATCTCTTCGACTTGTATAGTTTTTTTGCCGAGCTGGTCTATCGAAGGACTTTCAAGATTTGCTATCCTAACTGCGACTTCCTTTCCGATAACGGGGGGCCACTGGTTGATGTTGCAGATAATAAAAAAATCCTCTTCAATGGATACGACTTGGTCCACAAGTACGCAGCCGTAGCCTTGATCTTCCCGCAAGGTTACATTTGTATCCTGATTTGCGGGGCCAAGCGGTCCGTCGGAACCGGATAATATGCCTCCAGCCGCAAGCAGCAGCACAATGATTATGCCAATGTATCTCATTTAATCTTCCTTGCCCTTTTTACTATCCCCCAACAGGCTGGGGATATTCTAACATAAAAAAGCATATCTACAAAGGAAATGCTAAAATTTTGTTGTGGACATACCGAACCTGAAATGGCGATTAGTTTTTGTCAATTTTGCGAATTTTTATTATTGTCTTGACACCTCTGCAGCGCGACAAGTATAATCTTCACATACTCCCAATGGAATGGGGCAAGGGTTTTCATACGGATGTTTTTTGAAATATTTGATTATTGACCAAATGCGGTGCTTTTTTAGCCCGCTTTTTGTTTTTAATGGAAGTAGAGTTTTCGAAAAGGTTTATATAAACAGGCAATATTTGACGAAAGTCGCTTGATAATCTTTCGAGGACAGGCTTTTATCGACGGGAGTAAACAAATTGAAAAAAGCTGCGCTACATATAATCGATTATCTTTCATCGCCGCTGGGTATAACAGCGGTTGTGCTTATAATGTTAAATACGCTGCTTTTTCTTGCGGGCGATGAGGTGAATGTTTCTTCTCTCAGCGCGACAGCTTCAAGCGTTAATGATCTATCCGGTGCCGTGCAGAATGTTGAAGCAGTGTCGGCTGAATTGGAGCCGGGGGTTGTCGAGCAGGCACAGGCGGCCCTTAGAGAGCTTCTTGCAAGCGATATCGGCGACGGCAAGGCAGCGATTGACAGGTGGGTTACAGTTCGGATGAGGGTTACGGCGTATTGCCCTTGTGCGAAGTGCTGCGGAAGGTTTGCCGATGGTCGGACCGCGTGCAATCATCGAGTCAACTGGGGGGACCGTTTTGTGGCGGCTGACAAGGTTTTTCCTTTCGGAACTGAGATGATAATACCGGGTTACAACCATTCAAAGCCTGTTAAGGTGCTGGACCGCGGGAGGGATATTAAGGGGTATCGGCTGGATGTTTTTTATAACACTCACTATACGGCATCGAAATGGGGGACGAAGTATCTCGATGTTAAAGTGCGCATCGCCGACCGGTGAACTAAAAAATGAAATAGACAGGGGGGCAATGTAATATTTTGCATGATTTTAAGTCAGCAATTTCCGCAATTTTGTTTCATAAAGTTCGGCAGGGTACTAGGTTCCGGGTGAATAACAGGGGGGTTTTTATCAATCAATCTGCCGGTAGCTTGCAATTATGGCAGTTGGGGGCGGTGGGGGCGAGAAAGCCTTGTTGCTGCAAACTCTTTATTTACAAGCCTTTAACTTATCTCCGCAATTAATGGCATAATATTTGTTAATTAAGATTGTGTTAAATTTGGGTCCGGGTTCAAACAATCCGGTGCGTTAATCGTATACGAAATATCTGATTGAATTAGTCTTTAATTGCGTTTAAGATTTAGCATGATCTATTTTTGAAAACAGAAAGCAGGGCTTACATTTGAAAGGAGCTGACATGAGAAAGTCAAGAATAGTTATTACAGCATTGGTTGCGGCGGTTCTTATCCTGGCACTTAGTCCGATGGGTACTTGTGCGAAAGATTCTGAGAATCCGCAGGCGATTCAAACACTTAAAGAGACATCAAAAGCGTTTACCGCGGTTTCAAAAGACGCCATACCGGCGGTAGTTGCAGTTGAGGTTTCCAAGAAGGTCGCGGTACAATCGCCTTTCGGCAACAGGATGCCTTTCGATGACGACTTTTTTGATTTCTTTTTCGGCCCGAGATTCAGACAAAAGCAGCAGCCCAGGCAAAGGGAACGCAGTGCTCAGGGCTCTGGTTTTATTATTTCCAAGGACGGGTATATTTTTACGAATAACCATGTAGTTGATGGGGCAGACGAGGTTACGGTTAAGCTTCATGACGGTCGAGAGATGAAGGCGGAGGTTATAGGTACAGACCCGAGATCCGATGTTGCTGTAATAAAAGTTGACGGCGAGGATCTTCCTTATATTGAGATAGGAGATTCGGATTCCCTGGATATAGGTGAGTGGGTTATAGCAGTCGGCAACCCGTTCGGACTCGAGGCTACAGTGACTGTTGGTGTTGTAAGCGCAAAAGGCAGAACTGTAGGCATTACGGAGTACGATGATTTTATTCAGACCGATGCTGCGATCAACCCGGGTAACTCGGGGGGGCCTTTGCTTGATATTAACGGGCGGGCCATCGGTATAAATACCGCAATTGTCAGCCAGGGGGCAAGGGGTTATATGGGAATTGGTTTTGCGATTCCTATTAAGATGGCAAATAGCATCAAGGAGCAGCTTATCGAGACCGGAACTGTAACAAGAGGATTTCTCGGTATTCAGATGGGGCAAGTTAATGATGATGTTTCTGAGTACCTTGGGCTGGAAAACTCCGACGGTGTTTTAATCGGCAAGGTTCTCGAAGATTCGCCTGCGGAGAAAGCGGGTCTTAAGCAGGGCGACGTTATTGTCGAGCTTGACGGCAAGAGGATTGAAGGTTTGCAGAAGTTCAAGAACATGATCGCTGCGATAAGGCCCGGCGAGAAAGCGAAATTAACAATCATACGTGACGGCAAGGAAAAGGATGTTACCGTAAAGATAGGTTCACTTGAGGATTCTCCGCTTGCTCTGAAGGAACCGGATGCGAAGATAACCGAGATGTTCGGGCTAACTGTTCAGAATCTTACCGAGGAGATCGCAGAACAGCTCGGGTATGAGCCAGACGAAGGTGTTGTAATTACAAATGTTGACCCGGAAAGCTCGGCTGCAAGGCAGGGACTTCGGCCCGGGATGCTGATCGTGAGTGTTAATAACAGGAAAGTCGAGAACGTTGAGGAGTTTTCCGATGCGCTTGAGAAGGAAGCTGATAACGGCAAGGCTCTTCTGCTGGTTAAAGACGGGAATGTGGCAAGTCTTGTTCTTATAAAAGCCAAGGATAAGTAAGCATAATTGATTGACTGTTTTTGAATTTTTTCAGGGCAGGTCGCAAAGGCGGCTTGCCCTTTTTTGCTGGTTAGTTTCAGCCCTGAAAGACACCTTTTAATTCGGCAGGTTTGAACAGGGTTTCATCGGGACAGGCGGTGTTTATGTCGAGGCCTTTTCCGTCGATCCATTTGGTTATTTCGTTCCAGTTGCCTATACCGCTCAGCGCGTCTGCGTTGCGGACGTTCATTGCTCCGGCGGTATTGGCGGCGAGTATTGCCTGTTCAGGTTTTAGGTTTTTGGCGATGGCTCCGAGAAGTCCTGCGATGGCCGCATCGCCGGCACCTGTGGCGGAGACAACTTTATCGACTTTGAAAGTATTACCCCAGAGCAATCGGTCGGCCCATTGGGAAGCCGTTTGCTGATCGAAGAGTTGAAGCGATTCTATATCTTTGAGCGATGCAGTTTTCAGCATGAGACCTTTTGCGCCGAGTTTTATGCCGGCTATCTTAACGCCGAGGCAGAGCATTTCATCGAGCAGGGAAATGCAATCAGTGGGTGAGTAGGCTTCGACAGGGTCGCAGCTATTTAGCCTGGCGGTTTCCTGGCATCGCTTGAAAAGATCGCGGTTTAACATATATGCTATTTCCTCGGCGCTTGGAACGAATATATCGAGATATTTAAAAGTTGATGTCAGTATTTTTTTCCAGTCGGCTTTTCCTGAGGGACTTTGAGGGTCCGGCAGGGTAAGGTCCATGCTTGTCACGGTTGATTTTTGTTTTACGCGGCGGAACATATTTTCACATTCGGCACCATCTTTTGCAAATATCGCCGCCATGAGCGTTGGGTAGCCGAAATGGAATATGCCACATTGTTCAGCCGCTTCGTAGTCGATGTCATCTGCGCTGAATGTATCATTGCATCCGGGGCAGTGAAGGAACATTCTGTCAAAGCCGGGTATTGCGAGTACGACGCTGTAGGATGTCTGTTCGCCATTTACGACGGTGAAAGACCGTGCAGCTTCGGGGCCGACGATGTTTTTTATTATCCTGCCGAACTCGTCATTGCCGATCTTGCCGTTGAGTTTTACGTCGAAGCCCATTTTTGCGAGTGAGCCTCCGGTGTTGGCGACTGCGCCGCCTGTTGAAAGGCAGGCAGTGTCGACGTTGGTGAGTTTGCCCGGTGTGAATATATCCGTTAATGAAACATGGCTTTTAACCGGTATAAACGGTGTGATATCAAGACATATATGGCCTGCTGCCATTATTGTGTTATTCATGCTAATCTCCGGGTTTCATTGATAATAATTCGGCATTATAGTTATTTTGGGGCCGAAGTGAAATTATTTTCTTTGATTTGGTTCATTGAATGGGATAATAATTTCAGTTCTTTCATGGAGCATATATGAAAGCTGAACTGATACTGCCGGACCAGTTGTTCTCACAATCGCCGTTGGGTGACGGGGCGAAGTTTTCTATTGTATACGAGCATCCTTTCGCATTTTCAAGATTGCAATTTCATAAGTGCAGGCTGGTTTTGCTGCGGGCGAGTATGAAGAAATATGCGCAGAGACTTATGGAGCGAAAGAAAAAAACGCTTTACCTGGGCTTTGAGAGCGACCTTGAAAAGGAGCTTTCAAAAAATAAAATTGACAGTCTTTGCTGTGTGCGTCCGGCTGAGAGAAAAGTTGAAGAGTTGGTGAAAAGAATCTGCAAAAAAACAGGCATTGAGCTTTGTTTTATTGAAAACCCGGCATTTATTACGAGCGAGGATTTTTACGGGTCTTTTTTTGAGGGCAAGGAGCACTTGTCGATGTCTTCTTTTTACGCTGCGCAGCGTAAACGGCTGGGTGTTCTTATGGAAGACGGCAAGCCTATCGGGGGCAAGTACAGTTTTGATACGGCGAACCGGAAAGCTTTGGGGCGTGAAGTTGAGGTGCCTAAGACTTACCAGCCGCGTGATGATGAATTTTTAAAAGAGGCCCGGAAGTATGTCGAGGATAATTTTGGAGACAATCCGGGCAGTTCTGAGGAATTCAGGTATCCGACGGACAGCGGGCAGGCGAGGAGGCTTTTGTGTAATTTTTTAGACGATAAGTTTGAGCTGTTTGGTGATTATGAGGATGCGGTCAGCAGGGATGAACCGATATTGTTTCATTCGCTTTTGAGCAGTTCGATGAATACCGGGCTGGTGAGGCCGGGTGAGGTTCTGGAAAAAGCTGTGGCGCATTTTGAGAAGCATAATATACCGATAAATTCCGCGGAGGGATTCATAAGGCAGCTCATTGGATGGCGGGAATTTATGAGGATCGCATATTTGCTGCATGGGGAGAGGATGGAAAGAGACAATTTTTTTGGGTGTGATAATTCTTTGCCCGGTGCTTTTTACGAGGCTTCGACCGGCGTAGAGCCGGTTGACAACACGATATCAAGTGTTCTTGAGACAGGTTACGCTCATCATATTGAAAGGCTGATGGTGCTGGGTAATTTTATGCTGCTTTGTGAGATAAAACCTTGTGATGTGTGCAAGTGGTTTTCTGAGATGTTCATTGACGCCTGGCATTGGGTTATGGTGCCGAATGTTCACGGGATGAGCCAGTTTTCGACTGGCGGTCTTATAACGAGCAAGCCTTATATCAGCTCGTCGAATTATATACTTAAAATGAGCAATTACAAAAAAGGGAGGTGGTGTGAAGTTTGGGACGGGTTGTTCTGGAGATTCGTCGATAAGCATAAAGAGTTTTTCGAGAACAACCAGCGGACCAAGCCTCTTGTATGGCAATTAAACAAGATGAACACAGCTAAGCTTAATGGGCATATAAGAACGGCTGATAAATATCTTGCCGAACTTTTTTAATCACACATATTTATGTTTTAAGCGGAGATTTTAAGCACCTGAGACTTTTTTGTCTTTTGCGATAACTTTTTCGCTTTGTTTTTTACGGAAATCGATCAGTGTCTGCCTGAGCTTTTCGTCCGAGAGGGCGAGTATCTGCAGCGCGAGGACGGCTGCATTTTTCGCTCCTGCTTTTCCTATGGCGGTTGTCGCTACCGGTACGCCGGGAGGCATCTGCACTGTGCTTAAAAGCGCATCGAGTCCTGATGGTCCTTCGGATGCCTGGAGGGGTACGCCTATTATAGGCAGGTGTGTTTGTGCGGCCATTGCACCGGCGAGGTGAGCGGCCATTCCGGCGGCGGCAATGATTATTTTAATTCCGTTGTTCTCGGCGTCACGTGCGAACTGAGAAGCGACTTCAGGGGTTCTGTGTGCGGAAATAACTCGAACGGCAGGAGTGAGTCCGAAATCCCTGAGTTGGTCGACACAAGCCTGCATGGTGGGAAGGTCACTGTCGGAGCCCATTAATACGGCGATTTGAGGTTTTTCCTTAGCCATAGAATTTCCTTTTTTCTTGAATAATAAAATGTTTCTGTAGATAATAACGATTGTTATGAATATTTCAAGAAGAAGGAGGCTAAATTATGAATATAAGGCAGCCGATAGCAGCGGGGCAATTTTACAGCGGCGGCAGCGGAAGTTGTAAAGCAGAGATAGAGGAATGCCTTAACCTGAGGAGGCCGGAAGTCGAACTGCCCGGTACGATTTCGGGCGGTATTGTGCCTCACGCGGGCTGGGTCTTTAGCGGAGATTTGGCAGGGCTGGTTTTTTCGACGATAAAAGAAAAAGCGGGGGACGTGGAGACTTTTGTAATATTCGGGGCGGTTCATCATTATGGTGTAAGCGGGCCAAGCGTTTATGATCGGGGCGGCTGGGAGACCCCGCTTGGTGTTGTCGAGGTTGACGAGGAACTTGCGGGGAAGATCGCCGACAGCGGTGTTGTGGAGACCGACAGGGCGGTTCACAGAGGCGAACACAGTATCGAGGTCCAGGTGCCTTTCATTAAATATATGTTCGATGGCGCGAAGATAGTGCCTGTTGCGTGTCCACCTGCGGATGCTTCGATATCTGCGGGTATAGAAGCAGCGAGAGCAGTTAAAAATATCGGTAGAAAAGCTGTTTTTATTGCATCGACGGACCTTACGCATTACGGGCCGAGGTATGGATTTGCGCCGGAAGGGACGGGGGCCAAAGCGTTAAAATGGGCTTATGAAGTCAATGATAAGCAGTTTATCGATATGGCACTGAAACTGGACAGTGAAGGTGTTATTAGGTCAGGTAGTGAAAATATGAGCGCATGCGGTGCGGGGGCGGTTGCTGCTCTAATTGCGGCGATGAAAGAGATGGGCAAAGATAAAGGGTATCTTCTTGCGCATACCACCAGCAATGAGGTGATGGAAAAGAGGTTCGGTCGCGGCAGTGAAGAAAGCGTTGGTTATGCGGCGATCATTTATTGACGCCCAGGGGATTGCAGGGCGGCGGAAAAAACGTTCTTCTTCGTTTTACCGGCGGACCTCGTTCTCTGGCATTGAAGCCAGGCCTGTAAAAATTGAAAACAAGTTTGTTATCTTTCGGACGCATATATAATTCCCCAATTAACCTGTTAAGGCATTAAACTTTTTATTTTCTTGCTCCAAGGTAAACTATAGGAAATAAAAAGGGTGAATCAAAATTTTGGGCGGAAATTTTTTGATTGGTTTTTCGTGTCTATTGCCGGATTTTATGGGGTTATCTTGTTTTTTGCCGCAGTAGTGGGCAAATTTTGCAGAAAAAAACAGTGAAAAGGGCTAAGGGGTTATTTTCGAGCTTTTTTGCCGTTTTTTAAGGGAACATCATCATGCGGGTACATGAAATCGGGCATTCTTTTGGGTTTTCCGTTTTTATCGACGCAGGCGAGGATGCTGGTGCCGCTGACAAGAATAATTCCCGTTGCAGGTCTTTTAAGTGTATAACTGTGTTCGACCCTTGCGGATGTTATTTTCGTGCATTCAGTTATCAGGTCGAGGATTTCATCGTAAAGTGCCGGTCTGTGGTAAGTTACGGTAAGATTTGCGACTACGAAGTAAATTCCGGCTTTTTCAAGGTCGCTGTAAGCAAATCCGTTTTCGCGAAGCAGTTCTGTCCGGCCCATCTCGAACCAGACGGGGTATACTGTGTGGTGGACAACGCCAGCCTGGTCGGTTTCGCAGTAACGCGGCCTGACTTTTATAGTATGCTCGATAATTTCTGTCTTTTTATTCAGGTTCATTTGGTAGAAATATTAACAACAAATATGAGATTTTCAAGCCATATTAACTGAACTTCGGAGCATAATTTCAGTATTGTTACAAATAAATCCATGTTTTTTAATTGTTTCTTGACTTTTGATTTTCAGTAGTCTAAAGTCGACTTTTCGGGTGGAGTAATCGAGGTTAACTATTCAGAAAGAAAGGAAGTTAAATGAAATTTAAATTAGTCGTTTTAATGATGGTTCTTGCAGTGTCGATGAACGCGTTTGCCATGGGCAAGGGCGACAGCGATAAAAAGGAAGTGGAAAATGCGGGTAACACTGCGACAAAAGAAGTAAAGTGTGAAAAAGATGCCAAGTGCTGCAGCACAGGAGAAAAATGCTGCAAGGACGGCAAGGAGAAATGTGACAAGCATTCAGAGTCATGCGATAAGGATTCCAAGAGCTGCGATGCAAAAGCTCCCTGCGAAATGAAAAAACAAGCAGAAGCCAAACCTGCATCTGTAGTTGAAAAAGATATGGTAGTTGTTACCGTAAACGGTGACAAGATAATGAAAAGTGAGATTAATAAGATTATCGCGCCCCAGATCGAGCGGATGGAGGCCATGGGCGGCGGTGACCCGGCGAGGCTTGAGAAGATGAAAACTCAGCTTATTCAGCGAGCCGGTGAGATGCTGGTAATGGATAAGCTGGTTGAGGCGAAGCTCAAAGAAAAGGGCATGGAAGTAACGCAGGCCCAGATCGACGAAAAATTTGCAGAGTATGCGTCTAAAAGAAATATGTCAGTTGAAGAATTCAAAGCCCAGGTTATGCAAAGCGGTATGAGCGAAGCGGAACTGAACGACCGGATGCGGATGGGGCTCAGGATGGAGACTTTGATGCAGTCCGAATCCGAAGGTGAGATGGGCGAGGTCAATGAGGCGAAGGCTAAAGAGTACTATGAGAGCAATACCGAGCGGTTCCAGCAGCCCGAGCAGGTAAAGGCAAGCCATATTCTGATCGGAACAAAGGATATGGACGAAGAGAAAAAGGCTGAGGCGAAGAAAGAAGCTGAGCAAGTGCTTTCAAAGGTTAAGGAGGGCGAAGATTTTGCGGCGCTTGCAAAAGAGAATTCTTCCTGTCCTTCAAGTGCAAAGGGGGGGGACCTCGGATACTTCCAGAAGGGCCAGATGGTGCCTGCATTTTCGGATGCTGCATTTTCGATGAAACCGGGAGATGTAAGTGATATTGTAGAGACAAGGTTCGGTTATCATATTATAAAGGTTACCGATAAGAAGGATGCCCGCACGGTGCCTTTTGAAGAGGTTAAAACAGATATTATGGAAATGCTCAAGCAGCAGGAAAGGCAGAGCTTTGCGAAAGATTACATCGACAAGCTCAAGGAGGATGCAAATATTGTCTGGGCTGCTGAGTATGAGATCAAACCTGTCCAGATGCCGGTATCAAAAGCTCCTGCCAAGAGTGAGTAATAATTTCATTATCTCTCTCAATTTCGCCCCGATCAATCGGGGGTTCTAAAGAAATTTCAAGCCGTCCTGAAAAGGGGCGGCTTTTTTTATGCGCATTAATATATAAAGAGCTGCCATAAACACATTTCAGGTCATTTTTATTTTAAACTTTCGGGGGATGAATAATCGGGATAAGCCGGCTGCTGCTTGCACTATTTTGCTGTTGGCGGAATTTTTAAAAATTTTAAGTTCATTTTTATCGGTGAGTTAAGAGTTTTTCACTTTCGAAATTTAAGCTATTCGGCGCGGATTTGAGCATGGGTGGATGTAAAAACCTGTTCAAATTTGAAAGTGAAAAAGATGGGATTTGATTTTGAGAAATTCGGCGAAGGCAGACTTGATGAGGCTTTTGTTGACTGGCTTGTCGAAGAGAAGTGGCCCGAGCTAAACAATCATTTCGGCAAATTGTGGGATTACTACGAGAACAAGTGTCGCGAGGTGAATTCGGCAGGTCTTATGGGCGGGGGTGTTGGTTTAGCGGGGCGGGGATACATCCAGGCGCAGGAGATGGGTCTGCCTGCACGCATTACGGGCAGGGTTCGATATTTGGACAATGATCTGGGCAGGATCGATCCTGATGTCCAACGCAAGGAGATCGTGATTGAAAACGACATCGGGTGGCGTGTAAACGCGATGGTCGATTTTCTTTTCGGAAAGGGTATTAAGATAACAAGCAGGGCCGGTGACGAGGTCAAACGCAGAGAAATAGATCAAATAATAAATGCTGTGTTCGAGCGTAACGGTTCTGTTGGTTTTTTTCAGGATATGGCGGTGCTCGGGAGTGTTTACGGTTTTGTCGATTGTCTTGTTAGACCGGGCCGGGCTTTTGGTATGGAGCGGGGTGAGGCCGGCCTGCACACTAAAGGCACTTCAATTGACACTTCTTTTTCATCAATTCTTGACGCGGCGGGGGCGATCGACCTTGAACTGGTTGAGGCTCCGCGGGCACTGCCTGTCCTTTGTGAGGACAACTATCGAAAGATAGATTTTTATATTCAACATTTTTACCAGGCGAAGAACACGGTCAGCAGTGAGAGAGGGTTTTTGAAAAGCGTTGGCGGTTTTAACAGTCCCGACAGCGAGAGGTCGAGGGTTGAGGTTACGGAAATAATCGGGGCCGATTACTGGCAGCGTTATGAGAACGGCAGAGTAAGCGAAGAGGGACGAAACCCTTTCGGCTTTGTCCCGGTTGTACACGTTCAGAATCTCGCACAGCCGTATTATTATGAGGGGCTCAGTGACGTGGAGCAGCTTATGAGCCTGCAGGACGAACTTAACACGCGTTTGAGCGACAGGGCCAACAGGCTGACTTACCAGGCGTTCAAGATGTTTCTCGCAAAAGGGATTGAAGGGTTTTTGGATAAGCCCGTTGCTCCTGGAACGATGTGGTTTACTCATAATCCGGATGCCAGTATTGAACAGTTTGGCGGGGACAGCAATTCGCCGAGTGAGGATCAGCATATCGCCGAGATACGGGACGCTATGGATAAGGTAAGCGGTGTTACACCTGTTGTGGCGGGTGTTTTGAAGAACAAGGTGGGTCATCTTACGAGCGCTGTGGCGATTAAGATGGTTTTCATGGGGATGCTTGCGAAGACCGAGAGAAAGCAGTTCACCTACGGTGAAGGTATCAAGGATATATGCGGACTTGTTCTCGAACTGCTGGACAGGCTTGGGATTTATAAAAGCAGCCAGGAGGATAGAAAGTTTAATGTCATTTTTCCGAACCCGCTGCCTGAGGATATCCTGGATAAGCTGAAGGAAGCCCAGATAAAGAAGGACTTGGGAGTTCCGCAGGATGAGATAATGAAAGAGCTTGGTTACGAAATTTAACGGTTTTACTATTAGTTGTATTTACAACAAGGAGAAAGAATGGACAGGAACGACTTAGAGAGTCAAGACGTGTCAGCCGAACAGCATGGTGAGGATAAGATGGTTTCGGTCAGCGAGGCGATCAGGTATCGCAAGCGTGCTCAAAAGGCCGAGCAGGAGGTTGAGCACTTGAACTCACGCCTGCTTGAAGTTCTCGATTTACAGAAAGAGATGTCGGCTGGGCTGGATGAGCTTAAACGGGATAATTCGCTTATAACGGCTTTGAACAGGGCCGGGGCGGCTGATGTTGAGACGGCACTGCTTGTGGCGAAGGCGCGCGTAAAAAACGGCGATGATTTCGATGCTGAGAAAGTTGTCAGTGAGCTTCGCACGGAAAAAGGGTTTCTTTTTGCAGATGATGGAGGTGAAAAGTTCCCTTCACGAAGCAGCGGTTTGAAGGAGCGTCAAAGCTCCGGCAGGACTGCCCTTACGAACAGGGCAAAGAAGGCCGCAGCAAGCGGCAGCAGAAACGATGTACAGGAGTACATGCGTGCGAGAAGGAATTTCAGTTAGCAATTAACGGTTTTTGAAAGGAAAGATATATGTCATTTACAGGAAAAGCGACTTACTCGGCGGGAGTTAATCTGCCGGATATCGCTGAGGATGTCTCGGATATTATCGGGATCATAAGCCCTTATGAGACTCCTCTGCTGGATGTGCTGGGCGATCCGATGCGGTCGGCGATGAGCACACATCACGAGTGGCTTGAAGATGAGCTGCTGCCCAACAAGGACGTGATCGACGATAGCGCTATTTCGGACCCGGACGGGGATACAGCATTTGACGTTGCAAACGCGGACAGGTTCAGGGTCGGAGACCAGGTCCAGGTGGAAGGCAGCGGTGAGCTTATGCTGGTTACGGGGATTTCGAGCAGCACTCTTACTGTTGTGCGTGGTTATGCCGGCACGACGAAAGAGGACCTTGTCGACGGGCAGGTGGTGAACATACTGGGCAACGCGGCTTTGGAGGGGGCAGACAAACCCGACGCAAGGTTCACTGCACGGAGCAGGAAGGGCAACTACACCCAGATATTCACGTCGAGTGTCGAGGTCAGCGGTTCGGATATGGCGGTTCATCACCTTGGCCTTGCCGACGAGATGGACTACCAGAAGCAGGAGCGTCTGCGTGAGCTTTTGCGCGATCTTGAAAACACGGTTATCAACGGCGGGCAGCCTGCAAGCAACCCGCAGGGCAGTTCTTCGGTGCGCAGGACAATGAAAGGAATTGTTCAGGGCATTTCTGCCAATGTCTTTGCCACGGGTGACAGCGGTTTTCCGAGCGGGACAGGGCTTGATGAGGACAAGATCAATTACGTGCTGCGTCAGATATGGGACGGCAGCAACGGCAATGTCGACCTTATCGTTGTCAACGGTTTTCAGAAGCGGCAGATAAACGGATTCCTTAGCGAGTCCCGCGCGTTCGGTGCAACTGATACAACTTACCGTGACATGATCAGCATTTACGAGAGCGATTTCGGTGTATGCAGGATTGTTACAAGCAGGTGGGTTCCGCAGGATGCGGTACTGCTTCTTGATTCATCGCGGCTGTCCGTGCTTCCGCTTGCGGGAAGGAGTTTTCACTTCAAGCCGCTGGCGAGCGGGGGTGACTACGAGTGCGGCGAGCTTATCGGCGAGTACACGCTTGAGATGAAAAATGAGGGGGCCCACGGCATTATCAGGGGACTATCCACCAGTTAACGCCGAGGCGGTTTGCACGTTTTGTCGTGCAAGCCGCGGGGGCATTGTTTCGATGTTTCGGCGGCTTGTACGACGGTTTTTACGGGAGGGGTTATGAATACACTTTGTAAAGATGCGGACCTGGCGAGGTTCGAGCCGAGTTTGTTCGGTGATATGAGCATTGCGTGGCAGATAATTGCAGGCGGCGAAAACGGCCAGGTCAGCAGCAGCACATTTACTGCATCGGGCGGAGATTTTATTAACCGCGGTGTAAGTGAGGGCCAGGTTATCAAGCTTTGCAGTATCTCGGCTGGACTTTACGGGTTTTATGAGATTGTGTCCGTTGACGGCGCCGAGCAGTTGACAATATCAGTAATGCGGGCAAGGGGCAGCGAGCAGTGTATTCCGGTCGGTGAGTATGAGAGTTTGACTTACAGCATTTGCAGTTACGGTCCGCAGGCGTGTGAGGTTTTGTACGACATTTCGAGGAGGCTTTCGATTCGTCCTGGCTTCGGCGAGAGCGAGTACAGCATTGATGACATTGCGGACACTGAGTCCCTGGTTCAGGCGGCGGTTTACGGCACATTGGCGCTTGTTTACGGAACGCTTTGCGGGTTGGGCGGCGGTGAGGCTGTTGCTGAGGATAAGCAGAAGCATTACTCGCGACTTTATGAAAAGGCTATGGAGGGATGCAGGGTTTGGATTGACACCGATGGCGACGGACAGGGTGATATTGAGCTTGGCGGCGGAAGCTTCAGGCTCGGCAGGGGGTAATAAATATGCAGGCGGTTTTAGACGGCAGGATTAGTTTCGGGCACAGGAAGCTCGACGAGGGTACCGTGAAACGGGCAAGAGTGCAAAACGGTATTAATTCGGTTGACGGGGTTGTGAATATTGATCTCGGCAAACGCGGGCGGTTGATTAAACACCAGGGGGTTGTTCACGGTCCATCTGTCGATACGGTCAGGGACAAGGTTTATGAGCTTAGCGCACTGATCGACGGGGAAGTTCATTCGCTGAAAGTTCCTGACGGGAGGGTTTATGAGAATCTTCTTGTCAGGTCGGTGATGGCTCGGCGGCCCGGGGTCAGCGGCAGCATAGCGGCGTGCCGGGTGGAAATTGAATATGAACAGTTAGAGGCTTAAACATGAGCTTGATCGGCGAAGGCATAAATAATGTTAATGCGGATTTTATCTGTCTCGGATGCGGGACCTCCGGTGCTGTTACAGAGGAACAAGCGACATTTGCCGTAAGCTGGAAGACTGAACACAGCGACAAACTTCACCAGGTTTATGTGAACGGAAAGCTTGCGGGTGCAACTTATGAAAAGGGGCTCGGCTGGGCGACGGTCTCAAAGCCGGCAGGCAGTGAAAGCCTGATTACGGTAGAAGTTTATGCCGTTACAGGTGAGGACCCGTGGGAGGATCATGGTTATATCTTTGCGGAAGGGCAGTTCACTAACCGGGTGAAAATTACTTTTGCGCGTGAAATGGATCTTCCGGGTATGGGCGTTGTCAGGATATTCAGCAACGGTGGTTCAGGCGATATCGACGAGAATGAGCCTGTTGCGGGGCCCTTAGCGTTATGGCGAAACTTCAGGCACAGAGGCGGCTGGGGACTTGGCGCATTTGGGGAGACCGACTTCGGCTGGGACGGCGGAGCGTGTCCGGGGTTTGGTCTTGGAGCATTGGGCATGGGCAGATTCGGTTTTGACGCTGATCAGTTTGCGTGGATCAGCCCGGAACTTGAAAAGGGCAGGCACTTTTTCCGGGTTGAGGTAACTGACGAAACAGGACGAGAATTTATTTTTGAAAGCGGGCAGTTCAGCGTTGTACCCATACCGGCTGGTGCTGAATATCTAAAACCTGTCATTTATGACGAGGAAGGTAACGAGTTAATTTTGAAAACTTATTAGAGGGCGATATTATGACAGAAGTATATCCATCGGACAATGAACTGCTGAACCTTGTTAATGAGGAGCACACCGGGGTCGAATATATTCCAACGGGAACAGCTCCATATTACCTGCATTTCAGGAAGCTTCTTTACCGTTTGCTGCTGGCTGCAAGACGTGCGGGGGATCTTCGTGTATTCGATGAGGGTGATCTCGAGATTGGTGTAAAGCCGGGCAAATTCTGGGTCGGCAATACACTTGTGGAATACACAGGTTCGACGGGCAATACGCTGGCCGATAACAAGGCGAACATTTATATTTACATTGACTCTTCTGGAACCCTGGTGGTTGATGAATATTCTGCGTTTCCGGATATGTCGGCTGGGACGCATGTAAGGCTTGCCGTCATCACGACAAGCGGCGGGGTAATTACGTCGATAACAGATGCCCGTGATCACCACAGCATTGCATTGCCGAATTCATCTTCCAGCGGAGGCTCGGGGGTAATCGAGCCGCATACCACTGATGACACTTTGACCGAAGCCGAGTCCGGCAGCGTACATACCAACCTCGGGGCAAGTTCAACTGTGACACTTACGCTGCCTGCTTCGGCGGCGGGGGGTACGACCTTTACATTTGCTGTTCAGGCCAATCAGCAACTGCGTATAGAGCCCGGAGCAAATGCGATAAGGGACGACAGCGGCTATACGACGGGTAAATACAAATGGGCCGACGCAGTTGGGGAGAGCATTACACTTATTGCAGATTCAAACGGTGACTGGGTTACCATCGCCAAGAACGGTTACTGGCTGGAAGAGAGCTAAAACTACGGGAACATAAAATGAGCATAACACACAAATTCGTAACAGTTGACGCCGACGGGACCGGGGATGGTTCGCAGGCAAGTCCATGGACGCTCGAACAGGCGGTAATGTATGCGTATCGTGGAAATATTGTCTGGGTAAAACAGGGCAGATATGTACTTACTTCCGGGCTGAGTATTGGCGGGTCGGGCAGTGTATTATACAACGAGCCTGTTACTTTTATAGGGTATCACACTAGTGCCGACACTGTTAATATTGTAAGCGATATGGATGCGGGCGGCATTTATTATCAGCCTGTTATTGATTGCCTTAGAAACGGGGTGGATACACAAAAGTGTGTCGAAATAGATGCAAGCGACGGAGATTTCAGCATATTGAATCTTGACGGCAGCGATTATTCGCTCTGGCGTAATTTTTATTTGCATAACAACAACCGCAATGATGACAACGACGCGGTTTACCTGACCGAATCGGCGACATTTGTGAACTGCCGTTTTGATGACGTCGACAAGGTTCTGTCCGACAGTACAAACGAGTGGGTGGCTTTTATCGGCTGTTATATGGGGGACCAGGTTAAAAGGACAGCGGTCGCATTTAACGGTACAGATCTTTATATGCAGAGCTGTGTAGTTAACGGTAAGACAAGCAAGGTGGGTGTGTCGATAAATGCCGGAAGAGGGCATATAAAAGATTGTATCATTATCAAGGGCTATTCGGCGATTAACGGCGGGGCTTTGTCAACTTATATATTATGCGAGAATAATACATTTTACGATATAGAAACCGCATGTCTCATAGTCCACGGCACATCAAACAGTTTTGCGGCTTTTAATAATGTCGGCTGTGTTTTGGATACCGGGTACTATATTAAGCGTTCTACTTCGGGGGGAAGTTATTTCGGTGACTACAATTGCTGGTTTGGTACAAGTACACCGGTTTGGGACCAGGGAGCGGGGGGCACCGTTCCGCAGTTCGGGCCTAACAGCATATTTGTCGATCCTGATTTTGTAGATGCAGTCAATTTTGACTTTCGGCCGAGGAACCCGGCAGTGCTTCGCGGGGGCAGGCCGGAACCCGTTCAAAGCATGATGGGAGCGGTGAGGCAGCAGTATCAGTTTCCTGCCAGGGCCGGCTGCTTCAATCCCGGCAGGATGTCAATAATCAGATAGGAGGAGTTATGGCAAATAGCAGTATCGAGATACCATTTTATGTTTCACGTGACGGTGAGGGTTTGACCGGCGCTTCTGCGGGTATGGCTTTTGAGAGCCTGTTCAACCTCGACGGCAGTGACCGGGTTTCGCAGGCGCCTGTGATAAGTGAGATAGGCGGCGGCTGGTACAAGTTCGGGGTTTCATACGGTACGGCGCCTTTTGACAGCGGCGACCTTGTGGGTGTTATCGATGCAGACGGCACCGGTTCAGCGGGATTATCGAACGCCGAGAGATATGTGCCGGTTGAAGTAAGGCTGGATTTTTATGGTCTTTCGAGGCTTGTCAACCGGATGAGCCAGGATAAAGTGACCGGTGATATGTCGATAAAGAACCACGCCGGGGAAACGATACTCAATCTCTCGATATCGGAGACGGAGCAAAGCCTTGACAGGCAGCCTTCAAGCTAAGGATAAGGGGGCATTTAGATGGACGTGAAATTTTTTGACGGCCTTTTCGAGGGCGATTCGGTTAACGGTGTAAAACTTTGTCTCGGCCTTACGGGGGGCGACTTCTGGGCAAGGATTGGCGGGGCATTGGTCTGCAGGGAAGTTAAAGAGGTTCAGTGCTCATCCCGCGCAGATATCTCGGTCGTTTTTGATGTTTGTGCAGTCCGAGCCGCTGTTAGAATATTTGACACGCCCGTCCCGGGTGAGGTTTACAACTTTGGCTTGTCGACTGTCAGTGGTGACGGTGTTGAACGATTTTTAGAACATGCCTTGTGCTTTGCAAAATTCGCAGATAACGGCAGTTTTACACCAAACTATTGCGGGGCGGTTGACTGTTTAAGCAGCCGATTGGTGGATGGTGATGTGGTTTTGCGGTGGTCGCATTATGGTTCTGTTCCGGCGGACCAGCCGGACAGTTTTGAAGTTTACAATGCACAAGCAGGGGGGGACCTTTCTCAACTTGCGTCGGCTGCAACGTTGGAATATGCCGGCCCGGGCAATTATTATTGCAAAGTCGAATATGTTCAGGGTATGTCTCACCTGTGCGTTGTGCCGGTTAAAAACGGGCAAATTTCCGGTCCTGTTCGTTCGGTTCATGTCCCTGTCCCGGAAAACACTCCATCGGCATTGCTTAACTGCCGGGTAACAAAAATATAAACAATCGGAAAAGACTTTAGTATGGCACAATCTACGAATGCAATCACAATATATCAGGACAGGCACAAATCTTTTTCAATGCCTGCGGCCAGGCTTATGGTTTGCCTGGATGGAAAAGTTTGCGACTTCCTGGAAGTGACTGAACTTGAAAGTCTCGGCAAGGGGGGCAGGCGAAGGGCAACTCTTGAATTCAATAACAGACAAAGCGGAGAGGGCAAGGGCATTGCTCCGGAAGATGTCGATTTTTATGCACAGGCCGGAATGAAAGTTGAAATACTTCAACCTGTTTACAGGAGTGCATCTGTTGTAACTAAGATGCTGCCCGTTTTTTCCGGTACGATTGAAAGCGTAAGCCTTGAGTTGTCGGGCAAAAGTCAGCGGGTTGAAGTAACCGCAAGGGACTTTTCAGCGATTTTGGAAAAGCGCACCGTTTATGGTGTTCGCGAACCGGATGCTCAGCAGGGTTCAAGGTTCAGGGAAACATATGATACGGTATTTAACCACCTTGCCGAACCAAACAGGTCCGAGCAGAAAATATTACACGGGGGCAGGGAGTGCTATGCGTTTGCGTCATTCGGGCAGCAGGCCCGCAACTGGACCCTTGCACAGATGATACATTATCTTTTATGCGAATATACACGGGTTGACGAACTTGTCGTTCCGAGCCTTGCCGAACTTGAGACTCTGACCGGTGGCGTGGATGCTCATAAAGTAAATGTCTCAGGGCTGAGCGTTTTAAAGGCTCTTGAAAAATGCTGTGAGAGAGCCGGGCTGCATTTTAGATTCTGCTGCCGCTGCCAGGCAAGCGGGCCGGCTGAGAGGATAGAATTTTATATCAAAGGCAGGGGCAGGCGTGTCGAGGTTAATATGGCTGATGCTAATCATAAGCCTTTTGCGGACACTTTTGCAGCGGCTAAGATGTCACAGTTTAAGAACTATTTCCCGGTAACCAACAGGTACATCGGCAGGGGCAAGCCGAAAATATTCGAGGCCACTTTTGAGCTTGTAAAAGCCTGGGATCCTTCGCTTGAAGGGGCTGACTGGTCTATGTACAGTTGGAGCACGAGCACGGATTTCAGCACATACCGCAATGTTTACCGGCGATGGTGTCTAAATGAATCCGGCATTTACACCGTTTCGCCTTATAACCGGGGGTCGGCGTATGACCTTTCGCATGTCTTCGGGACCGACGATTATTTTATCCGGGCAAGAAGGTTTCTTGAATGCGTCAGCAGGGACAGTGAGAATGTGAGTTTGGGTCTTTATGTGGAGGCATCATACGACGGTGGGTTAACGTGGCACGAATACAACCATTCTTTTGATAATCTTGTCGATCAGTGCGGGATATGGTTGAGCAGTGACGCTCTTAGCGGTGATGTCATAAATGCTGTCGAGGATGACCTGTTTTGTGTTCGTGTGACCGCGAGCATTGAGTCCGATGAAATTGTCTGGGCATCGTTTGCCGACGGGCCCGTAAATTCTTCGGCACCGGTTGTGGACAAGATAGTCCGACTGGACAGAGACTACTGTTTTCGCAAAGTAAGCCCGCAGAGCATTTTTTATAAAAGTGGTCTTAGCCTTCTCGGGCAGGCGGACGAGGTTGACGATACGAGTGTTTTGACCGGTTATTTGAGAAACTATTCGCGGGGGCATCGTGAGGCGCAGGGCGTCGCCAGGATACAAACTCTCAGGCCGATGATAAATATCAATGCAGGTGACCTGATCAGCATCGGTGCTGATTCACGGGATTACCTGGGCATCAAATTCGAGCAGCAGTACGATGCGGTTGTCACGAATGTCAAGTCGGACCTTAAAAGACAGCAAAGCAGCATCGAAGTTGAAATACTCAAGCGGGCCGAATACATAGCCTGAGCAGTTGTAATTAATCCGGAGGAGAACGAATGGAAACGAACAAATGGGGGCTGAATAAGCAGGTAACGCTTTCGGTCATCGTGCAGATAATTCTGCTTGCGGGGTTGATAATTGGAAGCTGGCTGAACATTCAAAGGCAGCTTGACCTGCTGCTGCACGATGTCGACAGGCTGCTCGAGTGCCAGCGGGATTTTTCGCTGAGGCTTGAAAAACTGACCGCGGAGGGCATCGGTTACGAATACAGGCTCAAAGCGGTTGAAAGAAAACTGGAATTGAACGATAATTAATTTAAGAGGGGGTAAACATTATGAAAAAGAGTTTAATTGCATTTGCCGTTGTATTTTGTCTGCTGCTTTTAGCCGGATGCAGCGGGCTTAGGCTTGAGCCGGGAGCGGCGCAGAAACAGAATGCCTGGCTGCACGAGAGGACGGCTGCGCTTGCAGCCGATCGGGCGAGAGAGGAGGATGCATCGCAAACACTGCAAAACCTGACGGCGATGAGCGAGAATCAGAGCCGTGTGATGACGGCGTATTTCGGTATGCCTGATGAGCCCATGCAGGTTAACGGTCCGGAAGATGTACTCGGCAGTGAAAGCGCGTTTGTTACCGAGCAGGCTATGTTCGAGGCATCACAGAGGCCGGACGTCTGGCAGGCGGCAGATGCGGCGATGGACGGGGCGATTGCAGTAGCTGGTATAATCGGCGGTGCGTGGGGAATCAGGGCGGCAGGATTTTTGAAAACCGCACGGCAAAAGTCGCAGGCCCTGCGCGAGGTAGTAAGAGGCAGCGAGCTTTTTAAACAGGAAAACTTTGAGGCTAAGCGGGCGTTTAAGAAGGCGCAAGGCGCCGTGCAGTCGCCGCAGACAAAGCAGCTTATTGCCCAGTTGCGAAACTCTTGAGCTGCGGTTCAGGCAGGCAATTAATTTAATTGCCATAGACGTAAATTCAGGACGGCTGCGAAAAGTGTCCATGCGAGGTAGGGCAGCATTATTATCGCGGCCGTTTTTTGCTTTTTGAAAAACAGTATCACCGTCAGGATTATAAATATGTTGAGTATGACAAGTTCAATAAAGGCTGCGCCGGGGTTTTGGGCGTAGAAGAAAAAGAAACTCCATGCCGCGTTTAGCGCGAGCGGAGTGAAGTAGAGCCAGAGCGCGACAGGCGCACCGCCAAAGCCGTGTTTGTTCCAGACCAGCCAACCTGCAATTGCGATAAGGATATATAAAACCGTCCATACCGGGCCGAAGACCCAGCCGGGTGGATTGAAGGAGGGCTTGTTAAGCTGCTGATACCAGGAACCCACCGTTGCCGACGTGAAGTATCCGCCTAACGAAGCTGCGGCGAAAACAGCTAAAGCGAAACCGGCAAGTCCTATTACTGAGCGCCTTTTGATTTTCATGTTTCCCCCTTTGGTTAAGTTTATCTTACAATGACGAATACCGGGCTTGCGTAAATTATTCCGCCGCTTCTGTCCAGTGCTCGCAGGTAATAATGGGTGTCTTTATCGGGTGCCGGCAGAGAAGCCGTAAGGTCAAAGTCAAGCTCGGGCTTTGTTGCAGACCATACTGTTTTGCTGTCGGAAATTATCTCCAGAATCTGTAGAGGCGCGTCGGTGCTCATTTTAATCCTCGCTGTTAAAGGCCTTGATTTCGGGAGCACAAGTTCACTTCCGCTAAGTGTGTCATTAACAGTGAAATAGACGATCGCCCTTGTGTCCCATACGGCCCATGTGCGCCTGTCATGCAATGAATTGAAGACCTGCTGACGTTCTAATCGCGGGGTCCACAGTCCCGTCAATGCCTGGCTGTGCGCAGGTATTCTGCCGCGATTCTCGTCTTTTGCCGCAAAGCACACTCCCGGTTTGCCGTGGTGATTATCGGTTCCCGCGGTAAATCCGATTTTGTACCCGGCGGCAAGGGCGTCCTGCGCGGAAGAGCCGTATGTATACCACCCCCGCCATGCATCGGAATATTCATTGCGTTCCATATTACCGCGGGTCTGGAGTATTTCGAACAGCCGGTGGTATTCATCCGGTTGATAGAAAGGGTAGGCGTACCAGTAGGGGGTTCCGTCCGGCTTGCGGGTTTCGGCGACCGCGTTGGTGTGATGAGGTATTGCGATGAACTTATTATCGTTGTCGAGCGAGGTATAAAGCTCGCCGAGTTTTTCCTGAATTTCGTATGGTTTTTTATGACGCACTTCCGCGGTGCCGTGGGGTTTGACAGGATGTTCAGGGTCTGTGAAGTAATAATTGTCATGGCCATGCCTGGTTGAATTTTCCCATCCGAAGAATGTCGCGAAAACACCCGGCTGGTTAAATTTTTCCAATGCGTTTACCATCCATTTCCACTTTGGATGATACGGCGTGTGGTCGCCGGTTGAGCAGTAGTCCATGTTCAAATGATCCCGCGCGTGCGTGAGCGAGTCGTATATGTTCCCGGCGCCGTCACCGGAGGCCTCCGTATGCCAGTGGAACTCACCGAAAGCTGCTTTCATTCCGTGCGGAGCTGCGGGCCAGACCGGGTTTGAAGTAACAACGAGTTTTCCGTCGATGAGCTTGGCATTGGTTATATTGTCATTTGTGCCAAGCCGGCTGAGTGGAATTGTCAAAGTCAGCCGGTCAATTCCATCGGGCGAAGGGAGTGAGATTGTCTCGCGGCCGGTTATCGTTTTCTGCCATGTTCTGCCCTGCCATTTGAGCTCAGCGGTTACAGGCTTGACGAAACTTGAAATATTTCCGTATCTATCTTCCGGCGCTATCACTGTTTGAACTTTTCCGTCCTCTCCGGGCATCGGCCTGCAGTAAACGCCTATTCGTTCTACGGGGCCGGCGTGGATATTCAGAACCGCTGTCGCTGCGGGGGCGTACTCAAATTCTTGCTTATCGTCGTCCGGGTTTCGGTCTATCCAGATACTGACCGCTTCGTCAAGTGTGTCATGAAACGGGGGTATCACTGAAAGGTTTATAAAAAGCGGTTCACCTTTTTTCAGGCCGTTTTGAATCTTAGCCTCGAAGATTACAAACTCCGGTCCTGCCTGGAAAAGGTAGTGGTTGCTCATATTCACAGGCCGGCGCATTGTTATATCACCGGGTGTTATCTCTGATGTCATGTACTGCCATGAATAAAAGACTCTCAGATTCTTACTTCTTAATTGTACAATGCTTCCGGGCAGTATGTCCACTGTCGGGGTCCATTTCAGCTTCCAGTGTGTTTCCTGGTTAAGTGTCACTGTCGCATGCGGGTTCTCGATAACTGTAAAGGTCGGGTTCTCGGGTGGTGAGAAAGCCTGCCATCCGGCCAAACAGAATGAACAAATTATCAAAGTTAACAGGGTAATTAAATACAAATTTTTTTTCATAGCGTATTGCTCCATGGTAAAAAAAATTACTGCCGACGATAGATTATTATGCGCCAAAGCGGAAATAATTTAAAGTGGTAATTTCGCTGATTTTTATCGCAGGTCCCGCATGTATTTTCTAAACTGCCAGCGGATATACGAAAGCAGCATGGCCGCTGCGAGTACCGTAATTATAACTTCAGGGTTGTAGCCTTCAATACAGACCCCCAGCGAGGTTCCGGCTGCGGGGGGGTGTTCGGTATCGGTAATTACCATTACGAACATCACCAGTCCCACGGAGACAGCGTACATGGCAGCGTTGCAGACGTAGTGATGCCAGGGCAGGACCTGTATTAGAAAGGCACAGAGATAGCCGGATAAAAGTCCGGCGATATGGCCGCCTATTACGTTGCGAGGCCGGGCGGTGAATTTATGAGGCAGTGCGAATATAATGAAAGTCGTCGCGCCGAGCGAAGCTACGATGACCGCTTCTCCCAGGCCGAGTATGACCAGTACGAAGAAAATACTGACAGTTGCGAACACGCTTTGCAAAACATACGCCCGCCAGTGATGACGGAAGTCTTCTAAAAAAAGCTTGTTGGACGGTCTTTTACGCGGCCTGAATATCATATCATCCTGACATGCAGATTCTTAAATCACATGCTATTATATCGGTTTAACATTGGTTATCAAGTCAGGGCTTAGAAATTTTTCTTGATATACACAGACAGCAGCCTTAAATTTATTGCCTAATAGCTGTGTTAAGTTTTAATCGGAGTTGAAATGAAAGCAAGCATCAGCAGGAGACAATTCATAAATGCAGCCGCGGCGGCTGGAGTTTCTTTGGGTTTGGGCGGCTGTGTGAAGGGAATATGGAAAGGCGGGGAAAAGAGTAAAGCTGTGTCCTCACTGCCGGCTAAAAACCGCAGGCCGAATATTATCTTTCTGCTGACTGACGACCAGCGGGCTGGTATGCTTGGCTGTGAGGGTCACCCATTTATAAAAACACCGAACATTGATGCTCTTGCCC
The DNA here is from genome assembly GCA_964628195.1 of uncultured Pirellulales bacterium. Taxonomy (GTDB): domain Bacteria; phylum Planctomycetota; class Phycisphaerae; order Sedimentisphaerales; family Anaerohalosphaeraceae; genus CAZVPF01. Next base: position 26,122 of record CAZVPF010000011.1, on the reverse strand, counting down.
GCGGGGGAGTGCGTTTCGAGAACGCTTTTATTGCCGAGCCGGTCTGTTCGCCGAGCAGGGCGACTTACTTTACAGGTCAGTTCGAGCGGACACACCGTGTGGGCTTTTCTTCACCGCACGACATGACGGACCGCCAGTGGGAGGACACCTATCCTGCGCTGCTGCAAAAGAAGGGTTACTATACCGGCTTTATAGGCAAGTTCGGTCTGGAAAATTACGAGTTTCGTCCGCATGCCGAGGAGAAGTTTGACTTCTGGCTGGGTCACGACGGATGGGCAGCGTTTTTCGCAAAGCGCCTACCTAACTGTTTCATGTATAAGGATATGGAGTCGGAGATAATCACACCGATTATGACCGAGTGCATGGACGAGTTCCTTGACACCGCACCGGACGACAAGCCTTTCTGTTTGTCGGTGAGTTTCTCTGCGCCGCACGGGTCCATTTCCGGCAGCATGTACCCGGGCGAAAACGGTGACACGAGGATGACACACCCTGCCAACGAAAACCCGAAAATATCCGATCATCCCATATACGGCGATCTTTACCGTGATCAGCAGGTCAATATTTCCGATGATACAGGAACCGACCCTTACAGGTACATTCCCGAGCGCGTTTTGCCGCAGGAACTGCGCAAGGTAACATACTCCTACAATTACGACAAGGACACCAACACCGAGCATCGTTACCGTTACCTGCAGCTTATAACCGGGGTTGACAAGGCGGTTGGCAATTTGATGGAATCACTTAAAAAACGCGGCCTTGCCGATAACACCGTGATAATATACTCAAGCGATCATGGTTTGATCATGGGTGAATACGGTATGGGCGGAAAGAGTTTGCAGTACGATCTTGCAACACGAATACCTTTCATTATTTATGACCCTGATATCCCGATCGATAAGCGAGGCAGGGTGCTCGATGACTTTGCTATAAGCATCGATGTTGCGCCTACTATTGTTTCGCTTGCAGGTATGGATGTTCCCGATACAATGCAGGGTATCGACCTGAGCAACGCCGTTTATGGAAACAACTACGACAAGCGCAGCGAGATATTCCTCGAGAGCATGTATGTAGGCAGGAAAAACCCGTTCATGGAGACTGTGCGGACCGATAAGTATAAGTACATTCGATACTTCCCGAACCCGGGTGATCCGATCGACGACGAAAGTTTCAGTCCTCATCGCGGAAGGTATCCCGACAAGGTGCTCAACTTTGTCGGCAGGACGCCGATATTCGAGCATTTCTTTGATCTTGAAAACGACCCGCAGGAAAAGAACAACCTTATCTACGAAGCCTCGCTTCAAAAGATTATCCAGCAGTTCCGGGAAAAGTGTGACAAACATGCCGGCAATTTAGTTGACTTTTCAAAGAAATACAGCAAAAGCAGGGGCTTTTAATTTATCCATCAGCTGCTGCCGTATAATTACAATTGTTAAAGGAGTATAAAACAATATGGACCTGATGCAGTATGCGACCAACTTTGGCACCGTTGACTGGGTGATAGTCTGTGTCTACATTTTCCTGGTTGTTTTTGTGGGTGTTTACATCACAAAGTACATCGTCAACGCGACAGACTTCATCGTCGCCGGCAGGGGACTTAAGACCTTTATCGGCATCGCCACGATGATCGGAACTGAGATGGGTCTTATCACCGTTATGTACGCTGCGCAGAAAGGCTTTACCGGAGGTTTCGCGGCTTTTCACATAGCCTTTGCCGCGGCGATAGTAACCGTTATCGTCGGGCTTACGGGTTTTATCGTGGTGCCGCTGCGCCGAATGGGCGTGATGACCATTCCGGAATTTTACGAAAGACGCTTCGGACGAAACGTTCGCATATTCGGCGGGCTTATTCTCGCACTTTCCGGCATACTGAATATGGGGATGTTCCTCAAAGCCGGTTCCATATTCATCTCTACTGTCACCGGGCTTGACGACCCGGCGCAGCTTAAGATTATTATGACGGTGCTTCTTGCCCTTGTGCTTTTGTATACAACGCTTGGCGGAATGGTCTCGGTTGCAATACTCGATTACATCCAGTTTGTCGTGCTGTCATTCAGTGTAGTTGCTGTGTGCATTATTTCGATACAGAATCTCGGCTGGAGCAATATTGTCAACACGGTACTCGAACATAAGGGAAGGGCAGGCTTTGACCCGTTCACCGAAGAAGGTTTCGGCTGGTCGTATGTGGTCTGGATGTTCTTTCTCGGATTGGTTTCTTGTGCCATCTGGCAGACTGCGGTCATAAGGGCATGTTCGGCGCGGGACACGCGCACAGTTAAAAAGATATATACGCTCTCGTCGATTGGGTTTTTGATCCGCTTTTTGATCCCGTACTTTTTCGGAATCTGCGCGTTTGTGTTTATCATGACAAACGACGGGCTTGCCGGGTGGTTTTTCGACAAGGACCCGACGGTAGCAGCGGAACGCTCGCTTACCGCGATGCCGTTTTTCCTCTCGCAGATATTGCCGTCCGGTTTGCTTGGGCTGATAACAGCAGGTATGCTTGCTGCGTTTATGTCAACGCATGACAGTTACCTCCTTTGCTGGAGTTCGGTTCTCACCCAGGACGTGATCGCACCAATGTATAAAAAGGGTCTTTCCTCTAAAACCCGCCTGCTGCTTACACGTATATTCATCGTCGCCATAGGCCTGTTCATACTGCTTTGGGGGCTTTGGTATCCGCTTGGCCAGGACCTGTGGGACTACCTCGCGGTGACCGGGGCGATATACTCGATCGGCGGGTTCAGTGTGCTCGTTTTCGGCATATACTGGAAAAGGGCAAGCAAAACAGGCGCATACCTTGCGCTTGTAATGGGTTTTGCGGCGTTTCTGGGACTGACACCGGTGCAGAATCGTTTCGGCTTGCTGCTGGTGCCTTTTGAGAAATTATACGGCGTGGAAAAAATGGACGGAGCTATGGTCGGTCTTACGGTGCTGGTGCTTTCGGTGGTCGCTATGGTTGGAGGCTCGCTGATATTCCCGGACAAAAAAAGCGCAGCCGCTTTGAAAGGAGAAGATAACAATGGTTGATTTCTGGATAAAATTCTGGTCGGTGTTCTTTTTTCTGAGTCTCGGGGTCTTTTTTGTTCTTGCTGTGGTGGTTACAGTCGGGGGGTTTTTCAATATATTGTCCCTTTTTGCCACTCTTGTCAAGGAGCACAGTCGCCCCGACCCTGAAGCAGTAGAGGTTCCGGAAGAATAGGGCCGGAAACTTTGCACTTTATAAAACCTTGCTCTTGCGTTATCGTATTAACTGCAAATACTAAATAAACGCATTGAAAGGATATAAAAATGATGAGAACCGCCAACCCGGCTCTTAACGACAAGGCATTTCAGGGGGAGATGGTTTACGAGGTCCCCCAGCCGATGACGATCCCCGGCACTGTAAACCGAACAGCCGTGCTGGTCGGCCTTGCCATTATCTCGGCTGCATACACCTGGAACCGTTTTTCCGCGGGCTCGAATGCTGTTGTTCCGCTGATAATCGGCGGAGCGATAGGCGGGTTTATAGTAGCGATAGTTACGGTATTCAAGAAGAAGTGGTCACCCGTGACGGCGCCGATATACGCCGTACTCGAAGGGCTGATGCTCGGAGGGATATCGGCGATATTCAACCAGCAGTACCCTGGCATAGTGATAAACGCGGTAATGCTGACCTTCGGTGTGCTTGCGGCGCTTCTGGGGGCATATAAGTCGGGCATAATCAAGGCCACTGAAAACTTCAAGCTCGGTGTTGCAGCCGCCACAGGCGGTGTTGCGTTAGTATACCTTCTCTCTATTGTCATGGGCTTTTTCGGTATCGCCATACCATTTCTGCACTCCAACGGGCCTATAGGCATTGGGGTAAGCGTGGTTATCGTGATCATTGCGGCCCTGAATCTTGTGCTCGATTTTGACTTTATCGAAAACGCAGCCGACGCAGGTGTGCCCAAATACATGGAATGGTATGCGGCTTTCGGGCTTATGGTAACGCTTGTATGGCTGTATCTTGAAATACTCCGCCTCCTTGCAAAACTCCAGAGCAGAAGATAACGCATGAAATATTCCGAAATATTCGAGTTTGCACTGTCGACCGCGGCTCGCCTTCACCGCGGACAGGTGAAAAGCATTACACAAAAGCCCTACATTGCCCATCCGCTGTCGGTTTCAGCGCTTGTGATTAACAACGGCGGCGATGAAGACGAAGCATCGGCGGCGCTGCTGCATGATTCGGTCGAAGATGCGGGTGGCCTGGCCACAGCCGATATGATCAAACAGCAGTTCGGCCAGAGAATTTACGAGATCGTGATGGGCTGCACCGACCTGCCCGGCCCGGAGGGTGGTACATGGCGGCAGCGAAAACAGCGATACATAGAACATCTCTCAACCGTCTCCGCTTCGGTGATACTGGTTTCAGTCGCCGACAAGCTTGACAATGTTCTCAACATAATTACCGAATACCAAAGGGTTGGCGACATCTTCTGGTCAAGGCTCAAAGACTCCGGCAGGGACGACCGCCTTTGGTACTATCGCAAACTCGTCGACGCCTATCGCAGCCACGGCAAAGGTGCGGCAGGGCTAATCGACCATCTTGACTCTGCTGTTACCAAAATGGAAAAACTCTGTTAATATTCATTTATTAGTCAAAAATGCTGTTATTGACAAATATTTCAGGATAAAATAGAAATAGTAAAGATAAATATATATAATATCCTTGACTTGTTGAAAATATACGCTGAAAATATTTACAGTTGATTACATTGTACGGCATCACAGTCATGGACGACATCGCGGGGGCGACACCTTAACCAATTAAGTATACGTGTATTAAAATATTAACGTTTTTGATTGGAGGTGTTTCAAATGGTTCAAAAGAACTGGTTTACATGGTTGGTGCTTATCCTTCTGGTCATAGGCGGCCTGAACTGGGGACTTGTGGGACTCTTTGAATTCGATTTAGTTGCTGCTATTTTCGGGGCAATGTCAGGGCTTTCCAGGATAGTTTATACTATCGTTGGAATCTGCGCGGTCATTGTGCTTGTCATGGCAATGATGAGCTGCAAGGGAAGTGAAAGTTCGTCCCAGCAGCCTTCTTCTGCTGAGCCGCATCCTCAGAGTTGATCTTAAAAACGGGGTCTCAATTAATCATTCTCGATATTGCGGCATATCGTAAGATATTAACCTGCCGGGCTGTGGAATACGCGCCCATTCTTTAATTTCGGGTAAGCCTCCCTTATCTCTTTTCTGAAAGTTTATTTTGCATAACAGCTGACTCCTTATTATAATCTCATTTTCGATTTAACTACATAAATTCGGTTAAACAGGGAATTTGGAATTGAAATTTGAGGTCTATAAAAAAGGTCAACTATATTCAGATTTTTGCCTGAGCGGCAGCTACATGTTCAGCGGGGACAATACCGCACTTAGCAGTAACAGCAACTCTATGACATTCGGTAAAGGTTTGGTCGAATGCACAAAACGAACCTCTGTGAGTTCGGGTATATCCCTGATGTGGCCTGTAGAAGGGTATGGAACGACCATGCTTAGCACGACCTGTCTTCCTGAAAGAGACGAGCCTTATAACCTCAATGTCGAGCTTGCCCGGGCAAAGCTTATGGAAATCACATTGAAGCTCGAGGACTGGGCGATTTTCGAAGAGAATGAAAAGCTTATCGAAAATGCCCGTCACGCGAAATCCATCTTTATAGATGCACTTAAAAATATTTCCGATCCGCCCAAGGCCTCCGAACTTGCGGACATTTCCCTGCAAAAGGCGATCATATTCTCCGAGAAGCTTGCTGAAAAGCACGGTGAAGTGGTCATGGCAGCCAGGAACAGGAATCGAAATATCGGCAAGCACACTTTAGGCTGTGAAGTAGACCCCGAACGAATGGATGATGACCGATACAGGAAATGGCTGTTTGAAATGTTCGGTTATGTGACCATACCCATAAGCTGGGCGAAGATAGAGCCTGAAATGGGACGTTATGACTTCTCGGTCATCGACAAATGTCTCGAAAAAATGAAAGGACGAAGGCTCGCGATATGCGCGGGTCCGGTATTGCGATTTACAAAAAGCCATTTGCCCGACTGGCTTATGGAAAAGGACGGCGAGTTTGGAAAAATTCGCGAAGCGGCCTATCACTTTGTTGGTAAACTGCTCGAAAGGTATCGCGGATATATACATGCCTGGAAAATAATCAGCGGGATGAACTGTGAAAACTTTTTTGGTTTCAATTTCGAGCAGATAATCGAGATGACGCGTGCGGCCTGTTTGGCGGCAAGGTCCGCTGAGAATCGCTCGAGAAAGCTTGTGGAGGTTTCTCAGCCCTGGGGTGAATATTATGCCGCCAAAAAAAGCTCCATACCGCCTTTTGTTTATGTTGATACGGTGATACAAAGCGGAATTAGTTTTGACGCTTTTGGTTTGAACCTTCAGTTTGGAAGGAATAAACCCGGAATGTACCTGCGTGACATGATGCAGGTTTCCTCGATGCTGGACTGTTTCTCTCCGGTTCCCAAACCTCTTCATGTTACGGGCCTGGAGGTTCCGGACAGGCTCGTAGAGCCTGAAAAGCAGCTTGAATGTGATGGTTCAAGGGGCAAAAACTGGGATCAGGACACGCAGGCGCACTGGCTTGAAGTCTTCTACAAGATCGCAATCGGCAAGCCTTTCGTAAACTCTGTTACATACTCGACACTCGCCGACAGCGATGCAATGGAAATGCCGGGCAGCGGTTTGCTGAATAAAAAACTCGAGCCGAAAAAGGCATTTGTCACACTGGCAAAGATTCAAAAGAAGATAATAAAAAAGGCCTGACCGGTTAAAAGAGCGAAATAATTTCTACCCGAGACGGAAAACACAGTGAATTTTAAAAGACATCAAAGACGACTGATAGACGGCGCATTTTTGAGTGTTATTCTCGTGTGTTTTTTTTGGGGGAGTATCGCGGGGTCGAAAATGTTGTTAGACAGGCAAAGCAATTATGACGCCTGTATTGAAAAAGGCCTTAACCCCAATACCGCGCCGCTCGGCAGCCTGATCAGGCTCAACGGTGTGGGTATAAAAAGGGCACAGGCGATAATTGAATATCGGCGGTCGAACGGGCCCGGAGAAGTTTTCCGTCAGGCCTCCGACCTGCAGGCGATAAGCGGCATAGGGCCGGTGACCGTGGAAAAGAACAAGGACAACCTGAGATTCGAGTAATCAGTATGGCAGATTGGGAAATAAAAAAACCGCTTGGTCAGTGCTATGGCACCGGCGAAAACTTCGAGGACAACCAGGAGTATTTCGCAGCGCTTGTCGAAACAAACGAAGGTTTCCAGAGAAGGGACTACAGCGTTGAGTACTGGCAGCAGAATAAACCGGAGGTTTACTGCTTCTGGAAAAGTAAAATGGGCTCACCCGAGCAGAAGCGAAAAATGTTCATCGACGATGATATGCTGCTTGCGTTCTTTGAAAGACTCGAAAAGGAAACCGATACCGAAAAGATTAATTTTCGCTTTGTGCTTACCCTTATTCTGATGCGGAAACGAATACTGAAATATGAGAACAGCCGAATCGAGGATGGTAAGGAGATGTGGACCCTTAAAATCAAAGGCAGACCCGGGGAGACTGCCGATGTGCTCAATCCGAACCTTACCGAAGAACAGATCGAGCAGCTTTCTTTGCAGATCGGACAGATAATGCAGGTGGATGATTTTGACTAAGGACAAGGTTAAATCGGTTTTGAAATTTTTAACAGTAGCCTTTACGGCATCATTGCTGATAGGGTGTTCCCCCCCTGCTTCCAGGGAAATAATAACCGAACCTCTCGTTTCCTGTGAGGGTGCGGCTGATATCGACGAAGCTTTCCTGTTTCTTAACGAACGTGCAGATAAAGTAAAAGGTGTAAAAGCGGGAGGCAGAATTGAGTTTCGCGAATTCGATGAAAACGGCGTTATTGAAACACTCGAACAGTTCGGAGCCAGGCTCCGCTTGCACTTTCCGGACAACATTTTTCTTTTCGGTGAAAAATTCGGCGAAGCCATTCGCCTCGGGGCGAATGAAAATGAATTCTGGCTCAGGATAAAGCCTGAAAGTCTTTACTGGTACGGGTCCAAGAACTACGCCCAGTGGTGCAGCCAGTCCCTTAAACTCAGCCCGGACAGCCTGCTCGAGGCTTTCGGAATCCTTGAAACAGGCAACGGCTGGCAGTTTGAACGCATCGATTATTATGACGTACTGTCGCGTTACACAGCTTACGGCAAAATCCGTAAACGCGTGTATGTTTACCCCTGTGACTATACGGTCAGGCTGATCGAATACTATGACGAATATGGTTTTATTGCTGCTGATGTGCGCTGTGCGGATTTCACCGAACTTGAGACAGGCGGAGTTGTGCCGGCAACTATAAAGGTCACTTCATACAATAACCGCAGCCGAGAAGCTGAATTTTTGATACTGCTTTCAGGTATATCCGACTTTGAGCCTACGCAAGTCCAGCTCGAAGGAAAATTGTTTGCAAGGCCGTCCCATGAAGGATATGATAATGTTTACAGGCTAAGAGAAGACTGCAAATTTGAGAAAGTTGATTCAGGGAACTAAAAGTTAAAAAGGGAGATTAACAATGGCAGAGAGGAACATACTGGCGAGACTCACTGAAAGTGTCTTTTTTCTTGACGGTGCAATGGGTACTGAACTTATCGCCCGCGGTTTTGACCCCATGAAATGCAGCGACTACCAGAACATCGAAGCACCCGAGATTGTGGAATCCGTTCACAGGGCATATCTTGACGCAGGCTGCAACGGTGTGATAACAAACACTTTCGGCGCAAACAGCATTACCCTCAAGCGTCACGGCCATGAAAAACAAGCAGAGCAGGTAAACCAGGCAGGTGCTGAAATCGCCCGCCGGGTTGCCGGTCCGGACAGGTACGTAATTGGTGACATAGGGCCTTGCGGCGACTTCCTCGAGCCGGTAGGGACAATTTCCCGAGCTGCGCTGTTCGAATCATTCATGGAACAGGCCCGCGGCCTTGCCCATGGCGGCGCGGATGCGTTTATTATCGAGACCATGACCGCACTTGACGAAATAAAAGTGGCCTTTGAGGCGGTCCGCGCGGTAAGCGAGCTGCCCGTTTTTGCTAGCCTTGCTTACGACCAGGCAGGGGATCAGATGCGGACTATGATGGGCGTTTCGCCTAACCAGGCGGTAGAGGAGCTTATAAAGACCGGGATAAGTGCGATCGGTTTCAACTGCGGCAGCCTCTCGATGGACAAATACCTCGAACTTGCCAAACAGTATATCGCAGAAATGCAGAAAGGCTCTGTTTATCTTCTCGCCGAACCCAACGCAGGAATGCCAGAGCTTGTAGACGGCAAAGCGGTATACTCGCTAAGCCCCGAAGACTTCGCCGAAGAACTCAACAGGATACATCAGGCTGGGGCCATGATTGTGGGCGGATGCTGCGGAACATCCCCGGCGCACATCGCCGCAGCGGTCAAAAAGATACGCGGCTGAATAATACATACATAGATAAAAAACTATTCTATATACAGATTTAGATAGGGATATTCTACTCGCATGTTTGAGTAGGTAATTATACCTAATTTCAGATCTATTATCAAACTTTCCCTTTCCCTGCTTGATTTCTTTCTCTGAAATAAAGTAAGATAGCTTAAGTAAGTTGTCGGAATATAATTTATGTATATTTATTTGTTGTTTTTTAAGGGGGGATTGATATGAAGTCCTTAAGTTTCGCAGTTGTATTTGCCGCGCTATCCGTGTTTTTCGTTTTCACATCTCCTGTGTTCGCGATCGATCTTCTAAGCCCATACATTTCTTCGTCTCCAGTTATTGACGGTTCTGTTACGGGCTCAGAGTGGGACGGTGCAGAAATAATGAGCATACCCGGCGGTTACATGTACGTCGGCCATAATAATTCCTACCTGTTCATTCTTTTTGACATGACTTCCGATACAACCCTGGTGCCGCCAGGTACAGCTGAGGATGTTGATTACTTCTGGCTTACCTTCGATGTCGATATCGATTCGGCTGTAACTCCAAACGTCGACCTTAATTACGGACCAAAACCTTTGTCCGGAGACTTGGGTGTCCAGGAGTACAACGGTCTGGCTTCCTGGACAGGGCTTGGCCCGACGACTTCACAAATGGATGTTGGTTTTGGAAACAGTCCCAACGCGGGTTATTCCCATGTTATCTGGGAGTTGGCCATAGACCTAAACGAAATCAGCTCCGCGGTCAACAGGCTTGTCCGTACCGGTTTTCGTATTCATTCCTCAAGCCCGTCTTTTATTTATAACATTCCGACGGATTTCTATTCCGACTTTAGTGATCTTATCGAAATATACCTATTAAAGACTGCAACGGTAAGTTCATGCCCGGATGTCGGCATTGCCGGTGATTTTGCATCATCGCGCGGAATATATTTCCTTGTCGATGAAAGTTTCAATGCTATCGATGTGAGACTTGCCGCCAACAAGCCTGGTCTTTACTCTTTCAAGGTTGAAATCCGACCCGGCAATAACTTTCTCGCCCCGGTCATAGCCGAGACTTATGTAACCACTACACTCTCGGATTATACTCTCGGCCATCCCTATGACTTCGTACGTATTGCATTTGGAGAACCAATAATCGTCTCAGGCCCGACCGGCCTGAATCTCAAATTCACCGAAATAGAAGCGCCTCATTTGGGCAGCATGTATATGGAAACAGCGGGCATTTCAAACTACCCGTGCTCACAGGCTTACGTTACCGAAAAAAATAATGTAAACTCGCCATCGCTGCGTTCTTCGGCGATGGGCTTTAAGGCCACTTCCGTCGAATGCCCGATGCGGATACACGAGGACCTTAACGGCGACTGCCGAAGCGACCTCGGCGACCTCGCGATACTCGCTCAAAAATGGCTTAATTGCTGGTTAATAGTTCAGGCAAACTGCCTGTAGACTATAAAAAAATCGTCTGTAAATTGGCACGGCTGGACACACGTTCCGCTGTGCCTTTATTTTTTAAATCTTGCCCGTGTAAATATTTTTTAAAAATTATCGAGTAATTCGCCTCCTTTGCGCATAATAAGGGTGAAAGGCAATTAAGGAACTGTCAATTGAATGCTGAAACGGACAAATTCATAATCGAGAAAGACAGGTGGCACCTGCTTAGGTCGGGTCATCAGCAGACCTGGCAGCAGTTCCTCGGGCGCGCCCTTTCATTGATCTTTGACATGTACATGAAACGCCGGCAAAACCGCTCGCTCGCAGAAGAGCTTACGCAGAAGACCGTTTACGACGCGGTGAGAAACCGGCAAAGCTATGACCCCGAAAAGGGCAGCCCGGAGCAGTGGATATTCACCATCGCGCGAAACAACCTCGCCGAGCATTGCCGTCGCCAGTCGCTGCGAAAGACCATCACGCTTGACGTTACCTTAGCTGCAACACTCGGCGACCTTGACGGTGAGCCCCTGCCGGACGAAGTTCTCGAAAAGCAGGAGACCGCGAATGTTGTCAAGCGTTCCCTCTCGCAACTGCCTGCGAATATGCGGACCGTCCTCGAGTTGAAGTATATGGAGGACATGCCCGCGCGGGAAATAGCAAAACGAATGAAACTTACCGAAAAAGCTGTGCACAGCTTACTGTACCGCGCCAGGCTCGAACTGCGCGATAAAATAAAGCAAATCGCACCTCTAATTGAAGAGGAGCAGAAAAAATGAAAAAGCGAAAAGACGACAATTTTGAAAAGAACATATCGCGGCTTGTCAAACAGGCCGGTGATGATAAACCGATCAGCGAGAATCTTAAGAACAGGATCATCGACGAGGCCCTTGCTGAACTGGACCGGCCTGCGGGCAATGCCCGGCAGGAAAGGAAAACTAACATGAAAATGGCTTCATTTATTAAAACACTCAGCGCGATCGCCGCTGTGTTAATCATCGGCGGTATTGCGTTTACGATCATGACACCTAAATTAAGTAGAGTTAATCGCCTCCAAAAACGGGTTGTAATGGAATCTGAGCAAAAGCAAAGACGACTCGATAAGCAGATGGAAGCAGAATTCAACAGGGACAAAAAACAAGCAGCCAAAAAGATAAAGTCCGGACCTGCGGCTGCTTCAGAGTCCGTGCAAGCATTGACAGAGCCTGAGATGCCCCAGCCGCCCGTTCTCGGCGATGTTAAAGAAGATATGTCAGCGGCGAGAGATAGAGTGAGAGTTTCCGGGGCCCCGGTCATTGGGAAAAGATTTGAAGCCGCCGATAAAGAAAAGCTGTGCTATAACTACCCCGCACCGGCGGTCGCACCTCATATGGCACACGGCGGAACCACCCCGCCCAACGGCGAGATGGTCGACGCCCAGTTCTTCCAGAACTACGGTGTTAATCCGTTCATCGACGCCGAGGACGATAACCTCAGCACTTTCGCCACCGACGTCGATACGGGCAGTTACACCATCGCCCGGCGGTATCTGCACAACGGTATGGTTCCGCCTAAAGACGCGGTGCGCGTAGAGGAATTTGTAAACTACTTCGATTATGGTTACGCTGCCCCGCAGGAAGAGACCTTCGCTGTCTACACTGAAGGTTCCCAGTGGCCTTTCGCCGACCAGCGTAAAAACAACTACCTGCTGCGAATCGCTCTCAAGGCAAAACAGGTCGGCGAGCAGAACCGCAAACCGGCGATACTTACCTTCGTTATCGACGTATCCGGTTCGATGGGCCGTGAGAACCGCCTCGGGCTGGTCAAGCGAAGCCTCCGCCTGCTGCTTGATAAACTGAACGCAAAGGACAGGGTCGGCATCGCCGTCTACGGCAGCCAGGGCAGAAAAGTCCTTGACCACACAGGGCTTGAGAACAAAGACACGATCATCTCGGCCATAGAGTCGCTTCACACAGAAGGCGCCACAAACGCCGAAGAAGGTCTTCGCATAGGCTACGATATGGCCGATCGTGAATTTGTCAAAGGATACACCAACCGAGTGATCCTCTGCAGCGACGGGGTCGCAAATGTCGGCCGAACCGGCGCAGAGCAGCTTTACGAAATGATAAAGTCAAAAGCCGACAAGGGCATAACGCTTTCGTCGCTCGGTTTTGGCATGGGCAACTACAACGATGTCCTGCTCGAACAACTGGGCAACAAGGGCAACGGCTCATACGCATATGTTGATACCATCGAACAGGCCCGCGAACTTTTTGCCGGCATTACCACCGCCCTTGAAGTGGTCGCCCGCGATGTAAAAGTCCAGGTCGAGTTCAACCCGGACGTGGTCCGCAGTTATCGGCTGATCGGGTATGAAAACCGAGATGTGCCCGACGACAAGTTCCGCGACGATAAGCAGGACGGCGGCGAGATGAACGCAGGGCACAGCGCAACGGCTGTTTACGAACTGAAACTTTGGCCCGGCAAAAAAGGCAAACTCTGCACCACCTTTGTCCGTTACAAAGACCCGGTAAGCTTCGATGTAACCGAGTTCAAGAGCACCACCGGGACCGATGTTCTTACAAAACCGTTCGACGAGACCGTCCCTTCGTTCAGGCTTGCAGCGATTGTCTCACAGTGGGCCGAGGTGCTCCGAGAAAGCCCCTGGGCAAAAGATACAAAGCTCGAAAACCTACTGACAATGGCCCAGGGCACACTGAACGAATACCCCGGCAACAACCAGGTCATTGAGCTTGTCGACCTGGTCGCAAGGACAAAGTCCATTGCCGACAACACCTCCGATGAAAAACCTCAGCCGGTGGAATACATTGAACCACGGGCTGAATAGCCAAATACAAACACTCCACATTAACCGATTCGCATTGCCGATATTACCATCGGCCTGGGCCCGTCAACTCCGGCGGGCCTTTTATCATTTTGTACATGATTCAATATTTATACGCTTTTAATGCTTTCCTAATTGAATTCAAATATACATGCTGTATTATACCCGGTGTTAGTAAACAGGCCTTGACGTGTTTCTGAACATTTATAACAGGATATAAGTGTATGAAAAGATTAGTTTTCGTATTATCGCTGTTGACGTTTTTATGTGGGGCGGGTTTTGCAAATGAGCCTTTCAGTAATTATTCCGGCTGGCGGTCGCTGAATGACTACGGCCTTTGGCAGACGCTGTACGGTGACTATAAAATGAATAAAACCCAGCCTGCAACAGAGGCTAAGGTTTCTATTTCTCTTACTGAAGAAGACCTTGATACTGCGATAGAAGACACGCAGGAATCCAAACAGCCAGCAGTAAAGGTTGTCAACGCCAAAAACTTTGCCGAGCAAAGCGAAAGCGATAAGCATCGCCTTTACAAGATACTCTTCAGTGAGCCGAACGAAATAACCGACAAAACCGATCTTGTGCAGCGAATCTTTATCGATCCTGTTTCCGATGCGTTGGAGAAACTGGATCAGATTAAATCCAGCGGCAAAATATCCCCAGCCGCCGAGCAGCAAATTCATACGGTAACAGCGGATGATTCCTTTAATAAAGTCCGCTAAGTGGTTATTGGATTTATTCAACTGTTTTTGATAATTTCAAAGCTATTTCGTAAACGCCTTGTCCCAGTCTTTCCATACCGGTTCTTTGCCGGCGGCGCGTATCATCTCGGCGATCTGTGCCGGGCTGCGGCGGTCATCTATCTCGAACTGCTCGGTGTTTTCGTCATGGCCGGAATAACCGCCCGGGTTGGTTCTGCTGCCTGCGCTGATCTGCGTTACGCAAATATTAATCATGTTATCGCGAAGCTCAGCGCTCTCGCGTGTCGAAAGCACAATGCCTGCGTCGGCAAAGCAAAGCCTAAGCGCGAGCATCATCTGCACCATCTCAGTGTCGCTGACCAAATGCGGAAAATCGTCCCGCACATCATAAGCAGGCCTTATGCGCGGAAACGAGAACGAAACCTGCGACTGCCAATAGTTTTTCATTAAGTACGCCCCATGCAGCCCCAGCGCAAGGGTCTCCGCTCGCCAATCTGCAAGACCCAGCAAAAAGCCCAGCCCTATCCTTCTCATCCCCGCCGAGGCGAATCTGTCAGGTGCGTCAAGGCGTTTCTCGAAGTCGGCCTTGGGCCCTGCAACATGGTACTTCGCATAAGTTTCGCGGTCGTAAGTCTCCTGGTATAGAGTTACCCCGTCAATGCCCGCTTTGCAAATACGCTGGTAACCTTCTGCCGAAAGCGGGTATATTTCCGCTGAGATTGTGCTGAATTTCTCACGAAGCCTGGCTGCGAGTCCTGCCAGAAATTCGGTTGTAACGTACTTCGGGTCCTCGCCGCTTAGAAGCAGCAGGTTTCTAAAGCCCTGTTCGGCAAGGATTTTGGCCTCTTCAAGGGCCTGGTCGACAGACAGGCGGGTTCTTTTGAAATCGTGAGTTTTATTATAGCCGCAGTAAAGACAGCAGTTGCAGCAGACGTTTGAAAGATATAAGGGGACGTATAGCTGAACCGTTTTGCCGAAGCGCTGGTTTGTCAGGCTCCTGGCTTGCTGTGCCATTGGTTCGAGGAACCGACCGGCGGCGGGTGAGAGCAAAACCGCCAGCCGCTGCAATGAAAACCTGCCCGGCTTTTTCACAAGCTCGTTTTGGACCTGTGTTGGTGTTACCGAATCGATACGATTGGACCATTCGGACCGGCTGAGGTCGAGGCTGTTTTCCGATAGCTGTTTAGTAAATTCACTCATTTCTCAAAAACCCCGTAAGCGGGCTCGAAGCCGAGGCCCGTTTGGATTGCGGCGCCCTGCCGGCAAGAAAAGCGGTCCTGCCTGCCTCGGTGGCGAGCTTGAATGCCCTTGCCATCTCCACAGGGTCCTGCGCGGTGGCGATCGCGGTATTTACAAGCACCGCGTCGGCGCCGAGTTCCATTGCAAGGGCGGCATGGGATGGAGCGCCGAGACCGGCATCGACAACGACTGGCACGGTGGCCTGTTCTATTATTATTTCGATACTGTCGCGGGTTTTCAGGCCCTGGTTTGAACCTATCGGGCTTGCAAGGGGCATTACTGTTGCAGTGCCTGCCTCTGCTAAACGCTTTGCAAGGACAGGATCTGCGTTAATATAAGGCAGGACGATAAACCCTTCTTTGACAAGAATTTCTGCGGCTTTTAGCGTTTCGGTGCCGTCGGGCAGAAGGTAATAGGGATCGGGTGTTACCTCCAGCTTTACCCAGTTTATGCCGCTTGCGGCACGGGCGAGCTTTGCGAGCCTTATCGCTTCTTCGGCATCGCGTGCACCGGAAGTATTTGGCAGAAGCTTGCATGTTTTCTGGTCGATGGCAGAAAGCATGTCGTCGTTTTCATTTTCGATATCTACCCTGCGCAGCGCGACGGTTACCATTTCGCTGCCGCTTGCCTCTATGGCCCGGGCCATTGTGTCGTTTGAACTGAACTTGCCGGTTCCTATGAAAAGACGCGAATTCAGCTCAATATCGGCGATTTTAAGAGTGTCTGTCATTATCCGCCTCCTACGAAACGAACCAGTTCTATATCCTGGCCGGATTTGATAGATGTATTTGTAAAGTCTTTTTTCGGAATGATCTGCCCGTCGATCTCTGCGACGACTGTAGCCTGGTCGATGTTCATCTTTTCGAGCAGTTCGGCTACTGTCGATGGGGCCTGGCCGGGATGAAAAGACTTCTCTGAACCGTTAATTTTAAATTTGATAGTCATAATTATGCCTCGGGGTTAAGTTATGCCTGTTGTTTATAAGCAGCTCGGCGATGATGTTGGCCTGGTGGTACGCAACCAGACCAACACGCGGGGCGGTAAGGACAATGCCCCTGCCTATGCCGGAGGTCATGTCACCAACGAGGTAATGCCGGTCTGAAATCCTCGTAGTGCTGACACTGTTGCTGTCGCCGTAACCTGCCAGCCCGGAGGCAGTTACGAGAAAAGCGCCGGGAAGTTTTGAAAGTACGGTTTCGGCAATCATCTGTTTTTGCTCGGCACGGTCGAAACACTCAGCGACGAGGTCGGCACCGGCGAAAACATCGGGGATGTTTTCGTGCGTAAGTCTTGTATTCACAGTTTCTAACACTATGTCGAGGTGGTTTATCTTTTTGAGATTTTCTATTAATGCCTCTGTCTTGAACATCCCAACCTGATCCATTGTGTACTGCTGGCGGTTGAGATTGGAGTATTCTACGGAGTCGAAATCGACGAGGATCAGCTTTCCAACGCCGAGCCTTGTAAGGGCGGTGGCAACGTTTGAGCCGAGCCCGCCGAGTCCGGCGATGCCTACGACAGCGTCTTTAAGCTCGTAAAAAGCCCTTGTCATGTTCATATATTTGCCTTTCAATAAGGCTATAGGGCCTTAAGTGTCGCTTTTAAGTTTCGCCGCAAGCGATCAGCAGGGCCCTTTTATAACAAAAAAACGCCGGGGTCAATAACCACCGGCGCATACATCGCAAATTTCTTTGCCTCCCTTCGCCGGTATTACCCGGATCAGGTTCAAAGGGTTACCTGAAGGTATCTCAGCCGGATGGCACCCCTGACAAGCTACTATCTATACGATGATGATAGAGAGCAGACGAATAAAAATCAAATTATTTCGGCTCAAAATGTGTGTTTTTGTTCGTTTTCGAGAGGTTCGGGACAATATATCAGGTCTAGCGGGTATAAATACTCATTTTTGAGGGTTTTGGACGAATTTGCATAACATTTTGGGCCCTCACGTTACGGGCATCCTTTATATTTCGACAAGCCAGTTGTCGCATATTATCAGAAGGTCGAGGATGTCTACCACACCGTCATCTCCGTTTATGTCTGCGCTCAGGCATGTGGGGCACAGCTGGGTGTTCCATTTTGCAGCCAGAAGGCTCAGGTCGAGGTAGTTGACTATTTTGTCGTTGTTAATGTTGCCAATCTCCGGGGAGAGGGGGTATTCCGTGAGGTCGCTTTCAGTAAAGCCTGTGGGCACTCCTGTGCCGGGGCTTACTCCTGCAAGACCGTCCGGGGACTGGATATCGAGCCAGGTAATCCTTATCCTGCCGTCAAAGAACATTTCGACCTGGAAGCTGTTGGTGTTCTGGGTGTTGTATTCAGCGACGTTTACAAATGTTACTACCGCCTTGTCGACAAGCTGGGCGTAAAGTATCTCGCCTCCATTTGCGGGGTTCATGTCGTCGAACAAAGCGGAAATACGCGGGATTCGGAAGTGGTCCTCGATAGATTCGCTGAAGTCGGAATCCGACTGGCCGAATGTTATAAACCCGTTGCTGCAAACATAAAACCCTGGGTATTCGATCCCGTAAAGGCCGACAGTATTTCCGCCTGTAAGCTCGAAGTACAGCGACTGGTCGTCGAATTCAATTCCTGACTCTGCGCACTGGGCAGGGTCAACGGGAAAGGTTTGTGCGGGCTTTAGACACGCCGAGTAAAAATCGGCCCCGTCGGGCGTTAGAGTAAGCTGCATGTTGTCAAGGTCGTTGTCGAGGTCGGTTGTATAGAATTCCGTGAAGAAATCGTTGGAAACTTCCGTGGTGAAAGTGTAGCACACTCCCTCGTTGTCGTCGGTCGATATGTTGGAGTTCTGGTCGAGGGCCTCTATTATGAAGAAATACTGTGTCTGGTTTGACAGACCTGTCAGGCGTATCGAATGAGATAGCGAATAGCTGTCTTCGGTTACCTCGATATCATAAGGCCCGCCGCATGCTGTTGCGCACCTGACGGTCGCCAGGGTTTCTGTGTCGGTCGAGAAGGTGATTATCGCGGTGTCTGCTGAGACGCTTTGTACGGTTACATACTGGATTTCGGCGGCACCGGCGCTGATCAGGGCAGTGTCGGTTGCAAAGGCCGGCTGGTTGTTTATGTCGTTGGCATCGTTATATGTTGCGGTTATTGTCTGACCGTGCTGTACTTCGAGCAGCCCGCTTTGCGGCAGCGGATCGGCCGGGGCGGTGAAAACAGCAGCGGTAAATGTTCCGGGGTTTTGCTGCTGTTCGCTGAGCGTGAGCGTTTCGATGTCGCCTGCGTCGGTAGTGAGTTCGATATCGCATGTTTCGGTGCCGGCAAGGTCGGCGTCAAGTACGGTTACGGTTATTACATCTTCGGGTCCGTATTCGTCGCTGTCGAGTTCTATCGAGCCTGTGGATGTGAAGAGTATCTCAATTTCATCTTCGTAGGGCAGATAATTCGGGGCCGTTATGGTCAGTTTGAACTGCCCGGACTGCGGTGCGACCTGGGCGGTAAAGATTCCCTGCGCATCAGTCAGGCCGTATATATAGATCCTGTCCGGCTGGTACAGGCAGACTTTCGCATCGGCAACGCCGGTATCGACGGTGTAGAGTTGTGTGCCTGTGTGTATCTGAGGTTCGTAAACGGGGCTGAATTGGTAAGGGCCTTCGGTGTAAAGGGGCATTTCGGGGTCGCCGATAAGGTTGATGCCGAACTGGCACCATCTCATCGAGCTGTAGTAATCGCAGCTTCCGAGCCACCATTCTTTCATGGATGCGTAAACGGCGCCGATGCGGTTTTCAAGACCTGCCGGCTGAGCGTTGAAGAGTATCTCATAAAACGTTCGGTCATACTTGAAAGAGGTTCCGTGCGATGAAAGCGTTGCAATGCCCCAGCCGTACCTGCTGCATCCGATAAAGCTTACCGCCCCGCCGTCAGGGTTACGGAGAAAAGCTTCGCTAAGTGAGGGCTCTGCTGTGTCGAAGGCGTTGGAAAGGCAGGCGATGGTAAGGATGTTCGTTGGTTTGTCGTTCAATACTGACAGGGCCGTTGAGGAATAATACGAGCCGCCTGTCTCCATGCTCCATGAGGTTGTGCCGCCGTGTGTTGCGCTGTGGAAGAAATTAGAGCCCTGTGCGAGCAGTTGGTTCATGTTCTCGCTGGTGACGTGATAGTCGGCACCTTCGGCCATATCGGTAGCTGAATCGTAGAATCTTGTTTTCGTTCCAGACCAGTAAGGCTGGATGTAATCAGTGTACATGTATTCGCTTTTGTATTCGGCGTCGGTGGGATTCCATAGTTCGACACCGAGCAGTGTCATTTGCGATACGAACTGGCTGTCGGGCTGTTTTTCGTACCAGAGTATTTTATTTACCATCGCCTGCGCCTGCGATGCGTTCCTTGCCGGCAGTCTTCCGACAAATACATCGGGACCGAGGTCGGCGGTGTCCTCGTCGACCTCCGCAGCCCGTCCGTCCCCGTCGTCGTCCCAGTCGATGTCGTCTATATCACTGTAGTAGAGGTCGGTAGGCATGTTGTTTTCCGTTCTGGTTCCAACGTATACGTAGCAGTCATAGTCGGGCACTATCGTGTTGTCACCGACGAGTGTGACCCATACTGTTCCCTTGTTAAGGGCATAGTCGCGAATGCAGTTTTTAATCTTCTGCTGACTGCTCGTTCCGGAATAATTTGAGTATATCCAGTTTACATCCAAAGCATGGGCGGGTATGCCTTTTTGGGTTTTCCAGTCGAGCAGAGGCTGGAGGGCAGAGAACATTGACTGGTCGCCGATCACGAGGTATTCGACAATGTCCGGGTCGGCTTGGGTGTAGGTCTCTTCAAGCACGTTTTCCGAGCCCTCGGCGCCGGTTGGTATTTTTGTATATGTTTTAACAGTTTGGGTGGTCAGTTCTTCGGGGTTAATGACCGTTTGCTTGAGATACTCGGTGAACGCGTTGCGGGCGGCGGAATTGTCCCTATAACTGCTTTGAACCGCAGATGTTTCGAGGCCGTAATCCTTGGCGGAAGTTTTGATGGTCACTTTTATTTCGGTATGAAGAAGTGCTGTTTTGGAAGCTGGGTAATACTCTACGGGGTATACTTTTATCATTGCGATTTTGTAGCCGCGTATTGTTTTGACTCCTGCAAACTCTGCTATTTTCCCGGGCAAAGGGGTTTGCAGGCTGTACGTGTCGGGGTTCGGCTCGGTAAAAATTGCCGGGGAGGTGTCGCTGAGAGGTCTTTCCTGCTGGGCCGGGTGGATATTGTATTGCCCCGAAAGAGGGATTGTGCCGATTATTTCAGCGGATATTTCTTCGACAGCCAAATTGTCTTTAAGGACTATATTAATTAACCTGACGGGCAGTAAAGGCGTGCCTACAGGACCCTTAATCGCGCAGCGGGGGGCAAGTATCTCGATGATGTCATAGCCGTTCTGCTGGTAAATTAGCAATTGCTGGTCGGAGGTTTTTATCGTTACTTCAACAGGGTCCGCTTGTTGCGCTGCGCCGCATAACAAAGGCGCAAAGACCATGATAATAACAATAATGCCCAAAAAAATATGCCCACTCATTCTCCCTGCGTCGCCCGAAATAAACAGTCTTCCCATTCAATATCCTTAATGAATAAAAGAACAACTAATTACTAAATGCCTACCTTAGCTCCGTCTTCCCTGACAAGCTTCATGGTTAGCATGATCTGCGGATGACATATAAAATGTCGGATATTTCCTTAATTTTGTCCAGTGAAAGTGACTATTGTTACAAAAACACTGACGAAATTAAATAGCAAATGGATAAAAATAGGTCTCAGGAGTGAGCCGCTTTTTTCATAAGCATAGCCTAGACAAACAGATAGGGCCAACAGGGCAGGCATGTGCATCCAGGGATGAAGAAGGGAAAAAATTACTGAGGTCAGCAAAATAGATGTCCAGGGATTTTTCACATATCCCTTGATGGCGGATTGAAGAAATGCCCTGAAAAGTATCTCCTCGAATACGGGCACTATAATAACGACAAAAAAGATAATTGTTATTCTTCTTATCGGGTTTTCGTTTTCGGTAAGTATTGTCAGTCCTTCATTTATCTGCATTTGAAAGTCCGGCCCGGCGAGTCGGTTTCCGATTAGAACAACAGTGTGCAGGGCGACGACGACAACCGGTAGGATTGCTGTATAGTTGACCAGTGCCCAGCCGAAATCACGGGGCATGGTTTTTATGTTAAGTCCCATTCCCTTAAGCCCGCGGGCGAAAGCGAATTTCCCCTGGATAATAAATGCGACTGAAAGGATTACTTCGGCAGCGGCGACAGCCATGTATGTGCAGTAGCTTTTTAACCATTGGGGGGCTTCTTCGAGGTGAGAGTGGATCAGCAGACCCGGCATGCTTATAAGCAGTATCCACAGGCCGACCTGTATGAACGGGATATGGAGTCTTATCCAGTGGCGGCGTACAGGTATTTTTTGGAGGCTGTAAATGCCGTCGAAACGGAATATCCAAATAAACAGCAGCCCCAACCCGAGGAAACAGAGCACAAAACCAAGTTTTTCCAGTAATAATGCCGTCCCTGTGTATTGTTGCGCCTGGGCGAGTATTAAACTCATTTGCATATTCTCAGTTAAATAAATTGAAACTATGTCAATTTTTTATTACATTATTGAAAAATGTTCAAGGAAAAAGGCTTATGGATATTTTCAGGATCGAAGGACCGGTCAGTTTAAAAGGTGCAATTGAGGTAAGCGGCTCGAAGAATGCAGCTTTACCGATAATGGCGGGCTGCCTCCTTGCCAGCGGCAAATCCGTTATTCACGACGTGCCTCGACTGGCGGATATTCGAGTTATGATCGAGCTTCTTGGTTCGATGGGGGCCAAGACCGAAAGGCTGGATGACGGTGCGATAGGGATCGACGCTTCGAGGGTTACAAACCCGGTGGGCGATTATGATATTGTCCGCAAGATGAGGGCTGGTATCTGCATCCTGGGTCCTTTGCTTGCTCGGTGCGGAAAGGCTAAGGTATCTATGCCGGGCGGGTGCGCGATAGGTGACAGGCCGGTGGATATTCACCTTCGCGGACTGCGCGCGCTGGGGGCGAAGATACATTTGGAGAACGGTTATATTGTCGCCGAGGCTGATAAAGGGCTTACGGGGACGGATATTTTTCTTGGCGGGCCTTTCGGGTCAACAGTTCTTGGGACGGCGAATGTGCTTTCTGCGGCGGTGCTGGCAAGGGGCAGGACGGTTATAGAATCGGCCGCATGTGAGCCGGAGGTCGCGGACCTTGCGCGGTTCCTGAATAAGATGGGCGCGAAGATATCGGGGATAGGGTCGCCGAGGCTGACTGTCGAAGGGGTCAGGGAGCTTTCACCCTGCAAGTATACGGTTATCAGCGACAGGATCGAAGCCGGTACGTTTATGGTTGCCGGGGCAATCACACGGGGAGAGCTTGAGATACGCAACTGCCGGCTGGACGATCTTTTTTCGGTCGTGGACAGGCTGCGTAATATAGGTATTACGGTCGAGCCTGCGGGAAGCGGCTGTGTTGTTACATGCAAAAGCGGTTTCAAGCCTGCGGATATAACTACCCAGCCGTGGCCGGGCTTTCCTACGGACCTGCAGGCGCAGCTTATGACGCTTCTTGCCCTTGCAGACGGCAACAGCGTGGTTACCGAAAAGATTTTCCCTGACAGGTTCATGCACGTGGCGGAGCTTAACCGAATGGCGGCGCATCTGCGGAAGGAGGGGGCGTCGGTTATTATCGAAGGTGTCAAAAAACTTATAGCTGCGCCGGTTATGGCGTCCGACCTTAGGGCGTCGGCGGCGCTGGTTCTGGCGGCGATGGCCGCGGAGGGCACGACGATAGTCAACCGTGTTTACCATATTGACAGGGGTTATGAGAAGATCGAGGCCAAGCTCAACGAGGTTGGGGCTAAGATAGTTCGCGAAGACGTATAGCGCGGAGTTTTGTTGGGGGTGTATTAGGGCTTATTTACTGCATGGCGAGTTTGGATAAAAAAGCTGTTCGTGTTGCAGGGGTCGACAAAGAGGTGCTTTTCGTATGTTCGGCCCGTGCGAGGCGCATCAGTATGAGCATTCGTATGTTCGGCCCGGTTCGGGTCGCGTATCCGAAGCGGTGTTCACTGAATGCGGCGCAAAAGTTTTTTGAAGGCCATCTTGAGTGGGTGAAAAAAGCTGTAGAAAGCACGATTGAAAAAGAAAAGGCTCACCTTGAAACGGTCCGGCCGGGCGGCGGGAAGGCAAGGATCAACCGAAACGAGGCAAAGCTTTTTCTAAGCGAGAGGACCCGGGAGCTTGCGGATATGTATGGGTTCAGCTATAACAGGCTGACTGTTCGCAACCAGCGGACACGGTGGGGCAGTTGTTCGAGCAGGGATAATATTTCACTGAATATGCAGCTTATGAGGTTGAGGCGGGAACTTCGGGACTACGTAATCCTGCATGAGCTTGCGCATACCAGGCATAAAAACCATAGCTCGCGGTTCTGGGCCGCGCTCGATGAGGTTGCGGCAAGGCATATCGAAAGCTTGAACAGGTCAGGTAAAAAAGACAGGGCTTTTAAGTTTGACGACAAAGGGCAGGGGCTGCTGTTCGTGTCAGGGGGCGATAATAATAAACATCAGGCAATTTTGGATGTTCCTGCAAAGGGCAAGGCGGGCTTTGCTAAAAAACTGGACCGTGAGCTTAAAAAGCACCTGCTTTAAATTTCCTCTGTGCTTCGTCGATATATTTTACAGCAAGTAAAAGCGGGTCGGCGGAGAATGTCTTTTCCGAAACGCGCTCGATGTTGTGCTTATATGAGTTGTCAGTCAAAAGTGTCTGAACCGCGGTTCGAATATTTTGAACAGTACGCTGTTTTTTTGGGATGTATATCGCCAAACCCTTTTGTGCGAATTCGAAAGCGTTTACCTGCTGCTCGAAATGATCGTGCAGGGCGAGCATCGGGACCTTGTATTTGAGACCCATATACCCGGAGCCGGACCCGCCGTGTGTTACGAAAACATCGGTGTGGGGCAGCACGTGTTGCGGGTCGAATTTTGAACAACCGAAAAAGCCTTCGATGTTACATTCGTCGTTTGTGTCGAGTGCAACCGCCCAGCCTCTTTCTATAAACGTTTCGGCAATTAAACGATTCTGTTCGTGCTCACCCGTTGTGCCCATAGAGATAAGGATACGGTTTTCACGCTGTTTGTACTCTTCAAGCCATTCGGGTTCGAAGCCTGTTTTCGAGGTCAGTATCGGGCCGATAAATTTGTATTTTTCACCGTCTATTTCAGGCAGTTCGAAGATTTCCTTTGACTCAGGGAAAAGGACGAAATCGGGTGTTACACCCTCAATGCTTTCGTGTTTTTTCAGACCCAGCGAGCGGACCTTTTTGCGGATGTGGACGGCGTTTTTTTTACGAAAGAATTTTTCGAGCGGTTTTGCGAATGGTTTCAGAAAACCTCTGGGAATCAGGTCTACCCAGCCGGGCAGTTCATCGGGCCGAAACGTAAAATGATAGTGCGGGCAAAGTGCAACTTTTTGGACGAATATGTCGAGGCATCTTGTGTCGGGCTGCTTGGCTGCTATGCCGGCCATTTCACGGAACAGGTCCCTTATGATAATATCCGGTTTGTGTTCACGCAGAAGATTCTTTTCAATCTCAAAGATGCGGTCGGTGTTTTCGGAGTCAAATACTGTTGAGACCACTTGACCTTCGAGTTTATCGTAAAGCTGCTTTTTTGTCACCGTCGGCGTTTCAACACACTTGAGATTCCTCTGCCGGGCCAGTTCCATGAAAGGCCCCTTGCCGGAAATAATTACATCATATCTGCCGGTTTCGGTAAGGGCCCGGGCAATTTCAACAATTCGTATAGTGTGCGAGCTCATCTCGGCGTGAACGAGGCCCAGAACCTTAATCATTTGAAATCTCCGTTGAGTTATCACTTTTTTTGGGTGGATGCTGGACCGCGAAGATATTTCGCTGGTAGTTTCGATATATTCTAACGACATTGCCTATCTGGCCGGACACTACCTGTGCCACCGGGGCGGCAACTGTCGGCGCCACACCGAGCTTTTGAAGAAGGAACTGGAAAGGAATTCGGAAAGCATAGGTTGCGATGAGCCCGTCGAAGTATGATTTCATAATCGAAGAGGTATCCTGTTTACAGTTTCGGTTGCCATTTGCATATTCTTTCAGGTGCAGCAGTAGATAAAGACCCAGGGCCATCGACAAAAAGCCTGCGGTTCCGCCGAGCGTTGACACGAGAGTTATTAAAAGATCGGAATCTGTGTGCCTGTCCGTTATGAGCGCAGATGCCCATGCCGCAATAATCGCCATCACGTAAGCGGCGATCTCGGATATAAAGTACTTGGCGTTTTTCCTGTTGAATACTCTTTTCAGTGCCGGGCTCCGATAACAGGCAAACTAAAAGCAATTATTAGATATCCTTATCCCGTATTTCCCAAGTAAAATCGTGCAAAGAAGTAAGATTTTGATAGTATA
>CAZVPF010000010.1:0-98799 GCA_964628195.1 uncultured Pirellulales bacterium | reverse complement strand
GTATATCCCTGTATTTTGTCAGTTCGTTTTGCAGGCTGGTGCAGGTGTACGGTATATCGTAATCCCTGCATATATAACGGTTATGATGATTTATTGCAGCCGAGTTCGGCAAGCTTTTTTTCGAGCAGTTCCAAAGGTAGCCCTACTACGTTTGTAAATGACCCTTCGATTCGTTCGACGAAGCTGTCGTTAACTTCCTGCAGGCCGTACGCGCCTGCCTTTCCTTTCCAGGCTCCGGACTTGATGTGAGCCTCTACCTGCGCTTCGGTTAGTTTGCGGGGGTAAACCGTGGTGGAGTCGCTCAGCGTTTTTTCGATTCCTTTTTCAATATGCACAAACGCCAGCGCGGTTATGACCTTGTGCGGACGCGAGAACAGCTCGGTAATAATCCGCAGGGCGTGTGCGTCGTTTTGGGCCTTTCCGATTATTTGCCCGTCGAGGTCGACCACGGTGTCACAGCCGAGCACAAGCACGCCCGGGTGTTTATCAGCAACGGCGCGGGCCTTTGCAAGGGCGAGTTTGACAGCTGCCCCCGATGGGTCAAGGCCTGTAATATCGATGGCATCTTCGTCAACGCCCGAGGTGATGACCTCGAAGTGATAGCCGGCATCGGCAAGCAGTTGTCTTCTTCGCGGCGATGCGGATGCAAGTATGAACCTCGGGTGCTTCATCATTCGCCTCAACGGATTTCGGTTCCGAGCCTTACGTGGTAGACCAGCTTGGTGCAGAATCGGCGGTATTCCTTTTCGATCTGCTCGATGTCCTCGCCGATGTAAAGGCTGAATAGTTTTGTCGAGACGTATGCGTTAAAGCCGGTGGTCAGGGGTATGTTGCGGTCGGCTGCCATTGTGCGGTTTCGGTCGGACAGCGGCCAGTTTCCGCGCAGCCCGGCAAGCAGCAGGTTATGATAGCTCGTCAGCCGTTTGCCGTACTCGTCCTCCCGCAGGAAACGCACGAGCGCATAGGCCTGTGAGTAGAAGGCCATAACGTTTGCAGAGTCGCTGATGACGTAGCCGGGGTTCAGTGCGATAAGGTGCTTTAGCGGGATGAAGTTTCCTTCGAGCATCGTTTTGCGCAGGCCGCCGAGCCTGTTGAGATTTGCGTAGGCCGGAAAGGAGAATTTGCCCCGCTTGTAGATGGGGGTTTCGAGGGTTGTCGCTATGCCTTCGTCGAGCCAGCTTGGCAGGCGGTACATGAATGTTCGGGAGTTGAACTGGTGCCATGCCTCGTGTGTGAGGACCCCGAAGGTTGTGTTTCGGCCTATGTTGTAGGCGACACATGCGCCGTTTAGGTAGTAGGCGCCTTTCTTGATCTTCAGGTACATCGGGTAATTGCGGCCTGCGTGTTCTCTGGTAAACTGCTCCCACTCGCTTCGGAGCGCGAAAAGGTAGATATCGAATTTGCGGTCGGTTTGGACCGGCGAGGGAAGCTGCCGCTGGAAGGCTTTGTAGGCTGCTTCGACCAGGGCGGGTATCTGCCTGAGCATAAGCGGTTCGATCAGCGTTGTGTAAACTTCGTAGTGGTCGGTGGTGATCCTTATTCCCGGTGCGTATTCATTTTGCCATATGCGGGCATCTTCCACGGCGGGCAGTTTTTTAAGGTATTCGCACATACCGGCCGGCGTTGAAAGCTCAGCGGGCCGGTCGGATGGTGCAGACCCGGAGCCGGTTTTCGCCGATTCGGAACAGCCGAAAATCAGCAGTGCGGGAATTGCCGCCAGGCAGATTATTTTTTTTTTTAACATATTATTTACCTGCAAAAGTTTTGGTCAGTGGCCGAACAGCTTTAAGACTGCAAATCCGGCTGCAAGGAGTATTACGAACGCAAGTGTAAGCCAGTTGAAATATTTTTCAATGAACGGCCGGATACTTTCGCCTTTCCAGCGTAAAAGGCCGGAGACCATGAAAAACCTTGCCGACCGGCTGATCGTCGAGGCGATTATAAAACCCGCACGCCCGGCGGGATCCGGAAAAAGCTCGAATCGGCGAAGCTGAGAATAAACAGCCCAATCGGTCCCTGGGGTGTTTTAGCAAAGTGAAGGACCCAGTTGTACATTTTTCTGTGCCAGTGCCACCACGGTTCGACGCGAACAACCTGAGATTGTTCGACGGACTGGTCGACGGCTGATTTTTGCTCGGTCATAAAGTTTAGCCTCACTGAAACGACTGAAATTTGCATGAATAATATAATGAAAGGCTTATAATGTCAAAGTTCAAAGCCCGAAATTTATTAAAAAGGAGCTCACTGATGAACCACGGCTGCGGCGAAAAGCAATTGACATGGAAGGGGGAAAGGCTGGAGGCGTTTGCGCCTGCGAAGATAAATATTTACCTGCTGATAGCCGGTAAAAGGGGCGACGGGTTTCACGAGATCGACACGCTGATGGCGAAGATAGATCTTTGTGACAGGCTGATAGTGCAGCCAGCGGACCGGTTCGGTTTGGTGTGTACAGGTAAATATCCTGTTGAAGCGGGGGCTGACAATCTTGTCGCAAAAGCGGCGAGTAAGGTTGCCGAGGAGGCAGGTCTGTCGGATGTGCCGATTTCGATCGAACTTGAGAAGAATATTCCGCCCGGCAGCGGGCTCGGGGGGGGAAGTTCGGACGCAGCGGCGGCGATGAGGGCGATTAATGAATTTTTGAGCCTCAATATCCCGAATGATCGATTGAAGGCGCTTTCGGGGGATATAGGCAGTGATATACCGTTTTTTTTCGGACCTTCGATGGCGATTTCGAGGGGAAGAGGTGAAAAAATTGAAAAATTTTCACAGCCATTCGATTTTTCCGCGCTTCTGCTGCTTCCGGAGGTAAATGTTTCCACTAAAGAGGTTTACGTAAATTACAGGCATGATCAGAAGTGTTACGAGAGGCTTAAAGAACAGGTAAATGCAGCGTTTTGGAAAAAAAAGTTTGAATTGAAGACGGATTTATGCGCTAATATGCTGGAATATAGTTGTTTTGAGCTGCATGAGCAGCTCGCTGATTTGAAGTCTCGCGCTGAGGCAGCTGGTTACAGGTTTTGTCTCAGCGGCAGCGGGGCGGCGATGTTTATGATTGCCCCGGATAGAAAATACCTTGAGCGTGCACAGAAGAGCATCAAACAAAAGTTCGGCTGTGAGAGTATAATTGTTAACAGCAATAGATGGTAAATTTCGAGGCTGCTATTATGAAAATCAGCGAAGTAAGAGTCAAACTGGTGGACAACAAGGACGAGAGGCTAAAGGCTTTTTGTTCGATGACGCTGGACAATGATTTTGTTGTTCGCGACATCAAGATTATCGAGGGGACCGGGGGGTTGTTCGTTGCGATGCCCTCCCGCAAAATGACCGATCATTGCCCCAAATGCGGTTCTAAGAACCACTTAAGGGCGAAGTTCTGTAATAATTGCGGGACAGCTTTGCCTGAAGACCGTGCCAAAAAAGACAACAAGGGAAGGATGAAACTTCATGCCGACATTGCTCATCCTATCAATGCCGATTGCAGGAACAACATCCAGTCTACTATCGTGAAGGCTTACGAGGACGAGGTTGAAAAGTCCAAACAGCCCGGATATGTCCCCGTTGAGCTTGACGAGCCTGATTAATAAAGCTTTTTCAGGCTGTGGGGGTTGTTTTATTCAGGACTGTATTTCCGGTTTTTCTTGTTACCATAATCCTTTTTAAGATCGGTTAACAAAACAGAGCTCCAGGTCGGAGCCTTGGTGGTGCTGGTGTTATTTAACTTTCCGATATCAATTCTTCGAGCACCCTGTCTATTGCTTCGTCGAGACCTCTTGTCAGGTCGTAGCTTCCGCAGGATATTTCTTGCCTTACGCGGTTTACCTTTTCGTGACGAATTTCTGGCAGCGTGCTTATTACGTTAAGTAATTGGCCTACAGGCCCCCTGCCGTTGACCTCGAACATTTCATTTTCTTTTTTGGATAGCAGATCCTTGTTCACCTGCTGCCTTTCAAAAAATATCTCAGTGTACGCTTTGCTTGCTTCTATTTCGTCGATGCTGAATTTCCTGTCATTAATTTTGGAACACTTATCCATAATTTACCTTTCATATACATCAGCCGGATCGAATTCCTTTCTGGTCCTGCTGACCGCGGCCAGGCCGCTATTAAAAATTGCCCTATATCCTTTCAGGGCCATTCTTAATTACTCATACCACTATATGTTGTGGTTTGCGTTTTTTTGCTCTCATATTATTTTCAAAGAACGTTGATGTGTTTATCGTCACATGGCGGCAAAAAACTTTAAAATGGTATTAAGTTTTTTAACTTGTTATAATAAAAAGACTTAAGGCATTTTTTGAGACAAAGTAAGGAATTTCCTGAATCTAAATCATGATAATTTTTATAAATTTTTTTTAAGGTTGGATATTATAGGACGTTGAAATAGGCAATTGAGGTAAAGCACAATATATAGTGGGTCCGATAATTTTATTTTTCCAGGTACCGTAACATATAATAAGATATAAAAAGATATACTTAGAGATCTGAAAGCTGGAAAGCTTTAATACTTTCGTCCGGAATGACTTTTTATTAGTGAGCGATTAAAAACAACTACAATGTCCGCTTTCAAGTCGTGATTGCTCAATCCTATTTAGACCTCAGGCAATATCCGAAAGCATAAGTGCAGCGCCGAACTTCTCTATAAGCCTCTTTTTCAATGCCTCATGTCCAGGCTTTTGCAGGTTCGGATCACTTTTAACAAGCTTTTCGGCATCTCTTTTAGCGAGCATCAATAAATCGTTGTCGTTAATTATATCCGCAATTTTCATATCGGGCAGGCCGTGCTGCCTTGTGGAGAACAGCTCACCGGGCCCGCGGAGCTTCAGGTCATGCTCGGCTATCCTGAAACCGTCCGTCGTCTGTGTCATTATATCAAGCCTTGCGTCGGCTATCTCGCTGTCGCTGTCAGAAACAAGCAGGCAATAGGATGTCTGGCTTCCGCGTCCTATCCTGCCTCGAAGCTGATGAAGCTGAGCAAGCCCGAATCGCTCGGCGTGCTCGATAGCGATAACTGTCGCGTTGGGAATATCCATACCCACTTCGATCACTATCGTCGAAACGAGCAGGTCGATTTTCCTGTCACGGAAAAGATCCATCGTGCGGTTCTTCTGGTCGGGTTTCATCCGCCCGTGCAGCAGACCGACCTCGAACTGTGGAAAAACCTCACGCGAAAGGGTCTTATGCTCCTCGGTCGCGGCCTTTAGCTGTGAACTGTCCTCAAGGTTTTCCACCAGCGGATAAACTATGAACGCCTGCCTGCCGGCTGCAAGCTGCTTGCGAATAAAATCCCACGCCTGCTTTCGGTTCTGCGAAGTTATCCGTCGTGTAATAACGCGCCCGCGTCTTGGCGGTCCTTTCTTTATCGTCGAAATGTCAAGGTCCCCGAACACGGTCATCGCAAGCGTCCTGGGTATCGGCGTGGCCGTCATCACCAGGCAATGCGGGCTCGTACCCTTCCTCAGCATCCGCCTCTGGTGAACACCAAACTTATGCTGCTCGTCGATAACCACAAGTGAGAGGTTCTCAAAACCTATCTGCTCGTTTATCATCGCGGTCGTGCCCACAACGATATCAATCTCACCGGCTGCCAGCTTTGTCGTTATCCGCTCCCGCTGACTTGCCTTCATCTTACCGGTCAGCAAGGCGATTTTCACCCTGCTGCCGCTCAGATACCTGCAAATCTTCTGATAATGCTGATCGGCGAGTATCTCGGTCGGCGCCATTATAGCGACCTGGGTCTTGTTCGCCACGGCCACCAGCGCCGCGTAAAGCGCAACAACCGTCTTGCCCGAACCGACATCACCCTGAAGCAAACGATTCATCGGCACATCGGAACCCATATCCGCCGTGATCTCCCTTATCACCTCGTCCTGGTCGGCTGTAAGCTCGAAAGGCAAAAGCCTCCGAATCCGGGCATCTATCTTCTCCGAACTGTCCAGCCGATACGCCCTGCCGTGCGTTTTATACCTGCTGCGCTTAACGGCAAGGCCAAGCTGCATCATAAACAGCTCGTCAAACTTCAGCCTCCTTACCGCCCGCTTCAGCTCATCCGGCCCGGCGGGTTTGTGTATCGTCACCAATGCATCGGCGAGCGGCACAAGCTCGTTTTTCTTCAACAGCGCCTCGGGCAGGGGGTCTGTCACCAGGCGGGGAATTTCATCAACCAGCCCCGAAATAATCTTCGCTATCTGCCCCGACGAAAGCTCTGCCGCGGCTGGGTAAACCGCCGCGGTAAGATCAATATCCTCCGCCGGTCCGGCACCGGTCTGCCCTGGCTGTCCGCTTGCCTTTTCCGGTTCTTCGCCGTCCACGTCAACAATACGAAAAGTCGGGTTCGTAAGCTGGACCCTGTGTTTATACTCCGAGGTCTTGCCCGAAGCGATAATTACCTGTCCCGGGGACAGCTTATTTTTAAGAAAGGCCCCGTGGAACCAAACAATCCTGCACGAACCGGTATCGTCCCGGACCAGCGCCTCAAAGGTTTTTGTCCTGCGATAAGGTTTGAAGTCAACGGCCTCGACCAGCCCCACAATAGTGACCTGCCGGCCGGCCTTTATCGTTTTTATCTTTACCGGGTCCGGACTGAACTTCCAGTCGCGCGGGTAATACTCCAGCAGATCCGCAACGGTTTCAATACCCAGCTTGCCGAGCAAAGCGGCCCTGGCCGGGCCCACATGCTTAACATATTGAACGGGCGTATCGAGTTTTAACTTTTTATTCGCTGAAACCATATTCGCCGAGCAGTTTAACGAACCTGCAGCCGCAGAGCTCTTTGGTACTTGTCTTTCCCCCGCTTTTTTCTATCCTCAAAAGCTGCTGGGAAAACTCCCCACCGACCGGTATAACCATAGCCCCGCCGTCCTTTAACTGTTTCTCAAGGGGCTGGGGGACCTTTGGCGCGGCCGCTGTTACGATTATCCCGTCAAAACTCATCTCACCGCCCGGCCAGCCTTTCGTGCCATCACCAACGGCATAGTCGACATTGGTTATTCCCAGCCCTTCCAGCTTGGCCTGGGCGCTTTCCAAAAGCTGGTTATGCCTCTCGATAGTGTAAACACATCCGCCCGGCCCGGTCATCTTCGCCAATACCGCTGTCTGGTAACCGCACCCTGTGCCGATTTCCAGAATATCCGCACCGCGCCGCACTTTAAGGGCAGCGGTCATAAGCGCAACTATATAAGGCTGACTTATGGTCTGGCCCATCCCGATAGGCAAAGGGTTATCGTCGTAAGCATGATCGTAATATTTTTCGGTGACAAACGCCTCCCGGGGAACCGCACGCATGGCCTCAAGCACCGCGGGGTCGTTTATCCCGCGCCCCTGCAAATGCTCTCGAACCATTCTTTCCCGCGCCGCGTCAAGTTTCCTGTCCGGATTGTAAGTAACCATTTTCAGCCCGCTGAATAAATAACATTACCCGTAAATTATAACCGAAAAACCCAGTGCCGAAAGCCCGGAAAATCCTGAAACTGCACTCAAGGCAAAAGCGACCGCAAAAACCCGAGGGTCGGGCCCAGCACGGCGCCTACAGCACCGGTATATATCGCAATTATAAGCACCGCGAACCATGCCATCCTCCACTTCGGCGAATAAAGAACCCTTGCGTTGGGAAAAAGCAAAGGCCAGATGCTCGAGCCGTCAAGCGGCGGAATGGGTATTAAGTTCAAAAGCGCAAGCCCTGCGTTTACCATAAAAAGATACCGCAAGAATAATTTTAGCGGCTCATAAGGGACAATATAAACCGCTGCAAGCGCAAGGCCGGCAATTATCAAATTGGCCGCCGGTCCAGCCATAGAAGTATAAAAATGATAAAGCCTCGGCCGGCTGAAATTCGCGGTATTGACCGGGACCGGCTTGGCCCAGCCGACGCCTATAACAAAAAGCGCAAGCGTGCCGAGCATCGAAACATGCTTTAGCGGGTTAAGCGTAAGTCTTTGTCGCTGTGCCGCGCTGTCATCACCCAGCCGAAGGGCCATCCACGCATGGGCGAACTCATGAAAAGTCAGGCCTGCCACAAGCGCAAAAATGAGATTAACTAAAAAAACAATATCTACGTCCAAGACAACTCCCTTCAAGAATATTTTGACTAATAATCCGCCGCGGCAAAAACTCAGCTCCGCTGCTGTTCAATCGGCTGCTTTTCCGGCCGGCGAAAACGCCTTATCACATGATCAATCGGATGCAGCCCCCACAAAACAAACACCGCCGAGCCGGCGGCAAGAGCGCCCAGCAGGTAAAAACCGCAGCCGCAGGCGATGCCTGTCCCGGCAACGAACCACACGCTGGCGGCGGTAGTGAGACCCTGCACACCCCCGCGGTCCTGTATCACGATACCGGCGCCGAGAAAACCTATCCCGCTTACGATATGCGCGATCATCCTTGTCGCGCTGTCGCCTGTCAGGTCCGAAAGCTTCAGGGCACACAAAGTAAACAGCGCCGCCCCGGCGCAAACAAGAATATTGGTGCGAATCCCGGCTGCCTTGCCGTGTATTTCGCGCTCAAGCCCGACCAAAAACCCCAGCCCGACCGCTGCGCCCAGCCGCAAAAGTTCGCCTAAACCGATTTCCATTAGCGTCTCTCCATAACTTAGCGTCATTGCGTTCATTACAAATATAAACCCCCGGGGCCGGGCAATCAAACATATTATTATTGCCAAACTCGGGCTCACTGTGTATAAAAAACCTTTGAAAAACCGTAAAAGCACGAAGGACAAACCATGACAAAACCCGTTGATTTAATAGTAATCGGTGCCGGCAACCGAGGGCAGGCCTACGCCGGCTACGCAAAACAAAACCCTGAAAGGGCCCGCATCTCAGGTGTCGCGGAACCGCGCGACTTTTTCCGCCAGAAAATGGCCGATGAGCACAACATCACCGAACAAATGCAATTTATCGACTGGCAGCAGCTCCTTGAAAACAAACCCTCGGCCCAGGGAGTAATAATCGCTACACAGGACCGCGACCATGTCGCACCGGCTGTGGGGCTGGCTCGCGCAGGCTACAACATCCTGCTCGAAAAACCGATGGCGCCGGACATACACGGCTGCATGGAAATCGCTCAAACGGCCAGGCAGGAGAAAATTTTATTCGCCGTCTGCCATGTGCTTCGGTACACTCCCTACACCAAAAAGCTCAAACAGGTACTTGAGTCCGGGCGAATCGGCGAGATAGTTTCCATCGAGCACCTCGAACCGGTCGGCTTTGACCACTATGCCCACTCATATGTTCGCGGAAACTGGTCAAACACTAAACGCTCAACATTCATGCTCATGGCAAAATCCTGCCACGACATTGACTGGCTTCGCTACATCGCAGGGCGAAACATACGCTCCCTCTCCTCGTTCGGTTCTCTGATGCACTTCCGCAAAGAATCCGCACCGCAGGGGTCGGGCGAAAGATGCCTCGACTGTGCCGTAGAAAAAACCTGCCCCTACTCGGCGGTTAAAATTTACCTCGAAAAAGCGAAGCAAAAAAACTTCAACTGGCCTGTCGAAGTGATAACAGAGGACCTGACTGTCGCGGGGGTCGAAACCGCGCTGCGCGAAGGGCCTTACGGCAAATGCGTATACCGCAGCGACAACGATGTTGTCGACCACCAGGCAGTAAATATCGAATTCGAGACCGGTATAACAGCGGGCTTTACAATGGTCGCCTTTACCCCAATGGGAAACCGCCAGACAAAAATCTTCGGCACAAAAGGAATGATAACCGGCG
Organism: uncultured Pirellulales bacterium; assembly: GCA_964628195.1. GTDB lineage: Bacteria > Planctomycetota > Phycisphaerae > Sedimentisphaerales > Anaerohalosphaeraceae > CAZVPF01. Next base: position 89,090 of record CAZVPF010000010.1, on the reverse strand, counting down.
ACGGAGAAACTATCGAGATATACGATTTTCTCACCGGTAAAACCGAACAAATAGAAACAGGGCTGTCCGACGGTTCGATCCTGACAGGCCACGGCGGGGGCGACTACGGCATAATGCAGGCATTTACGGAGGCACTTGCAAACAACGACCAGGGCCTTATCCTGTCCGGCCCGGAGGAAACGCTCGAGACACACCTGGCAACCTTCGCCGCAGAAAAAGCAAGAACCGAAAACAGGGTCGTTCACATGAGTGAGTTTTTATAAATTTTAAAAATTTTTCTTGAACAAAGTTCTATTATGACGATAATATATAATGCGTGACCGAACTAGGCCTTACGCCTGGGCCTACTTCGGTAGGTCGGCCACGCTTTTTTTTATGCGCTTTCCTTAGGATAAACAATAATTCCCATATCATTGTCCGCAGCCGCTTGTTTCAAAGCAACCGGACTAAGAATATCATAAATATTAACTAATCCTGGGTATTTATCCACAGGGGATACTTTTCTTAACAAGCAATATGCGACATAGTCAACGAGCTGAATAAATTGAGAATGCGCGGAGTCTCTTGGCACCGGGTCCTCCAGCAGACTTGTTAAAGGGATATTTCGGGGTGAGCCATACCGACTCGGAACATAATTGTAAACTCTCATTTTTCTCATCAACTTACGAATTTCCTGGTCATGGCCAGTATCGTGAAAAACTAATCCGTGTTCGTTTGAATTTCCTGTTCCACGGCTCGTTATATAATTATGGAAACGCTGCAACAAAAAGGACCAGGCCAAGTCATGGATATCGCGTCCTTTCTTTTCAGCACATTGTGGAGATGCCTTGTTAATACAAACACTCATAGTTTTTAGTCCCGGCATTTGTGCCAAAGTTTCAATTACAACCTGAAACAGTTTCACTCGGTCTTCTATGCTAAATCTAACTCCCCAAAGGGCACCACGTCCGGCGATATTCTTGTTAGCATGTAGTTCGGCGTTTTTAGCTATACCGTAATCTTTCTTAAGATAAACTCTTAACTGTTTCGTTAGATCAAAGCATTGGTGCCAACTCGTTTCATGGATTAAAATAGCCGAAAGGATAAAGTATCTTCCCGGTCCTGCCCTTCCTGGATCACCTGACTCATCTGAATACAATAAATACATAATTAAGCCTATAAATCTGTATTAAAGGATTCTACGGTATTGCCGGTCGGGGGTTAGCAAGGCACATTTCCACAAGTTCGTCTATCTTCGCCATTCCCGCGCACATTACGGTGTCCGCAGCTCCCCAGTATATCTTGAGCGTGCCGTCCGGCTCGGGAACCGCGCCGCATGAGAATACTACGTTATGCACATACCCCACAAGCTCCCAGGGGTCCTCGGGAGTCAGTATCCATCTGTCGCTTACACCGAGGATATTGGCCGGGTCGTTGAGATCGTGCAGGCACACTCCGAGGCGGTAGACCGAACCGTCCATCGTCGGAAAGACACCGTGATAGATATTGAGCCACCCCTTCTCGGTTTTAATGGGCGGTGCGCCGGGGCCTATTTTCATTTCGTCCCAGTGGTATGTCATGGGTTTCATTATGACACGCGACTGGCCCCAGTAGATAAGGTCGGGGGAGTAGGAGATCCACATCGACCAGGGTGAAATATCGCTGTGGGGACGGTCGAGGCGGACGTACCTGCCGTTTATTTTCTCCGGAAAGATAACTGTATTTCGATAGTCGGCTTGTGTTATCAAGGCAACACGCTCGACAGTTTTGAAGTTGGTCGTTTTGGCAAGGCCTATCCTCACCCCGTGCTTTGAGTATGCACTGTAGGTGATAAAGTATGCCTTTTCTTCGGGCAGGTAGACGCAGCGCGGGTCCTCAACACCTGCCTGTTCATACTCGGCAAAAGGCTGCTCATTTGAGGGGGTCATAAACGGTTCGGGGTCAGGTGTGAAACTGAAACCGTCCTTGCTCGTCGCGATGCCGATTATGCTGCGGCCGTTGTCCCTGTGCGAGCGGAAAAGCATTACGTATCTGCCGGCATGTTTGACGACAGCGGCGTTGTGGACGGTCTCGACAGGGTAAGGAATATCCGATTTTGTAAGTATGGGGTTGTTTTTGAAACGGACTACGGGTTTGTCAGCCATTTTTTGCATCCTCTATTTCAAAAATTTTTCGGTAAACTTTTTCATACCCGGCGACCATTGCATCGACCGAGAATCGCTTGTCCACTTTCTTTCTGCACAGTTTGCGGTCGATGTCGGCGAGCCTGTCAAGAGCTTTAACTGCCTGGTCGGTGCTGTTGACGAGAAAACCGGTTTGTCCGTCGTCGATTATCTCGCGCGGCGAACCTTTGTCCATTGCTATTACGGGGACGCCGGCTGCCATTGACTCGGTTATTACCAGGCCGAAACGTTCGGGAAGCATATTCAGGTGCAGTACAGCGAGCGCTTCGGAGAAAAGCTGATCCTTTTCGGCGACATCCACCGGGCCTATGTACTTGATCATTTTACCATTCACGAACGGCCTTACCTTAGTGTCATAATATTCACGGTCCTGGATGATCCCGGCGATGATAAGCGGCAGCTTTGCCTTTCGGGCGACTTCGACAGCGAGATGCGTGCCTTTGTCGGGATGAATCCTGCCGAGAAAAACAAGGCTCTGGCCGGGCTTGTCGCGAAACTTGATATTGGACATGTCGATTCCGTTGTAGACTGTCGCAAGGTAGGGCAGTTGGCAATCACGGTCCGAGTCGCTTATGGAAACGTAATAAAGCTCCTTGTACTTACGGTAGACCGCCCGGATATTGTCGGAACTGAAACCGTGGATCGTCGTCAGAATCGGGGTCTTTATCAGCCGTGAGTATGTCAGCGGCAGGAAGTCGTAGTTGTTGTGGATCAGGTCAAATTCCTGTGCCGATTCCATCACTTCCGAGATATGCAGACATTCGACAACCTTGGCTTCGAGAGATTTATCCTCCTCGTAGCCTCCGGGGATAACGGCGCGGAGCTTTGCATTGGTTACCGAATCAGCGGTGGCGAAAAGCGTAACATCCCATCCGTTTTTAACAAGGCCCTCGGTTATATTCGACGCAACCGTCTCCCATGCCCCATATGCCCGGGGCGGGGTTCGCCATGCAACGGGCGACAGAACCGCGATGCGTTTCGACCTGTAATCCATATAGGCCCCTAAAGCCAAATTATACATATGTTTTTAAGTGAACAATATCCGGATTATAATTGTAAAATTTCTTGATTGGAAGTGAAAATAACTTATATTTTGTCTATAAAGTGTAGTTTTGATAGTTGTTTTTTTAGCAAAATGAATTGTTAGAACTGCCTGAATTCTAAATTTTGGCGAATTTCAAACTTACCGGAGAAACAGCTCAAATGAAAAATACCATGAGATTTTCAGTTATCATTCCTGTTTTGTTTTCACTGGCGGTTTTGTGCGGCTGTGAAGAAAAGGCCGTTAAGTCGCCCGGCAGCGGCGAAGAAAAGGTAAAACCTTCGGCCTCGCTTATGCCCCATCGTGACCAGGCCGTTGAAATCATTAAACGGACCATCGATGACAAAGTGGGGATAATGCGGGCAGAGGCCATTGAGGTAGTTGTCAGCACCAACAGGCGTGAGCTTCTTCCAACCGTCCGGGCTCTTGCCGAAGACGAGCTTGCAGGTGTGCGGTTCGCCGCGGTTACGGCTATCGGTGATATGGGCGATACCGGGGGAAAAAGCGTTTTGAAAAAGGCCGTCCACGACACCGACCAGAACGTTAGAATGGCAGCGGCGTACTCATTGGCAAAGCTCGGTGATCGGTACATGGCCCAGGCGATACGCAGGCTCGCTTTCAGCGAGGACCAGATCGTTCGTGCAAATGCTCTTCTGCTGCTGGGCAAGCTGGGCAACAAGGACGACAGGCAGGTCGTCGATACCGCAATGAGAAGAACCGACTCAAATGACAAAGTTAAGCTCCAGGCCATGGAGTCGCGGGCCCGACTGGGCGATCAGCGGGTTTATGAAAGAATCTGGGCGCTGCTTATCAGTAAGCATTCGGACGACAGGGTTATGGGGATTCGCTGTATGGGGCAGCTTGGGACCGTCGAGGCGCGCGACGCCATTGTTACCATGCTCGACGACGAGGTTGTCGAGGTGCGACTGACAGCCGCCGAGCAGCTTGGGCGGATGGGCTTTTACATGGGCGAACCGGAGGTTTACGACTATTTCACAAAACTGTGCGAGGGAATAAACGAAAACAGCATGGCGCATAATATGGCAACGATGGCAGCAGGGAGAATAGGCGGCCCGAGGCTTGTGCCGATCCTTATAAAAAGGCTTGAAAGCAAGTTCAAGCCCGTCCGGCTGCGTGCGGCACAGGGGGTGCTGCTTTTGACGGAAAAGTAGAAATTATTCTTCCGCGCCGCGAGGGAAAAAAGCCCTTTAACTGGTGCCATAAAGTGCCGACGCTTAAGTGTTAGAAGTTTGCCAGTTGCTTTGCGCGGTTGAATTTATCCGCTGTCAGGCCTATATGTTCAAGTATGTCACGGGGCATATTCTGTTCGAGAATCTCGCCGGTAAAATCACTCGCCGAGAGAAAGTGAGCAATAAAGATAACACTTCCCGGAACACTTATATCAGTTCTGTCTATCGGGCTGTGGTGACGGAGCACACCCTGCTGCAGGATATGAGTGAAGTTCCATTTTCGGCACAGGCGCATCCCGACCCTGCAGTGGTCCATACCCGCCAGGTCCCTTTCGCTATCGGTTATCGTGGTCATCTGCTCCCAGTCGGTGCCGAGCAGCCGAGCGGAGGTCTGGCTGCTGGCAAGCAGTATGACAAGCCTGCCTATATCGTGTATCAGCCCTGCCACGCTGTACATTCGCGTGTTATGAATATCCAGCCCGGTCACGCCGGCAAGGGCCCTGCAGGCGCGGGATATTTGACGTGAATGCTCGAAGTATTCGTTCAGATACTTCATCGAGGAAAAATGTTCGTTTATAACGTCCTGCGCGAAGGCTACGCCCATCATTTGTATAACCGGCTCGGGGCCGACAATATCAAGCGCTTCGCCGGTGGTTTCTATGAGCCTGTCATTGCCGAAACAGCCGGCGTTGGCCAGCTTGAGAAGTTCGGCGCAGATGCCGGGGTCGGTCTCTACGAGTTTTTTGATCCGGGCTTTGGGGTTATCTTCAACGCCCGCTTTTAGAAGAGCGTCAATGTGCTCGGGCATGGGAGGCAGCTTGTTGACAAGGGAGGTAACCTGCCTTTCTATATCTTCCATTTTTCTGCGGTCAATAGTTTCCATGTCCGGGGTCAGGACTCCATTTCCATTATCGCGTTATACTGCCTTTCAAGCTTTATTTTGTGGCGGACCTCTTCCTCTGCAAGCTCGAAAAGGCACCTTTTAACGTCTTCATTGCCGGCAATAGTCCCCATCTCACAGTAAAGCCGAAAAGCGTCCTGCTCCTTTTCCATCGCCAGTTCGAGAATGTCCTTCGGCTGGACGTTTTCTTCAATCAGATAAGAAACATCTTTTTTTTCAACAAACTCAACTGTCGGCACGACCTTTCCGAGCTTCTGGATTTCGAGCTCGATTTTGCGAATGTGCTCGGTTTCTTCATCGGCCAGGTAAGTGAACAGATCGCTGATTAGAGGGTTATCTGTCGCTGCAGAGAGAGACCTGTAGAACGAATCATCGTTTCGTTCATTGCCGAGTACATAGGCAAGAATATCTGTCACAGAATTGTATGACAATTTGACACCCCATTAAATAAACGCTGGGATCAGGAACCGATCTTTTTCGGCTTGCAGAGATTTTTAGCGTAATTTGCGCTGCGTCCGCACTGCCTGCAGATGTATTTCGGCTCCAGAACCAGTTTTTCGTATTCTTTGGATTTCTTGTCGTGGAAACCCATATTGACAAGGTAGCAAAGGTGCTGGTTGTGGCCTGAATGCGGCATCGGAACTTTCGGCATCTCTTTCCCCATTTAAATAAACATATCGCCTTTTCAGTATTTCAATTACTAATATACCATATTTTCCATCGCCGCACAAATCATATTATTTGATGATGCCGGCGATTTGCCTGAATGCCTCATGCTCAGCCGTCCTCATAAGCTCGAAAGCGATCATTTCGACGGAAGAAATTTTTACTCCTTCTTTTTCCATTCTTCGCAGCCCAAGCTCGATGCTGTCGGGGGTTCTTGAGGCCACGGCATCAGCGGCGACGGCGGTTTCAAAGCCATTTTCAATCATTTCAACGGCTGTCTGGTATACGCAAACGTGAGTCTCGATTCCGCAGATAATCGCCTGTTTTCGCTTTAAGGCCTCTATTTGTGCCTTAAATCCCGGCTCGCCCATGCAGCTGAAGCTCATTTTTTCAACGGTTAGGCACCCTGCCTGCCTGAGATGGTCCGCAACGGGCTCGATAGTATGACCCAGGCCTTTGGGGTACTGCTCGGTACAAATAACCGGCAATGAAAGCGTTTGGGCTATTGCCGCAAGCTTGCTTACATTGTCGCAAAGCCTTTGTTTTTCGTGCATTACATTGAAAAGACGCTCCTGAACATCGATCACAAGCAAAAAACTGTTTTCAAGATTGAACATAAACAATTCCTTAAATTGCCGCTTCAGCACAGATGTATTATGCGAATACCCTTGTTTTAATACCCGTTCCTGATAAAATCGGGCACTCTTTATTATAAAGCAGAATTAGTTATTATTCAACAGCAAGGTGTTTTAATGATAAACAAGAGCAATAATATCGAGCTTAATTCATTTGAGAATCCGCCCTACGAGTATCGCCCCGTGGTTTTCTGGAGCTGGAATGAGACAATGAACCCCCAGGCGATACGTGAGCAAATCCGCGATATGGCAGATGCGGGAATGGGCGGCGGTTTTATTCATTCGCGGATCGGTCTTTTGACAGAGTATCTCAGCGAACAGTGGTTTGCTGCGGTTGACGCGGTGGTTGACGAGTCTCGCAAGCTGGGGATGAAGATATATCTTTATGACGAGGACAAGTGGCCCAGCGGTTTTGCAGGAGGGGCGGTCCCGCTTGAAAACGAAAACTACCGAATGAAGGTTTTGCTTGCCCGACCTGTGGGCACGGCTGCGCCTGAAGGTGCCGCTGCAATCGGCGAACCGCAAAACAAACTCCAGGTGTATTCAATGATTATGCCTCTCGGTTTCGCGTGGTTTAACGGAACTACTTACGGAGATTTGCTCAGCAAAGAGGCGATGCGGTTTTTTATCGAGCGTTCCTACCAGAGTTACTACGAAAGGTACGGAAAATATTACGGCGATGATATTGTCTGCGAGTTTACGGACGAACCCTGCACGATTTTCCGGGGCACGGTGCCCGGCGGCGCTGTTCCCTACACCTTTGAAATGCACGAGCGTTTCGAGCAGATGCACGGTTATGAACTTACGGCAAACCTTTATAAACTCTTCACCGACGGCAACGAAAGCGAAAAGTTCAGGATAGATTATTTCAGAACGATTAACGACCTGTTCGAGAATAATTTTTCAAAGCAGATCGGTCAGTGGTGCGAGCAGCACAAGATAGGACTTACGGGCCATTACATGCTGGAGGGCAGCGTATACGGCCAGCAGCTCTGGGGTACAAAGGTAATGCCGAATTACCGCCATCAGCATATGCCGGGAATCGACCATCTTGGCTTGCAGGTCGAGGAGATCATAACGGCAAAACAGACACAAAGCGTTGTCAACCAATTCGGCAAGGAAAGGATGCTCAGCGAAATGTTCGGCTGTTCCGGGCAGGACGCGGGATTTGTCGACAGGCTTTGGATAGCGAGCCAGCAGATTCAGCTTGGCGTGAACCTTATCAACCCCCACTTGTCGCTTTATACCATGTCCGGCTGCAGGAAGCGTGATTTTCCGCCGAATATTTTCTATCAGCAGCCCTGGTGGTCGGCCAACAGCGAGCTTGACATTCCGCTGTCGAGGCTTTGTTACTCGATGAGCAGGGGGACTTACATATCCGACATCCTTTTGCTTCACCCGCAGGAGTCTACCTTTGCCCTCTGGCAAACGGATTGCGAAAACTGCTCCAACGATATAAGCTGGGTCAGCTTTGACTGGGACAGCGGCTTGATAAAGAGGGACAAGGCGGCTGTTATCAACGACATCGAACAGTCGATCAATGAGCTTATAAAAAAGCTGCTGGATAACCAGCTTCATTTCGATTTTGGCGACGAGACAATTATCGCCCAGGACGGAGAGCTTGTCGAGCTTAACGACGGACCGGCTGTTCGGATCGGACGCATGCAGTACAGGACTGTGATAATACCGCAGGCCTACACCATTTCCGAAAAGACCGTGAAGCTGCTGAGTGAGTTCAAGGAAAAGGGCGGTGCGATTCTTGTTCATGAAAACGCTCCGCGCAAGGTTGACGCAATGCCCTGCCCGGAGCTTGAAAAGCTTTATGCAGGACTGGCGAAGTTCAATAACGAGGGCCTTGTCGATGCTGCGGGGAGGCAAAAGGGCATTGACCTCGTTGCCGAAAACGGAACGGACCGCTGGGTATGGACCCACCCGAGAAAGCTGGACAAAGGCAAAACGGCTGTGCTTGTCACGAATCTCAACCGCGACAGGGAGTTTAAGGGCAAACTTCGCGTGAAAGGCGATTTCCGCTCGGCGGAGCTGCTGGACCACTTTACAGGCCGGACAAGCCCCGTGGAAATCAATACTGACAGCGGGGCGGCGGCTGCGGATATTGAACTTGCCCCCGTGCAAAGCAGGCTCATAATTTTCAGCCCGGAACCGCCCATCGTCGAGCAGGCGGTTTCGCTTGTTTCAACTGAGCCGGGCGAGAAGGTAGTTATAGACCCGAAAGAGTTTGATGTTGAACGTCTTGACGAAAACGCGCTGATACTTGATTACGCTTATTTTGATGCAGGCCGGGATGGTTTCAGCGATAAGCCCATGCCGGTTATCGCTATACAGGAAATGCTTAACGCCGGCAAGTACGACGGGCCTTTGAAGCTGAAATATGAATTTAACGTAAACGGCTTTGACCCGGAGAAAAAGCTTACCCTTGTTGCCGAACACCCGGAAAGATACTTTATAACAGTTAACGGCAGCGGGGTTCAATATGAAGACGCGGGCAGTTATCGCGATATGAACTTTATGAAAATCGACATTACCGGCAGGGTCGTGGATGGACGCAATGAGATAGTCTTCGATTGCCGGGACTTCGCACACGGTGACCAGACAAGGGTTGATGACTATTTCGGCAGGTACGGCACCGAGATCGAATCGGTTTACCTGCTGGGTGATTTTTCGATAAACTGTACCGAGGTGCAGGGTAAATATGACCCCTCGCATTGGCAGAATATCGGTGTCACTGCGGATTTGGTCTTTGTTTCTAACGAAGACATCGAGCTGACCGGGCCGCGGGCTCCTGAGTTTAATAACATTACAGCTTCGGGTTTGCCTTTCTACGCCGGGTCGATTAAATACACCGCATCTTTACCGGAATTGAAAAAATCGGAAAAGGGTTCATGCTTTCTGGAATTTGAAAAGCTCCATGCCCCCTGTGCAGAAATATTTGTCGATAATCAAAAAGTCGGAAGTATTTTCGCCCCGCCTTTCAAGCTGGATACAGGCAGGTATTATAAGCCCGGTGCCAAACTGGAGATCGTTTTGCACAGTTCGCTGCGAAACCTGCTCGGGCCGCATCATAACACAGCAGGTGAAATACCCTGGGTTTCGCCCAACAGCTTTGTGCCGGAGTTTGAAAAAGGTGTGTCTTTCATCGAGGGCTTTGAAAAATGGCAGAAAGGTCAAATATCCCCGACTAACTGGCAGGACTGCATGTGCCTTCGAAAATTCGGTGATATCGGAGCGGTTAAGGTGTTCACCACTGGTTAGCGGATTGTAACGGTAAGTGAAATAATTTTGCGGCAAAGTGGAAATTGAAACCGGATAACCGATTATGTATATTTACGGGAACGCCGGGCTGAGAATTTTTACTGGAATCGGCGTGCGGAGTTTTGTATAATTTGTGTTAAATTAAGGTTTGGGAAATGGCTCAGATGGCTAAGAAAAAAGATAAAAACAATTCGTGGCAGGGTTTTTCGCTCAAGCCCCGGCGGGAGATGCCGGAGGGCCTGTGGCAGGGCTGCCCGGAGTGCAAGCATATGCTTTACACCCGGACGGTGGTGAACAATCTTTATGTTTGCCCGGAGTGTTCGCACCATTTCCGGGTTGACGGGCCGACGCGGATAACTCAGCTTGTGGACGAGGGTTCTTTCGAGGAGTTTGCGCCCGACCTCGGCTCGTCGGATCCGCTGGAGTTTGAGTATCGCGGTTCGAAATATCGCGAGCGCACGAACAAGCTTCGCGATAACGGCACACGCGCAGAGGCTATGCTTTCGGGCAAGGCGTTTATTCGCGGTCGCGGTGTTATGATAGCGGTGATGGACTTCGGCTTTCTGGGCGGTTCGATGGGGGCGGTTGTGGGTGAGAAGTTCTGCCTGGCGGTGGACGCTGCCATAGAGGAAAAACTTCCGCTTGTTGTTATAAGCTCCTCCGGGGGCGCGAGGATGCACGAGGGTGTGGTATCGCTGGGTCAGATGGCCAAGACAAGCGCAGCTTTGGCACGGCTGGATGACGCAGGCGGGCTTTTTATTTCGGTTTTGACCGACCCGACGACGGGCGGTGTGACGGCGAGCTTCGCGATGCTGGGCGATGTAATTATCGCAGAGCCGAAGGCGCTTATCGGTTTTGCCGGGCCTCGGACAATATACGAGACGATCAAGGTCGAGCTTCCGGAAGGTTTTCAGCGGTCCGAGTTTCTGCTCGAGCACGGGTTTATCGACATGATCGTGCCGAGGAAAGAACTTCGCAGCGAGATAGGGCGCCTGATTGATTACTGCGGCAGGTAGAATTGCCTGGCCTCGGTAAGTTATCCTGAAGCGCAAATGGGTATGGCAAAACATGAACCGGCATATGAAAACATTTTAAGGGGCAAATCATGAATAATATCACAAGAAAAATTATGACTTTTGCTGTTATTATTGCAGTTGCCGCGGTGGTTGTTACTGCCACAGTTACGGCGGCGAATAATTACGAGGTCCGGCCGGAAATACACTACGGTGTTGAGGGGCACAAGACGGACATCGAGCGGATCGTCAACGCCTACGAGAGGCTGATGGACCGCTATATGAACCTCGTTGAGGAGCGGGTCGCTAATTCCGACGAGAAACTCGACGATTTGATGGCCGAGCTTAAGGAGATGAACCAGCGGCTTGTTCGGATCGAGAAAAAGCTGGAGTAGGTTTCAGATAAAAGGGTTCAGGCTTGTGGTACCAGGGCTGCCCTAATGTTTGTTTTTAAGTTGCGGTTCGAGTTCGAGGACGGCGGTTCTTACGAAGTCGTACTTATAAAAATCATCGTCGACAATTTGCCCGTCGTAAACGATAACATCGAGGTCAATCGTTCGCGGGCCGTTGATGTTTTCCGTTCGTTCTCTGCCGAGTCTTTTTTCCACGGTTTTAAGAAAATTTTTCAGTTCGTCCAGGGGCATTTCGGTTTTTACGCGGAAGGCTCCGTTGATAAAGTCCGGCTGATCGGCGAAGCCTCGGGGCGAAGTTTTAACAAAGTCTGAAGCGGTGATGAAATGAAGCTGCTCGCGTATGATCTTTTCGGCAAGGGCGATATTGCGTTCCGGGTCAATGTTCGAGCCGATGGAAATTACAGCGGCTGCCATTTTACTAATTCCTTCGCCTCGTTAGCGAAACGGAAACGGAGTCGGCAAATCGAAGGGCGTTCGGCTTGTCGATCTCGACTGTGGCGCGGTCGACCTTTTCGTTTTCCATGGCGATATCAAGAATGAACCCGGCGAGTTTTTCTATAAGTTTGAATTGTGTTTTTTCGCCGCGAGACAGTATCTCATTCTTGATTTTTTTGTAATCGGCGGTGTCTGCAACATCGTCAGTTAGGGAGGATTTCTCGTCGGTCAGTTCCAGTTCGAGGTTTACGACGACAGATTGAGTGCGGCCCCGCTCCCAGTCCTCAAGGCCTATCACGGTGCGAAGGTGAAGATTTTTAATTCTTATCAGCATTTTTTATAACCCCTGTTTTGAAGAGATTTTATATAATAATAAGAGATAAATGCGGATTTACAATATATTTTTTTTGGGCCCGTGGAGGGCGGATTTTTCTTGAAACCCTGGTCCTGTTTTAATATGGTACCGGTTGCGAGGGTTTAAGTATCTTGACTTCGGTTGACTTGATTTATATCCCCGGCAGGTGAATCAGGCGGGTGGTTTGTCGTCACTGTTTGTAAAAGGAAAAATAACGAAATGAGAAGATCAGGCAGGTTCGTATTCATTTTTTGCATATTCGCTTTATTTTTCGGCAGCGCCCGTTCGGCGGGTTTTGGCGGCGGCGGGGCGAAGTACGTTTTCTTTTTTATCGGTGACGGCATGTCCTGGTCGCAGGTGCACGCGACGGAGATTTACCTGGCGGCGCGGGAGGGGGATAACGGGTTTGAGAGCGGGCAAAAGGTTCGGAGGCTTAATTTTACCTCCCTGCCTTTTACAGGGATACAGACAAGTTTCGCTAATAACAGGTTAATTACGGATTCGGCGGCGGCGGGGACCGCGCTTGCCTGCGGGATGAAGACGAATGTGGGGGTTGTCTCGATGAGCCCGGACGGGCAGGTTAAATACCGCAGTATTGCCGAGGCGGCGAAAGACAGGGGCATGCGGGTCGGGATTGTCAGCAGTGTTTCGATAGACCACGCGACGCCTGCGGTTTTTTACGCCCACTCGATAAGCAGGAACCATTACAAGCAGATAGGGGAGCAGCTTCTCGCCAGCGGGTTCGATTATTTCGCCGGCGGGGGCTTTCGCGCAGACACTTACACAGAACAGGCGGGGATGAGCATTGCCGAGCGTTACGGGCTGATAGAGAAGGCGGCGGTTAAGAAAGGGTTCATTTACGCGGATACGAGAGCGGAATTTGAGGCATTGAAAAGCGGGCCTGCAATAGTTGTCAACCCGTACCTGGACGAGGGCGGCGCGATACCTTACGAGATAAACAGGATATACGGCAAGGCCCGGTATGAAGGTTCGATATCACTGGCGGAGTTTACGAAGAAGGGTATCGAGCTGCTGGATAATCCGAAAGGTTTCTTTATGATGGTCGAAGGGGGCAAGATCGACTGGGCGTGCCATGCCAACGATGCGGCGGCGGCGATAGGGGATGTTATCGCGCTGGACGATGCTGTTAAGGCTGCTGTGGAGTTTGCGGAGAAACGGCCGGGCCAGACGCTTATCGTTGTAACTGGTGACCACGAGTGCGGCGGTATGTCGCTGGGTTCTTCGGGCACCGGGTATGAGAGCTTTTACGAGCGGCTGGGCGGGCAGCGCATAGCTTATGATGATTTCAACAGGCATGTGTTGAGCGGTTACAGGGCCAGGCATTCGGCGGCGGCGCAGGACATAGACAGGGAGATGTGGGGGATTATTTACGAATATTTCGGAATGGACGGGGCGGGCATAACGGCAGAGCAGGATGACGATTTGTCGGAGTTTGAGAAGCGGCTGATAGAGGACGCTTATGATAAGTCAATGCACGGAAAGAGCGTTAAGGGAAGGGAGGAAGATTGGCTGCTGTACGGTAAGTATGAGCCCCTTACGGTTGCCCTGACGCATTTGCTTAATCGAAAGGCGGGTTTGTCGTGGACGTCTTTTTCGCATACCGCAGCGCCTATTGCCGTTTTTGCTTCAGGCAAGAACGCTTCGCTTTTCGCGGGTTATTATGACAATACGGATATTGCCAGGAAGATGGGCAAGGCTATGAAGATAGATTTAATGCCGGATAAGTAAGTGACATTTATTATCTTTTCTGTTAAAATGAAAGCAAGCCCGTAAGAATCGGGTATTTGTTACAAAATAGTTTAATCATAAGTAAAGGTGTTATTATGCAGTATGTCAGATACGGCCAAACAGATGCAGAGGTGAGCAGGGTGGGTTTTGGCGGAATGCGTTTCGACATGAAAAACAGCGACGCGGAAAACGCAGACATTGTCAGGTATGCTTTTGACAACGGGATAAATTATCTCGACACAGCGCCGGGTTACAGCGAGGACAAAAGCGAGATTATTTTCGGCAAAGCGGTTGAACAAATGAAGTCGCAGCGCGATCGTTTTTATATATCCACAAAGGGAATGCCTACGGAGTTCGATACGGCTGACAAGGCGGTCAAGGCGGTTGAGAAATCATTGTCCCGGCTGAAATGCGACAAGATAGATTTCTACCATGTCTGGTGCATTCGCAGGATGGACCAGTACAAACTTGCCATGCAGCCGGGCGGGCAGTATGAAGGTTTGATGAAATGCAAGGATAAGGGTCTTATCGAAAATATCGTTGTCTCGTCGCACCTGCCGGGGATGCAGATCAAGGAAATTCTTGACAGCGGAAATTTTAAGGGGGTTCTGCTCGGATATAACATTCTGAACTTCCGCTACCGCTGGCCCGCGGCGAAGTACGCTTATGAAAACGGCTACGGTGTTGTGGCGATGAATCCCTTAGGCGGGGGCGTCATACCGCAAAACGAGAAGTCGCTTTCGTTTTTATCCATAGACGGGATGACACCTACAGAGTCGGCGCTTCGATTCTGCATTTCATGTCCGCAGATAACGGTTACGCTGAACGGTTTTACCACGCGTGAACATATCGACACGGCGTGCAGGGTCGAAGAAGGCGCCAGGGAGTTCAGCGACGAGGATATCGCACAGATAAGGTCGCACCTTTCGGACAATATGGACCGGCTGTGCACCGGATGCGGTTACTGCCTTGAGGTTTGCCCGAAGGAGATACCTATAGCGGGCTATATGCAGTATTACAACGAAATGCTCCTTAACAACAAGCCCGAAGATGAAATGGTGGAAGGCATCGACTTTCAGCACAACTGGGGACTTGTAGCCGACCGCAAGGCAGACGCGACGGAGTGTATTAAATGCGGGCGGTGTGAAAACGCCTGTACACAGCATCTTGACCTGATCGCGAGGCTTGAAACCGTAGCTGCCTGGGAGCAGAAGCATTACAAATCGAAAAACGGAACGGATAAATAGCAAACCCTGCGGGCGCAAAAATTGGGCCGGGGTAGTTAGTCCCGGCCCTGGGTAAATAGTTACATTTATTCACTAAGCACCAGTGCTCACGAGCGCTGATATCTCCTGGTAACTCAGCAAAACCATGCCTAACATTATTACGCCGCTTATTGCGACCCCGGTACCTACGAGTTCCCAGAATCTTTTATCGCGGCCGAGATTCTCGACCTCGTGTGCATACTCCCTCAACTCCTCTTTCAATGTATGGTGTTCTAAATGTTTTTCTTCAGGGTTCATTTTAATTCTCCTTAACAAGCCCGGTTTGAATTTTTGTTTCGTATTTAATTATCAATCATTTCAACTTTATCTACGAAACCCTGGCGGGGTGTTGTTTAGCTGTTGTTTGAAAGAAAATGAAATTTTTTTGAAGGCCGGTTTACAAATCGGGGTCCAGGTTTTACAAACCCCCATTCACGGCATCTTTAAGGGTGTCGCCTTCGTGAAATTTATCTCGATTGCGGCAGGGAAAGGCGTGGTAAATTTTATTCGGCCATTCTTTTTCGTTCGAGGACCTGCGCGCTAATTTTTCGCTTAACGGCGGGAAGTTCGATAACGCCCTTTAGCTTGTCGCTTTGCTGCGACTCGACGACGGGCATATACTGCTGGTCGTATTCCTCCATTTTTTCGACGACCTGTTCAAGATTCTGGTCGGTCCATGTTTTGTCGAAGACCGGTTCCATGAGGTCATATCCAAGCAGCCATTCACCGAAGCCTTCGTGAGCAAAGGTTTCCTTGATGCCCTTGAGCGTGACAACGCCCATCAGCGACCCGGAGCTGTCCACAACAGGGTAAAAGCTCGACTCGGTGCGTGAGAATATCGCCAGTATCTCGTTTAGGGTCTGGCCGACTTTTATCACGGCAGGCTTTTCGTCCATTACCTGTGCTACGCTGTAGGTTTTTATAAGGTCCTGTTCTGTGACGTTCATTCCGACTTCGCCTGCTTTTGTGACAGCGTATTTAACGCAGCCTGGTCCTATCAACTGCACGAGGAAAGTCGTCGCTGTAATAACCAGCACGATCGCCTGGCCGAGCTCACCTTCGAAACGCTGGCCGGCAACGATTGACAAGCCGACAGCGACACCTGCCTGGCTGAAGAGGCAAAGGCCGAGGTATTTGCGGACGGAGTCTTCGGCCCGGCCTATCCTGCCGCCGAACCATGCACCGAAAAGCTTGCCGCCTGTTCTTGCGAGGACATACACAACGGCAATTATCACTACCCAGGCCGGCATCCTGTCAAGATGCAGCCGGGCACCGACCAGCACGAAAAACAGGACATAGATAGGCGGGGTGAATTTTTCCACAAGCTCAAAGGTGCTGTGGCTTCGCCTTGGCAGGCGGTTACTGATGGTAGCGCCGAGGGCCATTGCGGCAAGGATAGAATCGACTTCGAGCGCTATTGACAGGCCGATTATGAGCAGGACCGAAGCGAGGGTAAAGGTGAGTATTTTATCCGGTTCGTGGACATAGTTAAGGATGAATACGAGGATCAGTCCCATTACTATGCCGATTACCACGGCTCCTCCGATGTCCCATGCAGGGAGCAGTATCGTTGAGGTCAGGTCGGCGTGCATCGAACCTTCTAACAGCTCTGCAACGGTTCCTGCGAAACCGAACAGTAACAGGGCCAGGCCGTCGTCAAGTGCGACAATCGCAAGGACGGTGCGTGTCAGGGGCCCGCGGGTCTTGAACTCCCAGAGCACATCGACAGTCGCGGCCGGGGCAGTGGCGGAAGATATAGCGCCGAGGACAAGACCCAGTGCAAGGGCGCTTTTCAGTTCGTGCAGCAGAAAGTAAGAGACAACTGTCACAAGGACAGTTGTGAAGACAAATGCCGTCAGTGCCTCAGAAAAAAGTATCGTGATGAATTGTTTGCCGTACTTTTTGAAAATTTCGTATTTGAGCTCTCCGCCTATAGTGAAACCTATAAGACCGAGGGCGAACATGTTAAACGGAGCAAGCTTTTTAACCGTTTCGTCGTTGACGATGTTGAGAACCGACCCGCCTATCAGGACACCGATGACGATGTAACCGACGACCTGCGGGATTCGGAAACGCTGGAAAATCTTCGCTCCTATAGTTCCTGTCAGCACAACAAGACCAAGGAGCAGTATCATATTAAGATGTCCGAAATTTTCACTGAAAGCAAGCAAAAGAATTCCTCGAAAAAGGCAAAACAGCATTACAGGATTTTTGAAAGGCAACAATGCGACCCAGCCCGGCTTCAGGTGCAGGTCTTACAGCAGCAGTAGTCAGGTTTTAACAGTCGGACTGCGTTTGTTTTTTGTTACCAGCTGTTCGGATCCCCGCCGCCCCCGCTGCCTCTTGACCTGCGAGTGCCGGTCGCGAATGGGTCTTGCGAAGCAGGCTGTTCCTTCCTGTTAAGCTCGGCTTCAAGCTGTGCGCGTTCGGGGCCGAGTATTTTTTCAAATGCCTCCGGGTCCTCTGGTTCGGGCATTTGCTCGAAGACCTCGAGAAGTCTCTGGACCTCGGCCTTGCGCGGGTCGCCCTGCATGGTTTTCCATGTTTGGAACTGCTCTTTGAGCTGCATGTAATATGTTTCGCTGTCGACCTTAAGCTGCGGAATATAATCAAGGTTTCCGCTTAAAAGTCGTCCCGCGGCCGAAGTGGAATACTGTGGATCGCACTGCTGTGCTTGCTTATCCAGCTCTTCGAGGAGTTTGATCTGTTCGTCGCTGAGTCCCTGGCCGCCCGACATGAAAAGCAGGTCCTCCTTTGCGTAGACAGCAAGGAGCCTGAGTTTTGTAACGGCACAGGAAAAATCCCCGCTGCCGCGGATGGTGCCAAGCTGTTCGATCACCTTATCGAAATTTTCGAGCGCCTTTGCCTTGTATTCGGCTGATTTTTTGTCGGCAGTGTCGATCAGCTGGCCGAGACCGGCGGTTTCGAGAGTTGCGCCAACGGCTGTCAGACGCAGCTTAATCTGAATAAACCCAGCGGCACCGTCGGCGGAAGTCACGCCGATCCAGTATGCACAATCCGCTTCCTGAAGCTGGGCCTGGTCCATAAGCTGCCTTGCACGGATACGCTGATATTCCTGCTGTGCTTCTTCAAAGACGGCGTTTATCTCGTTCAAGGTGGTGTCATAACCGTCAAGCTGAGCGGCGAGTTGGGCTTTAACCGAGTTCAGCTTCTCGTTCTGATCGCTTATTGCCTGACGAATATCGTCCATCTGGCTGCGGAGCTCGCCCAGCATGTCCGTTTCGTTTATCTCTTGTCTGCGTGCGGTAAGCCTTTGAAGATTCGAGCGGTAAGAAGCAAGCATATTCTCGGTCGCAGCGATGTCGGCATTGACTATTTCCAGCCTGTCCTCAAGCTCCTGGGCCTTTTTAAGGTGCCCTTTACGCTGCTTCATGATGGCATAAGCCTGCTTCTGGATGCTGAGTTTTTCGTCGCCTTTAAGCGTGCGCGCTTCGGTGAGCATCCTGTCGGCGTGCATCTGCATTTCAGTGGCTTTGCCGCTGACTTGTGAAAGCTCTTTTTCAAACTCTTTTTTTTCGGATAAAAGTTTCTCGAGCTTTTGCTGCTGTCGGTCAATCCTGCTTGCGACGCCCTCGCTGTCGGCGCCGCCGTTGATCATCGTGTCGATCTCTGCAAGCTCGGCCTGAATGCCTGAAATAAGCGTTTCAACCTGCTCGCGATCAAGCTGGTAGGACTGGAGCACATTTATACGCTCGGAAAGTTTCTCGATTGTCCCGTTAATCGTCGAGCCCATGGTGTAAAGCCGCTGCCTTTTCTGCTGTGCCTCGGCTAAGGTTATGCCCGCGGAGGTGAAATAGGCGTTCTGGCCGGAAAGGCCCGATTTGCCCGCATCGGAAAGCGCAGGCTTGATCTTGGTTTTGGCCTTTGCGGTATCCTCGCTTACCTGCATTTCGTAAATAGCGTCGGAGGTGCTTTGCCTGGCATTTGCCGCGGCCTGGGATTGTGGGTCTGCTCCGCATCCAGCCATTAGAATTATCAATAACACGGCTGCTGATAACGTAAATAAACGAATAATTTCGGAACGCACAATTAGTCTCCAATAAAGGTTTTACGCTCAAAACATATATTAGAATTGCCGAAGGTGCGTTTGTCAAGATTATTTGTGCTGCTGAGACCACTAACATTTCATTTTACAAAAAAAGAATTAATTGGGCCGCCAACAATACCCCTATATCGGGCTCTGGTTTATCCGAAATACAATTTTGCTTAGAAAAAATGTGGACTGAAAGTGTTGCCTTTGGGGGCGGTATTTGCTATAATCCTCAATCCGAGAAGTTAATGTTAAGTCAAGGAGTATAAATTGAAAGAGCTTCTTTCCGGAAACGCCGCGATTGCCCGCGGTGCGTGGGAGGCTGGGGTTGTTTTTGCCTCGGCATATCCCGGCACACCATCGACGGAGACCCTCGAGAATATTGTAAAGTACAAGGACGATTTGTACTGTGAATGGGCCCCGAACGAAAAGGTCGCACTCGAAGCGGCTGTCGGGGCGTGTCTTACCGGTGCCCGGGCGCTTTGCTGCATGAAACACGTGGGGCTTAACGTCGCTGCGGACCCGCTGATGACGCTTACTTCCATCGGCACGGAAGGTGGGCTTGTTATCATCGTCGCAGATGACCCTGGCATGCACTCGTCTCAAAACGAGCAGGACACGCGCAACTACGCGCGTTTTGCCAAGATACCGATACTCGAGCCGTCGGACTCGCAGCAGGCGAAGGACTTTGTCCGGGTTGGGCTGGAGATATCGGAAAAATACCGCACGCCGGTTATTCTTCGGAGCACAACTCGCATAAGTCACTCGCGGAGCCTGGTGGAGCTGAAGGACCGCACCGAGAGCAAGCGGAAGATCGGCTTTGAGAAGAACCCGCCGAGGTATGTTCCGATTCCCCTGTGGGGCAGGGTTATGCGGCAGAACGTAGAAGACCGACTTGGCAAGCTGGTCGCCGAGGCCGAGAGCAACCCGATCAACAATATCGAAATGAACGACAAATCGCTTGGCATTATCACAAGCTCGATAACTTACCAGTACGTAAAGGAGACCTGGCCCGAGGCTTCGGTTCTCAAGCTTGGTATGGCGTATCCTTTCCCGGATAAACTTATTCGCGAGTTTGCCGGTAAGGTTGACAGGCTGCTTATAGTCGAGGAGCTTGATGATATACTCGAACAGCACATAAAATCGATAGGCATTGAATGCGTGGGCAGGGAGTTTATTCCCGGCATCGGCGAACATACGCCGACTCGGCTGGCTGCTTGCAGAGCTAAGATGGACGGCAAGGAGCTGCCGCCTCAGGAAACGCCGGAGTTCGCGAAGGACCTGCCGCCCAGGCCGCCGGTACTTTGCCCGGGCTGTCCGCACAGAGGCGTGTTCTATTCGCTGGGCAAGCACGATGTTGTTGTTACCGGTGATATCGGCTGTTACAGCCTTGGCACTTTCAAGCCGCTGAACCGGCTGGACACTATCCTCTGCATGGGCGGCGGGGTGTCGATGGCACACGGCATGGACAAGGCGACCGAGCCGAAAAAGGTTGTCGGCATGGTGGGCGATTCGACGTTTTTCCATTCCGGCATAACGGGGCTTCTGGATATCGCGTACAATAAGGGCAGGTCGACTATCATCGTTGTGGACAACCGCACGACAGCCATGACAGGCCACCAGGACCACCCGGGAACGGGCAGGACGCTGATGGGCGAGGAAACGGTCGAGGCCTCAATCGCCGAGATCGGCAAGGCGTGCGGTATCAAGCGTGTTTACGAGGTGTTCCCTTATGATATTGAAAAGACCAACGAGATTATCTCGCAGGAGATCAACTCGGACGAGCCGTCGCTTATCGTTTCGAAAGCGCCGTGTATTTTGAAAGACAAGAATGACCTGGACGCCAAGCGGACCATCGACCAGGAAAAGTGCCGTAACTGCAAGGCATGTTTGAAGCTGGGCTGCCCGGCGATAGAATACAGCGGCGACAAACCGCAGGTTTCGGCGTATCTTTGCGTGGGCTGCGGGCTTTGTCAGCAGGTATGTCCGTTTGGTGCAATATTAACAGTCGAGGAGTAATTATGTCGGATAACAGTCAGACAACAAGTGTAGTGCTGGTCGGGGTTGGCGGACAGGGTATCCTGCTGGCAAGTGAGATAGTGGCGAGAACGGCGATGGCGGCGGGCTACGATGTCAAGACCAACGAGGTTCACGGCATGGCACAGCGGGGCGGCTCGGTGGTCGCTCAGATACGCTACGGTGAGAAAGTTAATTCTCCGCTGGTCGCGGAGGGCACTGCAAGTGTGCTCGGTGCACTGGAGCGGATAGAGGTGCTGCGATATTCAAGATACGTCAAGCCCGGCGGGCTGGTCGTTGTCAATTCGCAGACGCTTATACCGGTGACGGTTTCTATGGGAGCAGCGGAGTATCCGCAGGACTCAGAAGAGAGGGTTAAGAAGGCATTCGATAACCTGCTTTATTTCGATGCGGCTAAGATCGCGGTTGACCTGGGCAATATCAAGGCCGCGAACGTTGTTGTCGTAGGGGCGATATCCAAGGGTCTCGACCTGCCTGTCGAGTCTTGGAAAGAGGCGATATCGAACACGGTTAAAAAACAGTTCGTTGACCTGAACCTTAAGGCGTTCGAAGCGGGCAGGGAGCTTGAATGACGGGAGACTATTTCAACAGGGAAATGGAAACGGCGTCGCAGGATGAATTGACGGCGATGCAGGAACGACTTTTGCCTGAAATAGTCAAGTACGTTTACGAAAATAACCCCGCTCAGAAAAAGCGTTTCGACGAAGCGGGCGTTGCGCCCGGTGATGTCAAAGGCCTTGAGGACCTGTGTAAGCTGCCTCTTATGAGCAAGACCGATTTCCGCGACCATTACCCGCTTGGTCTTTCGTGTGTTGACAGCTCGAATTTTGTCGAGATGCACATGTCTTCGGGTTCGACGGGCACGCCGGTGGTTATGCCTTATACCCAGGGCGACCTTGACCAGTGGGCCGAGTGCATGGCGAGATGTTATTATATGGCAGGAGCGGTCAAGTCGGACGTTTGCCAGATAACGCCCTCGTTCGGTTTGTTCAACGGCGGGTTCGGCATGTATCACGGTGCGAGAAAAGCGGGGCTTTTTATCATCCCGGCCGGTGCGGGCAACACTCCGCGGCAGATCAAACTGGCCAAAGATTTCAAAACAAAAGTGCTTACCGGTGTTGTAAGCTACGGGATAAGGGTGCTGGAGGTGCTTGCCGAGCAGGGTGAAGAGCTGCCGGATCTTAAAACAGGCATTTTCGGGGCGGAGATATTTTCGCAGTCCATGAAAAAACGCATCAACGAGGGGCTCGGCATCGAGTCTTTCGATATATATGGAATGACCGAGACGGGCGGTGTGGGCACGCTCGGCCAGGACTGCAAGGACCATTCGGGGATACACATATGGCAGGACCACTACATTGTCGAGGTGGTGGACCCGGAGACGAAACAGCCGGTTGAAGACGGCGAGCAGGGCGAGCTTGTAATAACATCGCTTACTCGAGAGGCTCTTGCGGTTATACGTTTTCGGACGGGCGACCTGACGCGGGTTGTTTCCCGCAGCAAATGCCCGTGCGGCAGGACACACGTAAAGGTTGCGCCGATAACGGGCAGGGTTGACGATATGCTGATAATAAAGGGGGTGAACTTTTTCCCCTCGCAGATCGAGCAGGTCCTGATGAAGATACCGGGTGTGGGGCTGAACTACCAGATCATCATCGAGGAGATCGACGGTGTGAAGGACCTGCGTGTGAACGTAGAGGCAGAGCCGGAAGTTTCCGGTTACCAGATAGAAAAGGCTCTCAAGGAGTCGCTGGGCTTTTCGCCGAAGGGTGACGTGTTCGCTATAGGCGATCTGCCGCGACAGCCGGGCAAGGCGAAACGGGTCTTTTACGGCGATCCGAACAAGGGTTGAAACACAGAATGATTACCACGGCGAAAAACGGCGTTGCCGGCGGGTTTTAAAACTTAATAGCATCATGGCAAAAAGGAGGTCACAAAATGAGTGCACGCAAATTCCAGATCGTATTGGCTGTTCTGACGTTGGCATTGGGTTTGGCCGGGTGTAAGAAATCGGCACCGACAGACGCAGGGACTGCGGCGGAGGGCCAGGAGCAAAAAACCATCACGCTTAACTACGCGAACTTCCCGCCTGCGCCAACTTTCCCTTGTGTTCAGATGGAACGCTGGGCAAAGGAGGTCGCCGAACGGACCAACGGCAGGGTAAAGATAAACACATTCCCGGGGGGCACGCTTTTGGGCGCAAAGGATATGTTCGACGGTGTTGTGAACGGCCAGTCGGATATCGGCTGTTTGTGCATGGCTTATCAGCCGGGCAGGTTCACTGTAACAAACGCGACTTCGCTGCCGCTTGGCATACCCAACGCAAAGGTCGGTTCGCAGATTCTGCTCGATATTTACAAGAACTATCAGCCCGAGGCTTTCGCAAATGTTAAGGTTCTGGCCATGTTCACGACCGCGCCATCGAACATCATGTCCAAAAAGCCGGTTCGCAGCCTTGAGGACATACAGGGTATGAACCTTCGGGCGTCGGGCGGGGCGGCACAGATACTCAAGGCCTGGGGCGCAAACCAGGTGGGCATGCCCATGTCGGAAACTCCGGAGGCTTTGCAGAAAAATGTTGTCGAAGGTCTGTTTTCCTCGCTGGAGGTAATGAAGGACTTCAAGTACGCAGAGCTTTGCAAGTACGTTACCATGACAGATACGGTTATATATCCTTTTGCGGTTGTGATGAACCAGCAGAAATGGGACTCTCTGCCTGACGATGTGAAGGAGGTTATGAACGATATGGTCGACGAGCAGTCTCTCTGGACCGGTGAATATATGGACGAGCATGTCAAAGAGGCGAACAAGTGGTCTAAAACCGAGCAGAACGTTGAGTTTATTACCCTCGACGCCGAGCAGAAAAAGCTCTGGGACGTCAAGCTGAAACCTATTATTGACCAGTGGGTAAGCGAGAATACGCCCGGGCTTCCGGCAGAGGAGATAGTCGCATTCATTAGAGACGGAATAAACAAGTACGGACAAGACGACGCCCAGTAATGTTCGATTTCGCGGCAAAAGCGGTTAAGTGGCTTAACAGGGCCTCGGTGTTTATGGCTTCGCTGTTTTTGGCGGCGATGGTTGTTCTGACATGCGCAAATATTACGCTGCGTCTTTTCGGCAGGCCGGTTCGGGGGACTTATGAACTGATGGCGCTTTTCGGTGCGGCGGTGACGGCCCTTGCGCTGGGCATTACCCAGTCGCGCAACGAGAACATCGCGGTGGACATACTTATAAACACTTTTCCCGCGGCGGTTCGAAAGCTGCTGCGGTTTGTCAATAACCTTATATGCTGCGTATTTTTTTCGATGGCCGCTTGGAAAATAGCCGACTGGGCCGGGACGGTTAAAACCTCCGGCGAGGTCACCGAAACGCTGCGAATACAATTTTACCCGTTCACGTATCTTGTCGCCGCCGGCTGCGGACTGCTGGCACTGGTATTTCTTACCGAACTTTTCATGACCTTCAAGAGCGACAAGGGGGACGCTTAAATGGATTTGACAACTGTAGGAATTCTCGGCATCGTTGTTCTGCTCGCGGTGCTTTTCCTGCTGGCGATGCCGGTCGGTTTTGCGATGGCTGTGGTGGGCTTTGTGGGTTTTGCTGTTGTTATCAATCCCGATGCCGCGATGAACATGGTCGGCACGGTTATATGGTCCACGTTTTCCAAGTACGGGCTTACGGTGATACCGCTGTTTATACTAATGGGGCAGGTGGTTTTCTATTCGGGCGTGAACAACAAGCTTTATAACGCCGCTTACAAATGGATAGGCCATATCCGCGGGGGTATAGCTATGGCGACTATCGCTGCTTGTTCGCTTTTTGCGGCGATATGCGGGTCGAACTCTGCGACAGCCGCGACGATGACTACCGTAGCGCTTCCGCAGATGAAGAAGTTCAATTACAACCCGATGCTGAGCACCGGCGCCATAGCAGCCGGTTCCACGCTGGGGGTTGTTATCCCGCCAAGCGTTGTGCTTATCGTTATCGGCCTGTCCACGGAGCAGTCGATTGCAAAGCTGTTTTACGGCGGCATAGGGGCAGGGCTTGTGCTTACTGTAATGCTGATGCTCACCGTCTACGTTATCTGCCGTATCAGGCCCGGCTGGGGACCGACAGGGCCGAAAAGCACCTTCGGCGAAAAAATACTCGCCCTTCCCGGGGCTTTTGAAATGGCGCTGTTGTTTCTGCTGGTTATACTCGGGCTTTATTTCGGATTTTTCACGCCCGCCGAAGCCGGGGCAGCGGGTTCATTTTTCGCGATAATTATCGGCTTTGTGCAGGGAAAGCTGACTTTCAAGGGGCTAATTTCGTCCCTGAAGGACACGATACGCATGTCGTGCATGGTGATTACCATCGTGACCGGCGCGGTCATCTTCGGCAAGTTTCTGGCGGTAACTCGGATACCTTACAACATCGCGTCATGGGTGGTCGAGCTGCCTGTGCCGAACTTTGTTATCATGGCGATCATCTTCGCAATTTACATAATAGGCGGTGCGATAGTCGACGCGCTTGCGCTGCTTCTTCTTACGATACCGATATTCTTCCCCGTCGCCGATACGCTGGGCTATGACCCGATATGGTTCGGTGTGAGCATTACCGTGATAACGACACTGGGCGCGATCACGCCGCCGGTGGGGGCGACGACCTACGTTGTCGGCGGAATGGCCCGGGACGTGTCGCTGAAGGATGTATTTAAGGGTGTGACGATGTTTTTGCCTGCTTACATTGTCTGCATAATACTTCTTATGCTGTTTCCGAAAATAATCACACTCCTGCCCGAACTGGTAAAATAGATATCGATTATTCAAAACCACGAAGAGGCTTGCCTGGTTGCAGAACCTGGAAATTGTCATCTATCAGGACAAGCGTGACAGGCCTAAGACATCTTCTTCCAGGGTTTGAGCTACTCATCGCATTCGGGACAGGACATAATGTATTCCCTGACATCATCGAGGCTTGCTGAGGCGACTGCGATTTTATCGTCCGCGGCGCCGTAGTAGACCATTAGGTTGTTGTCCTTTACGATGCCCCCTGTGACGAAGGTAACGTCGCTTACGTCGCCTATTCTTTCGTAGCTTTCGCGCGGGCCGAGAACCCACTCCTCACCCCTTCGCAGGACGCGCCAGGGTTCGTCCTTGTCGAGCAGGGCCATGCCGGTCCTGTATATCTGACTTGCGGTGGTCATTCTTACACCGTGGTAGATGAGCAGCCAGCCTTCAGGCAGCTCTATCGGCTGACAGCCCAGGCCGATGCGGGCGCCGTCCCAGTATGCGGTTCGTGTTTTGAGCAGTATCCTGTGATCTCCCCAATGCTTGAGGTCCGGGGAGAGACTTATCCAGATATGTGCCTCGCCTCGGACGATTGGTCTGTGTATCAGGGCGAACCTGCCGTTGAAGCGTCGGGGGAACAGGCATGCGTCTTTGTCCTCCGGGGGCAGCAGGCCGCCAAGCCTTGCGAAGGTTTTGAAGTTTTTGGTTATGGCAAGTGAAACTATTGGCCCGCCGGGGCTGAAAGAGACGTAGGTGATCGCGTATTGTTTTTGCTCCTCGAGCCATACTATACGCGGGTCCTCAAGGCCCCACTGTTCCTCATGAGTGCCGGAGTCGGGCGTCATGGTCGGGTTTTCGTCGATCTTCCAGTTTGTGTAGCCATCCTTGCTTCGTGCGACAGTCAGGTGTGAAAAGCCGCGAAGCTCCTCGACCCTGCACAGCAGCAGGACCTCGTCGTCGACCATAGTGGCTGCGGGGTTGAAGACGGAGTTGATCGGGTAGGGCCAGTCCCAGGGTCCGAGAATGGGGTTTCCTTCGTATCGTTTGAACAAACTTGCCGCGAGTTTTTCCCTTGCAAAAGAACTCATAGCGAGAATACTCCCTCATTTTTTAATTGTGTTTCCGCCATGGAGCAGATATCGGCGATTGTCATCCCTTAACAATAACAATTATTGGCTGGCGGGCAAGTAAAATAATGGCTGTCGGTTATTTTTTAGCCTTCGGCTGGGTCTATGTGTCTGGACTGTGGAGCATTTGAGGTTGATATTGGCCCTGATTATGTTATTTTGTTAGTTAGAGTCCGGCCGAACATGACTGGCGATGCGGCGTATCTTCTATTGTTTCGGCGATTTGACAATGTAATCGAAAGGGGCAGTATATATGACGATTCGGGGAACAATGTTGCTGGTTTTGGCTTCTTTAGCGTTTTTGGGCCGCGGGGTTGCCGCGGCAGCGGAGCCGGTGCTCGTTACCAGCTATAAAGATGAGGTTTCATACGCGCATATTGAGATGGAGCCGGGTGAGTTTGCGAAAGTTGCTGTTGTTTTTGAGGGGACGGATGACCTGCACTATTATGCGGACCCGGAAACGGCGCCGGCGCCTACGCTTGATCTGCGGATAGAGGCGAGTTCTCCTGTGCTGGAGTTTGGGGAGGCTGTTTTTCCGGAGCCGTCGAAGTATTTTGACAAGGGTCTGGATAAGGAAATAGACGTTTATGTCGGTGATTTTCGAGTTCTTATACCTGTGACTGGAATGCCTGCGGATATTGAAAGCGCGGAGGTGAGTGTGAAAATAACCGGCATCGCCTGCACGTCGAAGCTGTGCCTTTCTCCGTTTGAGCATAACCTGGCTGGCGAAGTTGAGATACCTGCTGACGCGAAGGCTGTGCCGGCTGGTTCTGCGGAGGTCATGGCCGGCGGGGCAACGGAAGCGGTCGGCGGGTCGCGGGGTGCAAACCTTTCGCTGCCTTTTGCACTTTTGATTGCGCTTGTGTCGGGTGTGATACTGAACGTCATGCCATGCGTGTGGCCGGTGATACCGCTTATAATTACACGCATCTGGAACCAGGCGGGCAAGAACCGGGCCAAGAGCATGTCGATGGGTGCGCTGTTTTGCCTTGGTATTTTGATCTTCTTCGCGGGTGTGGCGATACTGAACCTTGTGCTGATATTCGGTTATAACACGGTATTTCACTGGGGTGACCAGTGGCGGCAGCCGGGGTTTTTGATATTCATGACTCTTTTGATGGTGGCGATGGCGCTGTTTATGTTCGGGGTTTTCGGGATTGCGATACCTTCTTCGGTGACGGCCAAGGCAGGGGGCGGAGGCGGTGAAAAATCAGGCTCGGCGGGTATGGTCGGCATGGGGTTTTTGGCTGCGCTTCTTGCAACGCCATGCAGTTTCGGGCTGCTTGCTGTGGCGGTCGCTTGGGCGCAGACGCAGCACTGGACGATAGCGACGCTTGTGCTGATGTTTATAGGGGTGGGGATGGCGCTTCCTTATATGGTGCTGACTTCTGTGCCGGGGCTGCTTAACAAGATGCCCAGGCCGGGCGGCTGGATGGAGAAGGTCAAGGTCGGGCTCGGGTTTTTGCTGCTTGTTATTGCGGTAAAGTTTTTCTCCGCGGTGCCGGCGGATATGAAAACCGCGGTGCTGTACTTTGCGGTGGTGCTTTCGTTTGCGCTTTGGATGTGGGGCGGCTGGGTGACATTTTCTACGGGCAGGGGCAAGAAGTACGCCATCAGGATAGCGGCGGCGCTTATAACGGCGGTGTTGGGGTTTATGCTTTTCGATAAAGACGAGCAGATAACAACCTGGCGGGAATATGACGCCCAGGCGGTCGGGCAGAGCCTTGACGAGGGTATCCCGGTGGTTATAAAGTTCACAGCGGACTGGTGCACCAACTGCACGGTGCTGAAAAAGACCGTGTTCGACAAGCCCGACGTGCAGCAGCTTCTTGTCGATAAAGGTGTCGCGCTGTTCAACGCGGACACGACGCTGAAGGACAACCCGGCGACTGATGCGCTAAACGAAAAATACAAGGCCGGGGGCATTCCGTTTACCGTGGTGCACAGGCCGGACGGGACGACGGAGCGGATTGAAGGAATAATCTCAAAGCAGGACTTCAAGGATATAATCAAGCAGTTATAGGACGCAAAACAAGATGGCGGTGAAAAAAGCTAAAAGCGCGAAAAATGTTCACAAGGCAACAAAGTCAAAAAAGATAAAGGTCGACAAGGCCGAGGCTTCGCAGCGGGTAGAGAAGATAATGCCGATACTGAAGCGAACCTATCCCGACGCGAGGACGTCGCTTGACCACGCCAACCCTTTTCAACTGCTGCTTGCTACGATACTGGCGGCGCAGTGCACGGACGAGCGGGTGAATATCGTGACAAAGGATTTGTTTCCTAAATACCCGGATGCGGCAAGCTGGGCGAAGCGTTCGACTCCTGAAATTGAGAAGGATATACGCTCGACGGGCTTTTATCGGAACAAGGCAAAGAATATAAAGGCGACGGCAGGGATGGTCGTTGACAAGTTCGGGGGCAGCGTGCCCGATAATATGGATGATTTATTAACGCTGCCGGGCGTTGGAAGGAAAACGGCGAACGTTATACTCGGCAACTGTTTCAAAACGGCGGGGATCGTTTGCGATACGCATGTTATCAGGCTAAGCAGGCGGCTGGGTCTGTCGGAGAACTCCGACCCGGTTAAGCTTGAATACGACCTTATGGAGGTGGTGCCGAAAAAGCGTTACGGCGGGTGGACAATGTTCAGTCACCTTATAGTTTTTCACGGCAGGGCTGTGTGCCGGGCGAGGAAACCGAACTGCGGGGAATGTAAGATAAGCAGGCACTGCCCGTCGGCGGACAAGCCGGATTTGTGGTAATTTTTCTTTACCCTCAAGCAGGGTAAGTCGATATACTACACATGTTAGTACTTGAAAGGCAAAAAATGAGCAGTATTCCGACAAAGCTTATGAGCTCGGAAGAGCCGTGGCGGATTTTCCGCATCATGGCGGAATTTGTCGAAGGTTTTGAAGAGCTTTCGGACGTAGAACCGGCGGTTTCTATATTCGGTTCGGCGAGGTCAACACCTGACGATCCTTACTACAAGCTTTCTGAGGAGGTCGGCGCGGCGGTGGCAAGAGCCGGCTTTGCGGTAATTACAGGGGGCGGCGGCGGGCTGATGGAGGCCGCAAACAAAGGCGCACAGGCGGCAGGCGGTCGCAGCATAGGGCTGAACATCGAGCTTCCGCACGAGCAGAAGCCGAACCAGTACCAGGACCTTGCGCTCAATTTCAGGTACTTTTTCTGCCGTAAGGTAATGTTCGTAAAGTATGCCAACGGTTTTATCGTAATGCCCGGCGGTTACGGCACGATGGACGAGCTTTTCGAGGCCCTTGTGCTGATCCAGACGCTCAAGCAGGCTTATTTTCCGGTGATACTTGTAGGCAGGGATTACTGGAAAGGGCTTATCGACTGGATGCATTCGGATATGCTTCATAAGGAAAACTTTATCTCACCTGAGGATATGGACGTATTCACGGTCGAGGACGACCCGGAAAAGGTTGCTCAGATACTTGTCGACTTCCACCAGTCCGAGGGCAAGAGCGGTTTTCGACAGCCGAACGGTATTAAACGGAATTTTTAAATTCCAGCAGGCACAATCGGATATGGCGGTCAAGTAAAACATGCCTGATTATTGATCGGCCATGACGTTTTTGATTATCAGTTACCTCCAAAAGACCCTTTTAGTGTAATCTGCGCGCAAAAGAAGGGACCTCTGCGTCCCCTTATCGGCAGAGATCCCCTGAGAGTAGGCGGAAGCTTACAGAGCCCCCCAATAAGCTCCGCACATGTCCATCCTGTGGACACGCGGCCTTTCGGCCGTTGACCGTCGCACGATTGAGCGTTCGGGCGGAGGAGAGAGAGAACCCGAATTTGTGCCCACCGAATCAGTGCGGCGATCACCTTGAGACGGCAAGGAAAAGGAAGAAGGAAATTCTTCGTCTCCTATGACGATTATCACAGGCCCCGCAAGGCCGATGATAACCGCCAGTGCCAAAAAAGGTCCGTCCCTTGTTTTCCGGCGGCCCGCGGGCCCCGGTATCAGCTAAAACCAGAATACTTTCCTGTATTTCAAAGAGAACCATAACCGATCCTCCAAATAATTTAATCACCCATTTTCTCACTTCAATGTCCCATGCCCAAGGCTTGTTTTTCAACCTCCGAAGCACAGGTATATTATAATATACAGGGGGGTGGATGTCAAATTTTTGCGAAGATTTTATTAAGAAATACTTAATATTACGCTTTTTCAGATTGTTAGTGTGTGTAATGAGGGTGTTATCGGTCGTAAAATATAAGCTGGCGAAAATTTATCAATCGGCTGCCCGGAAATATATAGCGAATTTGTGTGCGTCCGGGGCCGTCTTGATAACAGTGGGCTGCTCGAGAGTTATCTGCCGAGCTCTTCGGGCGTTATGCCGTATCTCCTGTGGTGCCTTTCGGGTATTCTTCCGAGCAGCTTGCGGGCCTGCTCTGCGTAAGTGGAGTCAGGGAAACGCTCTATGACCCTTCGGCACATATCGATTCCCTGTTTGTAGCCGAAAAAGTGCCCTTTCTTTATAAAGCCATCAGCAGTCGATAACTGCTTTTCGCACCAGACCTTATCCTCGACAGCCATCTGTGAGTCGGGCTGTTGGTTTTGGTCCGGCTGGGCGGGAGGCTGTTGCCTGGGGGTGTTTTGTGTGACGGCCGGCTGGTCGTTATCTGACTTTTTGGGCTCAGGTAGTGGTTTTCTTGATTCCGGGTCGGCTTTGGCGGCCAGCAGTCCCATCTCGTCGAGCAGCATAGCGGGCAGGAAGTTCTCGGCAGGGCCGGCGTAGATGATCTGGCCTTCGGGATTTGTAATGGCAACCATCGACTTTTTGATATTGGTGTCTTTCAGGCCCCAGCGGGCATTTGCAGGGTCGTTTGCCATAACGACCGCCCAGGGAAGGGGGGTTTGTGCAAGGGTGTCGGCAACGGCCTGTCGGTTGTCGAAATTGTCGTAATTGACCGCCAGAAACCGGACTTTCGGGCTGTCGAAGCCCCTTTTGAACCAATTGACGACGGGCTGGGTGTCTTCGGGGTCAAATTTTTCATACTCCGGTTTACTTTCCCGCCTTTCATAGCCTTGAAAAGCGCCGCCGGGCATATCCATCATTGGATCGCCGCCCATGCCGCCTGGCATCATCGGGTTGCCGGGGTTTTCAGGCCTTTCAGGGCGTCTTTCACGCCTTTCAGCGGCTTTTTCGGCGCCTGTGTTCGGGTCGTTTCCCTGGGTATTGCCGGTTTGCTGCTTTATTACTTTATCTGCGGGCATAAGCTGCCACAGGAATAAACACAGCGACTCACTGCCGGGCTGGTATTCAAACTTTGTCGAATTTATGCACCTAAGCGCCTGCGGGCCTATTTTTCTGCCAATAAGGTCAAAATCAAGCTCGGTTCCGTCAAATTCGAGCCTGCCGCTTCCCTTGCTTGAGTACCTTGAGTTCGACCTTTTAGCGGACATTTGTTCTCTCTGCAAATATTTGCCCAGAAAATCGACGGACTCTCCGTTTATCATGCTTATAGCGGCGAAAGTGGCCTGGGCGTCGGCACTGTCAGGGGCTATGCGAAATGCCTGTTTTGCCCCTATTACAGCCTCTTTTTTGTCGCCTGTGAACTGTCCCACCCAGCTGGTGAGCATGAAAAATCTGGCCTGGTCCTCGTCCTCCATCTCCCTTGCGTATTTTTTGGCGGACATAAGCTGGTTTTGGGCGTTTTCTAGCAATTGGCTGCTGGGTTTACGGCCCTCTATAACATGTTCGAGGATATCGTCAAGGACATCGTCTATTTCTCTTGCCGCGTCCCTGGCCTGCTGGGAGGAATCGGTTCTCCTTGAACCTCGCCTGCCGGATGGACCGGGTCCGCCGGGGTCCGGGGATTCATCTGTCATAGTGCCCGAAATTCCAAGCCTGTCGGTGTGGACCTGGGCACAAAGTTGATTGGGCATAAGCAGAGAAATGGCGAGTATTAACGCTGAGATTGCCTGATAGAGCTTATTAGAAGTCATTTTTATCATTCCTGTATATTAGTTCAGTTTCACGAAACTTCATTTTATCACAGGCCCTGCCTCTGGGCAACAGGCAAGTGAATCGCAAAAGTTTTTTCAAAGCGAAATTGTGGATAATATTTATATAGAGATTGAGTGTAAGGGTTCGAGATTAAAAATACTTTTGACGAAAATAATGAACACGAGCGGTGCGGTTTAGTATAGTAAGTTAGTATGAATTAAAATTTATTTTAACCTGTGTATCTGTTAGGAGAATTAAGATGTTACCCAAAAAATTATTAGTTGCAGCAGCAATAGCCGCTATCGCACTTTCGGGCATCACAATATCGGCAGGGTCGATAAGTTCGAGTGAGTCTGTATTTGCGGGCAGTGAAGAGTTCGGCTGCTGCCAGAAGAAATGTGAGAAAGCCCAGGATGACTGCTGCAAAAAGTGCGAGGACTGCAAGTGTGAGAATTGTAAATGCGAAAAAGAGCAGTCTATAAGTGAATTCAAGTGCGGCGGATGCGAAAAGAGCTGCGACAAGGACAAAGAAGATAACGGCAAATGCGAGGAAAAACGCGAAGGCTGCCAGAAAGGCAAGAAAGCCGGTTGCGGTAAGTAACGCGGATTACTCGCTTGTAATAATTATTATTAACCAAGGGCTCGGCAAAAACCGAGCCCTTTTTTTAACATCCATTTCACATCACATCAGGTGTGTTTTTTTACCAGTAACCACCCAACGGTAAGGACAAACAGTGCAGCAGGTTCGGGCACCGCGGTTATGTTGTCCACAAAAAGCTCGGCAGTAACGTCGGTTCCATTCCAGGACGGAACATCTGAATTTAAAACTCTTAGCACTGTAACGTTTGACAGTGTCCCGGCAACGCTTGCACCGCCTACCGAAACGAGGTCCGGGGCGGCTAGAGAAAATTCAACGCTTTGCCAGCCGCTTCCGGCGGTAAGGGTAACTTCGTCAACTGTCGAAAACATTCCGCCCCCGCCGTCAAGTGCCAGCCGCATAGTAAGGTCCTGGCCGCCAAGGTTATTGAACATCATGGCAATCTTCGTCACCCCTGCAGTGGTGTAGTCCCCTGTCCACTGGGCCATGTTGAAGAAAACCATCTTACCGCCCGGCCCTACAGTTCCGGTTGTCGCGGCAAGCAGGCAATGGTCGCCAATTCCCAGCGGTCCGTTATCGGCGGAGTTTACCGGCGGGACCGGGTTATTGACCCCCGAACCCCAGTTTTGGGTTGTGCCGTCCTGAAAGTCGTCGATCTGGCCGAGCAGAACCGCAGACGCCGACGGCACCAGCAGCAAAGCAAAAACAATTGAAATGATAAATACTCTGTTCATAATAACACCCCCAATTTAAGTAATTATTAACATATAAAGCCTACCGTAAAACTGGGCGGCCATTCAAGCGAAAAATAAAATTAGGGATTGTTGCCCATTCCAAAGCGGTATGATTGGTTTTTGGATAGTTTACATTGCCTTTATATTTTAAACTGGACCACTCGGCTGATTGTGTTACTATGCCCGTTTGCTTTCTGCGGACGGGCCTTTATGCCTGTCCTTTTTTGTGAGGTTATTATGGCCGGTCCAGAGACGGGCAAAACATATTCAAAATGGATTAACGTGCCTTTTTCGCCCAGGGCATTGCCATTTTTTTACGGCTGGGTGATCCTTGCGGGCGCGACTCTCGGTACCCTTGCAAGCATACCGGGTCAGACTATCGGTGTGGGGGTATTTACTGACAAGCTTATCGGTGTCCTTAATCTTTCGCGTACCGAGCTTAGCCTCGCATACATGTTCGGGACCGTAGCCAGCAGTTTTCTGCTGCCTTTCGCCGGCAGCGCAACCGACAGGTTCGGCTGTCGTGTTATGATAACTATCAGCGCGATCTGCATGGGAGCAAGTTTGCTTTTAATTTCCCAGGCGGGCATTATAACGAAACTCTTCGGTTCCGCTGTCATGGTAATCGCATGTATGGCGGTGCTGTTTTTGCTGATCCGCTTTTTCGGTCAGGGCTGTTTGACCATAGTTTCGCGTGTCTGCATCTCGAAATGGTTCAATCACCGAAGGGGAATGGCAACGGGCATATCCAATGTATTTATCGCGTTTCTTTTCAGCGCATCGCCGGCTGTGCTTAATTACATTGTTGAGCGATTCGGCTGGAGTATGAGTTATATTTTGCTCGGTATCATAACAGGTGTTGGAATGACAGTCATAGGGTGGCTTATATTTCGCGACAACCCCGAGCAGTGCGGGCTGGTTATGGACGGTCGAGACGATCAGCAGTGGCTCTGGCGTATGGCCGAAAGAATCCCCGAGACAGTCAAGGAGTTCACCCGCCGCGAGGCGCTGGGCACTTTGGCTTTCTGGAGCTTTTCAACAGCCCTCGCCTGGCAGGCCCTGTTTATGACCGCGGTTACTTTTCACATAACCTCCATGGGCAAAGGCGCAGGGCTCGACAGGGACCAGTCCTACGCAGTCTTTCCGGTTATAGGATTCATTTCACTGTTCGTTACCCTCGGAGGGGGGTGGCTTAGCGACAGGGTAAAACTTAAAAAACTGCTCATCGCCAATATAATTTGTATAACCGTCGCCGCAGCGGGTCTCTTGAATTTTTCAGAGCCTTTGGGCAGATGGCTTTTTTGCGGGGGTTACGGCACAGCGGCCGGTTTTTTCGGGCTGCTGCTCACCGTTACCTGGCCGAGGTATTTCGGAAGGGAGCATGTCGGCGCCATAAACGGGCTTACATCCTCAATACTTGTCTTCGCAAGCGCTGCAGGACCGATTCTCTTTAGCTGGATGAAAGATATCACGGGCGATTTTCAATCGGTCATCGTTTTTTCAATAGCTCTTCCTTTAGCCTTGCTTTTGCCGGCATTTAAGACAACAAACCCCCAAAGCGCCCTCCGCCAGGTTCCCCCCGGTAAAAAATAATTATTGCATGACAAATTTACCGCGAAGTCTTTTGAGTTCGGGTCAGGCCTTTACCGCCATTTTTTCGCAAGGTGCGATCATGTCGGCAAGAAAATGTTTGTTTTGCCGCTGTGAAAGTTCTCTTATTGCATTTTGCTTTGTTGTCCCGCAGCCAAGCACACAAAGCAGCATCAGCGACTCGACGGTTTCTGACGAAAGGTCGCCGGAACCTGCCTGGGCATTGCGGGACTGGTAAGTTTCAAAAACGTTCACAATTTCCCTTTCTCACCTTTTTGTCGAACTGCAAGCCGGAGAGCCGCACTTTCGGTCACCCTTCTTCGAAGCCAGCGCTTCATTCCTCGGCGAGGTCATAAGTCCCGGCCGAAACCGGAGATTCTTTTCTGCTTGGCCCCTGGTGCCGAGCCCGGTCCCCCTTTAAGACTCAGGCCCGACGCCGGAACCTTACATAACCCCTTCTCCTTTTTCATCACCATTCTCCGGGTATAGTATAAATCAGATATATTAAAAACGCGTTAGATACAGGTTAAAGTCAAGTTAATATTTTTTCCAACTGCCCTGATTACTTTGGGGCGGCCTAAAAATCAGACATTTTTGGCTTTTAATTGACTTTTTAGAACATATAATGGTCCGAGGAGTATAAACACAAAAATGAAAGGTACGAAATGAGTAGATTATTCAAAATATTAACAGGTCCGTTACTTGTGAGTTTTTTAATTATTTCGATGTTATCGAGCGGCTGTGAGAAGAACAACCCCGGACCAGCGGCAGGCGAAGATCAGAATAATCCTGCTTCCCAAGGCGAAGCGGACGGGGATGCAATTTCCCAGCCGGTCTTCAAGGGAACTGACGACACGCAAGGCGACCAGTTTGTTGAAGATGATAAGCAAGAGCCTGCGTCTGTGAAAGCAGATGAGCAAAGTGGGAATAATTTAACCGTCATGGACGTGCTTAAGAAGGCGCAGAGCTGGGAAGGGGCAATGCTTTCAAGCTCCGGGACAAAGGTTGAAAACTTCACCGTTACCGACATTAAAGGCAAGAGTCACAGTCTAACCGATTACGCGGACAGGAACGTGCTTGTGATTTTCTGGGCGACCTGGTGCCCGCCGTGCAGGGCAGAGATTCCGCACCTTAAACAGCTTCGCTCGGAGATCGGTGAGGATAAGCTTGCGATGATCGCGCTATCCAGCGAAGACGAAGGCATCGTAAAGAAATTCGCGAAGAACAACGAGCTGAATTACAGCGTTGCAGTTTCGAGCGGGCCTTTTCCCGCGCCGCTGGACCAGGTGCAGTATTTACCGACGCTGGCTTTCATAGGCCCGGGCAATGTATTTAAGACAGGCGCTATTGGGATGATGCCCGAGGAACATATAAAGATGATGGTTGAGGCAGCGATTAAATAATCAAAATTTAAGTTTCCACAAAGGGCCGTTATTAGTTTCAACATATAAGTGCATAAAAAGCGTCCGGGCCCGGTGGAGGTGCCGGACCCGGAGTTGGAATGATATGTGGAAAAGTTTATTTGGAAGCTGTTATTCTTCTTCTGCGCCGCGGCCTTTGCCGAAGCCCCTGCGGGGTCTTTCGCGGAAACCTTCGCCCTCGCCCATCTGCTCACCGCCTCGACCTCTGCCGTGACGGCGGTTTTCCATAAACTCGCGTTTCTTTTGCTCGAACTTCGCCATCAGGTCGTCGAGCTGTTCGTTCTGCTGTTCTGTAAGAACTTCGCGAACTTTTCGGCTGGCCTGTGCCTTTAAGGTCGCCCCCTCGAAGGTCGCCTCGGCAATTTCCTCTACAAGGGCTCTTATCTGACTTTCGTCAACGCCGTCCATGACTGCCTGCTGGAGCTGTTGCTGGGTGTCCCTGATTACTTCATGGATTTCTTTGAGCTGTTCCTGGTCAACTTCGATGGCTTCAATCTGTTCGATCTGTTCTTCGTCAAGTTCAAGCTTGTCTTCGAGCCTGAGAACTATTTGAGACAGGTTCATGGAACCGGGTCCGGGTCGCCTGTGCATTCTTTGACGCTGCATTTCTCCCCGCTCAAATTCACCTTCTCTCGGTGCGAGAAAGCCCCTTTTGCCCTCGCCGGACCCTTCGAAAGCAAAGGCAGCCCCGACAATAACAACAACCAAAATACATAATGTAAGTTTCCTGATTTTCATGGTGACGCTCCTTTCAACTAATAAGTTACGTTTCTGTTTTAACTTTTAATCCTGTTTCCGTAAAGACAGACGTACAGCGCGTAACTTTATTGCAGAGCGGAATTTTTTTGCCGAATTTTGCGCCTGTTTTTACAGTTAAATTGCAAAACAGAGGCAGAAAATGATGATTAAAGCCTGTAAACGGGGTTTTTAGATTATCAGTCCCACGAATGCTCTTTAACAGCCTCAAGAATAAGCTGCGCACAGCGAAGCGCTTCAAGGCCTTCCCTGCCGGTCACCTCGGGCCTTTTTGACGGGTCAAGCAGCGACTGCAAGAATGACTCCTGCTCAACGCGCAGGGGCTCGCGGTCGTCTATGTCAAGCTGCTCGATATTGAGAAGCTCAGGCCAATTCACATCAGAAAAATCAAAGTCGCCGTCCTGGTGCTCCTTGACCCACTGCACAACGTCAATGTTAGGAGCAGCTTGTATAACAATCCCCTCCTTCTTCAAATAATCCAGCGACAGATATGCCTGGCGGGAAAAAACCCGGACCTTACGTTCAAACTTAAGCGCAAGTCGCGAGGCGGTAACATTCGCGATACACCCGTTCTCGAAAGTTATACGGGCGTTGCAAATATCCTCGTGGTCGGCGATAACATTAACCCCCACGGCCTGGACGGACTTGACAGGAGCTGCGGCCAGCGAAAGAATAATATCTATATCGTGTATCATAACATCGAGCACTACCCCCACGTCCATCGACCGGAAGGGGTAAGGACTGATACGGTTTGCCTCAATAAACTTCGGTTCTATCTCCAAGCGTTTCATCGCCTGGGCAACGGGGTTGCAACGCTCCGAATGACCGACCGCTACTGTAACGTTATTCTTTTCTGCAAGGTCAATCAGTTCGGCCCCTTCGTCGACGTTTGAGGCGAGGGGCTTTTCGATCAGCACCGGCACGTTGTTCTCAATGAAAAATTTGGCTATCTTAGTATGATGAATCGTCGGAGTAGAGATCGTCACCGCGTCAACCTTACCGACAAGCTCGCTGTAGTCGGTGTAATGCTCACAGCCGTGCTTCTCGGCAAGCTGCTTCGCTTTGTTCGCGTCGACATCGACAATTGCAACAAGCTCGCTTTCAGGGAGCCCGGACAAGACCTTCGAATGAATGCCCCCCATCTTCCCTGCGCCTACTACCGCGGTCTTGATAATTTCAGCCATCAGTGATTCTCCCTGTAAAGTTCAAGGTGCCTGCCGAAACGGTGCCTGGAGCTCCTTATGATAGAGTCTACCATGTGCCTGACATTCGGGTCGAGCCCGTCGTTTTCGGCCAAAGACTCAACACGTTCGAGCATCGAAGAGCCCTCCGATTTCTTGAATATCTTTCGAAAAGCCTCCTGGATATTCTGCTTTTGTTCGTCACTGAACCCGGCCCTTGAAAGCCCGCGGGTGTTAACCGTCCGTACTTCAGGCGGGTAATGACCTGCAACAATTACAAAAGGCGGCACATCGTGGTTGACCCCGGCAAAGCCCGCGGCATAACACCACTTGCCGAAAGTGACAAACTGGTGAACCGCGACCAGTCCCGATATCCACACACCCTGCTCTATCTTGCCGTGACCCGATATCTGGGAATAATTGCTGATAACGATATCGTCCTCAAGAACACAGTCATGGCCAAGGTGGACCCCGATCATAAGAAGATTTCTCGAACCGATAACCGTATCCTGTCCGGGGTTCATACCGGGGTGTATCGTCACCTGTTCCCGTATAACGTTATCATTGCCTATTTTCAGCCCACCGGTGCCTTTTTCAGGGTCAAAACCGAGAAGCTGTGGCGGCCTGCCGATAACGGCATTTGCGTATATACGGTTGTTATCGCCGAGCTTTACGTTATCGCCGATAACTACATTCGCGTCAATACAGCAGCCCTGCCCGATTTCCACGTTTTTATCAATAACGCAATTCGGCCCTATTTTTATAGAGTCACCAAGCCTGGCTGTCTTGTCAATAACTGCGCTTGGATGTATTTCACTTGCCATAACTTATAACTACCTCCTGGTTATCACATCATTTCATCGTCAACAAGCATAAATTTCAGCTCGGCTTCGGCGACCACGAAACCGTTGACCTTCGCGGTGCAGCTGCACTGGGCGTGGTTGGAACGTACCTTCGTAGTCTCAGCCATCAACAATATCTGGTCACCGGGGACTACAGGTTTTCTGATCTTAACCCTGTCCATTGTCAAAAGCACCGCCAGTTTGCCCGTGTGTTCAAGTTTCTGCGCGAACAGCAGGCCCGATATCTGTGCAAGAGCCTCCACTATCAGCACACCGGGCATGATCGGGGTGCCCGGGAAATGCCCCTGGAAAAACTGCTCATTTATAGTAACGTTCTTTATCCCGATTATCCGGGAATCCTTCTCGATATCTATAACCTTATCGACCAGCAAAAAGGGGTACCTGTGAGGAAGTATCCGCTGTATCCGTCGGATGTCTATAAGGGAATCGGTTCCCTGGACATTCTTGCGTTCGATCTTCTGCTCCAGCTTGTAAAGCTCACTTGCCAGCCGCTGGTTCATGGCGTGACCTGCTTTGCAAGCCACGATATGACCGATTACCGGTCGTCCAACCAGCGAAAGGTCGCCTACCAAGTCCACGATCTTGTGCCTGACGCACTCGTCTGGAAAACGGAACTTGTTCTTGATCGGCCCTTCCGAATTGATGACAAGGACATCTTTGGGCGTAAGATGTGTCGCCATGCCGGCGGCCTGAAGCTGTTTGGCCTCGGCTTCGAGCACAAAAGTCCGCGCCGGGGCAAGCTCTTTGGCAAAATATTCGCTGTCCACTTTGCAGTTATATACCTGCCTGCCGATGCCGGTATGTTCCGTGTAGTCCATGTCGAAGGTAACGGCAAGGCCGCCGTTGGCCGGGAGTGCATAGAGGCTTTTGTCACCGTCCACAACGCTGACCGGTTCGCTTATCACAAGCGGCGAACACTGGGCATCCTGCTCGACAAGCCCCGTTTTCTTCAGGGCCTTAAAATATTCCTCGCTCGAACCGTCAAAGCCGGGCAATTCCTCCGCATCGAGCTCTATAACCACATTGTCTATTCCCAGCGTTGAAAGCGCAGCGAGGCAGTGCTCCGGGGTCTCTACAATCGCCTGGCCCTTCTCAAGCGCGGTTCGCCTGTTCCTTTCGGTAAGGTAAGGGACAAGCGCAGGCACCTTTCCCTGGTCGGGCAGGTCCGTCCTTACAAAAACAATCCCTGCCGACGGTTCAGCGGGTCTGAACGTTACTTTAACGTCCCTTCCGCTGAACAGACCCTTTCCAGAAAGCCTGCACTCAGATTTAATTGTCCTTTGCGCCCTCAAGCTGCGATACCCTTTTATTAAGCTGTTTGACCTGTTTAATAAGTTCCGGCAGTCTCGCTGCCGCTGCAAATTCCTTCATTACAGCTTTGGCGTCTTTGGCCGGCGAACCGATTATTTTCGCGCCGTCTTCGATGTTGGACATTATCCCGGCCTGGGCCCCGCACATAACCCCTGAGCCTATTTTTATATTATCCGCCATGCCCACCTGGCCGCCGAAGACCGAACCGTCGCCGATCTCCGTGCTGCCGGCGATGCCTATCTGCCCGGCGATAAGGCAAAGCCTGCCGACCTTAACATTATGAGCTATATGAACCAGGTTGTCTATCTTCGTCCCGGCACCGATAACGGTATTTCCGAATTTCGCCCTGTCGATGCACACACAGGCTGCGATATCCACACAATCCTCGATAACCACCCCTCCGGTATGCGGGATAAGCTGGTGACTGTTATCAATGAACGAATAACCGAATCCGACCGAGCCGATCACGCTCGAGGCCTGTATAACGCAATTTGACCCAATCGAACAGCCGTGATAAACCGTAACGTTTGCGTCAAGAACGGTCCCTGCGCCTATCGTTGTGTCCCGCCCGATACAGCAGTTTGGCCCTATATGGACACCTTCGGCAATGCCTGCCCGGGGCCCGATGCACACGCCGGGGCCTATATAAACATTTTCGTCGATATTTGCCGAGTCGTCAATCTGAGCAGACGGATGAATACCGGGCTCAAAGACTACATCTTCGGCGAAGTATCGCAGGGCCTTGATAAGAGCGGCATCAACGTTGTCTGAAATAAGCTGGACAGCCGCGATCCGGTCAACCCTCTGTTTGACAATAACCGCACCGGCTGAACTTTCCCGAAGATCTGCAAGGGACTTTTCGCTGCTGAGGAAAGTTAACTCATTCCCGCCGGCTGAGGTGATGGTATTGACACCGCAAATAACAACACCGGCGTCGCCGGAAAGGTCTGCGCCTATAAGCTCTGCCAGCTTACCTGCGGTTATAGTTTTATTTTCTGTTTTTGCCATACATAAAGTCTACAGGCTAGAGTCCACCGCCGCAAGAACTTCATTTGTAATATCAAGCTGCTCCGAGGCGTACATGACCTTACTGGTCTTGATTGTCAAAAGAAGCTCGTTGGTCGATTCCGAAGGAAACTTAAAATCCTCCTGGGCCAATACAATATCAAGCCCTTTTTGCTCGGCAACTTTCCTTATAACCCCGACAATTTCCTCGTACATCTCTTCGGTCCAGACCTTTTCCTTGGTCATAAGGGCCTGTTCGAAAAATTTCTGCTGGGCCTCAAGGGTCGCCTGTTTTTCCATGACCTTGCGCATCAGGTCAATATAATCGTCGGAACCTTTCTTGCGTGTGGCAAGGTCGGCCCTGTGCGCGTCTATCTCCTTTGAAAGCTTCTGGAGGTCGGCGAGCATAGTGTCCCGCTGGGTGTTCATCGA
This sequence comes from uncultured Pirellulales bacterium, assembly GCA_964628195.1. Taxonomy (GTDB): domain Bacteria; phylum Planctomycetota; class Phycisphaerae; order Sedimentisphaerales; family Anaerohalosphaeraceae; genus CAZVPF01. The sequence goes on along the minus strand of CAZVPF010000010.1, from coordinate 46,141 downwards.
TTCCTGCCACTTCTGGTACTTCTTGTTATTCTCAAAAACGCGCCTGACGCTGACAACTCCGATCCGGGCAGGCGAAAAAGTTTTCTCGGCCTGGACCATCCGGGCCTGATAACTGAAAGTAACGGCGACAACAGCAATAAGCAAAACAGCGATAACTAAATTTTTCGATCTCATTATTAAAACCTTTCCAGTAAAATTCGTTCACATTTAAATAATTTCTTAGAACAGCGCACCCACCGAGAAACTGAACACCCGTGTCTCGTCGGCGTCGTCTTTCATCAGCGGAGTAGCGAGTTCGAACCGCATCGGAACCGGCCCGAACCACTGGGGAATAAGAAGCTGCAACCCCGTACCTACAGCCGCGCGATAACCTCCGGTATCGATAGCGCCCGAATCGACGAAGAACAGCCACGAAAAAGTTTCGTTGCCCATCGGAATCGCGACCTCGGCGTTGGCGAGGAATATCCAGTCAGAACCGATTGGGTCCTTCTTTACGTTCGGGTTGGCCGTTGAAACACCGCGTGTCGAAACGCCCCTGTAGTCAAAACCTCGCAGTGAACCGATTCCGCCGGCGTAGAACTTTTCAAAAGGCTGAGCGTCACCGACAATCCCCGCGGCGTGAACCTTTGTCTCAAGCACCGTTTTCAACCCGCCGAAATCCTCATAAAGCGTCTTGTACCACCGCTGAGTAAAATCAACTATCCCGAAAGTCTCGTCTCCTGCGACCTGCTCATAACCGGCGTCGAAGTTATAACCTTTCGTTGGCAAGAACCTCGAATCGGTCGTGTCCTTGCCGATAAAGAACCGCAAGCCGTATACCGCGTTGTCCCCGCGCACATTTTTTATCTCGACCGGGGCGTCAAAATCAACATCCTTAACGTCAACATTTTCCAGCCTCACCCCAATACCGTGCCGCCAGTCGTCCCTGTACCTTTTCTCAAGTGCTAAAAACAGCTTCATCCGTTCCTCGTCATAAGCCTCCCGCCTTCTTTCCCAGCTCGAACCGCCCACGTTAAGAGCGACAGGCCGATCGTAAAGGTAAGGTTCCGTGAAGGAGACAGAATACCTGCTGACCTCGGTGCCCGGTTCCAGCGCTATACGCAGCCTTTGTCCTGCACCCCTGAAAGCCTTGCCGGTAAAAATATCGCTTGTCTTCTTCGGCCACGAATGAATGTCGAAATTGCGCTGATCGAAAACAAGCTGGCCGATCAAGCCGTTATCCGAGGCAATGCCCGCACCGAACATCACCGAGCCGGTCTGACCTTCAACAACGCTGACCACCACATCCCTGACATTCGGGTCGTCGCCGACAGGCTCGATAAAAGCCGACTTCGTGAATACTGTCTGGCGGATGTCTTTCTCGAGCTCGCCCTCGCCGTCACCCCTTGCAAGATGAGCGTTGAACCAGTTGCCGGGTGTAAATTCTTCCTCGTCGAGCACCCGCCTGATGACCTTGTCGTGAGTGTTCTGGTTTCCCGTGATTTCTATACGGCCTATCCTGAACCTCTCGCCGGGGATTATATTGAATACCGCGTTGACCTGTCCTTCAGCGGGAAATGTCCTTATATGCTCAACCTGGGCATTTATAAAACCCTCTTCGAGATACTTGTCGAGCATTTTTTTGCGGTCGAATTCGGCTTTTTGAGTTGAATAAAACTCACCTTGCTCAAGCTTGAAACTGGCAATAATCGGCTGATCCGTAAAAAACGAGTTTCCGTTTATAATGATATCATTGGTCGTATAAACCGGCCCCTCGTCAATAATAAAAGTCACGTATGCTTCGGTCCTGCTTTGGTTAAACTCGACCTCGCTTGTAACCCTTGAATCAAGAAAGCCCCTGTTCTGATAAATCACCCGAAGCTTGTCGATATCCTCGCTGACGGTATCTTCCTTGTAGTAACCCGGCCAGAGCACCCACTTACGTGTCTTGCTCTTGATCCCTTTCATAAGATCAGCCGACTTAAGACTGTCGTTGCCCCTGAAACTGATTTTCGCTAGTTTAGTCCGCGGCCCTTCCTCAATATTATAAACAACCCGCCCGAGGTCGGCTTGTGACTGATCGAAATTAACATCCGCGAAAGGGTAACCTTTCTTTTGATAAAGCGCCAGTATATCCTGGGCGGCATTGCGAACCCTGAAAAGGTCGAGGTAATTACCCACGGCAAGACCCGTCTCGGTGAGAAGAGCACTGTCTTTTATCTTTTTGTTGCCCTGGAAAGAAATCGAGCGGATAAGGTTCTGCTCGACAACTACGTATGTAAGGTCTACGCTGCCGGTCTCGCTGACAGATGCGCTGTAGTAAGAAGTAACAACACCGCCAAGCTCAGCTATCCTCCGGGCGTCCTCTTCAACCGACGAAGTGACGAACGTATCTCCCGGCCGGGTCCTTATCTTGGTCATAACCTGGTTTTCGGTTACGCTCACATTTCCCTGTATCTCGATGGTTTCGATCTTTTTTCCGTCCAGCCGGGCGGTTGCAACAGGGGTCAGTACGTTTTGCTTAAGCTCACTGGCAAGGTCGGGGTCCGGGATAGGCGAAAATTCCTGCTCTGCAGCGTTTACACGGCAGGCCGGAAAGACGGCAGCCATGAACACCATATACAACGCCAATATTGCCCAACCAAAACTTCGGCAAAGTTTTCTGTGTCCCTGAGTTTCAATAAGCATGATCGCTCCTAAAACGGTTCTTCCACCCGTGTAAGATTCTCGAACCTTGTGTACCTTCCGTCGAACATAAGCTCTACAACCCCCGTCGGGCCGTTTCGCTGTTTTGCTATAATCACCTCGGCTGTGTTGGTCTGCTCCCATTCAGGATCGCCGCGGTGATAATAATCCTCCCTGTGCAGAAGCATCACAACGTCGGCATCCTGCTCTATTGAACCGCTCTCACGCAGGTCCGACATCCTCGGGCGATGCCCCTCCCTCGCTTCCGGCGAACGGTTGAGCTGGCTGAGCACCATTACCGGAACATCAAGCTCCCTGGCCAGGGCCTTTAAGTATCTCGATATCGTGCTTATCTCCTGCTGGCGTGATTCGACCCTGGAACCGAGACTCATAAGCTGGAGGTAATCGACAAGCACGCATTGTATGTCATGCTGAGACTTGAGCCTTCGGCATTTCGCCCGTATCTCCAGAGGCGTTACACCGGGGGTGTCGTCGACGAATATCGGCTTCTCGAAAAGCTCACTTCCGGCGTGGGTCAGTGCCTCGTGCTGCTCGGGTGTTAGCATTCCTTTTCGCACAAGCTGCGCGTCGAAATGTCCCCGCGAGCAAAGTATTCTCTCGGCAAGCTGCTGCTTGCCCATTTCCAGCGAGAAGATCGCGATGGGTATGTCATTGTCGGCGCCTATATGCTCGGCGACATTAAGCGCGAAACTGGTTTTGCCCATACTGGGCCTGCCGGCGATGATCACCATCTCACCTTTCTGCAGGCCGCAAAGAAGTTCGTCAAGCTCGTAGTAACCCGTAGGAAGGCCGGTGATGTGCATACCCTTTCGCTTTTCGATATTGTCGAAAGCTTCCATCATGAGGTCGCGAATGGGAACTGCCGCGCCGCGTATTTTCTTTTCCGTAACCGAAAATATCCTGTTTTCGGCAAGGTCGAGTTTCTCGGTAATCTCCCCGCTCGGGTCGTAAGCGTCATTGAGTATCTCGGTCGTGGCGCGTATAAGCTCGCGAAGAACCGCCTTTTCCTTAACGATACCGGCGTAATACACCGCGCTCGCAGCCGAGGGCACGGAATTGGCGACATCCACGAGGTAATCTATGCCCCCCACACTTTCGAGCTTTCCCAGCTTGGTCAACTGCTCTCGCAGTATAACCAGGTCAATATCGCTGTTCCTCTCCCAAAGCGCAACTATCGCGTCGAAAATTACCTGGTTCTCGGGGCGGTAGAAAGCATCACTGCCTACCTCCTGAACAACGTCACCTATGCACTGACTGTCGATTAACATCGAACCGATAACGGCGGCTTCGGCCTGCGGCGACTCGGGAACCGCTTTGCTTATAAGCGGGTCTGGTTTTCGCTGGGCAGCGGCAGCGGTGTTTTCATTCTCGACGTTATTGGGTTTTTGATTGTTCGTCCGTGACTTGCTCAACTGGCTCTTCCTGAGTTATCTGCTGTGAGCTTTCTTCGCTTTGCACACCTTCGGGCTGCTGCTTGTTTTCGCCTTCAACAGCTTCCGCGGCCTGATCCTCTGAAACGACAATTACATTTATCTTCTGCTCGAGGTCCTTGTCGATTCTCAAAGTGACCTCGTGCGTGCCGATCTCCCGCAGGTGCTCGTCAAGGCGCACCATCTTGTCGGTTACCTCAAAACCCTGGGCTACAAGGTTCTCGGCAATATGTTTTTCAGTGATAGAACCGAACAGGTGCCCCTGCTCGTTTGCCTTTGCGGTAAGGACGGCCTCGGCGCCTTCCAAACGCTCAGCAAGTTTCTCAAGACCTTCCCTCTTGAGCTTGCGTTTTTCCGCGGCTGCTATCTTCGCCTCTTCAAGCGATTTAATATTTGCCTCTGTGGGAACGAGCGCCAAACCGTAAGGCAAAAGGTAGTTTCTCGCGTAACCGTCCTTGACGTCAACAACCTCGCCTATGTACCCGAGATTCTCCACATCCTGACTAAGTAATATTTTCATAATCTAATTCTCCAAGCTTGTCGCAATGATCAACCGATTATAAACGGAATCTCACCTTTGAACAACTATCAATATAAAGTTAAAAATCTTATGTCGAGAAAGGAAGCAAAGCCATATATCTGGCTCTTTTTATGGCTCTTTGAACTTTTCTCTGACATGCGGCGCAGTTGCCGCTTCTCTTGCGCGAAAAAATCTTGCCCCTGTTGGTCAAAAGCTTCGACAGAGTATCGATATCTTTATAGTCGACATACTTTGTCTGGCTTCTGCAAAACCTGCATTGCGTCGTCTCTTTTATAGCCGGTGCCGGCTTTCTTCTTCTGTCTTTCATATTAATTTCCCGTATAATTTGTTAATACTTCAGATTTCAAAACCATTTTAAAACGGTATATCATCATCTACATTTCCCGGTTCAAACGCCGGTTCCGAGTCATAATCAGACTGGTTGTAACTGTTATTCTGGCCGGCGCTTCGCGAGTTCCTGCCGCCTTCGGAGCTGCCGCCGCCGCCCTGTCCGCCGCCGATAAACTCGAAGTTCTCAACAGTTACACGCAGTTTGCTTTTCTTGGAACCGTCCTGGGCCTCCCAGCTGCTGAAAGTCAGCCTGCCCTCAACGAACAAAGGGTTGCCTTTTTTGAGGTACTTGTTCACAACCTCGGCCCTGCGTCCGAACATCCTGCAGTCAACAAAGCATGTTTCGTCCCGGGTCGATCCGTCCTGCGAAGTCCACTTCCTGTTGGTGGCCAGCCCGAAATCCACTACCGCCGTCTGGTTCGGCGTATAGGACAACTGAGGGTCCCTTGTAAGGTTTCCAAGCAGTATGACCTTATTATAGCTTGCCATCTTCAATCCTTTCCTGTGTCGTTAAAATTCTCGCCAAAATCGACAAACCAGCAGTTACGACTCGTCTTCGGAATCTTCCTGTGAATCGTCCGGTTTATCGCTGCTGCTTTGCTGTTCGGCATCGCTTTCCTTGGACTCGCCGGCCTGGCTTTCGGTCGCTTCAAAAGGAGTGGCCCTTTCGATGTCTTCCTGTGTCATCTGGTCGGTCTTGAGAATAAGGACACGTATCAGCTTTTCGGACAGCGTTACGTTTCTCTCAATCGCCGCGACACTCTCCGGGACAGCGTTGAAATAAACAAGGATGTAGGTCCCGCGGGCCTTTCCCTTGATTTCGTAAGCGAGCTTTCTCTCGTCCCACTTCTTCAATGTAACGACCTGGCCGTCGAGCTTCTCGATCATCTGCTTTATCATATCGCAGACCTCGTCCCACTGAGACGCTGCAAGGCCCGAATCGACCAGGAACAATGCTTCATAAAGTCTTTTGACAGCAGTTTCCAAATTGATACCTCCTATCGCGTTTTACGATAAAAAATTAACCATATTTCAGTTGTCTTCATTTTCATTATTAACATTTTTCACATTATATTTTGTCATAGCGCTGTCGATGCCGAACTCAATCCATTCCAGCACAGCCTCAACAGCCCTGTCCAATGCCGGGTCTATGAGGGCCCTTTCATCACTGCCTATCCTGCCAAGAACGTAATCTTTCGTGTTCGGATACGGGCTCTTGCCAATGCCGACCCTGCAGCGATTGAAGTCACCGCCAACCTTTTGGATGATATCGGCAAGTCCGTTGTGCCCGCCCGCAGAGCCTTTGGGCTTTAGCCTGATTATGCCCGGCTCAAGAGCCATATCGTCGGTTATGACCATCATCTGCGGACCTTTGAGCCGGTAAAAGCCACCAGCCGTGGCAAGGACCTGTCCGCTGCAGTTCATATAGCTTTGCGGCTTTAACAGCAACACTTTCTTATCTTTATAAAGAGCCTGGCCCAAAAGGGCGTTAAACTTCTTTTTACGAACGTCGGCAGCGAGTTTTTCAGCGAGCCGGTCTACGGCCTCGAAGCCGACATTGTGCCTCGTACCTTCATACTTCGATCCCGGATTGCCGAGTCCGGCGACGATAACCGTTTCCATCTCTTCGTCGTCCGAACCTGCTTTGGAACCGAATAACCTGCCCAAAAGACCACCTGCCATAACAAACGTTCTTATCCCTGGTTTTCTTCCGATCCTTCGCCGCCTTGTTCGCCTTCTTCAGGCTTCTCACCTACAAGCTCAGGCTCAGCGGGCATCTCTTCTTCGAGTTCCTCGGTCGTCTCGACCTCGCTGACAACATGACAGTTGGCGATAAGCGCCTCCGGGTCCGTTATCATCGTAAAGCTCGGGTCAAGCTGAACATCGGAAACATGGATCGAATCGCCGATATTCATCTCCTTGACAGAGACCTCGATAACTTCCGGAATCTCGGTAACAAGGCATTCTATCTGAACGGCGTCAAGGTGCTGGTCCAGTATGCCGCCCTCTGCCGCACCTGCGGGGGTTCCTTTGAGCTCAAGCTGAACTTCAACGGTAACCTTTTCTTTAAGGTCAACCCTGATAAGGTCGGCGTGAATTACGGCCCTGCCGAAATGATCGTACTGAAGCTCCTTAACCAGCATAGGCTCGTTCTTGCCGTCTACGTCGATATCGAACAGCCGGTGTCCATGATGAAGCGCCTCGATAAAATCGTGCATATCGAGCGCTATGGAAACCGGGTCCTGCTTATGGCCGTAAACAACCGCCGGGAGCCTGCCCGAATTACGCAATGCCTGCGAGTGCCTTGTACCCTTGCTGTCCCTTACCTGGGCCTTTAATGTCATTCTGTCTGTCATATACTTACCTCACAATTGATAAATGAAACAAATGTTTTTCGTTTTCCATCATATTTTCATGCCCTCAAACAGTCGCCTTTGAATAACTGTTCTCGAACATTTTGCTTATCGATTCGTTCCTGTGTATCCGCTTTATCGCCTCGCCCAGAAGCTCGGCCACGGAAAGCATTTTAAGGTTGGATATCGCACGTGTCTTGTCCTTGAGCGCGATCGTGTCGGTAACTATCACCTCGTCAAAGCCCGACTTGTTGAGCCTCTCGGGGGCCTGACCGGCGAAAACGCCGTGTGTCGCGCCGACAATGACGCTCTTTGCTCCGCGCTGCTTGCAAAGGTCCGCGGCGCCGCATACGGTGCCGGCTGTCGAAATAATATCGTCGCACATAACAATGTTGCGACCCGACACCTCTCCGATTATCTCGTCACAGGATATCTCTATTCCGCTTATGCGTCTCTTGTGAATAATCGCAAGCTGACCGCCAAGCGCCGACGCGTAATGCGCCGCCGTTTTCATATTACCCACGTCAGGCGCGACAACCGTCAGGTTCTTGATGTTCTTTTCGGTAATATACTTGACAAAAACAGGCTCGGCGAGCAGATGGTCCACAGGTATATCGAAAAATCCCTGGAGCTGCTTGGCGTGGAGGTCAACCGAAAGCACCCTGTCGGCACCTGCTGTGGTTATCAGATTCGCCACAAGCTTGGCCGTTATCGGAACCCTACCTGCGTCCTTGCGGTCCTGGCGGGCATAACCGAAATACGGTATAACCGCTGTAACCCGCTTGGCACTTGCCCTTCGAAGGCAGTCAAGAAATATCAAAAGCTCCATCAGGTGTGAGTCAACCGGCTCGCACGTCGACTGAACAACGAAACAATCCCTGCCCCGCACGTCGTCTTCGAGCTTGATAATCTTCTCGCCGTCCGGAAAAGCCTCGATTCGGGCCTTGCCCACAGGCACGCCCATATAATCACATATCGACCTGGCAAGATTTGTATTGCTTGTTCCGCCGAATACCTTCATTAGCTCTCCGTGTCCTTGTTTAAGATTGGCGTCACACCGCCGGAAGATACGACCGAGCCGGGACTGATCTGCGAGTTATCCTCAACAGTAAGCGGGGCGATAAGGACCGACCCGCTGCCTATCCAGCAATCCTTGCCAACGTTCGTTTTGACAATGTTCCTGCCGTCATAATTAGCGGTAATGGACCCTGCGCCTATGTCGGACCTGTCCCCGATCTCCGCATCGCCGATGTAACTGTGATGCCTCGCCCGAACGCCCTCGTTAAGCACAGAGTTTTTGACTTCCGTGAAGACACCGAGCACCACATCGTCCCTCAGGTTCGTCCCGTCGCGAAGATACGCAAAAGGGCCCACCCTGCAGTTTGCACCGATATTGACCCTGCCGTGTATATAAGTGAAAGGCTCGATGACCGTGTCCTGTCCGATCTGCGCCCTCGCGTCGATCCACGTGTTAGGCGGGTCAACTATCGTCACACCCTCTGCCATCAGCCTGTCCTGTATCCGCGACTGCATTATTTTGCTCGCCTCACAGAGCTGCAGACGGTTGTTGACACCCATCGCGTCGTCGGGCTTTACAGCCGTAACCGCGACCACCTTGTGCCCTTTTTCGATAGTAAGATGCAAAGCGTCGGTAAGATAATACTCGTTCTTGACATTGTTGGGCTTAATCTCGCCGAGCACCTCCATCAGAACCCTGTTGTCAAAGCAGTAATAAGCGGGGTTCACTTCCTTTATTTTCCGCTGGGCATCTGTGCAGTCGTTCTCCTCGACGATGCCCTGAATATTTCCGTAATCGTCACGAACTATCCTGCCGTAACCGTGGGGGTCTTGCATCACAGTTGTCGCCAGTGTAGCCGAGGCTTTTTCACCTGAATGTTTATCCAGCAGCGTCTTGAGTGTTTCGGTGCGGATCAGGGGCCCGTCTCCGCAAAGAATCAGCGTCTGGCCTGTAAAATCTTTTATTTTTTCCTGGCAGCACATTACGGCGTGGCCGGTGCCCTTCTGCTCGGACTGCTCGACAAACTCCAGGTCCGCGTCCTCGCCGAACCGCTCGATTATCTGCTCCTTACCGTAGCCCACGATAACATATATTTTCTCAACACCCGCCGCCCTGCATGCGTCAAGAACATAAGCAAGCATAGGCCTTCCGCACACTTCATGCAGCACCTTTGCCAGCTTCGTGTTCATCCGCGTGCTCTTGCCCGCGGCGAGTATCAACGCTATTTTCTGCACCTTAAGACCCTAATTGCTTTAATAACAACCATTTACAACCAAAACTACCCGGCCAGGACTCGAACCTGGAATACGAGTACCAAAAACTCGGGTGTTGCCAATTACACCACCGGGTAAAACTCATAAACATTTTATTTATAGCCACTTACAAAACAAACCAACCGGTCGGTCGCTGAACACCTCTGCTGCTAAGTTTCGACGCACACTACACTCGCGATTTATCGATGAGGCATTTCCATCGTTGTCGCGGAGCCCAAAAATGGGCTGAAAGGACCCTGACGGAGGCTTGAGCCGACCATGCCGCGATGCTGCCGGCCCCGAAACAATGGCAACCCCTTGCGCCAAGGCAATCAAAAAATCATATATAACCAGCCAAAACTTAAAAATCAAGCTTTTTTTCGGAAAATTGTAATTTCAACGAAAAACAATAAACCCCCGAAAACTTCTCCGTATCCGGCGGGTTATCCCTTATTACAGAATCAACCGGCGGGCTTAGCTTAATACTGCCCCTGAGCAATAAAAATCAGCGAAACAGGCCCAGCTCCAGCGTGAATATATCGCAGGACCTTTTCGCCTTGTCAAGATTTCGAACCTCGAAGCTGTTGTTTCCCGGTATAATATCCGCCAACTCGACCTTGTAAAACTTTAATTTATCCGCTGTTGGATAACCATGCTTTGTTTTATAAACAGGCTCTGAAAACTCCGTGCCTTCGTATTGACATTGTTCAAGAACTTTGCCGTTCATTCGAGCTTCTATATTCAAATCTTCACAGTTTTGCTCGGTTTCCACCCGCAAAACAGACTTTGAGAATTTCACTTTCGAGGTATCGTCCGGAATAACCACCTCCACGTCGAACTCATCTTTGACCCCATCGTTCCTTTCAAGCATCAGCCTTTCCTGGAACGGCACCATGACATACACCTTTGAAAGCGTTTTCAAGTATCCAATATCTGTAATGCCTTTCAGGCCTTGGGCAGCTTTGGCCCGTTTATCGTGCAGCGAAGGCGATCCGTGCGGTAAATAGTCATAATTGAAAAAGCTGAGCCCATCGGCGCCGCGCGCCAGGAAGTTGAGCGCAGCGGCCCGGTAGCACTTCAGCGGAGTAAAACGCGAACCGTCAAAATAACGCGCACCGGGGACATATATCGCCTGCGACCAGCCCTCCAGTTCCGCGTAGAGCTTTGCATGTTTGGTCTTCTGCCTGAATCCCTCGATATCAACATTCAAACTGTGCAGGTAATATGGCGACATATTTATCATATCCACCAGCTTAAGCTCATCCCACCTGACCACGTCAAGCCCAGCAAGCGCGCATTTCTCAATCGTCTCCGGGACCCTCACGCACAGCTTTATCGACTTGCCCCGTTTTCTCCCGATACGATCTACCATTGATTTGACACGTCCGACGAACCCGGTCATCACGTGCCTGGCCTTTTCCATCTCACGGTTATAGAAAAACCGCGGCGCACGCTGGAAATCAAGCTCAAGCCCGTCGACGTCGTACATCAGGCAAAGCTCTTCCAGCAGCGCGTAGTACCGGTCCCGCACCGGCTGAAGCATGTAATTATGCATCCGCACGTTATCCTCTTTCCACTTCCAGGTGCAGGATATATCAGTATCGCCCAGCCAGTACTGCGGGTGATCGAGAAAAAAGTCGCCGTGTGTGGGGTAAGTCTTATCAACGATGTTATGGGCCTCATTCATCCGGTACGAAATAAAGAAATCCTTATCGACCCTTCGACAGGCCTCCAGCGACTCTCTGACCGGGTCGCCCCCGTCACAGATGTATTTCATCAAATAACCGAAACCCCTGCGTTTAGGTGTTTCGCGGCCGTCTCTGAACTTCTTCCACGTCGGGTCAACCTGCGAAGGATAGCCCGCTGTCCGCCCGGCGTTGGGGCAGACCATAACGGCGTCGACATCAGTGTCTTTGAGCTTTTCAAAAAAAGAACCTATATACGCAGGGCCTGTGTCATTGGGGTCCTTGTCCTTTAAAAAAGTAAACATGATCGCGCCGTCGTGATTGAACAGGCACTTATAATTCACCTCCGGGGATGTCGGGTGATACTTTTGCGCGAAACAAAATCCACCCGCCAAAAACACCGCCGTTATTAAGACCGGAATAAAGCTTTTACTCTTGTCAAAAAGTTCCATATTGTCACCTTTTTCTAATGATCCTGTTATAGTTTGCCGACTGTCTTTTTCAAATGCTCGAGCACAGCCGTCTCCAGCCTGACCGGATAGTCAATTTCCAGTTTACCGCATAACCGCCTGGCGTCAGATTTGAATTCGTCTATCTGTCCCTTGAGTTTTTTCCGCACCGAATCAATATCCTGATGACACAAATACCTCATCATACTGGTTCGCTTCGCCTCCCGCGGTAATGCTTTGACCGCCTGGGGCCACCACGCAAAACCAAGAGCCTGCTCATACAAGTTACGGACCACAACCAGGTGATTATTAAAAAGCTCCTGCTGCACATAAATCAGCTTTACAAAATCGCGCCTCGCCAAATACTTCGCGTGGATATACATCCACACCCAGTACGCCTCGATATGCCATTTTATCTTCCCCGGGGAAAACTCCTCCAGGGGCAATTTCTCGACCGCCTCGAGCAGGCCTGTCTTGTCAAACAGAATTTGGTCAGGGAGCACCTTCCTTACGGGCTGAAAATCAGGGGTGTCGATATTGATATCATACTGAAGCAGATGCTCGCCAGCCCGGATCAAAACCGCGTAATTATGATGATCGGCTGTGTTGAAACGCTCGGCCCAGACAAGTTCGACTTCATCACAAATTTCCCCGAAAAAATCCCCCACCGACGAAGTAATATCCCCGAAAGCCTCCGGTTGAACAATGAAAACCGCATCGACATCCGAATATTCGTCCTCCCCGGAGCTGCGTGCCGAACCGGACAAAAACCCTGCCAGGACACGCTCATCGGTCTTCATCCTGTACACGGACTCATTCATTATTTGCTTCAGTTTCGGGTGCATTTACAAGGTAACCAACGGTAATGTTTCTATTTTTGACTTTAATACCTGCATTATGACACAAAAACCCCTCATTTCGTCTAATTATCTCAAAAAATTACGGTCCCACAACTTAAAATATGACCAAAGGCGGGATATTCATGCCCCAATTCCGACCCCTTGACAAAAAAGAGACCCCGGGTCGAAAAACCTTACTTCAGTTTTTAATTTATTTTGTCGATATCACGGTGTAATATAGTATAATAATCAGTGAAGGGGCGATAATATGAAATGCCAGGGTTGTGATAACACGGCTACGATACATATAACCGAAATAACGAACGGCCAGCGTGTAGAGATGCACCTCTGTCAGGCCTGCGCCGAAAAACAGGGCGTGGCTGTGAAAAACCAGATCCCCCTCAATGAGCTTCTAAGCACCCTGCTCGCGGTTCAGTCGGGCATCAGCGAGGACGATATCGTGCTCGAAAACCCCGCCGACAGCGGCAGAAGCTGCCCCAACTGCGGTATAACCATGAACGACTTCAGCAAGGAAGGCCTGCTCGGATGCCCCGGCGATTATGACACTTTCTCGGATTCCCTCGAACCGGTGATCGAAAAAACCCAGGGCGGAGCGGTCGAACACACCGGCAAGGTCCCCTCATCGACCCCTGAGCAGACCCGTCAGCAAATGGAAATAGCAAGGCTGCAAAAGCAGCTTGAAAACGCGGTAAAAGACGAGGACTATGAAAAAGCCGCAAAGCTAAGGGACAAGATAAACTCACTGCAATGAAACCGACCGACCTAAGCAATCATATATGCAACTGGTTCAGCGGAACCGGCCCTTTCGCCGATATCGTTATCTCCTCCCGGGTAAGGCTCGCCCGAAATCTCGCCGGTTACGAATTTTTGACCCGGATTTCCCCGGCTCGCCAGGCAGAGGTCAAAAACCGGATCGCAGAGGTTCTGCTCAATATTGACTTCGGTGAGAAGCTCCACTACATAGACATTGATCCTCTCGAAGAGCTCGACCGCGATTTGCTGATGGAAAGACACCTGATAAGCAAACGCCTGTCCAAAGGCACCGGCCCGCGGGGAGTTGTCTTCACCGAAAGCGAAGAGTTCACCGCGATGATAAACGAAGAGGATCACCTCCGGATCCAGGTTTTGATGACCGGTCTGCAGATTAAGCAGGCCTGGCGAAAAATAAACGAATACGACAACCTCATCGAGAGCAAGCTGCGTTATGCATTCAGTGAAAAATACGGATACCTCACCGCATGCCCCACCAACGTCGGAACCGGCATCCGGGTCTCGGTAATGCTGCATCTGCCGGGCCTGAAAATGACAAATCAGCTCGAAAAATTTCTAAATGCCGCCCGTGATACAAACCTGGCCGTGCGCGGCCTGTTCGGAGAAGGCTCCGAAGCAGTCGGTGACTTCTTTCAGCTCTCAAACCAGATAACACTCGGAAAAAGCGAGCAGCAGATAGTCGACAAGCTGCACGATCACGTTGTACCAAAAATAATCCAGTACGAGGCAATGGCACGCGAAGAGCTTGTTCGCACACGCGAGGATGTCGTCGAAGACAAGATTCAGCGGGCCCTCGGCGTACTTAAAAACGCCCGAATGATAAGCTCGCAGGAGGCCCTTTTCCTGCTCAGCAATGTCCGGATGGGCGTAAACCTCAAACGCGTAAAGGACATCCCCATCACCACGATAAATGAGCTGTTCATGCTCACCCAGCCGGCTCACCTCCAGGCCAACTCCGGCTCGACCCTTACACCCGACCGAAGGGACGTCAAACGCGCCGAGATAATCCGCTCAAAGCTCAGCCTCAATTAAAGACTTTTGCAGCTTTTACGGAAATGGAGATAACTAAATGAAGCTTTATCTTGTTCAACATGGAAACGCGGTTTCAAAGGAAGAAGATTCGCAAAGGCCCTTGTCGCAAAAGGGCAGACAGGACGTTGAAAAAGTCGCCTCTTTCATTCGCCACCTCCACCTGAAGGTCGACCTGTGGCACAGCGTGAAGCTCCGGGCAAAGCAGACCGCCGAGATTCTCTGCGAATCCGTCAACAGCGTAAACGGCCTTGTCGAGCGTGAAGGACTCAGGCCGCGAGACGAGGTGGAAGGGGTACTCGCCGAGGTCCAGCTCTCCGAGCACGACGTTATGATAGTAGGGCACATGCCCTTTCTCAGCGAGCTTGCCTCATTACTCGTCGCAGAGGAAATATCCGCGGGAATCGTCGCCTTCAAACAGGGCGGTATAGTATGTCTCGAACAGAACGGGGACGGGGACTTCGAGGTCGCATGGGTTGTCATACCCGAAATACTTCCGTAAACAGCCGCACCACAAACCAGACCGGCGGCAATAACCAGCGGGGAAATGCAAAAGACACCGGCGCATACTGTTTACTTATTAACATTCCAGCGCCTGTGAACGTAACCGTCGGCGCCCTCGGGCCGATGCACTTTACAAAAGGCAGCTATGTTTACGTCGGCTCGGCCATGAAAGGCCTGAGCGCCAGAATCGCCCGCCATAAAAGAAAACAAAAACGCCTGCACTGGCACATCGACTACCTTCTCGCCGCAAAAGGCGTGAAGATCACAAAAACTGTCAAACACCCCGACAACATAAAACGCGAATGCCAAATAGCCTCGCGTTACCTGCAAACCGCCCAGCCGGTAAAAAACTTCGGCTGCTCCGACTGCGCCTGCCCCGCCCACCTGTTCAAACTCACCTGCCCTTAATGACGGTAATGGTGATAGAAGAAGCCGCTTCGGAAATGTGGGTCGTAGTAGCTGTCGCGCATGGCTTCGCGGTCGAGCTGGCGTTCGTCGATGGAGATATCCACGAGCCTGCCGTAATTGAATGTGAGGATATACGGCTTTATTGTTCGCCCGCTGCCCGAAGGGACCTCGAAGTCACAGCCGTATGCAGTGGATATTCCGTCCTGTCCGCGGTAATAGCATGGTGACTGCAGGGCCATTACGTCTTCAAGGGACATGCCTATATGGACGCTTTCGATCCGCGAGTAACTCGCACAGCCGGCAAGGAACACGGCGGGAAGAAAAATGATCGTCAGTGCTATGCTTTTCACTTTCAGCCTTTCAAACAACTGCCTTTATTTTAACGCTTTTGCCTTTTGAATACACTCATTATTTTTTTCGGGGGTCTGAAAAAAAACATAAATACGGTAAAAAATGCGATTGTAATCGTTGGGATTACGAATATGACAAAATCAGCTTCGGGGTAGACCAGGTTTTCGACGTAATGGACCATGAAAGAGCCCGGGTATGTCTGCTCCGGGTTGTGGCGGCGGCGGAGTTGGTTCTCCAGGAGGGTCAGGGGGCAGTATTTTCCCAGCAGCATCAGTGAGGTGACGTAAACTATGCCGGCCAGGTGAATGGTCCTGAATATCCACCTGTCGAAAAATTTATCACATTTTTCGGCCCGTATTATGTACAGACCAACGGCAGCGAAAAGGGTGGCCGCAAAGCCCCAGATCATGAAAAGTATCCATCCGAAATGGATAAGAACAACAATATCTGCAAGGATTTTATAAATCATGGACAGATGCTTTGAAAATTGTCAAATACACAGCAACGTTTAACATTTGTGATTTTGCCATAAAAAAAGACCCACGATTCTTATCGCAAGTCCTTTATTTACATCAAATTACGCCTGTAGGGATTCGAACACTGGACCCTTAACGCCTGATAAAAAAAAGACTTACCAAAAACCGGATTCAGCCAAGTGGCCAAAATCGGGGCCAGATTTTGCAGAAACTCTTAAAAAGTACCCCGAACTGGCCGGGATTATTCAGGCCTGGCCGAGCCTGCCGGCAGATAAAAAGAACGTGGTGCTTCAGATTCTGAAAGTTTGACATCTCAATATTTATTTGAACTAATCGCATTGATACCAACAACATTATAGTTATTTTGTGCTTCTGGGCCAAGAAAATACAAAAAAGACCCTGAACCTGTTGACATAGATTATCTCGACTGCTGCATCCTCCAGAAATCTTCTTGAGCCTGTCTGTCAAAATCCTGCATTCGCTGCCATTCAAGCTCGTTCATAATTTCCCTGTGCCGCATCTTTGCGTCCCAGTCATCCCGGGAGCTGCCGGACCTCTGGGTTTCATAGTTGTCATAACTTCTGCGTGGTCTTGTGGCTTCGATAAGGGCATCGAGGTCGATATCCTCCAAGTGGACAATCACGGGTGAATTTGAATGAGTATTTCCCGCAACTTCCTGTCCCGGCTTTTGCAGTTCATCCGCAAATTGTTCATAGGTAGTGTCAAGCTCCCCCAGTATGTAATAAGAGATCGCTAATGCAAGGGCCGCTTCTTCTTGTGAGGTCGGCATGTTTCTGTCAGACATTAGATAAAATAGCTTTTCTGCCTCCATGGTCTTGTTGTAATCGTAATGAGCGTCCAGATACCCCTTGAGCCGTGAAACCACATGGTCAGGGTCGCTGTGTTGTCTCTGGGCGAAATGCAGATAGGCGATAAGGGCCTTGTCGTCCAATGCCTCGGAAACCTTGCCGGAGTGGAGTTTAGCGGGGGCCTGCTCCTTTTCGTTGCAGCCAGTAAATAACAGAAAGGCTGAAAACATGACAATTAATGCCTTTTTCATGGTCCTGCTCCTTTCAGGGTGCCATTGTACCGGACCGCTGGGGGAAATGCTATTATTTTCCGACAGTTCGGAAAAAATCCTCACACACCAGTGATAAATTCGCTATAATCGGGTTGTGAGGTGAACAATGCGGTACAGAGTATTGGAATTGAACCAGTCGGCTTTGAGCCAGACCTTCAAGAGGCTGCTCCTGAAAGAAAAGCAGTATCCTGACCAGTATTCCCTGTACAGCCTCCAGTTGACGATCTGGGGCCTGGAGAATCTCGAACTAAAGGGTCCATGGAGGCAGGACCAGAGCAGGATGCTGGAACAAGCCCGGATAATGTGGAGTTGGAAACCAGCGAAAGTGCAGGAACTGTTGACCGAGAATCTGAGCAGCAGCCAGATCAGGGATATGGAGACCGAGCAGGTGGTCACGTTCCTGATAGAGAACCTGTACGAACTTCGACCCAAAAACCCAATTTAAGGGGAAAATCACAATAAATTATTGTTTTTTGCGAGAAGATGCGATATAGATAATACGACCGTCACGTTCGGGATAGTCACTGAAATAAACGTCAAACTCACAAACAGCCGCGAAAAAAGAACCGAAAACCCCCTTTATAAATCAATAATCGCATTTTTTTAGGCAGGAAAAGAAATGGTGCAGCGAAAAGGGCTAAAAACTTACCGGGGGCAAAGGCTGAGTTTTACAGGTATTTTTGTTCGGTTCGGGACAAAAAGAAACTTCAAAGGGTACCCTGAAAAGACAGTTCTATTGAAAGATGTTAGAACTTCGGGCGGTGAACAGGTAACGGATCATTTATGGTTTAATTATACTAAAGGCTTTGAGGCTCTTAAACTTATAGAAGGTGTTCAGGTTTCTTTTGATGCGAGGGTGCAGCTTTACAAAAAGGGTTATCGAGGCCGGGACATCGAAAAAGAATGCGAAAATCCACCGGCTACGGACTACAAACTAAGCAGGCCGACAAAGATTAAGATCGTTACTGGAACCGTATTAAAAGGCAGGGAAGCACTATGCGGACAGCGATGTTGCAGGGCCTAAGGCTCAGACGGAGCGTGGAACTTACGGCGGATGAATGCCCGCTCGATGAACTTGACAGAGATGTTGAGCCGGTCCTGAGCGGGCCTACGGTCTTTCAGGCGGGTATTTTGACCGTCAAGAACTGCGGCGGAGGCTGGCTGAAGCTCGATCTCGCTTACGGCAGTGAGAGGCTTTCGGAGCTACTGCCGCCGGAGGCTGCAAGCCGCTTTGTCGAATGGGCCGGCAGATTATCCTAACAATTTAATAATGTGGGTTGCGGCTGATCCCCGCGATGGTCTGTCGAGGCCGTGCAGATGTCCTTCCGGCACGGTTCTCGACAGCCGCCCAGGAAGGACGAGACATGTATTTACAAAAACTACGCAGCACACTTGAGAAACTCAATCCTTACTTCTGGAATGCTGAGATTGACAGGCAAGTTCCCGGCGATCCGATTGAACATGCCTTTGACCGCTACCGCATTGCGGCCAGAGACAGACAGGCGGCCAGAGATATCGGCAGGCTGACAGATGATATCATCGAAAGCCTGAAGCCCTGGCAGGATGCTTTTGACATACTTCAGGATGAATTTACCAGCCTTTTCGCAAAACAAGTCCTGTCAACATATAGATCTGCCATGCAGGGCTTTGCGGGCGTGTCTGTTGATAATTTCAGAGAATGCACCGGACTGGTGGTCTGCATGGCGAATAAGGTTTTTTGGGTTAATGGATATGTTCCCTGTTCGGCAACGGAGTCCGTACCGGAAATAATGACGGCGAAACAGAAAAGGTCCGCCGAAATTTATAAAATGAAAACAGAAAACCACTCCCTTACCTGCGAAAGCATAGCCGAAAAAATAGGTGTCCACAAAAGCACTGTAAGCCGAAGTGAAGGCTGGAAAATGGCAATGCGGGTAGTTGTCGAGGAACCCCGCAAAGGCCATTACAACAAACAGCGAGATGGCACTTTCGATATTGACGGGGTAGATGATTGATTGAGATAGTTGTTGCATTTTTGTTGCAAGCGGCAGTAGCCGTGCAACGCATCAAAATTTTTTCAGAACTTTAAGTCACGTAGTCGCATATTCTTACGTTTTCACGCAAAATAATTTTACCGCTTTTCCTGCAACTGCACGCCTATAGGCAAACAGTAGTATTTTTTTAGAAAGGCAGAATTATGCAGGAAAAAAACAATTCAAGACTTTTGAAAACCCGCGAGGCCGCTAAATTCCTCGCAATCTCCGAAAGATCATTATTCAATCTCTACAAATCCGGCCAACTGCCGTTCGTACGTGTGGGCAGGGCAGTTCGATTCGACCTCAATGACCTTGAGCAATTCATTCAGGGCATGAAGAGCAACCAGACAGCGGCTGTAGCATAAAGCGGGAATTGCTATGAGTAACATCAGAGATTACCTCGACCACCTCAACATAGAGCTTGTCCGGACGGAAGGCAAGGAACTTGTCTGCGTCTGCCCGCTGTGCGGCGGCAGAAAGTTATACGTCAACAATGGTACAGGCAAGTGGCATTGCTTCAAATGTGGCGAGGGAGGGCATCCTTACCAGCTTGCGAAGAAGCTCAAACCGGAAATGCAATCGAAAGAGATCTTCGCCCTGCTGAGCAGGTTCGGGTTTAGTGAACGGGTCAATTCAAATCAGGCCGGTGACCGAGGACAAAAAGAAACATCCCGGAAAGGCAAACGCAGAGACTTCGCTTCAATGGCCAAAAAGTTCCAGCAGAAAATGACAGCCGAAAAATATGAGGACGTATCAAAAACGCTCGGTGTTTCTGTTGAATCACTCAAACGGCTGAATGTCGGCTATGACGGCAAGGCGAACACGTTCCCGATGAGCGACGGCAGCAGCAAGATCATCGGCATTCGGCGGCGGTTCCCGGACGGCCAAAAGGTAAGCGTGCGGGGCGGCAGGAACGGCCTGTTTATACCTGATGGACTGACCGGTGAAGGTACGCTTATGATAGCCGAAGGCAACACGGACACGGCGGCGGCACTCGATCTGGGCTATGATGCAATTGGCAGGCCAAGTTGCAACGGCGGCACGGGCCATATTGTCAATTTCATTAAGGATAAGAACTATAAGCAAATTATTATGATACCGGATAATGACGCAAAAGATAATGGCCGGAACCCGGGCTTAGAGGGAGGCAAGCGTCTGGCCGGCAAGCTGGCTGGTATGGGCCATGATGTCCGTTTGGTGCTTCCGCCAGCAGGCAAGGACTTACGTGAGTGGGTGGCTGATGGTTTGACACGGAAGATGCTCGGTCAGGAAATTGATAAGGCAAAGCCTGCCGAGCCGGAACCAGAACAGACAACACAGTCACGGCCACTGCATACGTATCCGCAAACTGATGTAGGTACGGCGGAGATGCTGGCCGACTTATGCGGTGATCAGTTCCGATACTGCCATGACTGGGGTACATGGGTTGTCTGGGACGGTGTTCGATGGAACAGGAAAAAAGGAAACCCGGAAGTCCGCAGGGCACTTGTTCGAGCGGCAAGAAGATTGAGGACAGAAGCGGTCACAATCGAAGATTTGAAGTTCCGTAAAGCAGTTGAAGATTACGCTCGCAGCCTGGAGTCTTCGGCGAAGATAAGCAGCGTCTTGAAGGAAGCACAGGCAATCGGTCCGTTTTCATGTTATGCGGCTGACTTTGATTGTGATGCCTGGCTGCTTAATCTTACGAACGGGACCTACAATCTCAAGACTGGCAAACTCCAACCGCACACCCCCAACGATATGATTACCCAGGCTGCGAATATTGAATATGATCCGGAGGCGACCTGTTCCCGATTCGATGTGTTCATGCAGCAGATCACCGGAGGCAACAGAGAGGTTGCTGATTACATTATCCGCGTTCTCGGCATGTGTTTGACCGGCAGTGTCCAGGAGCAATTACTTTTCGTTTTTTGGGGAATTGGTGCAAACGGCAAGTCTGTTTTACTCGATACATTTTGCTGGCTGGCAGGCGAATACGCCGGTGAAGCTGCACCCGACCTCTTGACTGTCCGCAAGTTCGGTGAACACGCCTGTGAGATCGCCGACCTCCAGGGCAAACGTCTCATTATAGCGAGTGAAACGGACGAAGGGGCAGAGCTTAAAATCCAGCAGGTTAAGAGACTCACCGGCAATGCGAGGCTTAAGGCAAGGTTCATGCGGCAGGACTTTTTCGAATTTAACAGAACTCACAAATTGATTCTCGTGACCAACAATCGGCCTATAGTCCGAGAGCATAGTAACGCTGTGTGGCGGAGACTCCGGCTGGTGCCCTTTGACGTGGTAATTCCTGAGAGCAGGCAGGACAAGGCCCTGCTCGAAAAGCTCAAGACGGAGGGGCCGGGTATTCTTAATCGACTGCTCAAGGGCTGCCAGGACTGGCAGGAATTCGGGCTATGCCAACCCGAAGAAATAGACGAGGCAACATGGCAATACCAGAATGAGCAAGCACCGCTTGATGCGTTTTTTGCTGACTGCTGCAAGTTCGATCCGCTCGCAATGACACCAGTAAGTTCCCTGCGAATAGCCTACCAAGAATGGGCAACTGACCGAGGCGTAAACCACACACTTAGCAACCGCAGATTCAATAAAGAAATGAGGAAAGCAGGCTGCACCTATGACACAAAATACTTAGGCGGTGAGGTCCAAAAAGTGTGGTCCGGTATCGACATATTGCCAAGAGAACCGGAAGATGTGCACGGATATGACACCGAAGCAGAGCTGTTTCGGTAAACTGTAAGTTCTTTGTAAATAATAGCTTGTGGATTTTCTTACTGATTATTACCAAAAATCCAGTTTGTTTTAAATTTGTCGTCTTTAAAGAGACAAACTGAAAATTAGGTAAGTTTCAGTAATACCGTAAGAAAAAGACTATTAAGGTCTTTTAAGTTGAGGTAAAAACGACATGGAAAACAACGAAAAAATACGCAGTAAATTCACTGCCAGGGCATTAAAAAGGCAAGGTGAAAAACAGCCCGGTCAGGTCCCCAGGGCACCGCTCAAAATCCATCGTCCGGCCCCGGAGAATAGATCTGTGCACGTGCTTCCCGGTGAGGGCTGGAGGCTGCTTATTTCAGACGATTACGGTATCGAGACCCCCTGTGTCGTTGCGTTTCATTACTGCGGTTCAAGCGATGATCTCAGGCTGTGGGCGGTTGAGTTTTTCTGCAGGAACAGCGGGCATATCGAGCAGGTCATTTTCAGTTCTTCCGGCAGGCCCGACCTTGAAGGTTTTATTGACCTGATCGGGCCAGGTGGAACTGTGCCGCTATGGTACAAGTTGAAGGCTCTTTGGGCCGGGACTAAGCATCTTTTGAAAAGGTAAAACCCCATGTGTAATGTCGGAAATAATGAAACCTCAAAGAAAAACCCTGTCCCCTGGCTGCGGGACATAAAGCGGCGTTGCCAGGCAAAATCGAAAAGGACCGGCAAGCAATGCGGCAACTGGGCCATGAAGGGCAAGCGGGTTTGCCGGAACCACGGCGGACTTTCGACCGGGCCAAAGACCGAAACAGGCCGCGAGAATATTCAGCTTGCACAACTCGAAACAGGCGAACACTTGACCGGTGATCTGAAGAAAAAATATATCCGCAAGGTTCTGTTCAAGGCATTTACGGACGCGGAACTTCTTGAGATTTTGCCGGGTTATATTGCTATGCGTATTGCTAATATGAGGTCGCCGGAGTTCAGGCGGGTTCGCAAGGCATTGACCGCTTACCGTAAAAGTGGACTTTCACCCGCTCAACTAATCGAGCAGCTTGACGGCAAGAGACCCAAGGTCGATGAAGCGGGAATCGAGGATAAAATCGAAACAATAACGTCACAATATTTTAAGGAGTGAAAATCATGGATGTGATCAAAGGCGTACTTGATGTAGTCGGCGGTGTTGACAAGGCACTCCGAGCACCTATGTACCAGAAGATGGAGGAGCGTGAACAACGAATGGAGATCAACGATCTCAACTCCAAGCTTTCAGCAATCGCAGCGGCTGGCGGGAACAAGACCGAGGCCGGACGAATAATGATGACAGAGATGCTTAAAGACCCCCAAATAGCAGCACTTGCCAACGGTAATTCTTTTTCGCCCGACCAGTTTACTGTACCCGGCAAAACCGGCGAGGCGGCGATGCCGGAAGATGAAAAGAGGCTTGACAGGCTCGCCAAGATATTCGACCTGGTTGACAAGAACACGGACCCGACGGGCAAGCCTTTGAACGAGAACGTCTCAAAGTATCTCGATTCGATGATCGAGACAACTACCGGCGTTAAGGGTCAGGACGCCCTTGCGGGCCCGGACAGGATGAGCCTGGCCGATATGATCGGCGGTTATCCGCAGGACACCGACAGGCCCGGGCGAAGTATTTTCAGTTTTGGTGACCAGACGGTAAGCCCGGAAAAGGTCAAAGAGGGGACAGAGAACTATATAGGTTACCTCATCGACTCCGGCGTGCCCGAAGATCAGGCCCGCAAGCAGGCAAAGAAGGAGTATGCCGAGATAATGGCCGATGATAAAGGGCTCCGCCAGAAGTACCCCAAGATGGACATCGGCAAACTGTTCGAGCAGGCGGACACAAGAAAAGCTGCTGTAAGTGACGGCAAAGTTGTAGAGGACACCGGGGACGGTATCTCGACAACACCCAGGACTTACGGGGACATCGGCCTTGCTCCCGCCGACCAGCAGGATTTCAAAATGATTGAGAGCATGGCAAATAAGGCCGCTCCAGGCTTTGACATCCGGTCCGATTACCAAAGGCACCCTGAACATTACCAGAAATTATTCAGGGCAATCCGTGAAGGCGTGCCGGACCCCAAGAACCCGGGACAGAAACGGAAGCTGACAACCGAAGAAATACTTTCTGTAGTTATTCCAGGCTGAGAACGGAGGGTTAGGACATGCAGGAACACGGTCAACTAAACAATATGATTCAGGGCCTTTTGGAACAGATCGCCGAGCTGCACCCTGTTATTGTTGACATTGCAAGGCAGAGGGTTGAGGCTTCACCGCTCGGCCAGTACGCCATAAAGAGCACTAAGAACAGGCGGCTCTATGCCATGCTCAAGCCTACACCAGAAGAAAACCTGTTCCGCATTAAAGCGGTTTTCGACGGGCTGCCGGAAGACTATTTGCGTATTCTTTTGTGCCAGGCTTTCGAGCAGGCAATGCCCGGTTACCTCTGGGCAAGCAGGATTTTTGAGGAATACAACGGCAGGGGCCAGGCTGAAAAAGATCGGGCACATGAGCTTTTAAGCGTGCTCTCGCTCGGCAATATGCTGGCAGTGGTCCCGATGGATATACAGTGTGCCGCGGACGATTTCAAGCCGGGCTGAACGCTCAGAAAATGTCACCGTAAAAATCCGATGGTCCACATGTAAACAATTTTTTTGGAAAATCAGAATTTTTTTCTTGAACAAGTTATTCGATAAGGCGATAATGATTTTCGTGAACAGCGTAACAAACAATTCATTCAAAACAAAAAATCCGCCGGGTGGGGTCTATCCGCAAGGACGACCGCTGTCTAAGTTTGTTAGGCTGTTCACACCGCCCGGCACCTTATTTTGAATGGAGTGAAAACAATGGTTACAGCGAAAAACGAACAGACAGCCAAGACGGACATTTCAGAAATCAAGATGGAAAAGTTTGACACCCCGAAAGAGGCCCTGTCTCGAATTGCAGTTGAGCTTGAGAACTGGTCTAAGAATGACCTTGAGTGGCTTTATGATGAAATTTTGATTTACTCCGGAAAGAAGCCGGACATTTCCGAACTGGAAGAGTCAGCAAATTGATATGACTAAGAAAATGAAAAAAGCTGAAATAACCCAAGAGTCCGCCTCGATCGAGACAGAGGCAGTAAAAGACCCAGGCGAAAGTTTGACATCGAAACAGGTTGCGGTGGAATTTAATATCCCGAACGGGACATTGGGTCGCTGGCGTTACCAAAAGAGATTAAACCCTCGCTTGCCCCGATATCATAAGTATTGCACCGGCAAAGTCTTTTATGTCCGATGCGAGATCGAGGCTGACTTGGCGGCAATGGAAATTAACACAAGTGAAATGGAGATGATGATCTAATGGCAAGCATAGAGTTCAGAACAGGCAAGCGGGGCCGGACGGTTTTTGTCAGATTATCTGACGGAGAAAACCCCGCCAGGCCGAGAATCGGTTTCGGCAGAATCAATAAAAGGCAGGCAGAGGCGGCGAAGGTCAATATTGAAAGCCTAATCAGGTCAAAGAATACGAACGGCGTCCTTTCGGTCTCGGTTCAGGAATGGCTTAATAGCCTAAGCGATTCCATTCGCAGGCGTATTGAAGCATTGGAACTCATAGAGCCGGTAAAACGCAAAGAAACAGTCACTCTGAAATGCTGGATTGAGGGTTATATCAAAAGCCGGACCGACGTGAAACCCCGCACGATCACAAACCTCAAGCAGGCTTGGTCTGATTTTTCAGACTTTTGCAATACTTCTATGAGCATCGAGGACTTTACAGGTTATGACGCAGAGCAATTCAGGAGGTTCTTATTGGAGAAGGGCCTTGCAGAGAACACTATCCGAAGACGTTGTAAGATGATAAAGCAGTTTTTTGCAGCAGCCATTAAAAAGCGGATTATACGAGATAACCCGTTTGATGGAATCCCGATAACATCCATAGCAAACCCGGACAGGCTCCGGTTTATAAACAGAGACACAATTGAGAAAGTTATTGAGTCTTGCCCGAATAACCGCTGGAAACTCATCTTCGCTTTAGCACGGTACGCGGGCCTTAGAATACCATCGGAATTGAAAGGCTTGAGGTGGTCTGACATTTTGTGGGATAAGAAGCGTTTCATTATCCATTCACCGAAGACAGAGCATATCACAGGCAAGGCAACAAGGGTATGTCCGCTTTTCCCTGAAGTTGAGAATTATCTTGCTGAGGCTTTCGGGCGGGCAGAGGACGGAGCGGAGTTTGTGTTTGAGAGCCTTGATAAAAGCATTAATCTACGCACACAGGCCCACCGTATCATCAAAAGAGCAGGACTTGTGCCCTGGGATAAGACCTTCCAGAATCTTCGCAGCAGTGCCGAAACTGAGCTTTCTGAGCGGTTCCCTATTCACGTAGTAACAAGCTGGTTAGGCAACAGTCCCGATGTGGCTCATAAACATTACCTGCAAACGCACGAGGAACATTTCAGGCAGGCGACCGAAAATAGTGGCCAGAATCGGGGCCAGAAATTCGCAGGAGACTCTTGCAAAGGATGGAAAGAGGAAGAGAGCGGCCCTGAAAAAACCCCGTTTTCTGAGGAAGAAACGGCACTTTGCGGCGGTGTGCAATTCTCTACAAAACCTATCCAACACGCCTGTAGGGATTCGAACCCCAAACCTTCGGTTCCGTAGACCGACGCTCTATCCAATTGAGCTACAGGCGCAAAGCTTATAATTATTGTCTCATCCGAAGTATCACTTCAAAAAACCATTATAGGCGGCAATGGGGCTTGTGTCCAGATTTTTTCCAAAAACCGGTCATATGCAAGCGGGGTGGTCCGGCTATATGCGATTTACAGGCAATTGCTTATCCGGTATCAATCAAGAATTTGCCGCGAAGACATCTCACTTACGGTTTTCTCTCCGCGGCGGACCTTATATCCGCTATCGCCGCCGCCCGGTCGCTCTTGCCGAATATAGCGTTGCCTGCTACCAGCGTATCAGCCCCGTATTCCACCACGATCGCAGCGGTCTTCGGGTCGATTCCGCCGTCAACTTCTATCCGAAGTTCCGGCCCTGCCTCTTCGCGAATCTTTATGCACTTTTTCGCAGCCTCATCGATGAAGGACTGGCCCCCGAACCCCGGGTGAACCGTCATAACCAGCACCATCTCGCAAGCCCCTACGTATGGCAGCACGTCCTCGACCGGTGTTTCCGGGTTCAGCGTAACACCCGCGGTTACCCCAAGGCCGTGGAGGTATTCAATAAACGCCGCGGGGTCGTCCACCGTCTCAACGTGAAATGTAATATGGTTGCTGCCGGCCTCGACGAAAGCCTCGGCGTACTTACCGGGGTCGCTTATCATCAAATGAGTATCGAAAACAAGCCGGCTGTACTTGCGCAGCTTTTTTACAACAGGCGGACCGAAAGTAAGATTCGGCACGAAATGCCCGTCCATCACATCGAGGTGCACCATGTTCACATAAGGCTCAACGACCGATACTTCGTCGGCCAGCCGTGCGAAATCACTGCTCAAAACCGAAGGCGATATCTCTATCGTCCCTGCCGGGGGTAGCTTGATATGCTCCATAGAATATCGGGGCGGTTCTTACGCCGCCCCGCCTTTTTCACAAAACAGCCTTGCCGGCTGCAGCGTTCAATTTGAAAATTCTTACTTCTCGTCAAGTATTTCGAGGCACTTGAACTGCTTGCCTTCGAGAAACTCGAGCGACGCCCCGCCGCCTGTTGAAATATGGCTGACCTTATCCTCAAGCCCCATAATCACGATAGCCGAAGCCGAGTCGCCCCCGCCTATAACGCTGCGGGCTCCCTTGCCGGTCGCGTCGGCCACGGCCTGGGCAACTGCCTTTGTGCCGGCGTCAAAGGGCTCCATCTCGAAGACGCCCATAGGCCCGTTCCAGACAATCGTTTTTGCGTTTGCGATCTTTTCAGCGAACATCTTCTGCGTTTCAGGGCCGATATCCACACCCTGCCAGCCGGCTTCGATGTCACCTGTGACAACCTTGTTCTCGGCGCCTGCCTTGAACTCGTTTGCCACTACGGTGTCGACAGGCAGGACAATCCCGCAGCCGCCGTCATTGGCCTGGGAAAGAAGTTCGTTGGCCTTGTCGATGAAGTCTTCCTCGCACAGGCTGTCACCTACCTGCCTGCCCTGGGCCTTAAAGAACGTGTATGCCATCGCACCGCCGATAAGGATCGTGTCAACCTTTCGCATCAGGTTCTCGATGACACCCAGCTTGTCCGAAACCTTCGCACCGCCAAGTATCGCGATAAAGGGCTTGTCTGCGTTTTCAACCGTCTCGCCGAGGAATTTGAGTTCTTTTTCGATAAGAAAGCCCGTCACCCTGTCCTTGCCTTTCATCATGCAGGGCACTGTGTACATCGAGGCATTGTCCCTGTGCGCCGTGCCGAAGGCGTCGTCCACATAAACGTCGGCCATCGACGCTATCTCGCGTGCGAAATCGTCCTTTGCCTGGCGGAGCTGGTTATCCTCTTTGGCGGCCTTGTCCTTAATAGTTTCTTCGCTGTGGAATCGCAGGTTTTCAAGCAGCATCACATCGCCCGGCTTCAAACCATCGGCAAGGTTTTTAACTTCCTGGCCGACACAGTCCGGCGCCATGATAACATTCTTCGACAGCAGCTCGCCCAGCCGGTCGGCCACGGGCTTTAGCGAAAGCTTGGCATCGGGCTTGCCTTTAGGCCGTCCGAGGTGGCTCATAAGTATCAGCGACGCCCCGCCATCGAGTACATGCTTGATCGTAGGCAGGGCCTTGGTAATACGCCCGTCGTTGGTAATGTTGCACTTATCGTCAAGCGGCACGTTAAAATCGCACCGCATCAAAACCCGCTTTCCTTTTACATCTATATCAGCCACGGTCTTTTTCGCCATCGTCCTGACCTTTCCTGTAAAACCTGTGTTTATGTAAAAGCCCGCAGTTACCCACGGGCTTTTTAACGTTCAAACATATTTTCAAGACATGCCGCCCGAAATATGGACCAGCCTGTCTCGCGAAGCTTATCAAATAAGATTAGAAGCCCGCCATTGTCTCCATGATGTCAACCGTGCGGTTCGAGTAACCCCACTCGTTGTCGTACCAGCTTACGACCTTGCACATCTTGTCGCCGATGACCATCGTGCTGAGGGCGTCGAAGATTGAGCTGTTCGTGTCACCGATAATATCCGTGCTTGTGATCGGGTCCTCACAGTAAGCCAAAATGCCCTGCATTTCACCGGCAGCGGCCGCCTTAATTGCAGCGTTAATGTTCTCTACCGATACCGACTTGCTGGTCTCGACAACCAAATCGACACAGCTTCCCACAACAACCGGCACACGCAAAGCGAAACCGTCGAGCTTGCCGTTAAGAACAGGCAGAACCTTTCCAACCGCCTTGGCTGCGCCTGTAGTGGTCGGGATAATGTTAATCGCAGCGGCCCTTGACCTGCGCATGTCACTGTGGATCATGTCCGAAACACGCTGGTCGTTCGTGTAAGCGTGAACCGTCGTCATAAGACCCTTCTCGATGCCGAATGTTTCCTGGAGAACCTTAGCAACCGGCGCCAGGCAGTTCGTCGTACAGCTTGCGTTAGATACGCACTTTGCGTCGGCGGTAAGCTGATCGCTGTTTACGCCCAGAACGATAGTCGCGTCGATGTCGTCCTTAGCCGGAACAGTCAGCACAACCCTCTTGGCGCCTGCCTTGATATGGTCGGCGTAACCGCCCTTTTCGCTTTCCTTCTTGCGGAAAATACCCGTTGACTCGACTGCGATTTCAACGCCCATGTCGGACCA
Source organism: uncultured Pirellulales bacterium (assembly GCA_964628195.1). GTDB lineage: Bacteria > Planctomycetota > Phycisphaerae > Sedimentisphaerales > Anaerohalosphaeraceae > CAZVPF01. The sequence goes on along the minus strand of CAZVPF010000010.1, from coordinate 16,412 downwards.
TGGCAGGTTCGCAGGGTTACGCTCGGCGAGAATTTTAACGCTCTTGCCGTCGATAACCATCGAATCACCTTCAACAGAGACGCTGCCGCCCCATCTGCCGTATACGCTGTCGTACTTGAACAGGTGAGCAAGCGCCTTCGGATCGGCAAGGTCGTTAATAGCGACCAGCTCGAGATCCCCTTTACGCTCAAGAATGATCCTTGCGACCGCTCTGCCGATTCGGCCAAACCCGTTAATTGCAACCTTTGTTGCCATTTAAATTCTCCCTTCCAATAATTTGATTAGTATTTAACTTCGCAGCGTATATACACTTCTTCCGCAACGATTTTACACACAGGGGCAATACTTTAGAGACCAAAGACCCCATTGTCAAGAATTTTATTGACTTTGAACAGTCAATGAGGAATTTTCAGGAGAACCCTTAGCAAAGAGGACTTACAGTATCTTTTAAGTCGACTACCCAGCGTGACACTGTTACATAAACCGTCTCTATGAATCATCAAGGAATTTATCGACCCGCTCTTTGTAAAAAAGCTCCCGGTATGGTATAAATCAAGCAGTTGCGGCAGTTTTGGAATAAATTGAAAAACATCGTTTAAAGGCAGCTTATGGAACTACAATTCATTGTCGGGGCAGGAGGCAGCGGCAAGACCAGCTACTGCATAGAGGCGATATGCAGCCGGCTAAAAGCCGGTCAAAACGCCCGCCCGCTGGTGCTGCTGGTACCCGAACAGGCCAGCTACCAGGCCGAACGCGCCGTACTGGCCGCTCCGGGCATAAACGGTTATCACCGCCTCAAAATACTCTCCTTTAACAGGCTTTGCATGCACCTTCTCGGAAGCGCAGCAGCAGCGGGAGAACTTTCCCGGATAGGCAGGGAAATGGTTATACAAAAGGTCCTGCGGGAAAACGCCTCTTGCCTCAAGGTCTACGCAGGAGTTGCCCGGAGGTGGGGTTTGGCCGCTGCACTGTCAAAAACGATCGTCGAGTTCCATGAATGCGCAAAGGACCCAGCCGACGTATGGGACGCCGCCGAAAAGCTCAAAAATCAATCAAGCACCCTTGCCGCGATGAAATTTGCCGATCTTGCGCTTATTTACGAAAAATACCTCGACGAGATCCAAGGCAGGTTCGTCAACCCCGACACACAGATCGACACCGCGGCGGCAAAAATCGCCGACTCCAAGCTTATTAAAAACGCCGATATCTGGATAGACGGTTTTGCGAGCTTTACCACCCAGCAGCGGATGATGCTGGTCGAAATGTTCAAAGCCGCAAATAAAACGCATATCGCCCTTTGTTTCGAGCCGGATAAACTCCAAACCCTTTCGAGCAACCGTGCGCCCGTCGAGGAAACCGACCTTTTCGCCGTAACCGAGAGCACTTACGTCGAGCTGCACAAGACGGCCAAGGCTGCTGGTATCTCCATCGCCCCGCCGGTAAAACTCACCGAAAAGCACAGGTTCGAAAACGCACCGGCTCTTGCTCATATCGAAGCCAATATCTTCCGACCCCAAAATAACCCCGGTCCTGTCGAGTCCGAAAAGCGAATTCGCCTTTTTGCAGCCGCCAACGCCCGTGCCGAGATATACAACACAGCACGCTATATTTCGGCGATGGTTCGAAAAGGCTCATGCAGGTATCGGGACATTGCGGTCATCGTTTCGGATATAACCCAATACCGGCACTATATCGAGGCAGTGTTCCGCGATTTCGGTATCCCGTATTTTCTCGATATGCGAAAGCCCCTCAGCTCGCACCCGGTGGTCGAGCTTTTGCTTTCGGCCCTTACCGCAGCCGGGGAGAATTTCGCCACAGCGGAGGTAATGGCCTACCTGAAAACTGACCTGGCGTCCCTCGACCGGAGCGATGTGGATGTGCTGGAAAACTTCTGCCTGGCTAAAGGTGTCGACCGCTGCGACTGGCTCGCGCAAAAAAGCTGGGCCGATATGTTCGGACCCACGCCGGGCTACGATACGGCAGAGGTCGACAAGCTTCGGCGAATAGCAGCCGAGCCCCTGACCGGGCTGAATAGCAGCATTTGGCAAGGCCAAGATGAACAGGGAATAACCGCCGGTAGTTTCACAGCCGCGATCTTCGATTTCCTTTGCGAACTTGATGTCGCCCGAAAGCTTGACCAGTGGTCCACCGGTCCCGACGAAAGCACGGAGCAAAGACACAGGCAGTTCTACGACAGGCTAATGGACGTGCTCGATGAGTTATGCGAGGTCTTCTCCGATGAAAAAATGGACCCGCAAAGCTGGGTGGAGCTTATCAGCTATGCGCTTAGCGGAATAACCCTTGCGTTCATTCCGCCGACCATAGACCAGGTCCTGGTCGGTTCAATCGAGCGGAGCAGGCACCCTGACCTCAAAGCCGTTTTTCTTATCGGGGTTACGGGCAAAAGCTTTCCCGGGCCCGTCGGTTTTGACAGCATCCTGACCGACACCGACCGCCGAGCAGCCGAGCAAACAGACTTCCACCTCGCCGGGGGCCTGCGCAGGCAACTGACCGAAAGACAGTACCTGGCCTATATCGCTTTTACCCGTGCAAGCGAGTTTCTCGCGGCAAGCTACCCTGTCTGCGACGAGGAAAACCGACCGCAGACAGCAAGCGGATTTTTGACGGACCTGAAGGAACTGTTCACCGACCTTCGGGAAGATTTTGTAAGCGCCCAGCCCGCTGGCGGAAAAGTTTACAGCAAAGCGGAACTGCTGGACATGCTCTGCGCCGACACAAGCGATGCCGGGGCGAAAATAATCGACACCCTTGCCCGAACACCTGGCCTTGAAAGGCACGCTCAAAGCACCCGGGCCGTGAAAGACTATGACAATAATGCCGTTCTCGATGGGTTGCTGTCGAAGAAGTTCTGCCCGGATGCCATGAGTTTTTCGCCCGGCCGAATTGCCTCATTCGCAGCTTGCCCCTACAGGCATTTTTGCAAACACATCCTGAACCTTGAAAAACGTCAGCAGTTCGATTTCGAGGTAATGGATATCGGAACACTTTTCCACAGGGCCCTTGAAAAGGTTTTCGTCTCGCTCAAAAAAGCCGGTCTCGAGTGGTCCACCGTCGGACAAGATGCAATAGTTGAAATTTCAAAAAGCAGCTTCGATAAAGTAATTCAAAGCGACACTTACTATACCATGCTCGCCGAGCGGTCCATGCACAACCGGTATCTTATAGAAAAGGCAAAACAGGACATTTCCGGACTCTGTGCAGCTCTTGCAGAGATGAGCAGCGCAGGGTCCCTCAAACAGATCGGGGCCGAGATATGGTTCGACAGCGAGACAACTGTGGGTTATAAAGCGGCCGCACCGTCCGGCAGAGGATTTTCACTAAAAGGCAAGATAGACAGGCTGGATGTCGCGGAAACCGGCGAGGGGAACGCGGGTTTCGTCTTCGATTACAAACGCTCCACAGGCACGGTAAACTGGAGCGATATGTACCACTGCCTCGACGTGCAGCTTTGGGCATATACCAAGGCTGTCGAAGGCGCCTCGGTTGAAGGTGTAAAAATTGACTCAGCCGGCGGTGCATTCAAAGTTCCATATACCACTTATGTAAAGGACATCCACCCAGGCTGCTTAGCCGATTACGAGTCCAAATTCGGCTACAAGTGCAAGGGTGTTTTCTCGGCAAAATATCATGAACTGCTCGAGACCGGGGCGGAAAAGGCCTCAAGGTATTATAATTTTTATGTCTCGAAGGACGGGCAGCCTTACGGTTATTACAAAACCAGCGGAATTTTACCGCACCTGGATTTCGAGAAGGTAATGCAGCTTATAAGCAACCGCGTCGCCGGCATTGTGGACAGGATATACTCCGGTGACATCGAGGTCAAGCCCTTCAGGGCAGGCACAAGAAGCGCATGTTCGTACTGCGACTACCGCGCGGTGTGCAGGTTCGACTGGATGATAAACCGCTATAATTTTCTTGAAAGCATCGACAAGGAGCAGATCGTAAATATCGCGGGAGGAAAAAACGATGAGTAAAAAGGGCCCAACCTGGACTGACGCGCAGAAAAAAGCGATAGACACTCGCGGCTGTGACGTTATCGTAACGGCCTCGGCGGGCACCGGCAAAACCGCCGTCCTTACCAAACGGTGTGTGAACATCCTTTCAGACACCGCCGAACAGGTCGATGTCGATGAGATACTCGTGCTTACATTCACCGAAGCGGCTGCCGAAGAAATGAGCGCAAGGATATACCAGCAGCTGCGAAAGGAATTTGCCGGCTCCGGCGAAGCGCACCTTCGCAAACAATTGCTGACACTCGAAGCGGCCAACATCAGCACGATACATTCATTCTGTAAACGGCTGATAACCGAACATTTTTACCTGCTCGATCTCGACCCTGCTTTCCGCATCGTCGATTCGGACGAAGCGGACCTCTTAAAAGCCGAAGTCCTCAACGAGGTTCTCGAACAGGCATGGCAGGACCGGCAGGTTGCCCCGCTGCTTGAGGAACTGTTTGCAGGTCGAAACGTCGATTCCGAGAGGTTCGGTTTTTTGCGGAACATCATAAACATAAGCGAGTTTCTGGAAAGTCACCCGGAGCCTGAAAAATGGTTCGCGCAATGCACCGCGTTTAGTCATGCCGACCCCAAGGAAACAGCAAAACTTATCGACAGGCAGAAACGACAGGTACTGGCAGAGCTTACCGAGGCAATTGACAGGATAGCTTACGGCTGTGAGCTTGACAGGCTGCTTCTGGGTGAAGTGTGGGCTCAGAAACTCAGCGACCAGCTTCTCGAAAAGCTCGCACTGGCGACAGATTTTGTGGAAAGGGGAAAGTTTCTGGACGCGGCCGAGACGATAGGAGCTTTTAGTTTTTCTTTTAGAGGCAAACCCAAAACCGCCGACGACGAGGACATCGAGCTTGTCAAGGCGGTGGTGAATAAGGCTCGTCACGATGTCAGGGCACTTCTCAAGCGTGCCTTATTTAATCCGCAGCTCGACACGTCAGCGGCAGAGACTGAGCGCCGGCAGCTTGGCGTGATGATCGAACTGGTCAAAAGATTCGACGATGCCTACAGGGCTGCAAAGCGAAAGGCAGGGGCCCTGGACTTTTCCGACCTGCAAAGATACGCCCTGCGGCTGCTGCGGGAACACAAACATATCGCTGAGGCGCTGCGACAAAGGTTCAAATATGTCTTCGTGGATGAGTTCCAGGACGTCAACGACCTTCAGCAGGGCATAATCGACATGGTCGCACAGCCCGGCAGGTGTTTCCTTGTCGGCGACGTTAAACAGTGCATCTATGCTTTCAGGCAGGCCAACCCGGAAAACTTCGTCATGCAGGTCGACCGCGGCAGGGAGCTTGACCGTGCCCTGGTAGAACTGAGCACAAACTTCCGGTCACGGGCCGAGATACTTGATTTTGCGAACATGATCTTTCACAGGATAATGACCCAGCCCCTCTCGCCGGTAGATTATGAAAAGCAAAATTTCCTCCTGCCGGGCTTTGAGTATAAACCGCTCGGCGAAAGACCCGAAAACGACAGCCGCGGGCCGGTTGAATTGTATATACTCGACGAAGACAGCCCCGACGATACGGACGGCGAAGACGGTGAAAACGGGGATGAAAATGACAGCGGCGAAACCGGCGGCCAGGCCGGGCACTGTCAAAAATATTCTGCCCAGCAGAGTCAGGCGATGTTCGCTGCCGACAAGATCAGCCGAATGGTTTGCGAAGAAAGGTTCGATATTTACGACAAGCAAAGCGAGAGTTACAGACCCGTGGAGTACCGTGATATTGTCGTACTGATGCGTTCTCTTGCAAACCGTGTCAACGAGTATGTAGAGATATTCCAGATGGCGGGCATACCCGTCAACGCCAACGCAGCGGCAGGCTATTTCGCGGCTACAGAGATAATGGACATCGTTTCGCTTCTAAAAGTGCTGGACAACCCAAGAAGGGACATCGACTTTGCCGCCGTTCTGCGAAGCCCGATTTTCAGCATAACCGACTCGCAGCTTGCGGAGGTGCGCAGCGCCGGTGCGGGCAGTGACGAAAAAAAGGCCCCCGGCGAATTTTACGCCCTCACCGAAGCTTATGCCAAAAACGGCCCTAACGAACAGCTTCGGCAAAGATTAAGCGAGGTAATTGAAAACATTCAGCAGTGGCGTTCCATGGCAAGACGACTGCCCCTTGCCGAGGTCCTCTGGGACATTTACAGGCGGACCGATTACCTGTCGTTCATGACCGGCCTGCCCGGCGGCGCGCAAAGACGCTCAAACCTGCTAAAGCTCCACGAGCGGGCGATACAGTTCGAGCAGTTCAGCACCGGAAGGTTCGGAGGCTCTCTGACAAGGTTTGTCAGCTTCATTGAAAGGCTTATCGAAAAAGGCCAGGACTGGGCCCCTGCAGAGCCCGACAGCTCGGCCGAAAACGCCGTCCGCATAATGAGCGTCCACAAGAGCAAGGGGCTCGAGTTTCCCGTTGTTTTTCTCGCCCAGCTCGATACCCGTTTTAACATGCGCCAGTGCTATGGCGACTGCCTGGTTGACGACGAATCGCTGGGGCTTAAAATTTACGACCCCGAAAAAAACGTCCGGCTGCGCTCGATGGCGCATGAAGTCATATCAGGGGACAAAAAAATCGAGGGCCTTTCAGAGGAAATGCGCATACTTTACGTCGCAATGACACGCGCTCGCGAAAAACTCATACTCACGGCCTCAAAGAGCACGGAAAAATGCACCCGTCTTGTTCAAACTTTGGCCGCCGGCGGCGCCCAGGTCCCCCAATCCTGGCAGGTAAGCTCTGCGCGGACACTGTTCGAGTGGCTTGTTTACGCCCTGGCCTCAGGCAAAAAATTTCAAAACGCTTTGGGCATTGGCCCGGAAAATTCAGACATAACTCAACCGCCCGGCAGCGCCGCCGAAGCGGCTTTCGACGTATCCGTTATTTCACAGAGCGAGATCGACAGACTTTGCGATAAGTATGACCGCTCGGCAGGTAAACAGACCCCAACGGCTAACGAGGCGCAAAAGCTGTTGGAAAAATTGTCGCCGGAGTCTGTAATTGAATCGTTGAAGTGGCGGTATGATTATGACCCACAGACAAGGACACCTGCAAAAAGCTCTGTTTCACAGTTAACGCACAAAGACGACGAGTTCGCCAAAATTAACCGAAGCGAGGTCTTCAAACGCTCTCCGCGGATCACGGAAAAAGCGATGCCCGTAAGCCCTGCAAATGTCGGCTCGGCCGCACACCTCGTTATGGAAACGATAGGCCTTACCGGCCCTGTCGACGGGCAAAAAATCCGCGGCCAGCTGCGAAAGCTATGCGAGCAGGGGCTGATACTGCCGGCCGCTGCGGATATGGTCCGCCCCCAATGGATAACCGGGTTTTTCGAGCACGAAAAAACCAAAGAACTTCTCACCGATGCAGTCGAAATATTCCGCGAGTGGGAGTTTACCTTCTGCCCGGCAGGGCGGGGCCCCGACAGCGAGATAGTACAGGGCATAATCGACATGCTCGTAGTCAAAAAAGAAACACTTGCGGTCGTCGACTTCAAGACGGATAATGTAAACAGAGAATCCGCCGAAAACCGCGCCGCGCTATACCGCGAGCAGCTGCTTCTATACGCACAGGCCGCCGAGATGATACTGCATAAAAAAGCAGCCTCCAGGTTCCTGTATTTCATGCGGCCGGGAGTGTGGGTTCAAATCGACTGAAAACCTAAGCGAGACTTAAAATGATAAAGACAAAAATAATCTCAACGCTCGGCCCGGCCAGTTCATCCGAGCAAACTATCTCAACCCTGATAAACGGCGGAGTTGACGTGTTCCGGCTGAACTTCTCGCACGGAACCCTTGAAGAGCACCACCAGATGCTGACAAATCTCAAAACCGCCGGCAGGGACTGCTTTAACCGCATCGCGACGCTCGGCGACCTTGCCGGGCCGAAAATTCGGGTCTCCAAAATTTACGAAGGCGGGGCTGTGCTTGACGAAGGTTCTACCGTAAAAATATACGGCGACGACCGCGAAGGCACCGCCGAGAGTTTCGGCTGCAGCTACGAAAGGATAGTAAGCGATGTCTGGATCGGCCAGCGGGTGCTGATAGACGACGGCAATATCGAGCTTGAGGTCCTCGACCGAGCAGACGACCACATAGCCTGCAAAGTCGTCCGGGGCGGATACATGCGAAGTCAAAAGGGCCTGAATTTGCCCGATACAGACATCACGCTGCCGACGATAACCGAACGTGACTGGAAATGCGTGGACTGGGCGATCGACAACCGCCTCGATTTCCTCGCTGTCAGTTTTGTACGCCGGGCAGCCGATATTACCGAACTGAAACAGCGACTCGAAGCCCGACAAAGCGACATCGCCGTAATCGCCAAGATAGAAAAACCACAAGCCGTAGAAAATATCGAAAGCATAATCGACGCAAGCGACGGCGTGCTCGTGGCCCGCGGTGACATGGGCGTAGAGATGGACCTTGCCGAGGTGCCTGTAATACAGAAGCGAATTCTGCGGATATGCCGGGAAAAAGCAAGGCTGTGCATTGTCGCCACGCAAATGCTCGAAAGCATGATCGAAAAGCCCGTGCCGACACGCGCAGAGGTATCCGACGCAGCCAACGCTATATTCGACCAGGCAGACGCGGTAATGCTCTCCGGCGAAACAGCAATAGGCCAGTTCCCCGTCCAGGCGGTTCGGTACATCGAACGCGTGGCCGCAAAAACCGAAAGCTGCATCGATTCTGCAGGCATGGCCCATCCCCATGCCGCCGCCTTACCGGAGGGAACCGACATAAGCTCGGCCCTTGCAGGCGCAGTCGCCGACCTCGTCGACACCACTGCCGCCAGGCTCGTAGCTGCCTGGTCTCATTCCGGCTGGACCATTCGCTACCTGAGCAACTCCCGGCTGCCGGTGCCCGTAGTGGCCGTCACCGACAGCGAAAGCGTCTGCCGCAGGCTGAATCTCAACTACGGCGTGCTGCCGTTTCATAAGCCCGTCCCGGAGAGCCTGGAACAATTCTCTCAAACAGCCCGGCAGTTGATACTCTCGCAGAACCTTGCCCAAAAAGGCGAACGCATAATCCTCGTCGCAGGCAGACCCCTGCAGGGCCAGGGGCCGGTAAGCTCAATAACTGTTTGCCAGGTTTAGAGTTGCGCACCGTCCGGGGCCGTCCCGAAGACGCCGGCGAAAAAACCTTGTAATTACCCGGCGGTTGTGTATAATCGCCCGTCCGTAAAAAGGTAAATTCATACTCGAATTCTGGAAAGGTTATCAAATGGCAAATGCGATAGTTTCACAATCCGGCGGGCCCACAGCCGTTATCAACGCCTCGCTGGCGGGTGTTATCGAGGAATCCGCGAGGCACAAAGACATCGACAGGCTCTTCGGCGCGGTCCACGCGGTCCGCGGAATCGTCGACGAGCAGCTCGTCGACCTCAGCGACCTGCCGCTCAACAGGCTCGAACTGCTCTCGGCCAGCCCTTCGTCGGCGCTGGGCTCAAGCAGGGACAAGCCCGACCACGAATACTGTCAGAGAATTTTTGAGATCCTCAAGAAAAAGGATATCCGCTACTTCTACTACATCGGTGGAAACGACTCAGCCAACACCTGCAAGATCGTCAACGAAGTTGCCGAAGACGCAGGCTTCGATCTCAAGGCCTTTCACGTGCCCAAGACAATCGACAACGATCTGCGCGTAACCGACCACTGCCCCGGCTTCGGCTCGGCGGCTAAGTTCGTCTCGCAGGCCCTTATGGGCGACGATCTCGACAACCGCGCAATCCCCGGAATCAAGATAGATATCATCATGGGCCGACACGCCGGTTTCCTTACGGCCGCGTCGGCACTTGGCAAACAGCGCGACGACGACGGCCCGCATTTGATCTACCTGCCCGAAAGGCCGGTCAGCCTCGAGGATATCCTCTCGCAGATCGAGGCAGTTTATAAGAAGATAGGCAGATGCGTTGTCGCCGTAAGCGAAGGCATATCCGACACCGACGGTAAAACCTGGGCCGCAAAGCTGGCCGAAACCGCCGAGTTCGACGCACATGGAAATATCCAGCTTTCAGGCACAGGCGCACTGGCTGATTACCTCGCCGGAAAGGTCAAGCAGGAGCTAAAGGTCAAACGCGTCCGCGCAGACACTTTCGGATACCTTCAGCGAAGCTTCCCCAACTGCCAGTCCGAGGTCGACGCCGAAGAGGCAAGACAGTGCGGCAGGGAAGCGGTAAAACTCTCGAAGAACGAAGACAACGGCTCGGTTTCCATGAAGCGCACCGGTGAAGGCGACAAGTACGGCATCGAGTATTTCCGCTCAAACCTTTCCGACGTCGCCGAGCACACCAAGCATATGCCCGACGAGTACATCAACGCCGAAGGAAACGGAGTGACCGAAGCGTTCATTAAATACGCAACGCCGCTGGTCGGCAAACTGCCCAAAACAGAATGGCTCGGTTCACTTGCCAGAGTGTAATAACCAAAGGCGGGTTAAGCCCGCGAAGAAATATATTAAAACCAAAGGCCCGAAAACCGGGCCTTTTTTTATTCAGGGAAATCACTTGTAAATTTATCAAGTAACGCTATATTGACTCTATAAGTCTGTTAGAATCGGATAAAAGATTTTATCCATCTTCAACCTTACTGAAAAAGCTAAAAGGTTTTAACCATGAAGACAGTATTAACCAGAACAAGCATACTTTTTATTCTCGTTTTATCGCTCACGGCCTGTGCGCCCCGGCAAAAGAGCAAGGCAGGCAAAGCCCTCTCGAACGAGCCTTATTTCAAAAACTTCACCCTCTACGACGACGTTGAGTATTACGCGAGTTTCCCCAAGATAGTCAAAACCAGGGGCGAAATAATCGTTTACTACTCCATCCAGAACATCGAAAAGCTCCAGGCTCAAGAGCTGCATGCTCACTATCAGCCCCTGCTCGAATATCGCTACTCAATCTCAACCGACGGCGGCGAAATATGGACGCACACCGACCAGCCGCCGGCCCTGGAAAATGTCCGGGACGCAACCCGCGCCCTGGTCGCCCTCGAAGACGGCCGCCTGCTCGACGCTGTGTACCGCTACATACCCGGCACAAAAAAATGCTACCCGAACAACGCAAAAATTTACCACGAAACAATCAATGCCGCCCCGCTTTGTGAATACCCAATCCCCCAGTCTGATTTTCTAAAGTCTAATTACCTGTGGGATATCAGGAGAACCTCGGACGGCTCACTTCTGGCCGCCGCTTACGGATACAAACCGGAAATCCCAAACCCCTTCATAGAAGGCAAACAGTTCAACGAAAAATGGCCCGAAGACTACACAACGCTCGAAATGGCCTTTTTCAAGGGCACGCCCGACGGCAAAAACTGGCAATACCTCTCGCGTATCGAAAACAACCATGCATGGGGAATGGCAGAACCAAACATACTGACATTCCCGGACGGCAGAGTCGTCGTATTGATCCGCGCCGAATGGCACCGCTCGCTCAGGGACGTGCTCCCGGACGAGGCACATGGAAACGGCAGAAGCTTCGACGGGTACGGGTACTATCTCTACCAGGCCGAATCCTCGGACGGCGGCAAAACATGGTCCGAGCCTGTCAACACCGGGATATGGGGCCACCCCGCGTACCTGCTGCAGCTTGACTCGGGCGCCGTGCTCATGGTATACGGCCACCGCCGCCCGCCATACAGCGTCCGCGCGATACTAAGCTACGACCAGTGCAGAACGTGGGACTTTTCGACAATGAAAACCCTGAAAAATTTCGACCAGGACCATATGGACATGGGCTATCCCGTCGCAGTTGAGCTTGACAACAACGAGGTCTTATGTACATACTACGGCAACTCAACCGACAAACCCGGCTTCGATAAGCCACACGGCATCTACGCTTCGATCTTTAACCAGAAATGGCTCGAAACCCCCTGAATCGCTTCTCCGAAAGAGCAAAAAAAACTAAACCGGTGAAAATAGTTTTAGCCTGAAACCTGTAATCTGTTTATTCAGAAATATTTTCCCGAAGCTTCTCAAGCATCGAAGTCAGCTTCCGAACATCGCTCTGTTTCAGCGAACTCATTATGCTCTTAACCTCGGCGATATACTCTTTGTCCACTTTCTGCAATATCCGTCTGCCCTTCGCCGAGAGCATCACAATATTAGAGCGCCTGTCATCCGGGTCGGCCTTTCGCCTGACGAGTCCGGCCTTTTCCATCCTGTCAACAAGCGATGTTATATTCGCACGGTTGACGAGCATCATCTCACTGAGCTCGACCTGCGAAAGCCCGCCCCTCGGCGGACTCTGGTGAAAAAGCAAGAGCATCATATTGAACTGAACGTCCGTAACTCCATGCGCAGCAAAAAATTGCGTCGCCCGCTTCTTTATCATGCTCGCGGTATAGTAAATGTTCAAAATAGCCTCATGTTCGGCTACACTGAACCCTTTCCTTAGGTGTAATTCATCTTTTAAAGACATTTTTTCTCCTTTTGTACATATGTAAACTAAGGGTTTTTACCTACCCTGTCAATCACTTTTTTTGTTAGAATATTGTTAGCGGGCAAAAAATTACCTAACCCTTGCTTATATTGATGTTTGCAAAAAATCATATAACAGTTAAAATGTTTTCGGTTGAAAAAAATAATTATTAGACTCTTTTAAGGTGTTCTTGATGAACAGCCGGTTACTCAGGTTAATGATATCGTTATCAGTTATCCCAGCGGTCATTTTATTTATATGGTTCATAACCGGTCCCGCCGATCCCGCTTCACAGCTTTGGGCCCAAACCTCGGAAGAAATGTCCTCAGTCGAAACATGCACTTACCGCATTGAGATAACTGCACCTGTCCCGCCCGGCTGCCGAACCCCAGCCGCTGCCGAGTCAATTAACAGCGAAACTTTTGTCTCTCACTCATCAGTTTACGGCACCGCATCCGACACATATATCGCCGACACTCTTATCCGCCGTGATGTCCTGGATTTCTCCTCCGGCATAAAGTATTCAATTAATTACGACACTTTGAGGTACATCAAATTATCGCTCAGCCCGGAAATGCTGTCAAAAACCAAAGATGATCTCGCCCAGCCGGTCTCTATCGTCAATAAGGTCCTTGCCGCCGATTCCCTGCCGCTCGGCAGGGCACAAATAAACGGCATAAACGTCCGCGGCCTTGAAACAACAAACCCCGCTGTAACAGGCTCAATGTTCCCCGAAAGCCTTACCCGTTTGTGGGTCGACGACCAGACAGCCCTTCCAGTGCTTATAGAGATAGACCTGGTCTCACCGACCGCGCAAACTGTCACAATGACGATTACCGACTTTGAATGGAACCGGCCGCTTCGCCCCGCATTTTTCGCCCCGCAGGTCCCCGAAGATTTCACCCTCACCACAGAGGCGGCACTTCCCCCCCTCACCGCAGGGTCCGTGGTAAAGGGCCTTACTGCCTTTCAGGATATATCGGGCGGCCTGCTGCCAACCGCTCTGGACCCAATGACCCTGACTTTTGAGACCCGCACATTTCTCAACGACCTCGGAGAAGACGGACCGGCGACCGGACTCGCCGCGGCATTGACTGTCGACATACAAATGCTGTCCGTTATATATTCACAACTGCAAAGCCTCGGCCTTGAGCCGCAATACGACACGCAAAATGCCCGAACCCAGGATATCAATACCCCCCTGATGACATGGAACCTCCCAGACGGCAACACGCAGATCATCTACCCCGACCTCGTGACCGAAATAACAACTGCCCCCAACGAATGACAACTTTGGCCCATAAAATGGACCGCGAAATATCTTCTATGCTCCATTGTCAATTCTGCGCATAACTTGTCCCTATCGCCTTAACCACAGCTTTGCCCAGCGCATAAGCAAACCGCGTCCTGTAGCCGGGTTTATTGAGGTTTGCCGCATCAACTTTGTTGGTCAAAAACCCGCACTCTATCAGGACCGAAGGCCGTGAATGATCCACCAGCACCTTAAAATTCGCCTTCCGCACGCCGTTTGACGCGAAACCTTCATCACGCAAAACCGAATTGATAACCCTGGCAGCACGCTTGCTCTCGAAACTCGCCTGCCTGGCCATATACACCGTCGGCCCCTTTGCCTGGTCGTTGGCGGGCGCAGCATCGGCGTGAACGGAAATAAGCAAATCGGCCTTATGAGTCTCAGCAGCCTTGGCCCGGTCGCCAAGCTCGATAAACGTATCATCCGACCGTGTCATTATCACTTTAGCATTCGCCCTTTCCAGCCGATTGGCAAGTTTTTTCGCGATATCAAGCACAATCTCCTTTTCCGGCACTGTTGAAAACCCAACATGCCCTGCTCCCGGGTCCTTGCCCCCGTGCCCCGGGTCCACGATGATCGTTTTTCCCGCAAGCGTCAGCTCCGCAGGTGTCACAACCGCAGGTGCCGGTTCATAACCCGGCTGCCTGTGCGCAGGCTTTATCGCGTATGGGTCCACCCTGCCCATTATCTCCGGCTGCTGTCCCGCCTGAACCCCGGTCGAACAGCCCGCCAAAACCAACACCCCCGTTACCATTATTGCCAACGCTGCCAGTTTAACTAAATTCACAGACACACCTCCGTGTAAGTTATCTAAATTAGTCTTATTTCCAAAAACCTATCAGGACAAATTCTTACTTCTTTCATCCGCCGCTTCGATAGCCTTATAAATTATATCGGCGAAATCATGTTTTTTGAACACATTAAGCGCAGCCTCCGTCGTGCCGCCCGGGGATGTAACATTTTTCCTGAGCTGCTCGGGGCCGATCCCGTCCTTGTCGGCGCTTATCGCAAGCTCCGCGGCCCCGGCGGCCGTCTGCAGCACAAGTTTCCTGGCCTTATCCGGCTCGATACCAAGCTTGACCGCCGCGGTTATCATCTCCTCCATAAGCAGGAAAAAATACGCAGGCCCCGATCCGCTAACCGCCGTCACCGCGTCGATCTGACTTTCACTATTGACCGTTATCGCCTTGCCAACCGCGAAAAACAGCTCAACAGCGTCCTGTATAGCCTCTGTCGAGGCGTTTTGGGTATAAAGCGCAGACATCGCCTTGCCCACCAGCGCAGGGGTGTTGGGCATAACCCGAATAAGGGGCACTTCCTGACCGACCACCGCTGATATCTTCTCTGTCGTAACCCCCGCTGCTATCGAGATAAGCGTCTTATCCCTGTCAAGTTCGCCCGCTATCTCCCCCAGCACCTCCTGTATATTCTGGGGCTTAACGCTAAGAACAATTATCCCGCAGCACCTGCAAAGCTCAGCCGCATCCTTCGCGATATTGACAGTGTAAACTTTTGCCATGTACTCCGTCCGCTTCGCAGATATATCCGTAACAAACACATCCCTGCTCTTTACCTTGCCCGAGTTTATAATGCCCCTCACCAGGGCCTCTGCCATGTTGCCGGCACCGATAAAACCGATCTTGTCCATTTTTTCCCCTTGTTCGAGTCCTTATTATATATATAATCATTTTAACGCCTTCGCGAAAAAAGGCAAACACAGGATTTTAACGGGAGCCCGATATGCAGAAACAAACCGATTACACAGAAGCGATCAAAACCAAGTACCCCGAACAGGTAGTTATAATAATAGCAAAAGACGCCAACGGTATGGCCAATCCCATGACAGCCGGCTGGTCAATGATAACCTCCGGCTCACCGCCCATGATGGCCGTAGCCGTCGCGCCCAAAAGACACACCGCCGATGCAATCCGCAGCAGTAAATGCTTTACCCTCGTCTTTCCTGCTTCCGACATGGACAAGGAAGCGATGATGTTCGGCACCAAAAGCGGCCGGGACATAGACAAACTCGCGGAATCCGGGGCAAAAACAGAGCCCGCGAAGGAAATCGACTCGGTACTGCTGACCGACGCAGTCGCAAACTTCGAGTGCACGCTCGAAAACGAAATAACAACCGGCGACCATATCCTGTTCGTCGGCAAAGTAGTGGCAAGCCACATGAACACCGAGAAAAACAAAAGGCTGTACACTATCGCATCAGGCGGAAAAATGTCGGCAGTGTGAAAACAGCTTGTACCCGGTTTGACTTAAACAGGATTTATCACAGGTTTGGCCAATAAGCTTATTCATTCATTGCTGAGGGAATTATCATGTGACGGCAGCGAGATGTAAAACCTGCTCCCGGAATTAGGTTCTGATTCAACGTACACCGTGCCGTTTAGCCTGTCAACAGCCCGGGAAACTATTGACAACCCGAGCCCCTCTCCGCCGACAGAGTCAGTTGGGTTTAGCCTGTAGAACACCTCAAATATTTTTTCGCAGTGTTGTTTTTCGATCCCTATCCCGTTGTCCCGGACGCAATAAGTGCAGGTATTGCCGTTTTTTTCACCAGTTATTTTTATAGCCCCCCCGCGGTTCGGATCAAGATATCCCGTATTTCCCAAGTAAAATCGTGCAAAGAAGTAAGATTTTGATAGTATA
>CAZVPF010000009.1:0-106249 GCA_964628195.1 uncultured Pirellulales bacterium | reverse complement strand
TATGGGCGACGGCGAAAATTTTGACGCAATTGAAATTCGCGGCGAAGTTTTCATGCCCAAACAGGCCTTTGCCAAACTCAACGATGACAAAGAGCAAAATGGGGAACCTGTCTTCGCCAATCCCCGCAATGCCGCCGCAGGCTCACTTAAACTGCTCGACCCGAAAATAACCGCCGGCAGGAGCCTGTCTTTTCTGGCCTATTCGTTCGGCGAGGCAAGCAAGCCCCCGGCCGATGAACATTACGATTTTTTGAAAAAGATTAAACACTGGGGGCTGCCTGTAAGCGAGCATGTTAAAAAGTGCCCGACAATCGACGAAGTTATAAAAGAGTGTGAAAAGTGGGAGCAGAAAAAAGGCGACCTCGATTACCAGGTAGACGGAATGGTTATAAAGGTCAACCGTTACGACCAGCAGGATATACTCGGCGCAACGGGCAGAGCACCGAGGTGGTGCATCTCTTACAAGTTCAAGGCACAGCGTGAAGAAACCACGGTCAGGGAAATCGAGATAAATGTCGGCAAAACCGGCACGCTTACACCGGTCGCGATCCTCGAACCGGTATCCCTTGCCGGCACAACGGTCAGCCGGGCGAGTCTGCATAACTTCGATGAAGTTGACAGGCTGGATATCGCACCGGGCGATACCGCGCTTATTGAAAAAGCAGGAGAGATAATCCCCCAGGTTGTTGAAGTTGTCGAAAGGGCTGGAAAGGACAGGCAAAAGCCCCAAAAACCGGAAAAATGCCCGAAGTGTGGTGCTAAAGTAAAAGTAGTCAAACGCAAACGAAGCGGCTCAAAAGAGCTTCTCAGGCAGCGGGGAGAATTTACGCATACATATTTGTGCCCAAACAGTCAGTGTCCGGCGAAGGTCAATGAAAGGCTTATATATTTTGCCGGCAGGGGACAGATGGACATCGAGCACCTCGGCCCCTCGCTCATCGAACAACTGACGGGCAGCGGGCTTGTAAAAAAGGCTGCCGACCTTTACAGGCTCAAGTTCGGCCAGCTGACCCAGCTCGAGAGAATGGGCGACAAAAGCGCCGAACGCGTTCTCGACAGCATCGAAAAAAGCAAAACCCGCCCTGTCTCACGAGTCATAACCGCGCTTGGAATAAACAACGTAGGCGGCCAGGTCGCCGAGCTGCTCGCCGAAAAATTCGGAACCGTAGATGCTCTTATCGATGCCCAAAAGCAGCAGCTTGAGGAAATAGACATGATAGGACCGGTCATCGCAGAGAGCATTATCCAATACTTTTCCGACGGGCAGAACAAAAAGGATGTAAAGGAACTGCTCGAATTTCTCGACCCCGAAAAGCCAAGGCACAAGGAAAGCAAAAAGCTCCAGGGCAAAGTCTTTGTCGTCACAGGCACGCTCAGCCGTTTCAAGCGCAGCCAGGTCAAGCAGAAGATAAAGGACAACGGCGGCAAAGCTGCCTCAAGCGTCAGCAAAAACACGGATTTTGTGCTCGCAGGCCAGGACCCCGGAAGCAAACTTGAAAAAGCCGAAGAACTTGGTATAAAGGTCATAAGCGAAGATGATTTCATCGATATGATTGATTAACGGGGCAGGGTAAAAATGTATGTGCAAGTCAACTTAAGTTAATATGTTGAGGTAGTATGGTCCACAGCCGCAGAGAAGAAAAATTAATGCAAAAGGCTCTTGAGCTCGCGCAAAATGGTTATGGAATGGTCGAACCGAACCCTATGGTCGGCTGTGTGATAGTCAAGCACGGCGAGGTTATAGGCACCGGCTGGCACGAAAGATACGGCCACGCCCACGCCGAAGTGCAGGCCCTTGCCGACTGCCGCGAAAAAGGCGCAGAACCCGAAGGTGCCGAAATGTTCGTAACCCTCGAGCCCTGCTGTCATACCGGAAAAACAGGCCCCTGCACCGAGGCCATAATCAAAGCCGGCATAAACAGGGTCTGGGCCGCGGTCGAAGACCCCAGCAATCACGGGGCCGGCAAAGGGTTTTCAAGACTCAGCGACGCAGGAGTTGAAGTCAAAGCAGGCCTATGCGAGAAACAGGCCCGGTATCTGAACCGCGCGTTCTTCAAATGGACAAAAACAAAACGTCCCTGGGTGGTCCTGAAATGGGCCCAGAGCAGCGACGGCTTCTTAAGCTCGCTGCGCAACAGGTGGATATCCTGTAATGCAAGCAGGGAAGATGTACACAGGCTCAGGCGAAGCTGCCAGGGCATACTCGTCGGCATCCGCACGGTAATCGCCGACGACCCGCTTTTAACCCCCAGGCCGAGCGACGGCAAAAAACCCACGCGCATTGTACTGGACAGCAGGCTGACACTGCCCCTTGACTGTAAGCTTATAAACACCGCCGACTCTCCCACACTCGTAGTCGTAACCCTAAATGCGATGATCGCTGAACAGCTAAAAGCCGAAGCGATATTCGAGGCCGGAATGGATATCCTCGCCGTTGCCCAAAGCAGCGGAAAGTGCGACCTGAACATAGTCATCGAGGAACTCGGTAAGCGAGAAATGAGCAAGCTGCTGGTCGAAGGAGGCGCCGAAGTTATCGAAAGCTTCATAGCAGGAGGCCACGCAGACGAAGTAAGGGTTTATGTTTCTCCGCAAGAGCTTGGCGAGGATGGAAGGGTACCCTCCAAAAGAGCAATGCAAAGGTTCGCCGAAGGACAGGGCCTTTTCCATACAGAGCAATTGACTTTCGGCCACGACAAATGTATAACAGGCCTGGTAAGAGAAGAACTTTATTGACATAGCTTCAGACATGAACTGCAGATGTCAATTCCGAATTTCAGTTTACTTTTTTACCGCAATCACTTATACCTAAAAGGGAAAAACCGATGCAAAGTTTCCGCAAATATTTAGAGCTGCCCATAAGTATCTTAATAACGCTTTCTTTTTGTCCAGTCATTACTGCTGCCGAGCCCGATTACGGCGTCGAATCAGCCAATACCAGTTTTTACGGAACCGTTTCCGCAGGCGGCGGCGACTACAATTACCTGAACCTGCGAGACCATATCGGCCCGAGCGGAGTCCCCTTCGGCGGCATCGGCACCGGCTGTTTCGACCTCGCCCCGGACGGCAGGTTCACGCGAATTGCCCTTAACAACACTCACGAAGACGGCGTGGTAAAAAACGTTAAAGCAAGCTTTTTCGCCGTCTGGGAAAACAACACCCGCCAAAACAGTATAACTGTGCGCAGGCTCGTTCGCGAAAGCGGTGAATATGCCGGTATTCGCGGGTTCGACCACAGCACGTACCGGGGGCTTTTCCCGACAGCAAGAGTTGCTTTCGAGGACGAATTCGCAAGGCAAAGGGCAAGGCTTTCACTGTACGGATTCTCCGGCTGTGTGCCGCAGAACACGAAAGATTCCGCCCTGCCTGTGGCCTGGTTCGAGGTAACCGCGGTCAATACCGAACCAAAGCCTCTTGAAATCAGCGTCGCCCTTAGCTGGCAGGATATAATAGCCCGCGGACTGTTCGATATTAAAGATATGCAGGAACTTGAGAGCCTGAAAAATAACACATGGGGGGTAAAACGCGCCGATTGGAAAAGCTGCCGGAGGGTCAACACTTTTGCAGAACCACTTGTAGTCGGTAATTGGCAGGGTGTGCGTCAGTTTACTGACAAACCCTTCAAACCGCTGAAATATACGTATCAAAATTATGTGACCGAAGTTGCGATACTCGCGCAGCAAACCGATGGTGTCGAGCTGTTCACCTTGCCTGTCTATGATGTCGATGACCCGGCCTCTTCCTGGAAAACCTTTCACGAGAACGGCACTTTCACCCAGCCTCAGGGCAAAACAGAACTTTACACCCCCGGCAAAACCGGTGAAAAAGCAAGCGCCGTCGCCCTGAAGATAAAGCTCCGAGAAGCGGAAACCAAAACAGTACGATTCATGGTGGCCTGGTATTATCCCGAAATGCAGCCCGACAGAGAAAACTCCCATCCCAACAGCTACTGGGGCACACAGGACTACGCGAGGTATTTCCACAACTATTTCGATTCGCTCGAGGATATTGTCAAATATGCCGCAGCTAACCGCGAAAGAATACACGACAAGACGACCGAATGGCACAAGCCTGTTCTCGAAAGCACCTATCCCGAATGGCTTAAGTTCAAGCTGATCAACTGCGGTTACGTGCTTTACACCAACAGCATTTTGAACAAGGCCGGAGATTTTTCCGTTATGGAGGGAAAGATGGGAGGCCTTGCGGGAACGATGGACCAGAGACTAAGCGCACATCCTTTCTATCAGAAGTTTTTCACCGACATCGACCGGGCCGAAATGGACCTTTTCGCATATACCCAGGACCCTGATGACGGATTTATTCTGCACTTCAATGGACACTATTACCTCGGTATCGCCACAAGGGACGGCCAGACACCAGCCCCCCGCGGAACAATGCTCGACAACACCGGAAGCTGGATAATACAGCTTGCCAAAGATTACCAGCATACCGGCGACATCGAAATAGTCCGTGAACATATCGACCGCGTCCGCTTCGCGTTCCAGAACCTTAAGAGCAATATTAAAAGCGAGATAGATATCCCCGTCGGCAAGACGACTTACGACGACTACGAACACCCGCCAATATACAGTTATATCGCCGGTGTCTACCTCGCGACATTAAAGGCAGGCCTCGTACTCGGCGAAGCCGTCGGCGACTACAAACTCGTCGACCATTGCAAAAGGCAGTTCGCCGAGACAAAAAATGATTTTGTAAACCACCTGTGGAATGGAAGGTTCTTTTCGTACGGCTGCGAGCTGGACGGCAGCGGCGAGCAGGATTATCGCATGTTCACCGGCCAGCTTGCCGGACAATTCGTAAGCAGCTATTGCAAATGGGGCGATGTTGTAGACCAGCCGATGGCGCGGGCAGCGGTGCTGGCGCAATTGAAAACTTCGGTAAGCAGCGCGCCGTCATATTACGCACCGAAGGTATACGACCTGAATATACACCGCGGCATCGACAAGGACGGCTCGAAGTGCTGGCCTTTTTACCTCGAAAGCTACACCGCCATGCTTGCGATACAGAACGGCTATGTCGCCGACGGGCTGGAGATTATCAAAAACATCCAGCTTGTACACCTGCGGAAGGGCTGGACCTGGACCCAAAACCTCTGGAACCCCGGCGAGGCTACATACATGTCCGCCCCCGTTACATGGTTCATAACAGATGTTCTTGCAGGCGCCGGCCTCGACGTGCCGAATGAAACGCTTTACCTCGCCCCGATATTCGATGAAAATGCAAGACTCGTCAGGCTGCCTTTGTTTTACCCGAACTTCTGGGCGACACTCGAGATCGAACCGGAAAAAAGGAAAATGCTCCTCAAGGTCGAGAAGGTTTTTGAAAATAAATCAATAGTTCTAAACAGGATTATATCGGTACCCGCCGGTAGACCCGCAAGCGATGCCCGAACAATCAGGATAAATACTTTCGAGGTCCTCGAAGGGGCACAACTCGACCTTTCTGAGCATTGGCAACAGCTTACAGGGACGGTAATCCACAGACCGGTACTCTCAAGGCCCGAGCAGGAACCGTTTATTACGATAACGAAGTAAAATTTAGAGAAAACTGTATGCGTATTTTCAAAAAGCTTTTGATCGGCGGCGTTTTGGTGTTTATGATAGCCCTTATAACCGCTTGCGGCGGCTGTGCAAACGAGCATTCAAAGCGTAAACCGGACTTTCCGACAGAACACGAAAAAAACAGAAACCAGATAACAACTCTCATGGCAAGATATAAAACTGTTGACGACGTTGAATTATACTGCGAGATAGACCTTCCCAGGGGAAACGGACCTTTTCCCGTTGTCCTTTACGCTCACAGTTGGAGCGGAAATCTAAACCAGCTTAAAGGCTGCTCACGTTACATGGCCAGGCGGGGAGTTGCCGGTGTGCGAATAAACTATCGAAAACTCTCGGAGGGAACTTTGTTTTTCGACGCCAAAAAAGACATCGAAGACGCAATCGACTTCATAAAGCAAAATGCGGAAAAGTACGAATTTGATATGAACAGGTTCGCTCTTGCCGGAGCCTCCGCCGGCGCGGTGCTTACTTCCCTTATCGCCCAGCAGACACCGCAGTGCAAAAGCTTCATCGCCTTTAACGGCGGCTTCGACTTAGTGCAAAAAAATGACAGCAGTTTCCCGTCCGAAAAAAACCTTGCCGCCATGTTCGAACAGGTAAACGAACAAACCCTCCTGACAGCTTCAGCCGTTTATAACCTGCGAAATAATCCGCCTGACACCCTGCTGCTTCATGGAACCGCCGACACCACCATAAGCCATCGTCAGGCACAGCGATTCGCCCAGGCCATAAGACAAAAAGGAGGCACAGCTCAGGTTGAACTGTATGAAGGACAGGAGCACGGGTTTTTCAACTACGGCAAACCGTACTATGACGATATAATGCAAAAGGTCGCCAATCACCTCAAGCGGGTTTTCGAATTGAATTGACAGACCCCCTCCAACCCGTTCCGCCGAAAAACTACTCTTCGTTTTCCTTTTTCTGAGCAGGCACGATCCCGAGCCTCGACTGAATTATCATACCCCCGAACATCAGCACCAGAACTGCCGCCGGGACCATCC
The DNA here is from genome assembly GCA_964628195.1 of uncultured Pirellulales bacterium. Taxonomy (GTDB): domain Bacteria; phylum Planctomycetota; class Phycisphaerae; order Sedimentisphaerales; family Anaerohalosphaeraceae; genus CAZVPF01. The sequence continues at coordinate 99,669 of CAZVPF010000009.1, read as the reverse complement.
ACTGCTGTTCATAGATCGCCCTGTGCACAAATTCCGTTCCGGAAACGGACTGTTCATAGATATTAACAAGCCCCAGCGCACCGATAACCGCGGCAAGCGCACCGCCAAGGCTGGTCGTAAGACTGACCACAAGCTTAAAGAGCATGAACGAAAGCACCGCTCCGATTATCAGCCCGACAACACCTGCCATTATCATATACATCTGCGAGACAGAAATCGAATATGCGACACCTGCCGCGATTACCGCACCAGCGAGCATCCCGAGCAGCCGAAGGCATATCTTCATAAGCGGTATCGAAAGAATACCGAAGATAAGAAGCCCCGCCACACCTGCAATGGTTTCATAATTACTCGTCTCTGCCCCGGTCTGGTTTGCGATAAGCCTGCCGATAAGAAGCCCCGTAAAAGTGCCCGCTATGGAAAAAGCAAGAACAACGAAGATGCTGAATATCCTCCAGCCGTAAAGAATGTAAACGATTCCGAAGCATATCGCCGCAATCGCGCCCAGCACGCTAAGCGCGCTGACCTGCTCAAAAATAAAGTCCGCCGGCGAATCGCCGATCTGCACTATAGTGTCGTTAATGTCTGTTCGAAGTGATTCTGTCGCGGCGGCAATATTGGTCAAAAGGCCCTGGATATCCATACGCTTTCTCCGTAAACGGTTTCTGAAGCGCCAAGTTTATTTCATCTTCGCAGAAAACCCGATTATATCATAAAAGCATCCGCTCAGTCAATAAGGCGTTTTTTCAACCTTTTCACCGCCAGCGTGCCGAGCACAGCAATCGCTGTCACGATATAACCCGCGTCCCACGCAAGCCACGGGCTGTAGCTGTTGTTGGCAAGAGCCCGCACGATACGCACCGAATGTGTCAGGGGAACCAGTTCCGCCACCGGCTGGATCGCGGCTGGCAAATTCGTAACTGGAAATACTACCCCCGAAAAAAAGAACATGGGCGATATAATACCCGTCATAAAAAAGTTGAAGTGGTTAATGGTCTTCACGAACGAAGTGATAAAAAGCCCCAGGCACGCGAAAACCAGCGCGTTGAAAAACCCGATAACCGGCGCAGCCAGGCACCCCGGCATGGGCAGTATCCCGAAAACCGAAAGTACGCACAGCACCGCAAAGGAAAAAAAGAAACCCTTCGAACCCGCCCAGAGAATCTCTCCGACGATAAGGTTTTCAGCGGTTATCGGCGCAGCGAGCATGCCGTCGTAAACTTTCTCGAAGTCCAGCCGAATGAAAGTCCCGTAAGTACACTCAAAAGCCGCCGTCCACATCGACGCCGTTACCAGAAGCCCTGTCGCAAGGTAGCTGATATAGCTCATACCCTCCATTGTCTGGTCAATATACCTGCCCAAACCCAAACCTATCCCACCCAGGAAGATAAGAGGCTCGGCAAAAGGCGGCAGACCGTTGCTCAGAATATGTCGAGTATAAACCCGAACATGCCGGAACCATACGCTGTAAATCCGCTTATGAAAAGGCGGTTTTGTAATCGTCTTACTGGACATCGTTGAGCCTCCTGCCCGTCGCTTTCAGGAAAACATCTTCAAGGTTGGACTGCCTTATATGGTAGCGGTGCTCCGCGAGGTGGTCGGCGATAATCGAAAGAGTCTCCATGTTGACCGAGTAAAAACGCGTCATATCGTTTGCGCGGTCCACGCGGACACCTCTAAGTTTATCATCGTCAATGATCTGATCGATGGGGTCGGTGTAAATAAGTTCGAGCACGTAGCGTTCGATATTCTTTTCGAGCAGCCTCTCAGGCGTATCCTGCATAACCGCTCTGCCGTTGTGCATTATCAAAATGTCATCGCAAAGCTGGTAAGCCTCCTCCATGTAATGCGTCGTCAGAAGAATCGTCGTCCCCTGCCTTTTCAGCAGCCTTATCTTGTCCCATATCAGGTGCCTCACCTGCGGGTCGAGCCCCGTCGTCGGCTCGTCAAGAATAAGCAGACGCGGCTCGTTAATAAGCGCCCGTGCGATAACAAGCCTCCGCTTCATACCACCCGAAAGCTGACGTATCTTCGCAGAGGTCCTTTCGCTCAGCTCAAGGAACTCCAGGAGTTTGTCGATCCTGCCCCGCGCTTGTTTCACTGGCAGGTCATAGAAACGAGAGTATATCATAAGGTTCTGAATAACGTTAAGCTCGTCATCGAGGTTATCATCCTGCGGCACAACCCCGGAAAGAAATTTTATCTCCAGCTCCTTTTTCGCCGGGTCGTAACCAAAAACATCTATCGACCCGTTGCTGCCCGTATCACGCATGGTCTTTGCGTATATCATTTTCATCATGGTGCTCTTGCCCGCACCGTTGGGCCCGAGCAGACCGAAACACGTCCCCGGCATAACGCTGAACGAAAGCTCGTCAACAGCTTTTATTTTCCCGTAGTGTTTAGATACCCTGCTTACTGAAATTACCGGCGCCGCCATTTTCCCCCCTACGACTATATCTCCGCCTTTAAACTCTTAAGATACCCCTGGATAACCTTTGGCGGAATATCCGCAAGCTCCGGTTCGGGCGACTGGGTGCGCATCATCCGGTCGATAATGTCCCGCGTCTTTTCTGGCGCAGCCGATGCCTGTTTTTTATATTCCTCGGCCCGTTCTATGTGCCCGTCAACCATGCAGCGCATATAATGTATCAGGGCACGTATTATGTCACGCTCGGAGTGGGCCTCAGGCAGTGAATCTTCATCACCCTCCGGAACCATCGTTTCGTTGAGTATCATCTTGGTAAGTTCGCCCGACTCGTTCATCAGCGAACCGTACTGGGTCTCCTCGCTCTGGTCGAGCGGCATAAGTTTAAGCTCCTCGTCATCCGGCGAAGCCGGCCGCGGCACATAGTTCTTATGCGAACAGTATGGACACTTACCCCACTTCCCGCCGGCGTCATCCGCCGCCTTGATCTTTTTCCTGCATGCCTGGCAATGAAAATCTATGCTCATAGCAAACCTTCATCCAAAAAATCCTCGTCGTCTATGTCCGGAAACTCCGCAACTCCCGGATACTCAACAGCAATCTCCGTGGTTATCCCGCCCCGCGGCGTGAAAGAAGCGGTGATTATCATACTCCTCGGCTGACAGGCCTCGACAAGTGCGTCGAGTATGTCATTTGCCAGCTGCTCATAAAAAATCCCCTCGTTGCGAAAAGACTGCATATACATTTTAAGGCTCTTTAGCTCTATGCACTTCTCGTCCGGGATATACTCAATAGTTATCCTGCCGAAATCCGGCTGACCGGTTTTGGGGCACACACTCGTAAATTCAGGGCAGTCTATCTTGATCACATAATCCCTGTTCGGCCTTGGATTCTCGAATAATTCAATTTTTGTCGCATCCGGCATAATTTTTTGCCCTTACATGATTTTTTTGTATACTTGATTTTGGGCCCTGAAGCTGTAAGACTCGGCCCGGTAGACTTATGATATACGAATTTGAATTTTTTGCAAGGTTGCTGTAATGACAAAAAATAACAAAGCTGTAGTGCTGCTGAGCGGCGGACTGGACTCGGGCACAACAATGGCTCTCGCCGCAAACCAGGGCCTCGAGCTTTACGCCCTGACCTTCAGTTACGGCCAGCGCCACAAAATCGAGACAAAATGCGCCTCTGCCGTCGCCGCCGCCCTCGCCGCAGCAGAGCACAGGGTAATAAACATTGATCTCGGCAAATTCGGTGGATCTGCCCTCACCGACACCGGAATTGACGTGCCCAAAGACAGCCCAGCCCGTGAAACCGATATACCAATAACATATGTACCGGCACGCAATACCGTCTTTTTAAGCTATGCCCTCGCGTGGGCAGAGGTCATCGGGGCCTTTTCGATATACATCGGCGTTAATGCTATGGACTACAGCGGATATCCGGACTGCCGGGAAGAGTTCATCCGCGCCTTCGAAAAAGCAGCGAATCTCGGCACCCGCGCGGGAGTCGAAAAAAAAGGATATTTCCGCATACACACGCCGATAATAAATATGAAAAAAAGCGATATAATCCTAACCGGCACTGAGCTCGGCTTCGATTACTCGCTGACACACAGTTGCTACGACCCCGACGAAAAAGGCAGGGCATGCGGCAGGTGCGACTCGTGCAGGATACGACTCGCCGGATTCGAACAAGCCGGACTAAAAGACCCTATAGAATACGTGACAGGGTAATAATATGTTGATAAACGAAATGTTCTATTCGATCCAGGGCGAGGGCGGGCTCGCAGGTATGCCAAGTTTTTTCGTCCGCATGCCCGGCTGCCCCCTGCGCTGCAAATGGTGCGACACACAATACGCTTGGGATATCGACGCAGGCACTGAATACTCCATAGAACAGATACGCACCGAGATGAGCGGTTACCCAAGCCGCCATCTCGTTATCACAGGCGGCGAGCCCATGGTAAACGACGACATCTGGGAACTCGTCCGCGGTTTTTCACTCGAAAACGTCCACGTCACCGTCGAAACAAGCGGCATACGCTATATAAGCGGCCTCGGCTGTGACCTCGTAAGCATAAGCCCGAAACTTTCCAACTCCACACCCGAAGCCCTGCTGCTCAGACCGGAGTACGACAAAATACGCTTCGACATAGAGTCTCTCCAAAGCCTTATCGAGGAGTACGACTATCAGCTCAAATTTGTCGTCGATGCCGAAAAGGACCTTGACGAGATCGCCCGATGCCTCCAGAAACTTGAAGGCGTCGAACCCGACAAAGTATTTTTGATGCCCCAGGCAAGAAACAGGACCGAATATGTCGAAAAGTCACGCGTTGTCAGCAAATTCTGCATGGAAACCGGTTTTGCCTTCTCGCCCCGGCTCCAGCTCATGCTATGGGACGACCAGCGAGGCAGATAACAGGTTTTGCCCTCGGATTTGAAAACTATTTTTCAAAAATTCGCTTGCTTTTTAACACCCTTTCGCTAAAATTCAGGTTTTCTGCAAGTTAAGCAGGATAAAAAGCGTTTTACGAATTTGATATGCCCAGGTGGCGGAACTGGCAGACGCGCCAGGTTGAGGGCCTGGTGGGGTTAATACCCCGTGGAGGTTCGAATCCTCTCCTGGGCATTTTTCATATCTTACTCCAAAACAAGCACTTACGATTATCCTTTTGCATCTGATTGCTTCAAAGCGTTAGCCTCTCCCCTAATTTAAGGGATATCGACCATGGTATGGATTTTTCTTGACCTCCCGGCAATGAACAAGTAAAATATTTGATGTTATCGGACCCCGGACTCACTCGCAAAGATTCCAATTAACCTGGCAAAAAACTTATAGTAACACAGGAGGTAGGATATGAAACGTTTACTTTTATGCACCGCCGCTTTGCTCTTAGCGGTCAATTCAGCTTATTCTTATTCCAGCGGCACCGGCTTATCGACCAGCCCATACCGGATTTCCACCAAAACCGACCTCATGCAGCTTGCCTCGACACCAACCGACCACGGCTCGTATTTTGTCATGACAAACAACATCGACATGCAAGGCCAGGTCTTCACAGCTTCAGTCATCCCCGCAGGCAGCACCGGCTTTACCGGCAGCTTCGACGGCGGCGGCTTCGAGATATACAACTTCTCCATAAACAGCTCCGAAACATACTATACCGGCGTCTTCGGCAGACTAAACGGCGGCACCATCACCAACCTCGGCGTTAATATCTCCCCCTCAGGGGTAACCGGAAATACATACACCGGCGGACTTGTCGGTTTCAGCAGCGGAACCATTACCGACTGTTACTTCACAGGCAGCGTCAGCGGCACAGGCTATACAGGCGGACTTGTCGGCTACAATTCCGGCACCATCACCCGCTGTTCCTACCAGGGCGACGTTGCATCCAGCGGCTATCGCCTCGGCGGACTGGTCGGCTATAACCCCAACGGCTCTATAGCGGACTCCCACTCCAGCGGTTCTGTAACGCAAACCGGCACAGGCCATTATACCGGCGGGCTCATCGGAAGAGCGACAGGCCCCCTTTCTTCGATCACCAATTGCTTCTCAACCTGCCAGGTCAGCGGCTTCGTCTCAGTAGGCGGACTTGTCGGTGAACTCGACAACGTAGGAACCTTCTCACGCTGTTACGCAACCGGCGATGTAACCGCGACCAACAACACCGTAGGCGGCCTGCTCGGAAGGCTCAGAACAAATACAATTCAGCACTGCTATGCCGCCGGCCAAGTCTCTTCCGATACCGGAAATGTCGGCGGACTTATCGGCTACAACACCGGAATCGTCGAACACTGCTATTCAACAGGCAACACCAGCGGAACAAGCGAAGTCGGAGGTATTGCAGGCGACAACGCCGGTACAATAAGAAACTGTGTCGCAACAGGCGACGTTACCGGCGATGATGGTTACATCGGCGGACTCGTCGGAGAAAACAACTACTTCATAGAAAGGTCCTTCGCACTCGGCAGCGCAACAGGCGGTTACCAGGGCGTAGGCGGACTCGTCGGAATAAACCGGCATACAATACATCAGTGTTTCGCAGCCGGCGGCGCAATTTCTGATGACTCCGACCCCGGCACCTCTTATCACGAAAGATACGTCGGCGGACTCGTTGGCGCAAATACATGGCAAATTGAAAACTGCTATTCAACAGGCAATGCCTACGGAAACAACATGGTCGGAGGATTGATCGGACAAAACGAATCCAGCGACGACGTAATAAACTGCTATTCAACAGGCGACCCTTCCGGCGCGGACCATATTGGCGGTTCGGTCGGATACTGGAACAACGGCGATGTTCTCGATTGTTACTGGGACACACTGACCTCCGGGCAGGGAAATGCAATGGGATACATTAACCCCTCAGGCTCAGGCACGACAACGATCACCGGCATGACCACAACCGATATGATGACCCAGGCCAATTACCCCAACTGGGACTTCGCCGGAACCACCCTCGACGGAACTGGCGATATATGGTTCATGCCCTCCGGAGATTACCCTAAACTATTTTTCTGCTATGACCTCGACGGAGACGGCGAACTGACCGCCGACGACATATTTGAAATGTTCGCACAGTGGTTGTCCCCCGGAATCGCCGACATCACAGGCCCGGCAGGTGTGCCAGACGGCATCGTAAACATACTCGACTTCGCCGAGCTGCTCGAACAAGTCGGCTCGTGGTAACTGCCGACTCAGCGCCTTCGTCTTCTGCCCGTCGGCCAGCTTTCAAAGTCCGGCACGTAGTACGGCGAATTGTTCGCGCTTATAGAGCCTATCTTCGCCTCCGGCGATGTGTACCCCCCGTCCTCGACTTTCATGCTGCTGCAGTGCCCGTCAACGAAAAATATATTCGCCCTGTCGTTATGCCTGAAGCTCGTCGTCGGGCACAAATTCTCGACCCAGTGACTGCCGTCCGGCGATAAAATAAAAGGCGGGTCGATCATCGCGTTGTTAGAAAGCCTCGCGACTTCCCGCGAAACATCCCAGTCAAGCATCGCATCACCGAAAGCGATAACCTTGCCCGGCCGATCAACCGTGCTCGTCTTCTGCCAGGGCCTGTGCCGAATCTCAGCCCACGGACTCCTCGGCGGACACAGATAATAACCGTTATACCCGTAAGTGCTCGTTATCCACTTCGGATCGTCAGGCTCACCCGCAGGCTTGCCCTGCAAAGTATAAGTCCCCAACCTCTGACCCGGGCACTCGTAAACGCTCTTGTCCCTCAGCTCGCTATGCAGGTAAGGCCACACAAAACCCTTAGTATGATCGATCCCCTCAGACCTCTTCTGACCCCACCAGTAAGTATCCGTATCCGGGTCATAGTTCGGCATCGTGTAACCGTTGTTCTCCGCCGCGTACATCACGAACGACAAACCGATCTGCCGAACGCTGCTCAGGCAACTCACCGTCCTCGCCTGGTCCCGGGCCCTCGAAAGACAAGGCATCAGAATCCCCATCAAAACCGCGCTTATCGAAATAACCGACAGCAACTCGATCAGTGTAAAACCCCTGTTATCTCTTTTAATCGTCATAAATCGCACCGCTTCAGTCCAAACTCATTGCCCAGTCTTTAACCAGTATTGCAAAGTCACTGAAATCGATCTTACCGTCAAGATCAAGGTCGCCCCTTTCGACCCCGACCGCGCCGTCAAAAAGCCAACCCGCAGCAAGACCGCTAAAGTCCCCAGACCCCACCCCGCCGTTATCATCAATATCCCCGACAAAACCCGGCTGATAAAATTTATGCAGCCCGTCATAACCGATACTGTAAACACTGTTGTGCGTCACCGCCGGGCTACTCCCGCACCCGCCGAAATGGTCCATAATAAAACCCGTATCGCCCGGAACTTTAGACAAATCGAGAATATAAAGGTCCGTATACGGACCCATATAATACCCGTCACCGCCACCAACCGGTATCGCCCCCACATAAAGCATTCCGTTCCCGTAAACCGGCTGATGCGTCCAGCCGCCTATCGTCAGTCCCGCCGGTGTCTCCCAAACCTTTTCAACCGACTGCCCAAGGTCCCGGTACGCCTCCACTTTCGGTCTCGAACCGTAACCGTCCAGCCCGCCGCTGATATAGATCATATCCCCGACAACTATCGGTATACTGTTGGTCCTCTCGGTCTGCGTAACCCATACAATGCTACCGTCCGCACAGTCGATCTTGCATAACCCGACATCATCCTCACCGCCGTAAAAGTCATAATTCGCTGCGTAAAGATAACCTTCCCCGGTCACACACACACCGCCGAAAAATCCTTCAAACCGCGGATCCGAAACGCTCCACAACCGAACCGCGTTAGGCTCCCCCGCATCGTAAGCGTAAACGGTCCCGTAAATCGACTGGCCGCCCCCGAACAATGAGTTTACACTCGCGACATAAACAACCCCGTCTTTATACGCCGGAGTATTTCCGCTCGTCTTGCCCAGAACATCATCCCAGACTATCTCACCCGGTTCATAAGGATTCTCCGCAGGCTCGTTCGGGTCAAGATTAATGCAGTAAAGCCTCCCCGAATCGGAAAAGTCGGTAACAAAAGCCCTTGCCGGTCTCATATCCGAAGCAACGCAAACCGAAGCGTTCACCACCGGACCGCCAAGCTCCGCCGACCACATCTCCGCGCCTGTCCCGCAATCAAGTGCAAACACCTTCCAGCCGGAACCAATTATAACAGTGTTGCGTTTTGTATCAACGCACGGGCTCGACCAGGAATCCAGCTCACCCTTGTCTATAACACTGTGCCAGATCGTTTCACCGGTGCCGCTGTCAAAGCAGATCACCTGGTTGCCGACGTAATTCTCTGCCGCATCGAAAACCTTTGCATAGGCGAAAACTTTCCCGCCATACACCACCGGGCTGCTCGGCCCCTCGAATTCAATATAATACCCCGGTGCTGTCGGATCCTCCCAGGCAACCCACTCAAGAGTTGAAAAATCAATCACATCCGGACCGTCAACAGCGATAGAAACCCTGCCCGGGTTGCACCCGTAATGTGTCCAGTCATTTACACCATCCGAACCGGCAAAAGCAGCGGTCGAAATTAATAAAATAACTACATAACTAAATTCTATTTTGCGACCCACGACATCCTCATCTCAATTTATTTGAAATTAAGGGGCAGCATCTTACAGCCGCCCCTTTAATGCACTTCGTCAATACAAGATACTACCTTTTACGTCTTGCGCAGATCAAACCGCCAAGGCCCAGCAGAGCCATCGTCGCCGGTTCCGGAACTTCGTTAATAACCCCGATGGCATCAAGATCAAACCCGCCGGAAGAAAACGGTGTTGAATAGGGGTCGTTGACCTTGTTACCCAGTGAGTCGTAAGTTGCGTAATTGTCGTCAATTGTTCCAATCACGTCAATAACACGAACGTGTGTTATATTATCGACATCAAGGCCCGCTATGTCCGCAAGTTCATCCAGATCAAAAGGTGTGCCGTAACCCTGACGATATTTACCGGCAAAGTTATGGAGGTTGGTTGTGTCGAGCGCCCCAAAGCCGCCGACTTGGGTCTCTGTAGGTGTAAGAGAAACTGCATCGAAGCGGAAGAAGTTCGAGCCGTCTGAACTAACCTCAACAAATCCGATCTCAAGAAAAGTGTCACCGAAACCATTCTCGAAAACTGCAAAATCTGAACCGGGACCATTGGTTATCGCTTTGTCAAACGTTAATGTCGCCATGCCTCCATCTCCAAGACTGACTACACCGGTGGAAGTCCCCTCAGCTTTACCGAGGGCATTATTTGCGGTTCCGTAGCTTGCATAACCTTTGGAAAGGTCTGTTATATCAACAGGACCGCGAGTCACTTCAACGCCGGTTGCCCAACTCAGCAAAGAAGCTGAGTCCTTATGGATCGCTGTCGAACCCGCCTGGCCCGCCGCAGGGGCGTAGGGGCCTGCCAAAACTGTCCCGCACAGGGTCACAAGCACTAATGTAATTTTAATAACAGAATACTGCTTCATTTTTTCTCCATTCATTTGTTTTGTTAATATTTTTTGACCAATAATTCTTCTCTTTGCCTCAAAGTGCTTACATATTCATCACCTCCAGTCGGTTTTTACCCACTGAGGCGCCGAAAACGAATGATTGGCATAAATGCCCTCAAAGAAATAATCAACATTTTCGTTGAATAATTCCCATACATCGGCTATACTTAAAGTGCGAGTGAAGCCTGAAAAGGTTTCTCTAAGGGGCGTCGGCCTTAAACCTTCGGCGCCTCTATTTATAATGTTTCTTTCCGTACCCTTTTCCAATTACAACGAACTATTTTAACCAAATAAAAAAAGCCGCTGCTCCTGCGTTAGGAACAACGGCTATAAGCCACAAATCAACCGGAACCAAATTTCATCTTCCGGCAGGATGCTGTCCCTCACGCGAGAACACTTATTTTTGCATCGATACAGGTATTCTGACTCTCGTCCTGCCCTGCAGCGCCTTCCCGTTATTAAAACAGTGGCAAAAGCTGCCGGGGTTCCCGATAAAAACCGGGACGAACGATCACAGCGGCGCGACCGTCGCGGAATTTAACCGCGTTCCCTGCAATAGGTAATACGTCACAAAAATGTCAAAGAACAGGACTTTTTTAACCACTTTAAACGCCAAAGTCAACCCCAAAATAAAAAACAGCAAAATAGGTACACGAAATAGCCGTTTTTTGCCCCGCCCGCTGTCTCAGCTCCTGGTTTAACGTTAGCTCTGATATAACCCAACCCGACAAGTACAGAACAGAAATACTGAGTAAACAGCGAATCCCCTCATCTGTGGATTCATCAAAGCGCAAAAAAACAGGCCGGACAGTGCGCACCTGCCGGCCTTTATATAATAAGCCCACCTATCAAGAGAATGGGATCGGTTCTAATTCATTCTGCATCCGTTTTTAGGGAGCCTGGTCTCATTCGAATTCGATGGCGATACCTATACCCGCCCCTTCAAGCAAACTGCTTCGCTCAACCCGAACAACCTTACCCGATTTGATCCGGGCGTATTGACCTTTTTGTTTAGCGAGATTCATCGTCCGCGGGAAGTTGATCTCGACCTCGTGGCCGTTCCGGACAGGAGTGGTCATCGGCATGTTGAGCATAACCCCCGATTTGCTGATGTTGATGCTTCTGCCGTTAAAAAACCTGTTTGCCTCGGGCAGCCACACGCTTACCGGCCATGAAAGGTCCGAACGCGGTGCCGTTCTTTGTTCTGCAACTTGAGTTTCCATTCTGCCGTTCTCCGTGAATTTAGTTAACTTAATTGCCATGATTTAGTTATCGTCAGTGTTAAAGTAGATAAATTAGCAAAAAAGGGCGAAATTTTAGGTAATGTCCTAAAAAGTGTCTTCAGCAGAGGTAACAATAAATGAGCAGGTTTATTATAGGAAGTGGACGCCCATGTTTTTTTAATCATGCCGGCAAAAGATAAAGGGTATATAGTGTCCTGTTTTAGGCTTTATTTGAAGACTGTGAAACTTTGCGGACTTATTATGTCGTAATAGTCCCGGTAATGCTTACACAATTTTGCTGTTTTATGTTAAGCCGGCTTTTTTAAGTGCTTGTTATATATATGTTTAGCTTTTGAACTGAACGTCAGGCTCGGCCGTTTCGTCCTGATTTGTGCATAAATGGAGGTGAATATGGGTACAGACATCCACTTGGAAAAACCAGCCGGGCCCCGGCAGACACAAGAGCTTCTAAGGTCCAGGCAGAGACGGCTGGCGAATAATTTGTTCGACTTGAATCTAAGTTGCCGGCAGGCTTTGAAAAAAAGCCAGGTAAGTGAGCGTATTTTCACCGCCTGGCTTGCTGACAATTGGTTTAGCGATCTGGTAGACAAAAGGTCGCGCGCAGCGGTCCAGATAAGCAGGATGCTACTATCTCGCAACGCAGCAAAAGCCGCCGAGCAGCTTACCGAGCTCATGAACTCTGATAAGGAGGAAACCGCGAGAAAGGCCTGCCTGGATGTCTTAACCGCAGCCAACGAGATAAACATAAACGAAACCGGCCAAGACGCAGAACAAACCCATAAACAGCAGCCTTGCGGCTTTGACCAGGAAGTAGCCGCGAAAGTGCTGCAGGTGGTAACTGAGGAAAAAATCTAAATAAAATGCTGACATATTCACGAAATAACAGTATTATAAAGGCAAGCCTTAGGAGAGTGAACGTCGGCTTCATGTCGTGTGTTTGCGGTTTTAACCGGAAACCTGGCTCTCAAAGGGCTTTTTTTAGCGATGCTTGATTATGAGGCGTGTTGGATATTGATTCGCGGTTTTTGATATCATGTTTTTAGTGAGGCGGCTATGAAAGTTGGTGTTGCGAGCGATCATGCGGGTTATGAGTATAAGGAAAAAATTCGTGCATTCCTCGTCGATCAGGGTCACGAGGTAGTTGACTTCGGGACCTATTCAAACCAGCGCTGCGATTACCCGGATTTTATCCGGCCCTGCGCAGAGGCGGTCACAAACGGTGACTGCGAAAGGGGAATCGTCCTTGGCGGAAGCGGAAACGGTGAGGCGATGGCGGCCAACAGGATAAAGGGTGCCCGCTGCGCCCTGTGCTGGGACCTCCGCTCAGCAAGGCTCAGCAGGCAGCACAATAACGCCAACCTTCTTAGCCTGGGTCAGCGGATGATGGCAATAGAAGAAGCCCTGGAGATAGTGGAGCTGTGGCTCGCCACAGGCTTCGAGGGCGGTCGTCACGTGCAGCGTATTGAAAAGCTCGATGTTTAACCGCAAACCAGGGGAAACCGCCCGTGCAGTCACTTAGACAAAAGCGTGCTTTTATCTGCGATATGGACGGCGTGATCTACCACGGCACCAAGCTTCTGCCCGGTGCGAGTCAGTTTGTCGAATGGCTCAAGGCAAACGAAAAAGAGTACCTCTTCTTAACCAACAGCCCTGCCAAGAGTCCCCGCGAACTGCATGAAAAACTCGCGGGCCTGGGAATCGATATCGGCGTTGAGCATTTTATGACATCAGCGATAGCCACTGCGATATTCCTTTCCCAGCAAAAGCCCGGCGCCCGGGTTTATGTTATCGGAGAGAAGGGGCTTGTTCACGCCCTTGAGAAATGGGGACTCGTTATCGACGACAAGCAGCCCGACTTTGTGATAGTCGGCGAAACCAGCAGTTATAATTATGACCGCCTTGAGGTGGCGATTAACCTTGTACGCAACGGCGCAGGCCTTATCGGCACAAACCCCGATCTCACAGGTCCGACCGAAAGCGGCATCGCCCCCGCCTGCCGGGCCCTGATATCGCCTATCGAAATGTCGACAGGCAGGAAAGCCTATTTTATCGGCAAACCGAACCCGCTTATTATGAGGCACTCGCTCAAGAAACTTCGCTGCAGGCGTGAGGAGACAGCCATCATCGGCGACAGGATGGATACCGATATTATCGCCGGCATCGAGTCGGAGATAGAAACCGTTCTCGTGCTTAGCGGAATAACCTCGACCGACGAGGTCGGGCATTATCCGTATCGACCGAGGTATATACTCGATAGTGTCGGCGACATCTGCGGTTAGTAATATTTCCACTGCTGATACGTCGAGTGAAACAAACAGCAAATATGTATTCGTGAGGGGGGATTATTTTGAGCAATGGGGGACAACTTTCTATTACTCAACAGGCAGCCGCGGCAGTTGAGCGCGCAAGATTTACACGACCCGGCACAAGGGAGCATCTTCGGGATTACGTAAGGTATTTTTTCGGCATAGACGTTCCCGACAGGCGAATATGTCCCGATCACAAAAGCCCGATGGACTACCTGTGGCACTGCTGGTCATGCAATGAACGAAATGCCCCCAGCGGCGATGCAGTCGTTTGGGCAAACAGGGCAGGCTCAAAAACACTGCTCGGGGCCGCCGCGACATTGCTCGATTGTTTGTTTCGCGAGGGATGCAGCGTAAGAATACTCGCAGGCTCACTCGACCAGTCCAACAGGATGTACGAATATCTCGTGCAGCTTATACACAGAGGCTTCTCGGATATGGTGCACGGCAAGGTACTCAAGGAACGTTGCGAATTTGTCAACGGCTCCAGCGCAGCGGTACTTGCGCAGTCGGCCAGGAGCGTCAGGGGCAGGCACATTCACAAGCTGCGATGCGATGAGATCGAGCTTTTCGACGAAGATGTTTTCGCAGCGGCAAAGTTCGTGACTAAATCATCACCGAAAATAAAAGGTGCAATGGAAATCCTCAGTACAATGCACCGCCCCGGCGGAATAATGAGCAGGGTAATAAACCAGACCCTTGAAAGCGGCTCTGCGCAGGTTTTCAAATGGTGCATGTGGGAGGTCATCGAGCGATGCACCGACAGGAACTGTTCGACCTGCCCGCTGTGGAGCGACTGCGGCGGCAAGGCGAAAAAGGCCCGCGGCTATCTCAGCGTTGACGACTGCATATCACAGATGCGCAGAAGCAGCAGGGCAGGTTTCGAAGCCGAAATGCTTTGCATGAAGCCGAACCTTGAAAATGCGGTTTTCGGCGATTTTGATACTAATGTCCACGTCGCCCCGACCGAGATAAACACCGCAAACCCGCTTTACAGGGCAATAGACTTTGGCTTTGTAAACCCCTTCGTCTGTTTGTTTATACAGGTCGGCGAAGATGGTGTCGTGCGCGTCGTCGATGAGTACGTCCGCCGAAGAGCTGGCATCGCCGAGCACGTAAAAGAAATCAAACTAAGAACCGACCGCCGGGAAGAGCAGGTCGCGGCAACATACTGCGACCCCGCAGGCGCAGGCCGGAACGATGTTACCGGCACAAGCGCCGTCTCCGAGCTGACAGCAATGGGAATCCGCGTAAGTTACGTTCGCAGCAGGATAATGGAAGGTATTGAGCTGATAAGACGCGCACTTCGCAGCGGCGACAGTAAAGCCCGACTGGTCATAAGCAACAAATGCACGAATCTGATCGAAGCGATGAAAAATTACCATTACCCGACAGACCAGGCCAGCGAACTGCCCTTAAAAGACGGCGTTTACGACCATTACATTGATGCCCTTCGATACTTTTTCGTCAATTACGAGAAAAAAAGCCCGGCCTGCGGCAAGGTTTATTAACACCTGTGCAGCACCAGTTGTAACCCCCCCCAGCCCTCCAATACAGCAAATAAGAACCATTCTTATATAGTAGTAAAAAATAATAAATTTTCTGATAGGGTATAATTATTTTCTTGTTTGACAGCTTGCCGACTGTTATAATGACAAATTTAGAATAGCAACCGTTAACTTCTGTTTTGGGCCTTATGGGTCGGTTTTGCGGCTGTGAGGAGCCGATATGAAAAAGACCATAAACGGCAAGAAGACCAGAGATACTTTTTCCAAGTTCCGAGACAGGATGCTGCGAGATTCACGTCTAAATCATGTCCCCCAGCATATTCTCGACCGCTTAACCAATTCCGGAAATAATAAGGACCAGCCGGAAAAAACTCCCCGCCGCAGGAATACTCCGGTCTCAGGCAAAATACTCTATTTGACACTGATATTCGCGTTTTTATCCTGGGCCCTTGAGGCGGCCATAGACTTTGCCTTTTTTTATGACAAAACTTATCTCGAGCTGCTTATCACGGATGTCCCCAAACATGAAGCTTACATCAGGACCGTAATGTTCGCTGTGATACTGGGCTTCGGTCTCATGTGTTCTATATTGACTGCCGGCCGCGACGCCGCCGAAAAAAGAACCGCCCATCTCAATGATGTACTCAAGGCTATCCGCAATGTAAACCAGATGATTTGTCACGAAAGGGACCCCGAAAAGCTTATCTACAGGACATGCAATGAGCTTACCCAAACAAGGGGGTATTATCATTCATGGCTGGTTCTTTTCGATAACAGGCAGAGGCCTGTAAACTGGGCAAGCAGCGGACTGGGCAAAGAGTTCGAGGCCATTATAGAGTTGTTCAAAACCGGCGGGCTTACAAATTGTGCCCAAAAGGCTTTGAAAACCAGTGATATAGTTATTATGGACGCTGAAAAACAATGCTCGGACTGTCCGCTTGCGAATATTTACGGCAGCAGGAAGGCATTCGCCAAAAGACTCGAACACGATGGTCAGGTTTACGGTTTGCTGGCCACTTCCATCCCGGCACAGATGAGCGGGGACCTTGAAGAGCAGCAGCTTTTTACGGAGGTTTGCGAGGACATCGCTTTTGCCCTTGCCGCCATAGAGCAGGGCAGGGAAAAGGCTGCCGCCGAGGCCCGCCTGCTCAGGAACGAAGAACTCCTCAATAAAATGGGCGAAAAAGCGAGAGTTGGTGGATGGGAGGTTGACCTTCAAACGGGAAAACAGCACTGGACAAGAGAGGTATACAGGATCCACGAGGTGGACTTCGATTACGAACCAACCATGGAAAAGGGCATAAAGTTTTACGCACCCGAAGCGATACCGATGCTCAGGGAAGCGATCAGCAGGGCAATCAATGAGGGCAAGGGCTTCGAACTTGAGCTCCCGTTCATAACCGCAAGCGGCAGGAGGCTCTGGGTAAACGCGGTATGCAATGCCGTTATCGAACAAGGCGCCGCCGTAAGGCTCGAAGGAACGTTCCAGGACATTACAGAGCGCAAGCGTGCCCAGATACAGCTCAAACAGGCCCATGATGAACTCGAGAGAAAAGTTCAGCACCGCACCGAAGAGCTTACGGTAATAAATGAGGAACTTCAGGCCGAGATCGCCAAACGCCTTGACGTTGAGGACGAGCTTCGAAGAAACAGGGACAACCTTGAAAACCAGGTCCAGTATCGAACCGCCGAGCTGCGAGACTCAAACGAAAAACTTCAGCAGGAGGTTATAGAGCGGGAGCAGATAGAGCAGGCACTGAGGGAATCAGAGGAAAAATTCTACAAGGCTTTCCATTCAAGCCCGAATATAATGTGCATAACCACCCTCGAGGGCGGCAAGTATATCGACATAAATGATAATTTCGAGAGGGTCCTCGGCTTCCGGAGAAACGAAATTATCGGCAGACGCTTTGAGGAAATTAAAATATACATTGATCCACAAGACCGCAAAAACCTCGTCGCCGATGTCAGCGAGAGAAACTATTTAACAAATCGCGAGATAAGGTTCAAAAGCAAGTTCGGCGAGGTTATTACATGCGATGTCTCAGCCGCGACAATCGAGGTAAGCGGGATTAAGTGTATTATCAAGTCGATAACCGACATCAGCGACCGAAAAGAGATGGAGGAGGCGGTTCGGCTCAGCGAACAGCGACACCGCATAATTACAAATATGATCTCCGATTATGTATACTCAGGCATTCTCAACGAAGAAGGTTGGGTCCAGACCGAATGGATCGCCGGCCCCGTAAGGAGCATATCCGGTTATACTGTCAGCGAAATACAAGCCGCCGAAAAAGGCTGGTACTCCATCGCTTTCCCTGAGTTCGAAAAACTTATGGAAGACTCGATCAAAAAGCTCAGGAAAAATCAGCCATGTGTTATCGAGTACCGCATACGAACAAAAACAGGCGGCGTTAAATGGCTCAGGGATTATATCAACCCCGTCCAGAACAAGCAAACCGGCGAAGTGGATAAAATCCTCGGCGCCGTTCAGGATATAACGGCACAGAAAGAAGCCGAAAACAGAATACTTGAAAGCACACAAAGGCTTAAACTCGCCCTCGAAGGGGGCGCGTTGGGCCTCTGGGACTGGAACGTCACCACCGGCGAGGTGATTTACGACCACAGGCTTAAAGAGATAACCCAAAGGAATATCGATGTCGATAACGACCGCTTTGAAAAGCTGCTTTCTATAATCCATCCAGAGGACAGGAAAACTTTTGAGCTTAAGATAAATAATCTTCTCGAGGGCGACCAGCCCTATTACGAAGCCGAGTACCGGGTCAACAGGTCCGGCAAAGAATGGCGATGGATACTCGACAGGGGCAAGGCCGTCGAACGCGACAGCAGCGGCAGGCCCGTTCGTATTACCGGTGTGTTAAGTGATGTAACCGAGAGGAAACATTACCAGCAGCAGATGAACGAACTGAACCGAACACTCATTTCCAAGAATGAGGAGCTGCAGAATTTTATCAGCATAACATCCCATGACCTTCGCTCACCGCTCGTGAATATCAAGGGATTCAGCGGTGAGCTTAAAAACTGCTGGTCGGATATGAAAAAAATATTTGAAAAGCAAAACGACCCCGAGACCCTTAAACGCGAGCTTGAAAAGATTATCGACGGTGACATCTCCGAGTGCCTCGGATTTATACAGAACGGTGTTGACAAAATGGATCAGCTTCTTGCGGGCCTGACAAAACTCTCACGTGTCGGCAGGGTCGAACTTAATATTGAATCGCTGGACATGAATTCGCTTGTAAAGGGAATCGTCAGCACCATGCAGTACGAGATAGAAAACATTAACGCTAAAGTTATAGTCAACGATCTGCCCCCGTGCATGGGCGATTTCAACCAGATAAACCAGGCGATGAGCAACCTGCTAAGTAACAGCCTCAAATATACCAGCAATGACAGGCAGCCTGAAATAACCATAAGCGGCTGGCTCGAAGGCGACAAGGCTTTTTATACTGTCCAGGACAACGGAATAGGAATTTGCGAACAGTATCTTGACAAGGTTTTTGAGATATTCCACAGGCTTAACCCGCAGGGCAGCACCAAAGGTGAGGGCCTCGGACTTTCTATAGTCAAACGCATAATCGACAGGCACGGCGGAGAAGTCAGCGTCCAGTCAGAGCATGGCAGGGGCAGCATCTTCTATCTTTGCCTTAAGAAAGGTTAGTCCCGGATATGTCGACAGGCCGCCTGCCCGCTGGCGGTTTATATTTGTAATCCCGGCCCGAACCTGTTATTATGATTTTTCGTTTGATCATTAACAGCATTGAAACGGGAGAGTATTGGTGGATATACCGTTAAGCGGCTTGCTTGAGAAGATTACGAGTCTTTCACCAACAGGGATGTTAGCTTTCAATCGTGACGGTGTCATAGTCTCTGTAAATGAATCAGCGGCGAAAATATTGGGAGGAGACCCTCAACAGATAGTTGGACTCAGGTATAACGAACCTTTATGGGAGGCCCAGGATTCCGAAGGACAGGTCCTCCAAAGCGGGACCTACCCCTTTGAGGCTGTTAAATCCGGCAGCGGTCCTGTCCAGGGCCGGTTGTACAGCATCAAGAATAAAAAGGGACAGAAAAAGCACGTGCTCTTGAACGCCCGGGCCGTTGAACATGACGGGCAGGGATTTATCGGTGTCCTGATGCACCTTGAGGACGTCACGAAGGTCAAAGAGTTTGAACGTTCTCTTACCGAGGCCGTAAAAGCAAAGAACGAGGAACTGCAAAGCTATATATACATAACCTCACATGACCTTCGCTCTCCGCTGGTAAACCTTAAGGGCTTTACAAGTGAGCTTGAAAGAAGCTGCCGCGAACTGACCGATCAGCTCCAAACCCTTTGCAGCGGAAAAGAACAAACAAAAGAACTCGTCGAGAAAGTCCTGAAAGAAGACATCCCCGAGGATATTTATTTTATCCGCCGCAGCGTCGATAAGATGGAATCCCTGCTCGAGGGGCTATTGAAGGTCTCGCGGGTCGGCACGTCAGAACTTTTTATGAGCCGCCTTGACATGAACAGGCTGCTCGACACTGTCGTTCAGGCCATGCGTTATGAACTCGACCAGGCCGGGGCCAAAGTTGACATCGATAAGTTGCCCGACTGCATGGGTGACGCCAATCATGTAAACCAGGCTTTCAGCAATCTTATAAGCAACGCTTTGAATTACCGTCACCCCGAAAGCGACTGCAAGATAAAAATATCCGGAACCCGCCGGGGCGGTGAAAGCATTTACTGTGTCTCCGACAACGGCGTGGGAATCCGCAATGAGCATCTTAAATCCGTCTTCGAGATATTTAACAGGCTCGACCCCGAAACCAGCCCGCAGGGTGAGGGACTGGGCCTGACTATTGTTTCGCGCATCGCAGGCAGGCACGGAGGCAGGGTCTGGGCCGAATCGGAGTTTAACCGGGGCTCACGCTTTTATCTTGCCCTGCCGGCGACTTGACGCCAACGGCGCGATTTGAGTTTTGTGCTATTTGCCCGCCAGCCAGCTCGACCCTGTCGCTGCGTCAACCTTCAGCGGGACGTCGAGTTTTATCGCACCGGTCATCTCTTTTAATATCCACTCGCGGTGATTTTCGGCATCTTTTTTCGCCATCTCGAAAACAAGCTCGTCATGTATCTGAAGAATCATCTTCACATCAAGCCCTTCCTTGTCGATCCGATTTTGAATATTGATCATCGCTGCCTTGATAAGGTCCGCCGCCGAGCCCTGGATGGTCGTATTAACCGCCATCCGCTCAGCAGAGCTGCGAGTGTTAAAGTTCCGCGAATCCAGACCCTTTATATCACGCCGTCTGCCCATGATCGTCTCGGCAAAACCATTGACCCTCGCCTTTTCAATAACCGAATCCATAAACGCCCGTATCGACGAATACCGCGCGAAATAATCCTCGATAAACTTCTTCGCCTGGTGCTGCGGTATCCCTATCGTCCGCGAAAGCCCGAACGGCCCCTGCCCGTAAATAATCCCGAAGTTCACCGCCTTGCAGTTCGAGCGCATCTCCGAAGTCACCTCCTCGATCGGAACCTCGTAAATCTGCGAAGCCACGAAACGGTGTATGTCCCTGTCCTCATCGAAAGCCTTGATAAGTTCCGGGTCCTTCGACAAATGCGCGAGCAGCCGAAGCTCTATCTGCGAATAGTCCGCGCTGAGAATGCACCCCTCGCTGCTTTGCGGCACAAACGCGGCCCGGATTTTTCGCCCAAGCTCCGTGCGTATCGGAATGTTCTGCAAATTCGGATCAGACGAAGAAAGCCTGCCCGTCGCCGTCACCGTCTGGTTGAAAGATGCGTGCAGCCTGTCCGTCTTTGGGTTGATAAGTTTCGGAAGCTTATCGAGATACGTGTTCTTCAGCTTCACAAGCTGCCTGTAATCGATCAGCAGCGGAATGATCTCGTGCTGCCCTTCAAGCTGCTCCAGCACCGCCGCGTCAGTCGACCTGGTAGTCTTGCCCGACCGCACCGACTGCAAACCAATACCGTCAAAAAGCACCTCCGCAAGCTGCTTCGGAGAATCAATATTAAACACCCTGCCCGCACAGTCGTGTATCTGTTCGATAAGCTCATCAAGCCGCCTGCCTATCTCCGTCGACATCTCCCGCAAAAGACCCGTATCCAGCGACACACCGTTAAGCTCCATCTTCGCCAGCACCGAAACAAGAGGCATCTCCAGCCCCTCGAAAAGCTCATTTATATCCGGCTGAGCACTTAATCGTTTTTCAAAATAATGATACAATCGCAAAGTTATGTCAGCATCCTCGCAGGCATAATCGCACGCCGCCGCTGTATCCACCATATCGAACGTAAGCTGGTTCTTTCCCTTGCCGATAAGCGCGCTTATCGGTATCGTCTCGTAATGCAGAAAATCACGCGCCATCATATCCATCGAATGCCTTCGGTCGGCGTGCAGGCAATACGACGCTACCATTGTATCGAAATAAACGCCCTTCAGCACAAGCCCCGCGTTCTCGAGTATCAGCATGTCATACTTTATATTCTGACCGACTTTTTTAACCCCCGCATCCGCCAGTATTGGCCCAAGCTTCTCCCGCACCAGGCTGATCGGCAGCGCAGAACAGCCAAGCGGAGCCCGAACCGGAATATAATACCCGCTGCCCTGCTCGAACGACACGCTTATACCAACAAGTTCCGCCTGCATTGCGTCAAACCCGGTCGTCTCAGTGTCTATCGCGAAAAGCTCCTGCTGGCTCAGCCGGTTAACAAGCGAATCAAACTTCCCCTCGTCATCAACAAGCTCATACTTCGGCTTAATCGTCTTTACAGTATCAAGCTCGCCGACACTCTCTGACGGAAAAATCTCAGTTCCCCCCTTATCACCGTTTTCTTTCCCCGAACTCTTCGCCCCTGAACCCTTTATCCCCAGCTGAGATAACAATCGCGAAAAATCAAGCTCCCTGAATATATCCCCGACCTTCTCCAAATCGGGGTCCTTGAACGCAAAGCTCTCAAGGTCAAGCTCTATCGGCGCGTTAGTCTCAATAGTGACAAGCTTTTGCGAAAGGTAGGCCTGTTCTTTATTGTCCCGCAAGCTCTTGCCGCGCTTACCCTTTATCTCGTCGGCATGCTCATACAAACCGTCCAGCGAACCGTACTTGCGTATCCACTCAACCGCCGTCTTCGGGCCGACGTCCGGCACACCCGGCACGTTATCAGATGTATCACCCATCAGCGCAAGAACATCCACGAACTGACCCGGCGAAACCCCCTTGTCCGCCTCAAGCTCCGCAAGCCCGTACATCTTGTCGTTCTTGATATCATACATACCCGTATGCTCGTCGATAAGCTGGATAAGGTCCTTATCCTTCGAGCAGATAAAAACATTGTGCCCCGCCGCCTCGGCCTTTCGGGCCAGCGAGCCTATCACGTCGTCGGCCTCATAACCCTCGCACCGCAGCATCGGTATCCGCATCGCCGCAAGTATCTCCTCGATCCGCTCTATCTGCCTGGGCAGCTCCTCCGGCATCGCAGGCCGGTTCGCCTTGTACTCCGGGTATATATCGCTTCTGAAAGTAGGTGTCTTTGAGTCCATCGCCACAACAAGCATACCCGGCGACTTGCGATCTATAAGACCCAGAAGCGCAGTGGTGAAAATATACGTCGCCTTTGTAGGCTCCCCGGAAGGACTCGTAAGCTTCGCTCGCATCGGCGCAAAATGAGCCGCGTATATATGCGCATGCCCGTCAATTATATATAAATCTTTTGACATGCAGGCAGTATACACCCACCCCCTGCTTTAAGCAAAACTTTTAACCAACTCCTGCCCGATTATTGCTGAACTTATCATTACAATAAAAAACTAAACGGCCCATGCTGCTGCTGAAAGTCAAATTCTGCGAATTAAAATACCGCCGACAGCAAGCAGGAAAACTGTCGCGGGTTCCGGGATGATATCGATATCCACCTCTTCGGCGTAAAATTCGGTTACACCGCCCGTAGTGCGTATATATGTATAGTCAGGGTTGTAAATACTTTCTGGTACATAATAAGTCAGGTCGCTCGGCATGTACTCGGGCGCAAGGAAAGCTTCTGCTATTCCGCTGGTCGGGTCGGAAGAGTCAAAATATGTAAAAGACCATGGAAGAGAGGCCCAGGCACCTGCGGCACTGAAAATCCCGTTAGAAAGGTACGCGGAATATTGGCCGTACGGATCGACCAGCCACGGGCTGTCCAATGCCCCGGAAATTGAGACATATGCATCACCGGTTAAAGGCGCAGACAGCCTGACGCCTGCGTCATGGTCGAACATGTAATCAATTGAATGTGACGGCTCGGTGGAGTTGTCCCCAGAGTCGATTGATAATTGCCAGAGTTGTTCTGTATGTTCAATACCCGTCTCTAACTCAAGTATACTTACATAAACCGGGTCATCAAGTGTATCCCTGACCGGTTTGGAACGTCTGACAGGATTTTTTCTTGTCACTCGTATTTTAATATCCGCTTCTTCATCTTGATCGTTCCAAACCCAGCTATTTGCTATATTGCCAACAGCGCGGGCCCGGCCTGTCGCAACCGCTTCACAAACAGGTTTCGCCGCGTCGGCAAGTGCTGTTGCGACAAGTGACCCGCCAACCATAGCATTTAAGGTGACCTTGTAATCACCGTTTCCTTTATTCACCGTCGAAGTCCTTACCCATGCGTCTACATCTGCAGCGGTGGGGTGAGTACTGGCAACGTTAACCTGGGTGTGCGGGTTCGGGTAATCAGTAGTAGCAGCCATCAGGTTGGCGGTGTTAAGAGGGATCGTTTTGATAGTTTCAATGTTGTATGGATCAAGAGCGCCTAATTTTTCACTTCCGCCTGTTTTTGTCTTTGCCGGGTTTGGGGGATTGTCATGAGAACAATAGGCCTGTGCCTTTACCCAGGTGGCATAATTTACCGGTATCGGGTTTTTATCATTGTCAATAATTTGGTCCTTGTTGTCCACTGAACAATTGTGCAGTGTAAACGAAACAGACTTATCGATTGAATTCTCTTTTCTCACAGCCTTCACAAAACTAAAAGGGTGGGTCAACAGTAGGATAATAAGAGCAATTTGATACTTGCAGAGATTTGTACACATAATCGCCTCCTTTTTGAATGAAACCCTATTATATGTCCAACAGCTAACATTTTAAATCTAAGGTTACTCAGGCAACAAGAATAATATCACCAAAACATTAAAAATTAGGTATTAATACCTATTTCTAACTCGGCAATAACCACTATAAGACAGGCTCAGGCAAACATTTCAATTCTGTAAAAGTCATTGCTGCGATTAACTGCGGCAACCCGCCCCTGCCGTGCTTTCACGAATGATAAGTTCAGGTTCGATAACCCTCTGCTTCGGCTCGCCCCATTTTGCGCTCGACAGCCTGCCCAGCACCGCCTGCACAGAGCATTTCGCCACTTCGGCGGTTTTCTGGTCGATAGTTGTAAGCCCGCTCGGAAGGTAACGCGACATCCACGTGTTGTCACAGCCCGCAAGTGCCACATCGCCGGGAACAGACAGCCCCATTTCGCAAAGCCCCTTGTAAATACCGACACACACCAGGTCGTTGGTGCCGATGATAGCGGTAGTCTCGGCCCTGCTTTCAAGTATCCGACGAACAGCCGTTTTACCGTCCTCAAGCTGGTCCCCGCTGAAGAGGTTGACAGTGTTGCTCTCTATATCGAATTTCAGCCCCGCCTTTTCAAAGCCGCTCTCAAGCCCCGCAAAACGTCCGAAGTCTTTGTAGTGCCTTGCCCATACCGCGACAAAAACGATTCGTTTATGCCCCATCTCGGCAAGGTGATAAACGAGTTTCTCCATCGCCCCGCAAAGATTAATTTCTATCCCGTCAAGTTTGACCTCCCCGCTTTTACCAGGCGGAAGTGAAGGAGCGAAAATCGGTATCTGCCTGTCCCAGAACTCCCCGAAAAGACGCGTGTACGGTTCAAACGTCATCAAGTTCGCAATGACCCCGTCGCACCGTTTCTCGAGCATCTGCTCAAGACACGCCTTCTCCTGTTCGCTGCTCAGAGCCGACTCAAGAGTTATAAGCGAATAACCGTTCTTTATGCACTCCTGCTCAGCAGCCCGGAGGTAATCCACATAGTAAGGGTTCGTCAGGTCCGGAACGATCAGCCCTATCGTTTTGGTCCTTCCCGTGCCGAATGAACGCGCCGAATAGTTGGGCCTGTAACCGAGACGCTCAGCAGCGGCCGCGACTTTCTGCTTCGTCGCTTTGCTTATACGCGGATGGTCGTTCAGCGCCCTGCTGACCGTCGCATGGGTTACACCGAGCTGCTCGGCAATATCATATATGGTTGTGTTTTTCTTCTTCAATTGCCTGCAGGCTCATTAACTCAAAAACACTCAGCCTCTTTTGCCAAGAACATCCTTCTCATACCGCCTTACTTCGTCCAGCCACTGCCCGTCAATCGCGGTATTGTTTCTATGACAGTACATATCCCACACCGCACCGAAGGGCATTGTCTTCATGTCCTCGTTTATAACCAGCCGTGCCCCGTAGTCGCCCGCCTCCTCTGCCCGGCGGAGTTTATCCATCGGACGAAGCAGTGCCATAAGCAGCGCCTTTACCATGTTCCGCGCCCCGGTCGCCCATGCCGCGATCCTGTTAATGCTTGCGTCGAAGTAGTCCAGCCCGATATGAACCCGTTCTGCCAAATCGTTGTTGACGATCTGCTCGGCGATGGCCCGAAGCTCATCGTCCAGTATCACTACATGGTCACTGTCCCAGCGGACAGGCCGGCTCACATGAAGCAGCATCTCGTCTATAAAATTCAAAACCGCCGATATCTTGTCGGAGATAAACTCCGTGGGATGAAAGTGTCCCGAGTCCAGACACAAAAGCACGCCCCTGCTAACCGCATATCCGAGGTAAAACTCGTGAGAACCAACGGTATAGCTTTCGGCCCCGATACCGAACAGCTTTGACTCAACAGCGTCAAGCTCAAGCGAATTGTCTATCTTCTCGGCGAAGATATCATCCAGCGACTTCATCAGCCGCTGCCTCGGCGAAAGTTTATCGACAGGGATGTCCTTGTAACCGTCTGGGATCCAGAAATTCACAACGCTCGGGCTGCCAAGTTCCTTTCCCATAACCGCCGCTATCTCCCTGCACCGCTTGCCGTGTTCTATCCAGAATTTGCGGATGCCGTCATCGGCATGACTCAGCGTAAAACCGTCGTCCGCCTTTTCATGCGAAAAATAAGTCGGATTAAAATCCATCCCAAGATTATTCGCCTTTGCCCAGTCGATCCAGCTCTTAAAATGCTCCGGGCCTATCTCGTCGCGGTCGACAAAGCTGCCCCCGTTGTCAAGATATATCGCGTGCAGGTTGATGCGCTGCCTGCCCGGCACAAGCGAAACTACCTTCTCGAAATCCCCCCGAAGCTCCTCGATATTGCGCGCCCTGCCCGGGTAGTTGCCCGTAACCTGTATCCCCCCGGTCAGCTCCGTGCCCTGTTTCTCAAACCCCCCCACATCGTCACCCTGCCAGCAGTGAATCGAAACCGCAATTTTTTGCAGAAACTGCATAGCTTTTTCAGTATCCACGCCGAGTTGGCCGTATTTATCTTTTGCTGCCTCGTAAGCCTTTTCGATATTATTCGCGACACTCATTGAATTCTCCATTTAATAAACACATCTGTCTCAAAGGACTATTGTACTCGAGTGCACAAGCTGTTCAAGTCAATTCGCTCAAATCATGAGATTATAATATTTTTCCCAGCCGTAAACGCATATAAACCGAACCTTCACAGCCGTTTGGCAGTAAATACCAGTTAAGTGGGGGGTTAAAAAACCCGATTATATTTACACTTCAGGAATTAAAGGCCTTACGGTCCTGTAATAACACTAATAATTTTCAAGAAAATAGATATTTTGGATACAAACCGATTAAAATTGCGGGCTGACACAGAAAGCGACTTTGCGGATATGATTACTCCCCCGAGTAATCTCAGCGACCTCAGTATCGACGCACTCGTCGAGCGAATCAAAATAAATGCAGTCGGCTTTTGGGACAGCCACAGGTTCTTGATCTATTTTCTGATAATTTCCATTTTCTGTGATACATTGAGCACCGTCCATTTCATGTCATATCTCGGCGCACACGCTGAGCTCAATCCAAGTGTAAGGCTCTTATCGATGCTCTGTGGGGTCGTCGCGGGCCCATTTTTGGGCGGCATCCTCAAGGCGATAACCTGCATACTGGTCTCGATATATTACAGGAGACACGCGCCCTCGATCTTTTCAATAACATCAGCAATTTACTTCTGGGCCGCGTGGTACAATATCTGGGGTGTAATGCATTAACTTCAATGGCTTTACGCTATTTCCTTAAATAGCTTACAAGCCACATCAAACCCGTCAGCAGCAGTGAAAGAATAATACAGCTCGTGATCGGAATATAAACTTTCCAGTTATCACCGCCAAGCCTGACATCCCCGGGCAGCCGAAAAAGACCCGCCCTCTCAAGTAAAAGCACCAGCACACCAATCGCTGCTGTAAACAAACCGAAAATCAAAAGTATTTTACCTGCGCTCAAGATAACTGACCTTATCCAAATTCTACCTGGACGCTGCCAAAGCTGCCCCGTTTTTTCATAGCTTACGCTGCTTGTAACCTGCTGTCAACAGCTTCATTTTCGCCCTGACCATTCAGCTTTGCCCCCGCTGTCACAGCGATAAAGGCTTGTAAGTTCTTGTAATTTAAATATTTGCGTTTTTTGACCGAATAAACTTGCAGCAGCACAGACAAATCGTTACCATTACAGAACTTAGAGTTCTTTGCGCTCGTAGCTCAGTAGGATAGAGCAACGGATTTCTAATCCGTAGGTCGGGGGTTCGAATCCTCCCGGGCGCGATGTGTTAAGTACAAGAAATTAAATGACTTATGCATATATGACTTTTTGCGATTTCACTCAAAATCAGGTTTTGTGTCCAGCTCATTTACTCTGCGACAAAAGTTGATTAACATATGTGCTTGCTTTCTCAATATCTTTTTTTCGGGCTCATCCTGCTTGCCGGCATTAACAGATTCCTGGAGTTTTAGTGCAAATTTCTCAGCCTCTCTTTTTTTGTCAAACAGGGGACCTTCGGATACATGATCCGATGGTCAATCTTAATAGCTTTTTATACTTGGGGAAAGACCAACGGACATGCGGTCCGGTGGTCTTTAGATGTTAACAGAGTATTCATGATCCCCCTATGTCATAAGGTAGGGCAGACTTTGGGCTTTCTTTCCATTTAAGGCTGGTGAATAATTTGTCCTTGCTATTCATATTATGATGCAATGTGAAGCGCCTTTGAAACGGCTGCAAACGGACCGGATAGATCTGTACCAGATTCATCGGCCGCAGTTGCATGTTCCGATTGATGAGACGTTGCAGGCTCTAGATGATCTTATCCGCCAGGGAAAGGTTCGGTATATCGGCACGAGCGGGTTTGCCGCGTGGGAATTGATGGAATCGCTGACGAATTCAAAGGAGCTGAAACTGAGTCGATTTGTTTCGGAACAGCCCCCGTACAATGTGATGCACCGCCGGATCGAACGGGAACTGATTCCTTTTGCGCCCACTGGCAAGCGGAATGCTTACAGGCAAGTATCGTCCGGGGCAGGCGCAAGCGAAAGGTTTGCGTTTCGAGGATGGTGCAAATGCGTGGGCGAATGAGAATTATTTCACGGACAGATTATTTGATATTCTCGAAGGTCTCGAAGAGTTCGCGAAGGCACAAGGGGTACATTCCTTTTTTATGGCGGGATTACGGAAGGGGGGTTTGCTGGTTTGGCGGCAGTTGTTGGCTGGGAAGAATATGTCCCAATAATTGTACGCAATGGCCTTGCAATTGTGCCGGATTTGTTATTAATTATTATACTTACACTTACGAAAATGTAATTGATTGGGTTGGCCGGGACTGTATGGTATGAGCCGGAGTCGGTTTAACTCTTGTAAATGAATGAGAGATCGAGGGGTATTTTTATGAGTCCATTGAATCGTCGCAAATTTTTGCAATTGAGCGGGGCAACAGCTTCGATTTTGTCTCTTGGCGGGTGTCTGGAGAGACAGAAATCCAGCCTGTCTTATGGATCGAAACCAAATGTTCTGTTTATCGGTGTGGATGATATGAATGACTGGGTTGGGTGTTTGAATGGTCATCCGAACGCGAAAACCCCTAACATTGACAGGCTTGCGCAACGAGGGGTGCTTTTTGAGCGTGCGTATTGTGCGGCTCCTGCTTGTCTTCCTTCGCGGACAGCCTTGATGAGCGGTCTGGCTCCGCATCAAACGGGGATTTATACGAATTCTTCGGGATACTGGCGGGACAGCCCGCGTCTTACAAACGCGGTCATGCTGCCGCAGTATTTCCGTCAGCAAGGGTACTGGAGCGGGGGAACGGGAAAGATGTATCATTCGCACGGGGCGATGGATGCTGATCCGCCGTCGTGGGACGCGTATTGGCCTTCGATTGATCATGCCATTGCGTGGAGCGCCGCGCCGCCGAAAGAGGAACGCCCGGCGTGCGGACTTGATTTGCCGAACCGTATGGATTGGGGGCCGGTCGATGTGGATAACGAGGAAATGGGGGATTGGCAAAGTGTAAATTGGGCGATTGAAAAACTGCAGCTTGAGCATGATAAGCCGTTTTTCCTTGCTTGCGGTATTTTTCGGCCGCATTTGCCCTGGTATGTGCCGCGGAAATATTTCGATATGCATCCGCTGGAGACGGTGCAACTGCCGCAGGTGAAGGAAAATGATCTTGATGATATTCCCGAAAAGTGGGGACATCGGATGGCTTTTCCAACGCAGTATCATCCCAAAATCGCAGGAGCAGGCAAGTGGCGCGAAGCGGTTCAGGCGTATTTGGCCTGTTGTTCTTTCGCGGACGATTGCGTGGGAAGGTTGATTGAGGCACTCGACCAAAGCCCTTATAAAGACAATACGATTGTGGTATTGTGGTCGGATCATGGGTGGCATCTTGGGGAAAAACATCACTGGCGGAAGTTTACGCTTTGGGAGGAGAGCTGCAGGAATCCGATGATTATAGCCACGCCGGATATGCAAACGGCTGGGGGGCGGGTTGGTGAAGCGGTGAGCCTGATGGATATCTATCCGACATTGGTTGAGCTGTGCGGTTTGCCGCCGCGCAGGGAGCTTTTTGGAAAAAGCCTGGTCAAGTTTCTTGCGGATCCGAATGTGAGGCGGGACGAGCCGGTTGTTGTTGCCAACGGAAAGGAAAACTGGTCGATAAGAACGAGCCGATGGAACTATATTTATTATCGTGACCGGTCAGAAGAATTGTATGACCATTTTAATGATCCTTATGAGTGGACCAACCTGGCGGACTCCAGCCAGTACAAAGAAACGAAAGAATGGCTGCGCAGTTTTGTTCCGAATCAGAGCATTGAAGATTCCGGTGAACGATAAGATCGTATCCAATGTTTAGTATCGTGTTGAATTAACGATTGTAGAGGGCGCATATATTTTCGAGGGGGATGTCTTCCGGAAGAGAATGGGCGGGTGCGCAGATGTAGCCGCCGTGGTGACCGAGAATTTCGCAGCGTCTTTTGACTTCGGTCTTGATTTCTTCGGGTTTTCCGAATGGCAGGAGATCCTGAATGTCTACGCCGCCGTGAAATGCGAGGCGGGAACCGGCTTTGGATTTGAGTTTTTGGGGTTCCATTTCTTTGGCATTGGGCTGGATGGGGTTTAGAATGTCCACGCCCATATCGATGATGTCATCAAGCAGGCGATAGACCGAACCGCAGGAGTGATGAAAGATTTTGCTTTGAGGGGCGACTTCATGTACCTTGCGGTAGTAGATGTCAAAATACGGCTTTATGGTTTCGCGAAAAACGCCTGGGGACATGAATAGGCTGGACTGGAGGGCGAGATCATCACCAAAGCAGAAGATGTCGATCCAGGGGGCGAGGGGTTGTACGGTTGTTTTAATTTTGTGGATTTTTTCCCGGAGCCAGAGGTCGAAGAGGGCGCGGACGAGGTCGGGATTTGTAATCAGGTCCATTGCGAAACGGTCGTATCCGCGTGCCCAGCAGCCCAGTTCGAAGAAGCCCGATGACACCCAATAGGTTGTTGCATAGCCTTTGCGTCGGTATTCTTTGGCGGTTTCAATAGACCACTCGAGATAGGGGTTGTGTTCGGGCAGTTCGGGTTTAATTTTTTTGATTTGCTCGTACGTGTAGTCGGCGAGGGGGAAATCATGGCTGACGACGTACGTCCGCGTGCCTTTTTCAAGGGCATCTTTGCGTTTGAGGTAGGCAGCCTGTTTTGCTTCATACGCTTTTGGATCGAGATCCCGCAGCAAGCTCAGTGGCGGTTCGAACGGGACGAAACGCAAGTCTACGTTTAGGTATTTCTGTATCTTTTCATCGACCCAGGTGCCCATTTCATCGCGGTTTCCCGGAAGCTTGAGGCCGAGGAAGTCCCGGAATTTTGCGAGAAATTCGCAGGTGCATTCACTCATGAAAGTTCCGCCGAAATCCATAGGGGTTCGGTCAGGGTTTTGGTGCGCGCAGGCAGCCAGAACTCTTTGTCGAGGGGACATTGGTTTTGCATCCGTCAAGTCGGATTTTTCAATTTGATCCTGCATTGGCTGAATCCTTTCAGAAAAAAGGGAAGTTGCTTTTATTTAACAGGGCAAGCATGAGCGCGGCGCGGCTGTGATTGGGATTGAGAGCTAAAACGGTTTGTAAATGTTTTTGTGCCTTTTCCTTTTGACTCAACCCCAGTTCTCCCAGGGCTTGCAGATAGGCACAGTATGCCTTGTTTCTTTTGTCCAGGTCTTCGTCGAATATGATGGTGGTCACAGTTCCGATTTCGAGATATTCGAATCGTATGTCCATAGCCTGCTTGTTATGGGTAATCACAGGCATTTTTATTTTTTCGATATCTTCGGGTTCTTTGATCTGGATATTGAAGTGGCGGGAAATAACGCCATTATTTTCGTCTGTCTTTCGGATGTCGACATCCTCGCCAAGACCAAAGCCGGTAGTATCTATAACCAATGGGCAAGCCAGGAAGTCCTGTACAACCATATCGGCGGGCAAATGATTCCACCGGTAAATGGTTTTTCGAATCTGATCTTCGAGTTGACGCGCCCAGGCAGTTTCACACTTTAAGGTTAGTTCATCGTTTACATTCATTTCGTGCCAGCAGATTTCATCGATCCAGGCCATCGGCCTATCGGACTTAAGGTCGTTAAGATTTGTCCAGAGGTGAGCTTTTTCTTTATGTAAAGGTGAAGCAGTTATTTCAGCGAGGCTCTCGGCGAGCCTGCGCAAAAGCTGTTTGTCTTTTGTCGAAAGAGATATGTTCGTTTCATAATCAGAGCTTTTATGACAGTCAGAGGAACACATCTTTTTATCTTTCAGATCCTTATTTTCAATACAGCTGGTTGTCGACTAGTTAAGTTTAACCTGGAGTACGCCAGCTTTTTTGTTTGGTTTGAGTTTAGCTTCAATTTTTACAGCCTTTGTATTTACAGGCGAAAAACTGATCTCGTTGTATTGGTTGGGTTTTGTTTCGTAAGGTGTCTTAGTATCGATCTTTTTCCATTGTCCGTTTTCTCTGTAATATACTGTCCAGGATTCGGGGGTTACGATGGTATCATATTCCAATTCCGGGAAATGGAGCCGGGGTCTTGGATTTGCGGCCCAGTAGACTTTTATCTTTGAGATGGAGTACGTATCGTCAAAGTCGAGTTGTATCCACTCGGTTCTTTCGAGGTCTTTTTGTGCCCAGATGAGCCTTGGGATGTCAATGTCGCCGGACCATACGGGTTCAAAAAGACTGTTGACGGCAAGGGGGGACCCCTGTTCGCATGAAGAGGCGGATACATCCGATGTCGCCGCGATAGACCATACCGGGAGTTCTTTGAGGGCGAGACTGTTGGCTTTTTCGTTTATCACGGCTAAGCCCACCGGATATTTTCCAAAGGCCGAATCGTCGGGAACAATTCTTATCGTTCGGCTGTGGGTTTCTCCGGGCTGGAGGATTAAGGTTTTGTCGTATTTTCGGATGGCATCAAAGCCAGTGTAGCCCAGGTCGTCGATAAGACCCACGGGCCAGAATTGGATTTTCTCAGTTGTATCTGAACGATTGACAGCGGTTACTTTTATGACGCTTATTTGCCCTTTTTTAACGGGTTCTTCGGGCAATTCAACCACGGCGTTTACAGGGGCTGCAGTGTTATTGAGTATTCCGTTGTGTTCGGCAAAGGTGTAGTAAATAGGGTTCGGTCGGTATCGGTCGTTACTGTAGTGTAATATGCCGTAAGCTCTGCCGGACTGAATGGGGGTGTACCAATATATCTCCCGCGTGTAGGCGGATAATTTTTCGACGAGGAGTTTCGCGTTTTCGGCTTTGGCTTGTTCCCCGGGAAATCCGCCCGGTCCGGGCCAGGGATATCCGGCTCCGAGCCCAACCTCCGTGACAACGAGCGGTTTGACGACGTCCTGGCTGACCATTGACTTAATCAGTTCTTCCATTCTGGCCTTGCTGGCTTTCCAGCCAGCCATTCTGCCCGGGTAAGGGTGGTCAACGATCGCGTCACAATAATGTTGAATGTCTCCTTCTTTCAGGCATGGGACGAGCCATATCGCGATTCGACCGGCGTATACAATACTATCGGGGTCCGCTTTTTTTGCGGCAATATAAAATTGTTTGAGATAATCAATATAACTCTCATAGCCATAGGTCATGCCGTATTGCCATACGTCGGGTTCGTTCCAGACTTCATAGGCATCGATTTTGCCTTTATATCTCTCGACCATTTTTTCGACGAAACGCCTGTAATCCCCCCAGTTGTCGGGGGGGAATGTCGCGTTGTCTATTGCATCAGAAGCGCGGGGGCTTTTTAACTTGTATTCGGGGATGTCTTTGGTTGTCTTGCTGTGTGCCCATGTGGGGGTTCCCCAGAGTGTTAATACCCCTATCCTGTTACCGTAGTAATCCAACTCATTGATATAGTCATCGAGTTTTTCAAAACCATATTTGCCTTTTTCGGTCTCGAATGTTGGTTCAACTCGGAAGGATACATGTTTTCTGAAATGGTCCCCCCAAAGGGCCATGAAACGCATTTTATTCATTCCGGCGACGGCGAAGAGTTTATGGGCAGTGTCTCTCATTGCCTGGGTCGCGGTTCCCATGGGACGGTAAGAAGGATCAAACCATGCCATAGCCCCGACACGTGCTTTGTTATTTTGCAGGGTGTAGGGTTGTTTGGCTTTTTCGGTGAGGTGATATTTTTCAATCTGCAGGTTTTGGATGTTTACGCGTCCTTGCCAGTTTTCAAAAGCCAGGCCGAGATAAAAATATTCCACGTTATGACTGGGGTCATTGATACGGCACTTGGGGACGGGGATGCAGGATTTTGAGAAATTCACTGAAAGGGGTCCTGTGTTTGTAGAAGATTTTAATTCAACTTCTTCCAATAAGATTCCCTCTTTATCAAAGCATTTGATCTTGAGAGTAAACCGTCCGGATAAAGTATGTCCACGAAGAACCGTTGACAGATTCCACCAGTGGTAATAGGTGCGCCATGTCAGCTGCTGTGCCTGTAGATCAAGACCGACGAAACCATTGAAACTGTCCGATGGGGTCGATGTGATTATGGTTTCGCTGTTTGTTTTCTCAAGGGAAACTGTCTTTTTATTGCCTTGTAAAACTTCAAGGACGGGGGAGAGATCTTTATTAAAATATGATGTCTGAAGTCTCTCGGCCAGACAAGGGATCGTGCAGACAGCGATAAGTAAAGCTATGGAGAATTTATGACACATTTTGAGCCTTTTTGAAAAATAGAACTTTCAGGTACTTTTATATGGTTGCCGGTATTACAGATATTTGATTTTCAGGTTAGGTCATTTTACTCTGATCTCATGAATCCCGCTGCCTTTGTCCGGTTTTAGTGTTACAGAGATTCTTATGGCCTGGGTCGTTACGGGGGCAAAGGAGACTTCGTTGAATTGATTGGCTTTTGCAGGGTATTGTTCCATGTTGTCAACGGGTTTCCATTTGCCATCGCGGGAGAGGTATTGAATTTGCCAATTGACGGGCAGGGCGAAATTATCATAGCCCTGGACTTTTATGTCCATTTTTTCCGCTGGGTTGTCCGCTTCCATGCCGTGTGCGTCCATTTTATACTTTTCTTTGATTTCTATGATCTTGTCGGAGTATATGGACTGGCGGCCGCGTAAAGCGTATTCCGGTTTTGGATCGGCAAACCAGAAGACCTCAACTTTGGATATTGTTTTTGTCTCCTCAAATTTGAGTTCGACCCACTCGTTTCTTTGTTCAGATTCCGGAGCCCAAACGAGTGAAGGTACATCTTCGTCACCGGACCAGACGGGTATCAGCAGG
The DNA here is from genome assembly GCA_964628195.1 of uncultured Pirellulales bacterium. Taxonomy (GTDB): domain Bacteria; phylum Planctomycetota; class Phycisphaerae; order Sedimentisphaerales; family Anaerohalosphaeraceae; genus CAZVPF01. The sequence goes on along the minus strand of CAZVPF010000009.1, from coordinate 63,781 downwards.
TCGTTTATCGCATCTACAGAACCCATATCACAGGAGGACGCGATCGCTTTTGAGGAGGACGCGATGGATCGAATCCAAAGGTCCCGGATATTGGCGACGTTACCTTCTTTATTGATCACGACCAGCCCAACGGGATACCTTCCGTACGCGTTTTGGGTGGGGATGACGATAATTTCTGTTTGATGCGTTTGGCCGGGCTGGAGAGTTCCCTGCCAGTCATATCTCCTGACCCTGTCAAGTGAGTCCATACCGAGAGGGTCGACAAAGCCGATGGGCCAAAAGCTGATTTTTTGGGGTTTGGATGAAGTGTTCATCGCTGTGAGTTTTACGGCCGCTTTTTTGCCTTTCAAAAGCTGGGTGTCGGGGAGGTCCACTTTCACTTGAATGGGTTTGGGGTCTGAATTCAGTTTGCCGGTGACTCTTCCGAACGCCCAGTAGGAATCTACGGGACGATACCGGTCGCTCTCAAACTGGACGATACCATACTGGCGATTGGCCTGGATGGGAGTGTACCAGTACAACGAGGGCGTGACATCTTTCATGGCGGTAAGTATTTCTTCGAGCTGTTGGGCTTTTCCTCTTTCGCCGTCCTGGGCCCCGGGGCCGGTCCAGGGGAAGCTGGCTCCGAGTCCGAACTCGGTAACTTCGATTGGCATTTTTTTGCCCGCAGCCATGAGGGAAAGCTGAACTTCCCTGAACTGACGCATTACTTTTTCGACGTTTCCGCCATGACTTCCTGGGTAGGGGTGCAGTGAAACGGCGTCCATGTAATTGGCCATACCGTCTCGTAGCATGTTATGAATCCACCATCCGACCCTGCCGCAGATGACGTAGCAATCCGGGTCAACCTTTTTTGCCTCGGTGTAGAATCTTACGAGAAACTGTTCGTATTTTTTGTAGGGCGCCAGAACGCCCCATACATGCGAGTTGGGTTCGTTCCAGACCTCCCACTGATCTATCTTGCCTTTGAAGTGGCTGACGAGCGCACGGACAAAATCTTCGTAATCCTCCCAGTTGTCGGGGGGGAAAATGACTTTCCATGTCGCTTTGCGTGCGGCCATGGCGTCAGGTACTTCCTCTATGCTCTTGCTGACGGCCCATTGCGGCACACCGTGTACGGTCATGACTCCGATATTCATGTCGTAGTATTCGAGTTCTTCGATCAGGTTATCAATGCCTTCAAAATCGAAGTTGCCCTTTACGGGTTCTACATCTTCCCACAATGCAAAATAGCGCATGGATGTCATCCCGGCAGCTGCGAGAAGTTTATGCCCGGTGTCACGAAGTGTTTCGTGGATCACACTTTCCACGCTGCTGATCGCGGTTCCACTTGTGAGATATGCCGGTTCAAACCAGGGCAGGCCGCCGTAAACGCGTTTTTCTTTTGGTTTCCATTCCTGCTGCATTTCTTCGGTGAACTCAAAGGGTCGGATTTTGAGGGAACTGATTCTTGCTGTTCCGAACCAGTCGGTGAACCACATAACGAGGTTGGCTTTTACGGCTTTTCGCGAGGGGTCAGCTGTGCGGGCTTTGGGGACCGCAATCAGTGGGAAATGATATTTTTTTGGAATCATATCGCCGGTTATTTTTGGTATGTCGGGGTAAGGGGTTCCCAGGACATTCGGTGAAGGCTTTTCGATCAGTTTGAACATTTCGATGGGGTCGCCGTTCTGGTCGATGCACTCAAGGGCAAAATCGCTGTGTGCGCGTGTGGGGGTCCAGACTGCTTCGACTTCGATTTCCCACCAGTGTGCGAACTGCCACCACCAGGGGAGCTCGGGGAGGGGAATACTGATTCCTACTTTGCCGGTGAACGCTTTGTCTTTTGCGGTGACTTCAAGGCAGTTTTGCGTGCCGCCTTCGGAGTCAGGGATCTGGATATATTCCAGGTTGACCTGTCCTTTGACAGAGTCTAATACTTCGAAATTGTCGATCAACTGCCGATCGAAGTAGTCTTTGACATTGTCCGCGTTAGAATTTGAAGCCAGCAAAGCGCTGACGCATACGAGAATTGATAACAGAGTTTTAGCTTTTTGTTTCATTTAATTCCTCACTTTTTCCTTTTTCTACATAACCGTCGTCTTCGGCGTCGCGCACTTTTGCCCGTAACAGTTTGACTAGTCTTCTAAAGTCGCCGATTCCGCCGATAAGCAGCCACAGTGTAAATACGATCGCCAAAAAGATAATAAAGAACAGGTATATTTTCCAGAACCCAAACCACCAATTATCCGAGAGCAACCCGATGGTCAGGTTGTACACGGTAATTACCGTAAAGGTTCCCAGCATTCCGAGGGTAAGGACTCTTACCAGCCAGCCGAGGAATTTGTCTCCGAACGTATCAAAGCCAGGGGGAAGCTGGAATAATTGTTTTACAAAGAGTTTTATTTTGCTTTCCTTATGGGAGATTTCATGGTTCAGCAGTTCGTCGAGATTGATATTGGCTGGTTTGATGAGCGAGATAACAATATATACTACCGAAGCAAAAACCGCGGAGACACAGGTGCATTCCATTCCGTTGAGGAAGAAGTCGGGGTTTACGATCCTGGTGATAAAAAGCCCGAGGCTGATGGTTATGCCGGTTAACATACCGGCCCACGCGGCTGGCAGAGAGCCTTTTTTCCAGTACAGGCCGCCGATTGTAACAATTCCCACCCCGGACATATAAATGCCCATTGCCTGGATCATGTACATCCAGAGAAAATCGTTTTGGGGGAAGTACAAGCTGAAAAAGAAAACGATAAAGGCTACGCCCAGCATTGCGCCTCGAAGCAGCAGCATGTGTGTTTTGGGTGTGAATCTTCGCCCTCGTATCGGCAGTACGATGTCCTGTGAAAATAGGGTTCCGAGGGCCTGCATCAGCGTGGAGTCAGTGGTTATGGCGGTAGCTATCGCGCTGACAAGAAATAACCCCTTAAGGCCTGAGGGTAGAATGTTCGTAAGAACAACGGGAGTTCTGACCTGGCTTCGGACTGATTCATTTGCGATGTTCTGCAACGTGGGGGTAAGTTCCGCTGCCAGTTCGGAGTATTTTTCATGATGCAGAATTACATAGGCTACGATAGGCATGAAGAACGGAAGGGTTACGGTGATGATATTTCGAAGGATCGACCAGACACGGGACATTCGCGATTCATGAGGATTTAGTGCTGACGCCTGGTAGCCCTGTGTATTGGGCCCCATGCCGAAACAATATATAGCGAACAATATCCACATGATAAAGAATGCTGCGCTAAAATCATCCGTGGCGGATTGCTTGAAGGGGTTTACAAATGAACCTTCGCCCGTTGTGTTGGAGTACACGTGAACTATGTCCGCCCAGTCTACCTGAAACAGCAGGAAAATAGTTGCAAGGACCAGCGTAATCTGGAAGACCTGGCCTTGCAGAAAATCCGTTACCATCACCGTGATTTGTCCTCCGAGCATTGTGATCAAAGTGGGGATAATGAGCGCGACGATGATTAAAGCGGGGTAGGTGGGAATGGTCATTGAGAAGAATTGGAATTGTTCGGCAAAGCCGATGAAGCTGATCAGAAACCTTGAAAGTATGGCAGGTGCGATTCCGTATAGAGTAAGCAGGGCTAAGAAGCCCGCCATTCCTGTGAATATGCGGAAATTTCGGGAATATCGTTCCTCATAAAACTGGGCGTAGGTGAATGCCCTTGTACTTCGGAAACGGAATATGACCCATCCTGTCATGGTGATCAGCAGGTACATGGGGGTCACCATCAGCCACCAGAACGCGGGGCAAAACCCGCCTTCATAATACTGCTCGAACTGACCGAGAAATGACATGATCCCGAGTGCGGCGGCGCCTTCGGAAACACAAATGATGTAGCGTCCGGCACATCGGTTCGCGGCCACAAAATCCGCGACGCTGCGATTGAGTGTACGCACGAAAACCATTGCGACGACTAAGACGGCAAAGAACGCGATTACGACGGAAACGTCAATAAAACTCATTACGATCTCTTTACAATTATTTCAAATTTCGACCCAAATGTTTTACTATTTTACGATATCGGTTGCAGGAAATAAATGAGATTCAAAAAGCAGATAATTCGCCTCCATAACCCGCTGTTGACGGCATATTATATATACATCTTCGTGACGTAAACTATCCAAAAATGGAAATATGCCGGATATTCTTACTATTCAGTGCGTCCTTCAAATACGAACAAACGTTTGTATAGTTCTACTTTTATGCGATCAACAAGTACCACCTTACTTTATGATCAATATTTTACAACAGAATTGGGTACCATTATCAGGCCAAACTAAAGCTCATAAGAGACAGGCTGAATTTTTTCAGGCAAAATCAGTTGGTCATATGGCCGTTATGTGTTACAAGAAAATTGCTTTCGTTTTTTTTCTTAAAGGGTTTTTTATGGCGAAAAAGGTACCCAAAGAACTGACAGCCGCGTACAACAGCAAACAACAAAAGCTTTTGCGAAAACTTCCCTTTTTTTCCCCCTCATTCCAATTAGGAAGTTTTGAGGTGAACCTTCTTGATTTGCATTTTTTTCCCGGGCACGTGGATAAATGCTGTGTAGAGCACCTGCACAGTTTCGTGGAATTCCATGTGCCTGTGTATGGTTCGGGAGCTATTGTTCTTGGTGATAAAAAACATAACTTTAAGATAGGAACCTTTACTGTGACCGCTCCTGAGCAGGTGCACAAATGGGAAGCGGTTGAAAAACCCATGCTCTCTCATATCTGGTGGTACCAGATCAAGCAAGTGGGTGAGGAGGAGAATCGGGACATTGATATTCTCTTTAAGCATCTTCTGAATCCGCCCAAGGCTGTGTATAAATTACCGGAGGAGTATTTTTCCATCTATGAAGAGATAACGAGTGAACTTGAGAAAACCGGTTTGTGTTACCAGCAGGTCTGTACGAATCTTATTCAAGATGCCTTAATTCTGTTTGCGCGGGCCATGGCGGCATCGAAAAGGAAGAAAACGCTTTTAAAAAGTACGGAAGAAGCGTCGCAGGACCATATCGTGAAAATGGTAGAAAGTTTTCTTATCGATAACCTTTCGCAGCCGCTGCTTTTGGATGATATTGCCAGGAATGCCCATGTCAGCCGAAGGAATCTTACCCGGCGTTACAAAAAAATAACGGGGCAAACTATTGGTGAAAAACTTCATGAGCTTCGCATGTACCAGGCGGAGGAAATGATTCGCGAAACCGAATTGCAGATCAAGGCTGTTTCATATAAATGCGGTTTTCAGCATATTTCTCATTTTGCGAAAAAATACAAGGAATTCTTTGGTTTTACTCCGACAGAATATCGTGAACGGCTCAAAAGTGAAAGCCTCAAAGGGTATGCCAAATGGCAACCGCATTACCTGAAGCTGAATAAATAATTTGTCTTATTATCTCACAGAGGGGCATTATTGCATTCTTTGGCCGATATCCGGTCTTTTGGGGCCGGGGTCGAAAAATCTTTGTTCACTTCCGATGCGGTCATAATCGCCCAGTTCGTTTCGGGCTTTTTCATACTCTTTATAAAGCTGCGTTACCTTGTCCGGGAATTGCTCGGCCAGGTTATCTTTTTCTTCATTGTCTTTTTCCAGGTCGAAAAGGAGGGGTTTTTCTATTGCTTCCACCAGTCGTCCGTAATTGTTCAAGAACGGGGGTTTTGCCTGTCTGGGAACGACAAGTTTCCAGTTTGCCACTCGAACGGCCTGGAGGTGATTGCAAAGGTAGTAGTAAAAATGAGATTCGTCCATTTTATTTTTTGGGTTTTTCATCAGTGGAAGTATGTCTCTGCTGTCGAGAGTTCGATACCGGGGGATTTTTGCTTTTGCGAGATTCGCGAAAGTGACGAATAGGTCCATTGTTGCAGCCATACGGTCGCACACCTTTCCTTTTGGTATGACCCCGGGCCATTGCATCAGGCATGGAACCCTGAATCCGCCTTCCCATGTGCTCATCTTGAACCCCTTGAGAGGATATGCGCTTCCGCCATGATCGTCTACTCGCCCCTTTTCTATCCAGGGGCCGTTATCCGATGTGAAGATAACAAGGGTGTTGTCGGCAATGCCGTTTTGTTCCAGAGCCTGCAATACCTGACCGACACTCCAGTCAATTTCCTCAATTACATCGCCGTAGAGCCCCCGCTGCGTTTTGTCCTGAAATTTTTCGGAGGCCGCCAGGGGGATATGAGGCATATTATGAGCCAGGTACAGGAAAAACCGGTTGCCCTTGTTTTCAGAGATGAAATTAACCGCTTTTTGCGTGTACTTGGAAGTCAACTTTCCCATCTTTTTGAAACTGTCTATCGTTTCGACAGGTTTTGCGTTTTCCCACAACCTGCAGGTAAAACTTTTGTGTATGATTTGAGGTTTTCCATCCACCCATTTTGTGGATGTAAAGTCTTTGTGATCTTCGACCTTTTTGAAAAATCCGTTGTAGTAAGGCGTGCCGTAGAAATAGTCAAACCCCTTTTCCCAGGGTCTCTGGCCCTGTTGCCATCCGAGATGCCATTTTCCAAGACAGGCGGTTTTGTACCCGGCCCGGCTGAGAAGTTCAGAGATGAAAATTTCTTTTGGATGGGGTGCGGAATGACCGCGTTTGATATTGTCAGGCTCTGCGATTCGCATCGGGTAACAGCCGGTCATCAGTGCCGCACGTGAAGGGCCGCAAATGGGCTGGGCATAGAAGCTTGTAAATTTCATGCCTTTCTCGGCCATTTGGTCAATGTTTGGGGTCTTGAAGCCCTTCGCGCCGTAACATCCGAGATCGGCATAACCCTGGTCATCGGTAAATATCAAAACGATGTTGGGCCTGGATGTTTTTGTTGATGCGGATTGGGAACAGGATGAGAGGGAGAAACCAACTATTCCCGCCCCGACGGTTTTTATAAAATTACGTCTGTTCATGTGAGAGAGTAAGTTTTCTTCGGATTTCAATTGTTCGTTGCATTGCTTAATTGACATCGACCTGCCAGTGATAGATAAGTTCAACGATATCTTCCAAGTCTACTACGCAATCTTTGTTGGCGTCTCCCGGTGGATAGGGGTGCCCCGCATCGCCGCAATAGGGCGATCTGCCGTGTTGGTAAATTTCCTGCAATTGCGTTTGACTTAAAGCCCCTTCGCCATCGGTTTGACTTGTGAAAATTCGCAACTCGTCGAGTAAACCCGCAAAGCTATAGGCACCTGAGGTCAGCAGATTTCCGATCGCAAGTTGGTCGTGGACTTCTGCGAGAGGACCGGCACTGAGGGACTGGGTTTGTAAGAGGGTGAAATTGCCGTTGATGTCGCCTTTGTACCATTTTACGTTATTGAAGCTTTGGGTTCCGTCGTATGTAACGGCCCAGAATGCCCATTGACCGGATTCATTGAAGACTATGGAATTGTCCGTCGGCGTCCAGTTGTTGTTTATGCCAAGCACGAGCCTGCTGTCGTTGTCATAGCAGCGGACCATAAGCTGTCCCATCCTGCCGAGGAATCCGGAAAAGGCTTTCATGGGCTCGTTGGCATTGAACCATCCGCAAAGAGTGATCGACTGTGCGTTGTTGAGCTGCTGTTCAAGGGGGGTGTCCTGTGTTCCCGCGGTGCCGTACAAAACACAACCTGCGGAGGTGCTCATCTGCGCTTCACTCAAATCCATGCATTTGCCCCGGACCCCGGCAGCAAACCCGGGGGTGATATCGTTGTAGGTAACCGCGGCTGCTTTTTCACTGATCAGTTGGCCGCAATTGTTCCAGTTGCTTTCAAAGGGCAGGTAAAGCAACGCTCCGAAAGGGTCCTCACCGGAAGTGTTAAAATGTTTGTTGTAAAGATAATCGCTGACCTGTTTTGTCTCGGCATCATTCAATGCGAGGTTATAAATGAGAATCTCACTGATGAAACCCTTGTAGTATCTTGCCTGGTGTCCTGTTTCGGCACCGAGTTCATACCCTGTATGCAGGCCTGTTGTGCGGGTAAGATCGAGTTGATCTGCTTTTAAGATATTTTCGCCGTCGTGGAGGGTTCTCTGGAAAACCTGGGAGTCTGTGTTTCCATCTCGTCGAAAAAGAATGATGTTCATTGACCAGTCTTCGAGGTTGCAATCCTCGGCGATAAGTTTTTCTTCGAGGTTTCCGTTTCCAAGGGATACGACTACGTCCCGGCTGTCCGGGTACTGATAGGCGATTCCGTAGCCGGTCCCGTCGGGCCGGAAGGGGTTGTTGTCCGCTGCGAGTATGGGCCTGTGGACGCTGCCGGCGGTATCGAGCTGTATGGCGTTTTGCGCGACAATAAAGACCGTGGTCTGCGGGCCGAGGTACAGTGAATCCGAGTGTAAAAATGTTTTGGTTCCGTCAAACAACACCGCGCTGGTTCCGTTGAGCCCCTGGACTTTTTCAAACCATATGGGTTGATATGCCGGATCATTTTGAATGAAATCATCGCTTGAAGTATTGTCTCCAGTACGGATGTCCTGCCAGGAGGAAATCCTGTCTCCGTGATTCAGTTGGCCGTCCTGACTGGTCAATGCCGAGGTATTGGAGGCGTCCAGCCAGAGAGTAAGACCCGCAGTTACAGGCGGATTGGCAAAGGCAGCCGGAAATGTTATCAATCCAATAAATACATTACACAAGAAAAATCGTTTTATCATTTGCAAAACCCTAATTAAGGCAAATTGCTTGTTAGCCAGTTCGATGAAATTGTTTTGAGATCCTGGATGTCTACTTTGCAGTCATAATTAAAGTCGCCCGGGATAATTGTCGGACAAAAAGTGCCGAAAGGAACAATTTCGAGAGGTTTTAATGCGATTGAATGTTTTTTCTCGTCATTGACTATCACCAGTCCCACCTGGTAGGTTCCATCCGCTTTGTATCGGGTGGTAGTCGGCTGAATCTGCATGTGGATTTCATAGACCTGGCCGGGAGAAAAGACGGGGATCAGCATATCGGAATCGCGAACCTGCTGGAATGAGAGGCCCAGGTTATCGACAAACCCCACGGGCCAGAGCCTGACATTGTGAAACGTGAGGGATGTATTGTTTTCGGCCCGTAAAATGACGTTTCCAATCGTTCCATACTGAAGGGCATCGTCGCAGATCACTTCGGTGAGTATTCTGTTCGCAGAGTAACCTTCTTTGTCGTTTACATCGATCGTGCCCGACATCGAACCGAAATTGTAGAAGTTCTGAACGGGGACCACACGGTCACCGAGACCTTTGGGCATTTTCTCATTGACCCAGTTTCCCTGGGCGTCCTGTAATACAAGAATTTTATGTGGATCTTTTACCTCCCAGCCGGAAACACTAAAGGCGTTCCAGTTTCCCTGTTGACGAGTGGATGCCCAGAGCTCCTCATGCAAACCATGATGTTCAGTCATCCAGACGTGCTTCATTTGCCCGTAAGACTGAACCATTGCGCGGGTGTTATATAAATCCCCGCTGTAATGATGAAACCCGGCGGCATTTGCGTAATTGAAAATACCGTCGGCGACGCAGCCGGTCAGCATTTTGTCCATGGCGCCTGTGATGATGATCGTGTCAGGGTCTACAGCCAATGCTGCCTGTGCGAAATGCTTGACATAATGAGTAACCGCCTTATATCCCCCGATGATTCCCGCCTGACCTGCTACGTTTATTTCATTGAATATTTCATATGCTACGTTCTTTCCCTGCAGACGGGTTACCACGGCGGTAACGTAGTCGCGCCAATCCTGCCAGTTGTCGGGCGGGTAGGTCCAGTGGTCGCCTACGGCATATTGCGGGCCCGGATAAGGGTCGCCGAGACCGTTGGGATTGCCGGGATTGCTGAACCCGTTGTGCGGACCGTCGCTGATATTATTATGATGCAGCGGATGGGACCAGTCGGGGGTGCCTCGCGTGATGATCAGGCAGGAAATATTGTAGTAGTTGATCCAATCCACGATTTCTTCGAGTTGGTCAAGGGAATCTTCATAATTGCCCGAACCATCGGGCTGAGAGTTTTCGATGATAATTTTCGCTTCTGATCGGCTGAAATGATCCCCCCAATAAATCGGGAAACGGGTCTGGTTAAATCCTACACTTCGCAATAACTTGTATGCGCTGTCGATAATCAGGTCTGAGCAGTAATCTTCAGTCGGTGCGTATTCGGGCTGTTTTGAGCCGTGGAAGGCTAAATAGTGAATACCATCAGCGGTTTCAAACTGATTCCAGTTCGCGGAAGAAAAATCGCCTGTATGCGGGGCGGCGGTTTCGATGAGAACATCGCTGATCCATAAGGAGCCCTGCGCATTGTAAAGATATACGATAAATTCGACGTCATTGCTACCGTAAGTGGCCCTGTTATTGGGGTGTGTTGTGGCGATGGCACAAAGCGGTTTGTCTTTACAGGTAAATCCATTTATTGTCGTATCTTCTCCGCCGAAATTCTCGAAAGGAATCTCAAAAGGCTGACCAGACTGGTCGTATCTCGAATCCGTGGGGTGTGTGTAGTTTTTGTCGTCGAGTATGCGTGCCACAATTTTATAACTGCCTGTAAAGTCCGGGCTGGTTTTTAAGTAGTATCTTACGCGCCAGTAAGCGAGATTGTTGCCTCCGATCCAGCTGCCGCTTTTATGCGTGGGGGTGATTGTGAAAACGGAGCTTTTTACTGAGCCCGAAGCCCCGGCTACCGCGGTAATTTTCAAAGAATCCGAACTTATGGGTTTAATGAGGTTGTCGGATCGAATCGAAATACCGACGCCCTGGCTGGTATATTCCCCAACGTTGACACTGAAATCAGGCTGATGGACCGTGCCGGCGAGGGTTGCGGTAGAGATTAGAGCTATTAAGGTCATAACTACATTGTTGACCATTTCAGGGTCCTTCAGTTAAACACATCAAGAAGTATTGTCTCAAATATTCAATATTTGAGGCACATTTCTTTGCAGACTGACCATTTGTCCTATTTTAACATTGTGAGGAAAAGAAATATACCTCTCTAAAAAGATTGTACTGTTTTAATCGGATGCGGTTCAATTCAAATGACTGACGCAATCCGGCCAAACAACAGCATTTATCAGCCAATGCCGACAATGCCGAAGAAATTGAGTCCGCATTATCGTTACAGGCCCGAAAAATCTTGTTTGTGCCACATTTAGCACCTTTCTTGTCATGTTTTTCATGGCTTTTCAGTGGTGTTGTTTGGCCCTATCGTGACCTCCTTTAGAGTTGACTATTTGCCGGCATTTTCATACAATTCAAGTTATGCTTTTTGGATTTTCAGAAAGAGGCATTGTGGTAATAAAGCGGAGTCCATTGATACTTATTCGGAGGTAAATTATGAAAAGAAGACACGTCTCATTGTGGCTATTCATGGTCGTTTTGCTCATGTTTTTTCCCGGTCTTTCTATGGCAGATTTGCCCGAGCCGATTATATCTCTTGATTTTAACGGCAACTGGACAAGTTCCGGCAGCGCGGGGACTGATTTCGGCAGCGTTGTTCAAAATGGCGGAGTGGAACCTCAGTTTGGAACGGGGATATTATCTGAATGTTTTGATCAGACTTCAGGTCAGTTCGATGAAGTCGGAGGGGCCGTTGTTTATGGCGACACTGTGTCGCAAACCCCGGTTCAATCGGCTTTAAGCGGCCTGATGTCCTTTACGGTTACCATGGCGATAAAAATGCCCGCGGGTGTGTATGGCGACCCTAATCATGCCGGATCGATACTGTTTTCGGCCTTGGACAGCAATGGGGACCATGCGATCGCGATAACAACCGATAGATGGAACAGGCTTTCGTTGATCGTGAACAACCAGATTGAAACCGACCCGTTCGGAGAGGTTGGGGTACACTGGCTTGGTCAGTTCGACCAGGATCAGTGGGCTTTCTTTGCTCTCTCTTATGATGGAACCGTCGATCCGGGCAGCAATCCCTTCGACGTTCAGAACGTCGTATGCCATTCAGGAATTTTCAGCGGTACGCTCCATCCGCGAACCATTCAGAATACCTCCTATTACGGAGTTCTTTTTGAAGGCGCGGTCGCCAATGTCACGGACCTGGCATGGGTCGGCAATACAGCAGATACGGCGACACGCTGGGTTTACGATGAGGTGGAAGACGAGTTTATTATGGATTATGACATGACGTCTGAATACCCGGCGACCTTCGCGGGAAAACTCGAAGCCCTCAAAATATTCGGCAGTAAAACCGATGCTTCAGGGGTTTTGACAAAGGAACAGATTGAGCAAGTTAGAAGCAACATAATATCTGAAGTTTGCGGCAGCTATTTAAATCCAAGTCCGCTTGGCGACCTGACTGGCGACTGTGAGGTCGACTTAGACGATTTTGCAAAACTGGCGAACGGCTGGATGACCGACATTCGTCCGTAATGAAAAAAGCATGTAATATTCAATATATTGGAGACTATTATGATGAAAAGGTCTATACGTTTTAATCTGTTTATTGCGATATCTTTGGTTTTGTTTAGTTCCGCTGTTTTCGGGGCCATCCCCCAGCCGGTTATTTATATGCCGTTTAACTCTAACTGGGCCAGTCAGACGGGATCCGGAAATGATCAAGCCGAGTATATTATTTATCAAAACCATGCGCCGTATTCAGACGAGGGAGTATGGGGTAATTGTGTACGCTATAACCCCGCAAGTCATTACTCCGCCGGTGGTACTGTTTACTATCCGGATGGCGGGTTTACAGACGCGGTTCTTGACAGCGGCTTGGAGCAGTTTACGATCTGCGGTTGGTTTCGATCCGATTCGGTCCCTGTTAATGCAACAACCATTTTGACACGTCATGGAAACGGCGGGGCGGCAGGTCCGGGTTATTTGAGGATAATGTTTGATGATTTCGGTCGCCTGCGTTTGATCGTGAACAATGTCTGGGAGGACCAGTTCCACTGGTTCGCTACTGAAGATACGTGGACCTTTTTCGCGGTAACGTATGACGGGTCCGCGACTTCGGAAAATGTGACTTGGTATTATGGAACGGAAATCGCGGCGAGTTATGTTCAGGCGGGGAATTCAGCGACATACGGTTCTCTGGACGGCGGATCTTTGGGGGGCTCGGATCAGCCTCTGGTCATCGGCGATGACGATATCATTGGAAGACATTCTTATGACGGTTCCCTTGATGAGATTCGTGTTTTTAACCAGATTCTCACCGCCCAGCAGATTGAGGAGGTTCGACAGTTGATCACGACGACGCCACCGTCGGATCCGCTTTTTGACCCTGCGAATGTACCCGAGCCTTTGGTTTACCTTCCTTATGATGGGATATGGGATAATATCGGGACTGCTGGCGGCAGTGAAGTAACAGTACTCAGCGCTTATGACGAAGAGACGAATTCAGTGATAGGCCCCGGATTTGCGGAAGGGATTCGCGGGCAGTGCCTGGACCTTTCGATGCGAACGTCTCAAAATTCTTCTGAAGAGAACGGCGGGGTTCGTTATGACAATAATAATGATCCGAACGCCCCCATGAAACAAGCCTTGAACGGTTTGCGATCTTTTACGATCTGCGGATGGATGAAGGTAGATGAGACCAATATTAAAAACGGCACGACCATGTTCTTCTTCCAGAAACGAGACGGACAACTGTATGAATACAAGTTGCGGATCATGAATAACAATGACTGGGGCAGTGCGGTACGCACGGTGTTGAATAACAACTGGAGTCCTACGGACCCCAAAGCATGGTGGAATTTCCAACCTGCTGACGGTTGGCAGTTCCGGGCGGTTACCTATAACGCCGATGATTTCGGGCAGGAAGAAAAATGGTATTACGCAACGCCGGTGTTGACGGCAGGATTTCGTACATCCAGAGCGCAATCCGCTGGGGTGCTCGAAAATTCAAATGAGCCCATCCTGATGTTTCCGGCCTATGACGGATTTGCCGATGAGGTTTATCTGTTCGGGAGTAAGACGGACGGCAGCGGGGCGCTTAGCCTGGAGCAGATTCGGTATGTTGCGTCGAAGGTCTATCATAATTTCGTTTGCGGAACTGAGGGTTATCCTGTCCCGGCGGGCGATACCAATGCGGACTGCGTGGTCGATATTGAGGACGTTGCCAATGTGAGTTATGACTGGCTGATTGGAAACTAATCGATCTTTATTTATTGAGGAATTATGATTGTGAAACGGATTTTTGATAAAAGAATGTTGACGCGAAGCGGGTTTACCCTGATCGAGCTTTTGGTTGTGATTTCGATTATCGCTTTGCTGATGGCGATACTGATGCCGTCGCTGGCGAAAGTAAAAGAGCTTGCCAGGCGCACGGTCTGCGGGGCGCAGTTCAGGCAGATCGGGGTCATTCACACTCTTTATGCCCAGGAATTCGGTTCGTGGATTCCTCGTTATACGCAGGTATCGGATGTTGATAAGCCCAATCATGAACCGGGTGTCCGTGCCAGGCCGGGTGTTATGCTTGCAGAGCCTTTTGAGTATTGCCGGGAGTCTTTTCAGATGGATGACAAGATATGGGTCTGTCCTGGTTATGCGGGCAATAACAAAGATTATATCCTCTGGGAAGAAGGGCATGAAGGGCAACTGGTCAAGTCGGCAGGCGGTGGTCAATGGCCGGCGGGTTACTGGCATGTGGGAAGTGTTTCACTGGTCGGCTTGACGCCCGCGTCGGACGTAGTGCCAAAGATTGGTGTACCCGAATCCGCGAAAAGAGTGAGTGATCCGGGTCATTATTTGCTTGCGGGAGATAAGAATTACAGGTCGATGCATGATTGGAACTTCCCGGGCAATTCGAGCGGCGTACCCGCCAGCAGCATTGCTCATCCGAAGGGCGGGCTTCCCACGGGGGCAAATGTTGTTCATGTGGATGGATCTGTAAGCTGGAATGATCCCACGGAAATCGCGCTGGACCGAAGAACGATGAACCAGTCTAAACCTGAGAAGATTGGTGTTGATGATGAAAATGCCGTTGGAAGGTACGACAGTTGGCCTGCCGGCGGCAGAGAGTATTTCTTTTGATTCATTTTTGTGTATGTTGTTGTTAAATATTTTTTATTGTTCCTTTTTGGAGGAGAAAAAATGAAAAAGTCAATTGTTTTAATGATTTTGGCGGTTTGTAACTTCGCTGTTGCTGATCTGATTGTAGATCTGAGTTTTTCCGGTGACAGCATGGAAAACTTTGGAACCGCAGGGGAAACGGCGTATCTTAGCGATGGCAGCCCCAAGGTGTTCACCGATGGTGTGGCCACAGCGAAAGCCGGCCTTACTTCGAGAGCACTGGACATCAGCGGGATTTCCGACACGATTACACTCGGTTCCCTCGCGGCTGGTCAGGGGGGCGTAATCGACGCGCTCAACGGTTTGCAGTCTTTTACGATCAGTTTCTGGGTTAAAGGCGCCAAGTTGGTCAATGCCGCGCCGGTAAATCGTCGTGAGAATATCAACCAGTATGATTACAACATCCAGGCAAGGACGGACCAGTGGGGCCGGCAACGCGGCGTTGTCAACGATGTATGGGGGTCGCCGGCGGATAACGGATGGTTTGGTTATGAGAACACGTGGGCATTTTTCGCGATGACCTATGACGGAACGTCGACCAGTAATAACGTTGGTTTTTACAGGAATGATATTTCCGCGGGTACGGCGTTTTTGCATGGTATTCGTCAAACGGCGGACGCAGGAGCCGTCAACGCGTCCAATTATCCCATTCATTTCGGTTTAGGAAGCAATGTCATCATTGACAACATCAAAGTGTACGGCAGCAAGACCGACACCAGCGGTGACCTTTCCGCCAATGATACATTGAAGTGGATCTTCTGGAATGACATGAGTTCTGAAGAAGTTCCGGAACCGGCGACGTTTACAATGCTGGGTATGGGGTTGTTTGCATGCCTGGCAAGGCGCAAGAAGTAATCTCGTTTTTTTTAATTAGTACGTTTGACACCACTTCGTTATTCGATCGTTGCGAAGTGGTGTATTTTTTGAAATTATGATATTGGATTTACAGGTTTGAAAATAATGGGACAGGAACTTACAGACGTAAAAACGGAAAAGATTCAGGCAGGGAACCCTGAAACGGAATGGAAACGAAGCCACCCGGATGTTGTCGTCTATCTTCCCAAAGACGGGGATAGAAATGACCAGGACAATGAGCATTTCTGTGTGTTTCACGCCCCCAAAAGTGATGAGCTGCTGGCGATTTGGACGCAAAGTTCCTGCGAGTCTTACGGTGATAATCATATTGTATTCGCCCGAAGCGCAGACGGTGAACAATGGTCCGAGCCTGAGGTCATAGCCGGTCCAGAAAAGGATTCTCCCAAACTCCAGGCAAGCTGGGCTTTTCCGATCCTTTCAAAAAGCGGTCGCATTTACTGTTTTTACAGTCAGGAAGTTGTTCTCGATGACGGTCATGAAGAAAACGCAGACGGCGCTTTTGGGGCGGTCGTTGACGAATTCGTGCCTCACAGTCCGCACTGGAGCAAGAAGAGGTCGGGATGTGTGTACGGTTTGATGGATTACCTATTCTCTGACGATAACGGCAAGACATGGAAACCCGGATCGCCGATTGAGGTTCCCAAAACCCCTTATGATGATCCGAACCCAAATAATCCGGCCGGATGGATTGTCTGGCAGATCCCGCAGCGATGCCCGGACGGTCGATATCTTGCCCCCGCATCACATGGAATCCATGGCAAGAAAGTTGATTACAAGATGAACGGCTGGTGGGACGGTTCGAGTTTTGCTTATTTCATTCGTTTTGATAATATTGATGACGACCCGGAAGGGGACAATATTAAAATCAGTTGGCTGCCCGAAAACGGCAGGGGGCTGACTGTGCCCCACAAAACAAAATCTTACATTTATAACGGAATGGAACCAAGTGTTGTAACGCTGCCCGACGGGAGATTGTTCGCGACATTGAGAACCTATTCGGGCAGAATCTGGTACACCCTGTCTGAGGATAATGGATGTTCCTGGCAGGAACCTGAGGTGTTGAGGTATTTTGATCAGGGTCCGGAGGTGCTGCAGCCGGCTGCGCCGTGTCCGATTTATCCCATGTCGGACGGGCGATTTTTGCTTGTTTATCATAACAATGAAGGTTCTCTTGGCCAGTACGATCAGTTTCAAGACGGTTCGTGGGAACTGAACCTGCTAAACCATATTCGCAGGCCGGGCTTTATCGCCGTGGGTCACTATAAACCCGACGTGCATCAGCCGATTTGGTTCAGTGATCCGGTTGAACTGTTTGATACGGACGGTATTATCGTCGGGCCCAAGCAGACCGCGGAAATCGCGACATATACCAGCTTTACGGAGTATAAAGGGAAACGGATTTTGTGGTACCCGGATCGTAAGTATTATCTTTTGGGCAAATACATTACAGATGATATACTTTCATCCGCCAAATATTCCTGGTAGTTGGTAAGAGAAATAGGAGTTGAATTTGTTAAGACGTTTTTTTTTATTTGGTTGATGCCTTTTAGTGTACATGGTGCGGTTATCTACCAATCCAACTTCTCAGGCGGAACCAGCGGATTTACGGTACTCGAAGAGCATCCCGCCGGGGGTATAAATCTCTCCACAGTTACTGAGGAAAGCACGAATTGCCTGCTTATCTCAACAAGCCGGCCCGTGGACGGTAAAGTTACTGTTTCGATAGCCCTGCCGACGCTTATATTCAGGGATGAGGCTCATTTCTGGCAGGTGGACTTTTCTGTAAAAGGAGACTTTGTTGGCGGATCGGCAAATATATCGATGGATGCTGTAGATGGGAGTAACAATCAGATAGATATAATTGCACTGTGCGATATAGAGGATGATCTAAATCTGCAAAGCAAATCTCATGTTGTAGGCATTCCAAAATGCTGGCCGAACCAAAGGGGTGTTCTCGCAACGCAGTCAAAATTCATCATAGAACTGAACCAGTTTGAAGGTGATACCTACCTTGGTGATATTAGCATTAATAAATATCAGATGAGCCCGGCGGTCGAAGAAGCATGGAGGCAAACCGGGCCCATGGAATATGGCGCATTGCCATGGGTATTCCCGAAACAATACGATAATCCCGGCAACCAGGCGAAGATCATAAGGGATAATGTTCACAAGTATAATTATCTCGTCGGTATAAGGAAAATGGAGCTGAACGTTTATTGGGGAGGCGGTGCAAATCCCAACCCTTCTCACGGAACCGAGGGCTGGGAACCGGGCGAAGCTCCCGTCTTTGAACGCACAGAGGATGTTTACGAATTCGAGCAGCTCGAAAATATGCTCAATGATATAGAGTCCTATGGTTTCCAGGCCGGAATTTGTTCGGTTGCCGGGCTGCCGGACTGGGAATTCACAATTACCGATTACCGTCAGTTTGTGACGGACCTTGTAACCCACTTCAAGGACCGCATAGATACCTGGCGAGCGTTCTGCGAAGTTGACAATACAATGTGGATGGAGGAATTTGAGGTCTATCTACAAAACTTTTACACCACCGCAAAAGCTGCCGACCCAACCTGTACGGTTCTCTGCCCAAGGGTGGGAGTATGGCTTCCATTTTTACTGCGGAAAGGTTATGGCAATTACATGGACGGCGTTACCTGTCACCCTTTCCCCGGAAGAGCGGGCAATGCCTACTGGACCGTTTACCGCATGAGGCAGTACCAGTACGGGCTGATATCAGCCGGGCTGAAAAAACCGGTTTACAACGCACAAATGGGTTACGGTGCCGGATGGGGCTGGCCCGGACCCGGAGGCCAGAGAAACGAGCAGATAAAGGCGGACAGGATAAGGGAAACATGGCCAGAACTGGAGGAAATCACTCCCGCCTCTTATTATTACGCCTGTGTCATGGGGGACAGGTGGTACGGATGGGTAAGGTCCCACCCGGATTCTTATGTTTACGAACCATTCGGCTGCCACGAAAGGATTATCCCCCAGCCTGCTTTGTATGCGATGGCCGAAGTTAGCGGCTCTCTTGGGGATAACAGCCCGGTCGATGTTGAAATTGCTTTCACAACAGACCTGCCGATCGCCAAAGGCGAATCGATGCAGGTAACGCTTACCGCAAGGAACACGTCACCCGATCCGGTTGAAATAAAATTCTGGCCCGTCGGTTTCATGGAGAATCTCGGGGCGCTATACGAACAGATTAAAACCTACGACTGGACCGGCACTCTTGCCCCAGGCCAGAGTCACTCGGCTGTAATAACCGTTACACCAAATAATAAGCGTGAAGTCGTTGGGCGTTATCCGGTGGGGCTTATTGTGATTACACCCGAGGGTACAGAAAACGCGTTTCTCGAAAAGGATATTATAATTGACAATATCGCCTCCAGCAGTTCCGTGAGCACCTCTTACGCAGCTTCAAACTCATCATATTGCCTTCATCCTGATTTCACCACTTCTGCCGTAAATGACCTTAAACCTCCCGTGTGGTCGTTCGACGAATCCCTGCCCGTTCTTTCATGGGAAGGACATACAGGCACCGAGGAGTGGGTTCAGTATGATTTTGACGGGCAACATACCGTCGCAGGCGCGGAAATATACTGGTTAGACGATACCGAGCCTGTCTATGGCTTCGGTCTCGACTATGACAGGTTCCGCAGACCTCAGTCATGGAAGGTTCAGTATTTCAACGGTTCTGCGTGGGAGGATGTGAATAATCCATCCGGATACTGGTCCTCACTGAATCAGTTTGACGTGGTATTCTTTGAGCCTGTCGAAACGTCAAAACTACGAGTAACTGCCAAACTGCGGGACGGTTACTCCGGTGGGGTTCATGAGTGGCGGGTTTTATCTCTTGCCGATGTTTGCGGCTCATACTGGATAACTTCCCCCGAGGGTGATGTAAACAATGATTGCATTGTCGATTTAGGAGACATAAATATTTTAGGCCAGAACTGGTTAACAGATAACCGTCCTTAATGAGGTTATATTTTGAATGAAATGATAAAAAAAGTTTTAGTATGCTTTATTGCAACAAGCATTGGTTTAAGCCCTGTATTGGCGTCGCTGCCCGAGCCGTTAATTCATCTTGACTTTGAAGAAAATTTACAGAATAAAGGCTCCGCTGGGGAAGTTGCATACCTGCCCTGGCCCGAATTTACAAACAGTTTCGCCATGAATAAAAAAGCCCTCGACCTTACGGCCGTAGATCAAGTCGGCGTAAAACTCGGTCGGGAAGGCAATACTGTTCAGCAGGCTCTGGACGGTCTCAAATCATTCACTATTTGCATGTGGGTAAGGTTTGAAGAACTACCTGGAACAAGGTCCTATTTATGGACCCGAAAGCATTCTGATCCATATAACTACATACTGAGATTGTATCAGGACCAGTGGGGAAGACCAAGGCAAACTGTAAACATGTATGAAGGATCGCTTTCACCTTATGCATATTGGGGACTTTTGGATAAATGGCAGTTTGTCGCGGTTACTTATGACGGCACTTTGACCAGTCAAAATGAAATTTTTTATAAAAAGATAATTGGTGGTACGAGCATGGAAAAAGTTATCCGCGATCATGATGCGGGTGTTCTTGACAGTAGCAATTTTCATATCGAATTTGGAGAAAAGATTACAGGCCAGATAGATGAGGTAAGACTATATGGCAGCAAAACCGATTCGAGTGGAGTATTATCACAAAGTCAGCTTGAGGAAATCTTCACAAGTGACCAGGAAGGAATCTTTCCAGGGCCTGCTTTTGAAGATCCTTTTGGGGCATTGATATATATGCCTTTCGAGAATAACTGGAACAATTACGGTTCGGCCCAGCCTGACAGTGCTGAAGTGTCTTTAATTAATGGAATTCAACCTCAATTTGGAATTGGGCTTAGACAAGCCTGTTTGGACCTTTCCGCTGCGGTAATGGGGCAAAACGCAGGCTGTGTGAATTTTGGCTTCGCAGGCGACGAAGAAACCGCTGTTGAGGCGGCCCTTAACGGTCTTAAGTCTTTCACCATTTGTGGATGGTTCAATACAGTAGACCCATACAATACGCTTACGGTAAACACGGGTTTGTGCGGTCGACTTGGTCAGGTAATGCTGCGAAGTTATGACAGCGACTGTCACCTCGTGCTTGGCGTGAACAATCAATGGACCCCCACTGATGATGATGTGGTTTTCTGCGAGGCCGACCAGTGGGTTTTTTACGCCGTTACTTATGACAGCACAAAAGCAAGCGATCAGGTGCTGTGGTACAAAGGAACCCAAACTCCTCAGGACGGGGTGGTTTTTCTGAAAAGTCACAACTTATCCGCAGGCACGCTTGTAACCCAAGACGATGAATTCACCGTTGCTAATCTTCTCGCTTCTGGCGCTTACAGTTTTTCTGGTTTTTTCGATGAGTTTCGTTTGTTCGGCAGTAAGTCAGATTCCACAGGGGCGTTAGATATCTTGCAGTTGCAGGCTGTCTATGAATATTCACTGCTGCCGGTATGCGGCGAAACAGAACATCCCCGGCCGACGGGCGAAATAAATGGCGACTGCATTGTAAACCTGATGGATTTATCTTTAATCGGGCTTAACTGGTTGCGGATTCCACTAACAAATAATTAATGTAATCGAATATTAAGAATAACATATGAATTCAAGAGAAAGAGTGATGGCTGTTTTTAATCATGAAATTCCTGACAGAGTTCCGGCGTGGTGTGGCGCTTCTGAGGGATTCTGAGCCAAAGCACAAAAAGCATTAGACCTTAATGGTGATTATTTCAGAAGGCGCTACCCAAAATATGTTGGCCCGGAACTGCGCCTTCATGATGGAAATGCAGATTCCAGGACTGTATTTGGTATCGAGAGAAAAGGGATGGGATATGGTATAGGTGTTGCAGATGAATTCCTTGGCGACTGGGATGGATAAAACATTTCAGTGGAGTTCTAACAAGAATCCAAACCCTTCCCCCATGCCCCCCCACAGGAACTACTTGTCACGAGAGAAATGTTATGATAAAAAAGAAGAAATAATTGTCTTTGAAGTGTTAAGGACAAGTTTATGAAAATGACCAAAAACCTTGGGTTGCTAAATGTTTTTTGTATTGCATCTGGAGCGATGATCAGCTCCGGCCTTTTTGTTCTCCCTGGCCTTGCCCATGCTAAAGCTGGGCCCGCAGTCATCTTCTCTTACTTTTTAGCGGGATTATTAGCAACTGCAGGTTTACTTAGCATTGCGGAACTTACCACTGCAATGCCTCGGGCAGGCGGTGATTATTTCTATATTTCAAGAGGACTGGGACCAGCAATGGGCACGGTGGTCGGTCTTTTAAGCTGGTTCAGCTTGTCGTTGAAAAGCGCATTTGCTATTATCGGTATGGCGGTTCTCGCTGCTCTGTTTTTGCCGATCAGCTGGCATGTAATAGCTGCTGTATTATGTATTATCTTTGTATTAATAAATCTCAAAGGAACAAAAGAGGCTGCTGATTTTCAAGTAGTCCTTGTTTTGGCTTTATTATGCTTGATGGCAGCTTTTATATTCAAGGGTATTTCTCAGATTGACTTTATTAAGTTAGACCCTTTTGTTCCTTATGGTTTTAAGTCTGTAATATCCACCACTGGTTTTGTGTTTGTCTCCTATGGTGGGCTTATACAGGTTGCCAGCATCGCCGGTGAAATTAAAGACCCCGGCAGAACAATCCCTCGGGGGATGATTTTATCTATTATAGTAATAGTGATACTTTACACTTTGATTATTTTTGTTACCAGCGGTGTAATGGAATCTGAAAAACTTGATAATTCACTTACTCCGATTTCGGATGCTGCCGAAATATTTATGGGAAAACCAGGATATATTTTGGTTAGTATCGCCGCCGCTCTTGCATTTATAACAACTGCAAATGCCGGCATCATGACGGCTAGTCGTTATCTTCTGGCTGTCAGCAGGGATGAACTCCTGCCGCCTGCTCTGGCAAAAATCAATAATAAATTTCAAACCCCCCATATTTCCATCATCGTTACAGGCACCACAATTTTAATAGCTGTTTTTATTGACTTAACTATCCTCGTAGAGGCCGCTTCTACAGTATTTGTTTTAGGATATATCTTTGCCGGCATTTCAATAATAATAATCCGTGAAAGCGGCGTACAAAATTATAAGCCGGTTTTCAAATCCCCATTTTATCCCTGGCTGCAGCTGACAACCATTGTCGGATTTTCATTTATTCTCCTTGAGATGGGCGAACACGCATTTTTAATCATTGCTGTGATAATAATCATAGGTTTCCTGGCATATTGGCTGTATGCAAAAAAGCGAGTTCAAAAAGATTATGCATTATTGCATCTGCTTGAAAAAATAACTGCCAAAGAGCTTGTTTCCGGTACACTTGAAACAGAGCTTAAAGAGATAATACGAGACCGTGACGAGATTATTATAGACAAGTTTGATGAACTTGTAGAAAAGGCAGATGGGATTGACATTAAAGGTAAAATAAAGCTTGATGTCTTGTTTGAAAAAGTATCTGACAAACTCTCTCAAAAGCTGGCAATTGATAAAGAAAAGCTCAAACAGCTTTTAACCGAAAGAGAAGCAGAAAGCACCACGGTTTTAAGTGAGCATCTGGCAGTACCGCATATTGTCATTGAAGGGGAAAATACGTTTGAGATGATATTGGTAAGATGTAAAGAGGGAGTCGAGTTTTCGCAAAAATCTTCTAAGATTACCACTGTTTTTGTTTTGGCAGGAACTAAGGATTTAAGAAACTTTTATTTACGTGTGCTTTCAGCGATTGCTCATATAGTCCAGGAGCCGGATTTTGAAAGTAATTGGATGTCTGCCAAAAATGTCCAGGCCTTAAAAGATATTGTATTGCTAAGCAAACGTAAACCTGTATGACCGGGAAAATATTTTAGGGTAGCTCTAATAATTGCTTTTGTGCGGCAGGTAGAAGATTTTTGTGTTCTGACAAGAAAGGAAAATCAGCCTTAGTTGAAGCTAACGCGGCTTTTTCCTGACGCAGTTCAGAATCAAAAAAATTCACATGACCGTTAAAATGAATTTTTAGAGGTTCCCTTTATTTTTATGGTCGTGAGACGCCCAACAGATGACAGTTCTATGTAATACCCATATTGAAAAAGCTCCGGCCCAGGCCTGCCCAAAACCCTAAACAACCCTCCTGACGTGCCCTATAACAACCGCCTCTATCCTGCAGTTCCTCGAATAGATCGGCTCAAACTCCTCGTTCGCCGGCTCTAACCGCACCGCACCGCTCTCAGGGTAATACCTCTTCAACGTCGCCGTCTCATCATCAACAATCGCCACCACCATCCTGCCCCTCTCCGCAGCCGATGTCTTCTTGCAAATTACATAATCCCCGCTGTCAATCCCATCGTCGATCATGCTCTGACCCGCAACCTCAAGCGCAAAAACATCACCCATGCTCCCGAAAAGCTCAGTCAGTGAAAATTCCTGCCTCTCCTCGATAGCCTCTATAGGCCGGCCCGCAGCAACCCTCCCGACAAGCGGTATCCCCCCGCCGGCAAAAGGCCCCGCCTCCGTACCGCCGCGATAATCACGGCCCTTCAAGCCGCCTGACCCTTCCCTCCGCCTATCGCTTCGACCAGGGACTGAACAAATCTCACCGCCCCGCCCCGCCGGTGACTTATCAAGCAGCCGACTGGCTTTGACCGTAAGCCTCAAAGAGCGTGCCCTGCCGGGCGACTTTGTAATTAACCCCTTTTCCTCCAGCGACGTTATATGCTCGAATATTGTGCTTCGACCTACGTTTAGTGCGTCGGCAAGCTCCGCTATCGTCGCCGAATAATTTCGGCTCATCCGAAAATCCCGAACCGCCGCCAGCACCTGCTGCTGCTTCGGCGTCAAGATCACATCGCTTACTCTCCGCTTTCTTCTCGAAGCTGTGGGTTTGCTCATTTTCTCCGGTTTCCTTAATAAATGATGTGAAACTTAACCCCGCCGACCTCGCCATCCTGCCGACATCCCGTGCAAACTGACCCCGCTCGTCGGCGTTAAGCATGTCCGCTATCGCGTCGAGCACCTTGCCCAGCCCGTTGCTCTCCCCATGACCAGCAGACGATGCCTCGATCGGGTTCCCGCCCGGCCACTCGTTAACATAATCTCCCCCGGGCCCGAACATGCACAAAGGTGCCCGCTCTGCCCCGCCCAATCTTGTGAATCTCTTAAAATCCATTTTGATACCACCTTCCTTGGCTCTGATTTAAACCCTTAACAGCCGACAGGCATCTTCGCCGATCGGCTGTTAAAGTTTATCGGTAATCTTACACGGTTTACCCGAACAAAAACCGAACAAATTTTCAATTTTTTCCAAATTTTTTCGGTTCCCGCCTTAAAGCACGCCAGCAGCGTACTTTATGGGACCACCGTTAAGATGTTTTTCTACTTAGCAGAACACCGCCGAGTGATAATATCAGCAGCGTCGCCGGTTCCGGTACCTGGGTCTCAGTATCCGGCACTAATACCTTAGCAAGAACATTGCCCCCTGCGTCAACCGGTGCAGACGTAAAATCTGCATAATTCACAGCATCAACCCCGAAATCCACATTATAAGCATAGTTTTTAGGGTTGCCCCCGTCTTTGGCGTAAAAATCGCCCCACATCGGTACTCTCGTGCTGTCAAATTCCGCTAAAAGCTGTGCATTGCCAAGATCGAATTTAGCCCCATACATAGTCTGACCAACAGGAAAATTCGGGTTGCTCGGAGACGGACCGAACGTGCTGATAGAAAGTTCGGCAACATCGTTGCTCAGGTTATATATTTCATCGTACCCGATACCCTCAGAAACCGTTATAATAAAGTGACTTACAAGCATCGAAAGATCTTCTCCATCCTCGTCAAAAAACTCATACTTGTAATGCCACGAATAATCCGGATTCTGCGAAACAGTCCACTTTACCATAAAACCCTCTTCTCCGGTCGCCCAGGACACACCGCCTGTAACCAAACCGTTCGATGAAGGCGAATTAAGGCTGCCGGTAAACACTGCCTCACTCGTCCCGGCCCCGATAAAAAGCATTGCCGCTGCGCATAACAGCGCATTTTTAAAAATATTCATCTTCTCACTCCTGAAATATCCAGTTTCAATTTCTACTTACGAAAAAAATCCGTTTCTGCAAAAAGCCCCCAGGCGACTTGCCGATAAAGCACTAAAAGGAAGACTAACAGCTATCCTTGCTTAATATTGATCATAATATCATTTACACACACCCCAATCAATAGGCATTACTACCTAATTATGTGTATGATCTTTCCAATACCGCGATATTCTTGTGATAATAAAGTTTTTTGCTGGTTTAACCTGAAAATTTCCATAAAAAAATTTCGAAAGCCCCTGTTTTCAGCATATACTGAAATAAAATGAATATTATTACTGTCATATTTCTCGGCCTCGCCCTCGCTATGGACGCCTTCGCCGTCTCCGTGGCAACCGGCGCAACATACAAAAAACAGGGCCACGGCCATGCTTTCGGCATAGCATCCGCATTCGGCGGTTTCCAGGCCCTTATGCCCCTGGTCGGCTGGGCCGCCGGCCTCGCTGTTCGTGATTTCGTTGACGAATACGCCAACTTAATCTCCTTCACCCTCCTTGCCGTAATCGGCGGCAAAATGATCTACGAATCATTCAGGATAAAGCAGGAAGAAGCCAGAACAGACACACTAAGCGTCTTCACCGTATTCGTCCTCGCAATAGCAACCAGCATCGATGCCCTCGCAGTCGGAACAACATTTTCACTCGTGCTCACCGGCTCCGTATTCCGCGCAGTCGCCGTAATAGGCATTATCACATTCGCACTTAGCTACGCAGGCTTCTTCATCGGCAAAAAAATGGGCCACTTCTTCGAGACCGGCCTCGAAATGACAGGCGGTATAGTCCTCATAATCATCGGACTGAAAATCCTGCTCTTCACGTAAACGAAAAAAAAGCCAGGTCCCCTTGAGAACCTGGCTTCGGAGGAGGGTGATGAAAAGTGTTTGGCATTGGTTTAGGTTTTTTGTATCTTGCTCCTGCCGGCCCTGAGATTGTTAACAATCTCCAAAGCTTCTCTTACCGCTGATTTTATCGCCTTTTCCTCCATGCGGGCTCTGCGATGGTAAGAGGACTCCTTCTTAAGCTCATAGCTTCCAGACGTAATCGTTTGTGTCTTCATTGTCTCACTCCCGCTGGCCGTCGTAAACATAAACCGACAGCATTATTATGAAGACTCAAACAAGAAATACGAAAATTACATGACTGTTGTTCAAAGTTGCCGCTTTTTTCTACCCCTGCAAACTTTCGCTGTCAAAGATCAAAAGCATTTAATTAGGTAATTTTTCCTTGCTACTATAGGCAATTATACCTAACAACCCCGGCTTTTCAAGAAAAAAATTTAAAAAATTACCCTCTGTAACCCTCTGCAAACACTTACCTTATAGAAGCTGACCTGCTTATTTAGAAAATATTTCCAAAAACTCACCCGTTTCTCACGTTTCCCCGGCAGCCCTGCCGGCCCTTTCAAACATACTTTTGAAGCCGCGATTAATTACCCGGGCTTTCTGTATTTCCTGAGCGCATCTAAAAACTCCCCGATATCCCCCGGAAGCTCCGCCTTGAATGTCATTCGCTCACCGCTCATGGGGTGATTCAGCTCCAGCGTCCACGCGTGCAGCGCAACCCTTGCCATTATCGGCTCGTTAACTTGCGGCTGTTCGTCACGTACCTGCCACGGGTAAACAACCTTGCCCCCGTACATGTCGTCGGCTACTATCGGGTGCCCGATATAACTCAAATGCACCCGTATCTGGTGCGTCCTGCCCGTCTTCAGGTCCAGCTTCACCAGCGAATACCCCCTGAACCGTTCCAGCACTTCATAAAAAGTCACTGCCTGCTTGCCGATGTCAGGCCGGATAGCGAACTTTTCCCTCGCGCGGGGATGAACACCCAGCGGCTGGTCAATGCAGTCACCGTCAAGCTCCGGGCTGCCGTGCACAACAGCAAGGTAATACTTCTTAACCGTCCGGTTCTGAAACTGCCTCGCGATCTTCCACTGCGCAGTGTCGTTCTTGGCGACCACCATAACACCCGTCGTGTTCCTGTCGAGCCTGTGCACTATCCCCGGCCGGTTCTCACCGGCGCCGCCCGAAAGCTTCTCAACGTGATAAACAAGCGCGTTTACAAGCGTCCCCGTCTTGTGACCCCGCGCCGGGTGAACTATAATATCGGCCTGCTTGTTAATTACGATTATGTCCTCGTCTTCGTAAATCACATCGAGCGGAATGTCCTGCGGAAGTATCTCGCGAATCTCCTTGGGCGGAAGTATCAAATCGATTTCGTCCCCCGGGTTAAGCTTCACCGATGCCTTCGCAGCCCGCCCGTTAACATTGACCCCCTGTTCCTTTATCAGCTTCTGCAGACGTGTTCTGCTGAACTGGTTGAACCTGCCCTGCAAATACTTATCGAGCCTGCGAAAACGCAGATTAGCCCCCACACGAAACTTCAGCTCGCTGCCGGCAAGCTCGTCCCCTTCGTCCGTCGCTTCAAGCCCGTCCTCGTCAAGCGGGCCGTTGTCTTCCTGCCCGTCCTCTGCCTGCTCGTCTCCTTGCCCGACAAGCTCAAACTCACTATTTTCAAATTCTTCGACCATTCAATTACGATAAGACGCTATTGCCCCTGCTCACCCTGCTCACCCTGTGCGCCCGTCTCTGCGTTATTGTCGAAAGTCTCAACCTGTGCCCCTTCTTCCAGCGACGAAGGCAGCTTGATCTCAGGCGAACCCGGCGTTTGAATAAGACCCTCAATATCCTCCCCTGCCGCAGGCGGAGTGTACTTGGCAAGTTTATAATCCTGCTTATAGTCCGCCATAGTTTCAAGACGGTTTCTGGCCTCCGCGGCATAAGTGGTGCCGGCAAATTCATCCGAGCCGCTCAGTTGCGAGTAAAGCTCACCGGCCTTTTCAAACTGTCCCGATTCCTCCGCGCAAATCGCCAGCCCGAAAGTTGCACCGGCCTTTAGAAGATAATTATCACCTGCCCTGTCAAGCCCGTTTTGATAAGCCTGTCTTGCCTTTTCTATCTGCTCGAGCATCACGGCCTCCTCGACAGGCTCGGCCTTGTAGTGAAGGTCCGCACGCAAAAGGTCGCCCCGCTTGATATATGCAAGCGCCGAAACTTTGCCCGAAGATGCCTTGTTCGCCGATATCTCCAGCTTGTTGGCAAGCGAAAGAAGAGAATCGGAAGCCGCAACATTCTGCGCCGCAGCCTGCATCGCCTGCATCTTCTGACCCTGTATCGAAGAGTAAAGACCCGTCGTTTCCATACGCTGGGCGATCCTGCTTTTCAGGAAAAAGTTGCTGTATATCGGCTTGCCGATCCAGTAAAGAATCACAAGTACGATTATCGCCGTCCCGATCTGCGTCCAAAGGTCCTTCTTCAGTGCTTCCGGGTAACCTTTCAGCCATTTTATAAGATCGTTCTCTTTCAGTTCATGTCTGTGTTCTGCATCCATTATGAAAACCTCATTAAATTTTGGACCTTTAATATTTACATTTTAGGAAACTAAACCGACATTATAGAAACTTTGCTTTTAACTTGCAATAGTTCATTATGAACACTAAGATTTTGTTTCGTATATATTCCGTAAACTGTTTGTCATACTCAAATAAGGAAAATTTGATGCCCAATACCCTTAAAAATGCAATTCTGCCTTTTTTAATCAGTTTGGCCGTTTTTTATTCATATCCGGCCTTCTCTGCCTCGGACCACATATCCGTAGACCAAATCACCCCCGGCATGGACGCGTACTGCCTTACAGTAATGGAGGGCGAAAAAGTTCAAAAGTTCCCGATGTATGTCATCAGCGTAATAAAAAATTTCCGCCCCGGGATGGACGGAATCGTTGTAAACAGCGACGACCCTCTCTTTCAGCACGTAGACAATGTCCAGGGCTGCTCCGGCTCACCGGTTTTCATCGACGGCAAACTCGCAGGCGCCCTTGCACGCGGATGGTCCTTTACCCAGGACCCCCTGTATATCGTAACACCGATAGGCGAGATGATGGAAATCGCCCAAAGCCCCGCTGGACCCGCCGAACGGGAAAATATATCGTTCGACTTCTCCAAACCCCTCAACCTCACCAGCATCGAACGCCGTTTCAACGATGCCGTTGAAAAAAGATTCGCCTCATCCGACGGCATGACCCTGCCGATGTCCGTCAACCTGCCCGGCCATGCCTGCAAACAGGTCCAGCCCCTCCTGCAAAAGCTCGGATTCAACCCAGTCCCCCTTGGCGGAGGCACTTACGTCCAGATGCAGAAAAACTTAACCGGAAACTACCAGCGAGGCGGCGTGCTGACAATACCGATGTGCTCCGGCGACATATCGCTGTCGGTGCTTGGAACCGTCACAGAAAAACAGGGCGACAAGGTCTTCGGCTTCGGCCATTCATTCTCCGGAATCGGCCCGGTAACACTGCCTATGGCCCCCGGATACGTCCACACCGTCGTAGCCAATATGATAGCCTCTTTCAAGGTCGGCTCGCCCGGAGAAATTGACGGGACCATTACAAGCGACCAGGCTGTAGGGGTGATGGGCATAATGGGCAAAAAGCCCCCGCTGATCCCCCTGGCGATCAACGTTACAAGTTACAACGACCCCGTCCCGAGGCTTTACGATTGCAAACTTGCGGTCGACAACTATTACACACCGCTCGTCCTCCGCTCCGCCTTGATGGGAGCGGCGCTTATGAAAGGAATGCTCCCCGACGAACATACCATAAAATACTCCGCCAATCTCCGCCTTGCCGACAGCCGTGAAATAGTCTTTGAAAATTATTCATCACAGCAGGGACTCATGGACCCGGCAATGGAAATAATGTCCCTTGTCGCCGTTATAATGAACAACCCCTTCGAGAAAATGCAGATCGATTCCATACGGGCCTCTATAGACATCCGCAACAAAGACAGCGTCGCCGACATCTGGGGAATTTCCATTTCCGACACCCAGGTCGAACCAGGCCAGACAATTAACATCGACGTAACCCTCGAAAGCTACCGCAGGCAAAAGCAATCACTGCCCCTGTCAATCACAATCCCCCCCGACCTCAAGCCCGGAACATACCAGCTCCAGGTGCTCGGCCCCGCCGCTTACCAGGGCTTCCTGCTCGATACCCAGCCCGACAGGTACATAGCATGGGACGCCAAAACACTCATCACCGCGCTTCAGCGAACCCTTTCAATAGACAGAAACAGGCTTTACGCCGTTCTGAAAACCGAACAGGCCGGAACCACCATCTGGAAATCGCGGCTGCAAAATATGCCCGCAACAAAAACAATGCTCTTCAAGGACGACAAAAGGCTTGCCTTCTCGTTTGACTTTTCCGACTGGATCGAAGACTCGAACCGGTGCGGCCTGATCACACTCGGCAGGGAAATTATCGATATCAATGTAATTGAAAAATAGACAGGAATAATTTTATGACTACGATCAAAAAGATTTTACTGACAGCCGCCGTTTTCGCCGTTACTTCAAACATAATGGCCGTAACTTCAAAAATCAACAGGTTCGGCGCCGCAGCCGATCTTATAAAGGGCCAAACAAACGATACAATTATAGACTCAAACGGCAGCATTCAGCTTGCCAATAAGTCCCAGATAATAGAAGCCCGCGAAAACTTCGGCGATGTCTGGCTCGTCAATTCGCTGGTAGTCCTAAACGATGACACCGTCTACGTCGGCACAAGCCCCAACGGTAAAATATTCCGCGTCAAGGGCTCCGAAATGACACAGATATACCCGGTGAAAATGGAGATGAACGCCCGGGACGAACCCGCAGAAGTCGCCTCTTTTAGCAACGAACATGTTTTCGCCATGGAGCTCGAAAAATCCGGAACCGTATTAGCGGCCCTTAGCGGCGACAGCCCCCGCCTTTTGCGGATCCAGGACGAACAGGTCACAACTGTCGCCGAATTCGATGGCCGGGCCAACATATACGATATAGTGATAAACGACAGCGAAATATTCCTCGCAACAGGCCCCAACGGCAATATATACAAACTCGCCGCAGGCGCCAAAAAATTGCAGAAAGTATACAAAACCACCGAAAAAAATGTCCTTTCCCTCGCCATGGGAAAAGACGGTTTCCTTTACGCCGGCTGCGACCGCCGCGGTGTGGTATACAAAATAAACCCCGATGAAGGTGCAGCCTCCATACTCTTCGACAGCCCGCAGGAAGAAATTACCTCACTCGCGTTCGATCAACAGGGAAATCTCTACGCTGCCGCCACAAGCGCATCGGTCGTTGACCAGGCCCAGTCACCGGCAAGCATATCAGCAGGCTCGCCCGGCGGAAGACCCGAACAGGCTCCCTCAATACCAGGCGGCGGACCGGCGCCAGGCGGCAAAGGAAACCCGGAAAATGGCATGGACCTCAAAGCGGCAAACTCCCAGGCGCCCCCTCCCGGACCCGGCCAGGGCGGACCGGCACAGGCCGCAAGGGGAACACTGCCAGATTCTGCAAGCCAGGTATACAAAATAGATGAACATGGATTTGTAACAAAAGTATTCAGCGAAATGGCTGTCTTTTTCGATATGAAATTCCAGAACAACAGGCTCCTGCTCGGAACAGGCAACCAGGCAAGACTCTTCCGGATCTCCCCGGAAACCGAAAAACGCGAGGTAATATACGAGGACCAGACCGCCTCGCAGATAACCGCATTATCGGTCGGCGAAAACTTCGCCTGCGTCGGAACATCCAACCCGCCCTCCCTTATCAAGATATACGACCGTTTCGCCGAAAAAGGAACTTACACATCCAGCCTTGTCGACGCAGGCCAGCCCTCGGCATGGGGCAAGCTGCACCTTGACGCAAACATCCCTGCCGGAACAAAAGTGCTCATGTCGGCAAGAAGCGGAAATGTCGACGACCCCAACGACCCGACCTTCTCACCATGGACACAGCCCGTCGAACTGACCGACGCCACCGAGCTTACATGCCCAATGGGGCGTTACTGCCAGTACCGACTCAAGCTCGTCACCGAAAACCCCGACAGGACACCCCTCATAAGGGAGATCGCCCTCGCCAACATGGTCCCCAACCTCGCGCCGAAGGTTAACTCCATAACAATCGCACCCGCCAAGGAAAACAAGGAACCCGGAAAATTCAAGATCGAATTTACCGCAGAAGACCAAAACGACGACACACTTAATTACACACTCAATTTCAAAAAACTCGGTTTTGACCGCTGGGTAATGCTCCAGGAGGACCTCGAACAGAACAATTATATCTGGAACACACTTACCGTACCCGACGGCAGGTACGAAATCAAGGTCATCGCGGACGACCGAAAAAGCAACACATCAACAACTTATCTCGAAGGTTCCCGTATATCAGACCCCGTGGTTGTCGACAACACCGCCCCTAAGGTTGCCCGCGCAAATGTCTCAACACAGGACAGCGATGTGATAATCAGCCTCGAGATCAAAGACGAACTGACAATCATCGGCTCGGTAGACTACACCGTCAACAGCGGCGACAAGTGGATGGGCGCCCTTCCCGAGGACATGATATACGACAGCCTCGAGGAATTCGTTACCATCCGCATCGAGGACCTCCACCCCGGCCCGCACGTTATCGCGCTGAAGATCTCCGACGACGTAGAAAATACTGCATACAAAATGTTCCAGGTCAACATCGAGGACAAATGAGGCAGATAGCTTTCCAAAAAGTCGTCGACACCGTAAGCGATATGTGCGCACGCTCCGCCGCCGAGCTGCCCGCCGACGTCCTCTCAGCCCTTGTCCGGGCAAGGGAAAACGAAACCAGCCCCGGGGCAAGGCAAATACTCGAAACGCTCATACAAAACAACAGAATCGCTTCGCAAAAAAAACTGCCCCTCTGCCAGGACACAGGCCTTGCCGTATTTTTCGTGGACATCGGCTCACAGGTCGCCATAACCCCCCCCAAAGACAGGCCCGATGCGACTTTGACCGATGCCGTAAACGAAGGCCTCGCCGACGCGACAACCCGCGCCCTGCTGAGAAACAGCATCGTTGAAGAGCCCCTCAACCAGCGGAAAAACACCGGCACCAACACACCCGCCGTCGTGCATTACCAAATCCTGCCCGGCGACAAACTCCATATAGCAATGATGGCCAAAGGAGGAGGCTGCGAAAACAAATCCATGTTCAAAATGTTCAACCCAACCGCGCCGCCCGAAGATATAATCGAATGGGTAATCGAGGTCGTCACCCTCGCCGGCGCCAACGCATGCCCCCCCTTCGTCGTGGGCCTGGGCCTGGGCGGAAACTTTGAACAAAGCTGCCTCATAAGCAAAAAGGCGCTGCTAAGGAAAATCGGCGAACACCACCCCGATAACTTTTACGCGGAAATGGAAAAAAAACTGCTCGAAAAGATCAACGCCACCGGCATGGGCCCCCAGGCAATGGCAGGCAAAACAACCGCCCTTGCCGTAAACATCGAAACCGCCCCCTGCCACATCGCCTCCCTGCCCGCCGCAGTCAACATCGAATGCCACTCACACCGGCACGCGCAAACGCTCATCTGAAAAAATTACCTCATCACCCAGCGCCTGTCCAAAAACTTCAGCCGCGGCTCCGAGCGAAACTCAGGGTCCCCGCCGACCTGGTAATGCAGCTCAAGCGTCTTGCGCAAAAGAACCTTGACCGGGTTGCCCAGCTCGTCGACCTCGGTCGGGTGCTCGATAGCCTCCGTCTCGTTGCTAAGCCCCGAAATATAAAACTTCACGTCATTGGCCTGCTCGTCAAAGTCAGGCCAGATAACCGCAACATCCACCGCGTTATCCTCGCCCTGAAGTATCGTCCTGTCGGCAAAATCAATCCCCTGCAAAAACGGATACTTCCCCTCGTGCCGCATCTTCAGACGCTGCATAATGGTCATACTCTCAGCCGCCCCGCTGTCAAGCACCTGGAAAGTATCGGTAACAAGTTCACACTTCGGATAAAAACCAACATCCTGCCCCGTATTGTTCGTAAGCGTCAAAATAATATACCAGTATCGACTCGCCTCCTCCTCGCCCGGAAGCTGAACCATTACCTGCATCGGTTTTTCAAAAACAACATCCAGCGTCCACTCGCCGGGCTCCTGGAAAGAATCCGGCTCCGGGTAAGCCCCCGAAACCCCGCAAATGCACAAAAACGCCAAAACCAATGAATATAACCTGATCTTATTCATATCGCTTTCCTGTCATTATCAACATTAACAACTTCTGATTTTACCACAATCCGCCTGCCGGTAAAGAAAAAACCAGCCGATAAATGCCGGCCAAAAAAATTTGGTTCTTGCTAAACGGCAAAAAAAGGCTCTAATAAGGATATTATAGCCCTGATAACCGCCTTTAGTTACGGAAATTTTATGTCCGAAGAACAGGTCCAGCAAACCCACCTCGAGGAGCAAAAGCTGCTCCACGAGATGATAGAGTCGTACATCGAAACCGACGACCGACCCAGCCTGGCCGCCCTTCTCGCTGAGCAAAGGGAATCGGACATCGCAGAGGTCGTCGAAATACTCAACGACCACCAGCGCCATACAGTATTCACCCTGCTCGACAAACCCACCGCAGCCGAAGTCATTAACAGGGTCGACGAGGCCACCAGGAGGGACATATTCGACGAGTTCCGGCAGGACCAGATCGCAGAGTTCATCGTCGAGCTGCCCGCCGACGACGCAGCAGACATCCTCTCCGAGCTCAGCGAGGAACAAGCCGACGAAATACTCGAAAACATAAACGCAACCGACGCCATCCAGATAAAAACCCTGCTCAAGTACACCGAGGACTCAGCAGGCGGCATCATGGACCCGCTCGTCCTGAAAGTCTACGAACACGACACCGTAAAAGAAGCAGTCGAAAAAATACGCGACGCCGAGATTGACGAGGACTTCTACAGCGTCTTCGTCGTCAACCAGAACGGCCAGTACCTCGGACATGTAAGAATCCGCCTCCTGCTCACCGCAAAAGAGCAAACCCAGATTAAACAGCTTATCGACAGCGACTCGATATTCGTTACCACCGACACAGACCAGGAGGAAGTAAGGAACATATTCAAGAAAAACGACCTTATCGTAGTACCCGTCCTCGCCGAAAATAACGTCCTCGTCGGAAGAATAACCGCCGACAGGATCATCGAAGTCGCCGAAGAAGAAGCCGCCGAAGACCTCTACACTATGGCGGGAACGGACGCTGCCGAGCTCGAAAAAATATCAATCCTCCACGCCGCAAGGGTAAGGATGACCTGGCTGCTGCCCTGCCTTGCCGGAACCGCCGTAACCGCGCTTGTACTCATGCTCTTCCAGAAACAGTTCAAATCTTTCAACCTCGCGGCCATGTACGGAACAGTCGTCGCCTTCGTGCCCATGATTATGGCAATTAGCGGAAACGCCGGACTCCAGACATCCGCCATCGTCGTCTGCGGACTGGCAACAGGCGACCTCGCCGCTTTTAAGCTCAGGCAGGTGTTCATGCGTGAAGTGCGTGTTGCGCTGCTTGTCGCGCTCGGATGCGGCATAATAGGCGGATTTTTGTGCGCCTTTATGATTAACTCGGACCTGCCCGGCCAGGTGGGCGTCCAGGTGCAGAACGTACAAAAAATAGGCACAACGCAGGTAATGAGGCTCGTGGGCGCTTTCTCCGTGTCGATGTTCTCCGCAATAATGGTCGCCACAACACTCGGACTTTTCCTGCCTTTCCTGTTCAGAAAAGTCGGAATAGACCCCGCAATTAGCTCAGGCCCGCTCGTAACAACCGCAAACGACTCTATAAGCGTAGCAATTTACCTCCTGCTCGCACTTCTTATGGTCAATTTGTAAGCCCGTTTGGCTTTATAAAAAGCTTCTCAACCGAGTACCGAATATGAACAGTTGGTTTTTCTGAAAGCTGTCAACCTTTGCCAGTATCCATTTACAAACATCGTACCACTTGGATAGTACAATGGGCACATTACCCTGTAATCCGTTCTGTTTATCCCGATTCATTCATTTGTAAAATTCAATTTTTCGAGCGAGCGGGGGCTACGCCCCTGCACCCCGGAAAAGGGTAATAGAAAAAAAGGATAAAGGCCAAAGCCCCTAACTTTTTCTGTATCGAAGAGCCAACCCACCCAAGCCAAGCAAAACTAAACTGCACGGTTCAGGGACGGAGGCGACACGAAACCCTACGTGGCGGAACTCGCTGAACGGGCCGCCGTAGTACCGGTCGGACGACCTGAGGCCTTCGGCGACGCCGTAGGAGTAGTAGGAGCCACCGCGGAGGCCGCGATCGGAACCAGATGTATAATCTCCGGTAAAGTAAGGGCTTTCCATCAATTCCCAAACGTTGCCCATCATATCAAAGGTGCCGTTGAGTTCCATACTGCCGTCACCAACATCCCACGGTCCGATAGGATCGGTGGCATAGCCGTGATCATAAAAGTTCCAGCCGTCCTGTGTAGGATTAACATCACCCACCGTAGCCCAGGTTTGCAGATTCGTCCCGTTCCAGTACGCCGCTTTGACCCATTCATCTTCGGTCGGCAAAAAGTAATAGGCATTGCTGTTGCGGTAGGGATTGCTTGCATCGTAGCCGGTATCGCCCGACTGCCAGACCTCCAGTATGTAGCCGCTCGTACCCTGCGTACCGCTGAACTTATACGCTGCCTGATGACCGGTAGAGGTGTTGAGCCAGTTGACAAACTGAGCTGCCTCATACCAGCTTACCGCATTGCTTGGAACGTCTGCTCCTGTCCAGTATGGATTATTGGCAGCAAACTTCGCAAACTGGTCGTTGGTAACCTCATAAGTGCCCATACGGTAGTCATGGCCGGGGTCAGTAAACTCTCTATACCTTGGATCACTCGGGGAATACTGACTGATGTCCGTACCGTTGGCACCGCTCGCATCACCCGAAATCGGCACAAAATCAATCGTAAACTGATTGGCACCCGTGCCGAAGGTATCGGCTGATACAGACCCTGCAATACATACACATACAGCGATTGACAATAGAAGTGTTCTTTTCATTTTTTCCTACCTCCAAATTCTGAATAAAACATCAATGTGTCATCTGTTTTTGCCTGATATATTTTTTCTAAAAAATGAAATAGTCATTTATTCTTTCGCAGGGAAATTACAGTTCCGAAAACAAATAAAAGGATAGAAGTTGGCTCAGGTGTCAGGGCAACATTAAAAAATCCACCAGCAGATACCGAGACAAAATCATAACCTTGTGGGATATCAAATATGCCGTTATTCTGCTGTTCTGTTCCCCATACATATGCTTGACCATTTTCATCAAGTCCAATTGAATGGTCCATGCCAAATGAAACATCAATTATATTTTCTACATTCGGAAAATCAAGCTGTTGAAAGTAATCCGCTCCCCAGCCTTCTAAACTCCCATCAAGATAAACCACTCCCGTTAAACCTTGTCCAGACACGAATGCTTGGATATTATAGACATCCGTAAAATCCAGTTCCCCGAAATTATTTGCCCCCCATCCTATTAATTGGCCTAGATTATTAACTGCCAAACTATGTTGAGAATTAAAACCAGTTCCTATGTCCCTAAATATATAGCCTTCCGGCACATCGCACTGTCCGTAATAGTTATATCCCCAAGCCAGCACCGTTCCATCTGATTTCAATGCCATAGAATGGCTTGCACCACATCCCACTGCAATAAAGTCATTTCCTTGTGGAGCATCACATTGCCCTTGAAGATTGTTTCCCCAGGCAGTAAGTGAACCATCTTCATTTAAAGCTAAACAGTGTGAGAAACCCGACGCTATTTGCACAAAATTACCTTCGGGTACATTAAATACCTCTGTATTGCCCGGGTTGCTTCCATGGGACCATTCTTGTCCCCAAACTTCGATACTGCCATTTTCACGTAATGCTGCAGCTTGCCAACCGCCTGCTGAAATTTGCACAAAATCATCACCCACCGGACAGTCCGCGATTTCCCCGTTCTCACCTTCATAACCCCAGCAGACAATCTCGCCAGCGAAGCAAAGATTAATCCCAAGAAAAAATGTTACAACCAAAACTGAATATTTCATGACTCAAGCCCTCCACAAATCTTTATATAAACTGACATTTCCCCAATACACGGTTAAAAATAATTTCTCCTAAGGACATCTGCAATATTACAAAATTCACCCCTGCAAGGTCAAGAATAATACATTCCATAATCAATTTCCCTTATAATTCCATAAATAAACGGGGTTTCATACATCCGAACCCTTACAGACCTGCTCTTTAGGACGACGACATGCAGGATGTGTCAAAACATGCTCAATATGGCCCTCATTTACCTCAATTTGTAGTTTTTTTTATTAATACTTGCATAATATATTTCGCTTTGATATAGTACGGGTTTCCCACGGATCGGGGAAGGTGTATCGGCTGTGCGGCCGTGACGGGTAAGTTATTACATTTGCCGCACTTATGGAAAATGCCAACGTGTTTCGGGACTGCTTGCGCACTGCCCGAAAATTTTTATATAAACAGAGCTTTGAAAGGAAAATTTATGGCGGTAAAGATCAGGATGATGCGTATAGGGCGTCGTCACAGGCCGTTTTTCAGGATCAATGTCATCGATGGAAGAGCTCCGCGAGACGGCAGGATCATCGAAAAGGTCGGCCACTATGACCCCATCGAAAAGGACAAGGACAAGCAGATTTTGCTCAACACCGAGCGGATCCAGTACTGGCTCGACCAGGGCGCGATCCCGAGCGAAACCGTAGGCGATATTCTCATTCGCAACGGTATGACCTGCAAACACATAGAAGAGCGCAAAAGAAAGCGCGACAAGGCAAGGCAGATCGCCAAAAAGAAAGGCCGCCTCTTCACCAAGGCAGACCGCGAACTCGCCGCAAAACGCGCTGAAGAAGCTGCCAAAGCAGCCGAAGAAGCCGCCGCAAAGGCAAAAGCTGAAGCCGAAGCAAAAGCCAAAGCCGAAGAAGAGGCCAGGAAAAAGGCCGAGGAAGAAGCAAAAGCCGCCGCAGAAGCTGAACAAGCTGCCGAAGCCGCACAGACCCCCGACGCCGGCTCGGAAGAAAAGGCCGAGGGCTGATTCGGACTCGATCTTAAATGAGAATCGATGTCCTGACACTGTTCCCGGAGATGTTCGAATCTCCGCTGAACTATTCGATAATAAAAAGGGCACGCCAAAGCGGCCTTGTAGATATTGTTCTTTGGAATATAAGAGATTTCGCCCCGGACGCCTATAAAAAGGTCGACGACAAGCCTTACGGCGGAGGACCCGGCATGGTGATGATGTGCCCGCCGATGTTCGACTGTTTCGAGCACGCTGCCGCACAGCACCAGGCAAAGCCCGAAACGATACTGCTGACCCCGCAGGGCCGTAAGCTTGACCAAAAGCTTGTAAAACAGCTAAGCGAAATGCCAAGGCTAATCCTCATCGCAGGCAGGTACGAAGGCTTCGACGAGCGAATAAGAACCGGGCTAAACGCAACCCAGCTATCGATAGGCGATTACGTCCTCAGCGGCGGTGAGCTGCCCGCAATGGTCCTGATCGACGCGGTGACAAGGCTCCTCGAAGGCGCCCTCGGGGACCGGGACTCCTCGAAGGACGACTCGTTCACCGACGGCCTTCTTGAGTATCCGCAATACACAAGGCCAGAAGAATTTCGAGCAATGAAAGTGCCCGATATACTTCTAAGCGGCGACCACGGAAAAATTGCCGAGTGGCGAAAACAGCAGGCCATCGAACGAACTAAAAACAACCGTCCGGACCTGCTCGAAAAAGATCAAAACATAAGTGAATAAAATATATAACCTTAAAATAATTAGCGGGAGATAAAAAAGTGAAAACAGAATTACTCCAATCCGTTGAAGCCAAAAGCCTCAAGGAAAAAGTGCCGCATTTTGAGATCGGCGACACGGTAGACGTGCATTGCAGGATCAAGGAAGGCGAAAAAGTTCGTACCCAGATTTTCACCGGAACGGTGATCGCGCGAAAGGGCAGCAGCATTAACGAAAACTTCACCGTCAGGCGCATGGTCGGCGATGAAGGCGTCGAGAGGATTTTCCCCCTCCACTCGCCAAACGTGCTGGATATTGTGCCCATCAGGAGCGGCAAGGCAAGAAGGGCAAAGCTCTACTTCCTGCGTGACAGGGTCGGCAAGGGCGTAAGGCTCACACAGCGTCACAGTTCTCACACAAAAAGGAAATAAAATGCGCTGGCTCAGCCGGCTGCTATCTCGACCCCCGAAGGACCGCGCAAAACTCGGCAGATGGGGCGAGAAAAGAACCGAGCTGTACCTAAGGCGCAGGGGCTACAGGCTGATTGCAAGGCGTTTCGCCTGCCCCTCCGGCGAGATCGACATCATAATGCAAAGCCCGAAAGGCTGCATTACTTTTGTCGAGGTAAAAACAAGAACAACAGAAGATTTCGCCGCCGCCCAGGAAGCTGTGACTTACAAAAAACGGGTCAGGATGGCAAAAACAGCGAAGTTTTTCGTGAAAAAATACAAGCTCAACGACAAGCCGCTGCGTTTCGACGTAGCGGCTGTTGTTTTGCGCGGCAAAAGCGATTATGATATTCGATATTATAAAAACGCTTTCGTACCCGGATAAAACCGCCGGGAAACATTCTGAAAGGGACGCGGATGAACGATAAAGATAAAGGATGCGGGATTAAGGATATCCATATCTGGCAGTTCGCCTTTGTAAGGGATATCGTAAAACTGCTCGGCTTGATTGTTGTGCTTTG
The DNA here is from genome assembly GCA_964628195.1 of uncultured Pirellulales bacterium. GTDB lineage: Bacteria > Planctomycetota > Phycisphaerae > Sedimentisphaerales > Anaerohalosphaeraceae > CAZVPF01. The sequence continues at coordinate 22,223 of CAZVPF010000009.1, read as the reverse complement.
GGCCATTTACAGCCTGCGAGCGCTTTTATGGCCTGTCCTGCTGGGTTTGCTGCTTGCATATATAGTGAACCCGCTGATCGAGAAGCTGAACGAAAAGTGGAATTGGCCGAGGATGCTGAGCATGACAATTTTCACTCTGCTTGCTTTATTATTGATCGCCGCGCTTATGATATGGCTCGTACCGCTTGCGATTAACCAGGTAATTGCGCTTATTCGCGATATGCCCGGCTATATTGAAAGGCTCGTGGAACTGCTGCCCGTAAAAGAGGGACAGCAGCAGCAGGGCATGATGGAAACCTTCAGGCAGAACCTTGAGACCCTTGCGCAGAACCCCCAGCAGCTTTTGCAATTCTTATGGCAGGGCACTGCCAAGTCGCTGAATGTCGCCTTAAATGTATTCGGGGCAACAGCTTATTACATTATGGCGATAATACTGATGCTGATGTTCTTTTTTACTTTCTCGCTGCATTTTCCAGGATTTAAAAAATGGACCACCCGTTGCCTGCCGGCAAAAAGCAAGGAAAGAGTATTAAAAACACTCGGCGAAATAAATAACGTTTTCGGGACATTTTTCCGCGTAAGGCTCATTATAGCACTGATAATGGGTGCGATGCTCTCGTTCGGCTGGGCGATTGCAGGTGTGCCCTACTGGTTTTTGCTCGGCATGTTTTCAGGGCTGTTAAGCCTTATTCCATACGCCGCGAGCCTCGGATGGCTGGCGGTTCTGGCGATAAACGTTGCCGAAACCTACACAGGGACCGCGCCGGGGGCGATGCAGGTTTTTTATTCGCTGCTCTGGCCGACAGTGGTTTATTTCGTGGTACAGGGGTTAGAGGGGTGGATACTGACCCCGGTAATGCAGGGCGGCGAGATGGATATGAACCCGGCTGTGGTGATTTTAGTGGTTGCGATAGGCGGGTCGGTTGCCGGGCTGCTGGGGATGCTGCTGGCGATACCGGTTACGGCGTGTCTGCAGCTTCTGTTTGACCAGGCAGTTAAACCACGGCTGATACAGTGGACAAAAGACAATTGATAAGCCATTGATATATATGGAGTTATATTAGGATGCAGTTGATAGACACACACGCTCATTTGACATTCGATGAACTTAAACAGGATGTTGACAACGTGGTCAAACGAAGCATAGAAGCAGGTATTACAGGGTGGGTCACGGTCGGCACCGAACCGGGCGGGCTGGCGCCCGCAGTCGAAGTCGCCCAAAGATACGAGAATATGTCCGCGGCGGTGGGCATTCATCCGCATTACGCTAAAGACATTACAAAAAAGGACTTAGAAGAAGTAAACAGCCTTTGCCAAAAGGATATTGTCCGGGCGGTCGGGGAGATGGGGCTGGATTTTCATTACAATTTTTCCGCGCAGGACGCCCAGCGGCAGCTATTTGAAAAGCAGTTGAATATCGCTGCTGAGACGGGTAAACCTGCGATAATTCACTCAAGAAACGCGTTTGACGAGACGCTTGAGATACTTCGGCCTTACGTTGACAGGGTGAAAAAAATGGTGGTTCACTGCTGGGGCGGCAGCGTCGAGCAGACCAGAACGATTCTAGACCTCGGTTTGTATCTCTCTATTACAGGGATAGTTACGTTCAAAAAGTCCGACCAGCTTCGCGAGTCGGTCAAGATAATTCCGACCGACAGATTAATGCTGGAGACAGATTGTCCGTATATTTCACCGGAGCCGGTGCGGAATCAGCGGCCATGCGAGCCGTGGATGCTGGTTCATACGGCCGAGAAGGTGGCCCAGGTAAAGGAAATGCCGGTCGGCGAGCTTGCCGACCAGACGACACGAACCGCTAAGTCTTTTTTTAATATAGACTTAGCGTAAATTTATATCTGGACATGGTTGGGGGTGTCGGGGAACATTTCGGCTTCGATGAGTTGGCATATCGTGTGATAGGCGATCATGTGAATTTCCTGTGCCGGACCTGCGTAAGTTGCTGGTATTGCAAGACATACGTCACTTTCTGCTTCGAGTTGGGAGCCTTGTTTGCCGGTAAAAGCGATAATTTTTGCCTTCTTATTTTTAGCGATTTTGACGGCATTTAGTATATTTCGGGAGCTTCCGCTGCATGAAAAGGCCCACAATACGTCATTTTGCGTCATGAGTCCCTCGGCCTGTTTTGCGAAAACCTGGTCGAAGTCGAAGTCGTTGCCGATGCATGTAAGCACGGAAGTATCGGCAGTAAAAGAACTTGCGGAAAGCGCGGGGCGGTTTTTCAAAAATCTTCCGACCAGCTCTCCTGCGATGTGCTGGCAGTCGCAGGCAGATCCGCCGTTTCCGCAGAGGTAAACAGTGCCTTTTTTTCGGTAGGAATCGACTATTGTCTTGGCGCAGTCAATTACAGTTTGGGTGCAGTTTTTTTCGAAAAAATCCAAAAGTTTGCGGTGATTATCAATATTTTTTGATAAAATCTGGTGCATTTCTTTTTCGGTCATAACGGCTCCTTTATGGTTTGTATCTTTTCGCCTTTAATATTTTATTCTTTCAGTGGTAAAAGTACACCATTTCCCTGAAAATTATTTAAATATTATAATTTTCAATAATTAATCCGAAAAATGTAGTTTCGGTGTTTTTTGTGACGTTTTATGTAATTATCAAATCAGCTTATTACTAAAAGGAAGTTTTAAATAATTTGAATTCATTATTGTATTTGACGAAATAAAGTGTACAATTTTGTAAATAGTTAAAGTGCGACGATTTTGTAAGCATATATTCAGGATTTATCATGCCGAAAAAACATGAAAAAGAAGTTCAACTGCTTGGTGATATCGCAAAGGTCCTGGCGGACTCGCTTGACCTGAACACGACTCTTGAGTCGATTCTTTATTCGCTTGAATCTCACCTTGAACTTCAGCGGGGTACTATTGCGCTTCTGGACCCATCCGACGAGATCATATATATTAAGGTCGCTCACGGGATGAGCGAGGAGGCCAAGCGGATGGGTTACTACCGCATAGGTGAGGGGATAACGGGAACGGTGGTTCAGTCGGGTGAGGATGTCGTTGTTCCTGACATAAGCAAGGACCCGAGGTTTCTTGACAAGACGGGGACACGGTCGGCGAAGAAGGGTATCAGGATAGCTTTTTTCTGCGTGCCTATCAAGCAGGATGCTCAGGCTATCGGTGCGCTTAGCGTTGACCGGGAGGTTAAGCCGAACGACGACTTTGATTCGATTGTTCGGCTGCTCAATATTATTTCAACGATGATAGCGCAGGCGGTTAAACTTAACAAGCTTGTCGAGAGCGACAGGAGGCGGCTGCAGGATGAGAACGCGCGGCTGCGCAGCGAGCTTAAGAGTAAGTTCAACATTCACAACATGGTAGGGACGAGCAATGTAATGCAGGATGTTTACCGGCTTATCGAGCAGGTGTCCAACAGCAACGCGACGGTGCTTATACGCGGCGAGAGCGGGACGGGCAAGGACCTTGTCGCTCATGCCATTCATTACAATTCGATACGATCGGCGAAGCCTTTTATCAAGGTCAACTGCACAGCGCTGCCTGAGACACTGCTTGCGAGCGAGCTTTTCGGTCATGAGAAGGGCGCGTTTACAGGGGCGGTGGACAGGAAGCTGGGTCGGTTCGAGCTTGCAAACGGCGGGACGATATTTCTTGACGAGATAGGGGATTTTTCTCTTAACCTGCAGGTCAAGCTTTTGCGTGTGATACAGTTCAAGGAGTTCGAGCGGGTAGGGGGGCATGAGACGATCAAGTCCAATGTCCGTATAGTTGTCGCGACGAACAAGAACCTCGAAGAGGAGATACGCAACGGTCTTTTCAGGGAGGACCTTTATTACAGGATAAACGTTTTTCCGATTTATCTGCCGCCTTTGCGCGAGAGGAAGAACGATGTTATGCTGCTTGCGGATCATTTTCTTGAAAAGTACGCGAACGAAAACCAGAAGAGCATAATGCGTATTTCCACTCCCGCTATTGACATGCTGACGAGTTATCACTGGCCTGGTAATGTGAGGGAACTTGAGAACTGTATCGAACGGGCGGTGCTTCTTTGCAACGAGGATGTTGTCCGCAGTGAGCACCTGCCGCCTTCGCTTCAGATGGTAAAGGAGCGGGAGAACCAGGAGAAGCTTACGCTTTCGGAGAAAATTGAGAATCTCGAAAGGGAGGAGATAGTGGACGCTCTTAAGAAGACGGCGGGTCATCAGCGTAACGCGGCAAGGGAGCTTGGGATCACCGAGAGGATGCTCGGTTACAAGATCAGGAAGTACCATATACTGCCCAAGAGGCTGTAGTTTTATTACATAATTGTTGTCTATATCAGGGCAGTTTACATTATTGTATCTATATTTACGCCTGTTACATTATTGTAATTACACATTAAATAGTTTATTTACAATGACTTGCGCCTTTTTTGGGGGTTATTTCGTACTCTGGCACACTCATTGCTTTATCCTTTCATTGACTGTCAGTCAAACGGTTTGACTTTAGTCGATTAATTTGGAAACGGAAAATGAAACGGATTTACAAAAGGAGAATGCAATGAGAAAGTTGAGTTTAGCTGTTTGTATCGCAGCGTCGGTTTTAGCGACAACTTCGGTTGAGGCAGATGGTCTTAAGGAAGTAACGAGCATGTTCGATTACGAGGTTACGCTCGATTACTACAGTCATTATATCTGGCGCGGTCAGCATTTGAACGAGAGTTCTTTTCAGCCTGGCGTTACGGTCGCTTACGAGGGTCTTACTGCAGGATGGTGGGGCAGCCTTGACCTTACAAACGAGACGGGCCATAACAACGCATTTACCGAAGTTGACTGGTACCTCGATTATTCGGGTGATGTGCCGGGCATGGAAGGTGTGAGCTATTCTGTGGGTCTTATTTATTACAACTTCGCAGTTACACAACTTCCTGACACTACGGAATTTTACTGGGGGCTTTACTTCGATGTGCCTTTCAGCCCGGGTTTTACGGTTTACCACGATCTTGACGAGGCCGAGGGTACATATGTGAGTTTCGAGGCGAGCCATACGAAAGAGAATATTTTCGAGCTTTCTTCGGATGTTCCGGTTGATATGGAGATAGGCGCGAGCATCGGCTGGGGCACGAGCGATTATAACAACTATTACTGGGGTGTGGACGACGGCGGTTTCAACGACCTGAACGTATCGGTCGCGTTTCCGTTCGAGGTCGGAGGCTGGACAATGTCTCCGAGCGTCAACTGGACTATGGTGGTCGACAGCAGCCTTCGGGACATGAACAGCCGGTCGCAGCTTTATGATAACGACAACTGTTATGTTTATTTCGGTTTCGGTGTGTCGAAGAGTTTTTGAAAAAAGCAGGATATAGGGTATAGGTTATAGGGTATAGGTTATAGGGTATAGGGTATAGGGTATAGGTTATAGGTTATAGGTTATAGGTTATAGGGTATAGGTTATAGGTTATAGGTTATAGGTTATAGGGTATAGGTTATAGGTTATAGGGTATAGGGTATAGGTTATAGGGTATAGGTTATAGGGTGTAGGTTATAGGGTGTAGGTTATAGGTTATAGGTTATAGGGTTTAATTGTATACAATTATGAATATTGTTTAGTTAGTTACAAACGTTTTGTTCGTCAACGGAAGTGGAACTTTCGAGAACGCATCAAAGAAGAAATGGAAAAATTTTTGAAAGGGTAAGAAAATGAAGAAACCAATGTTGTCACTGATCGTTTTGATCCTGCTGTTTTGTGCAGGGCCGGTTTTCGCGGCTGAAGGGGACATGGCCGCGATGGAGAAGATTATGGAGGACATGCAGAACAATATTAATATTGTCTGGACATGTGTCGCAGCTTTCCTGGTGTTCTTCATGCAGGCCGGGTTTGCGATGGTCGAAGCGGGATTTACACGTGCCAAGAACGCCGTGAACATCCTTATGAAGAACCTTATGGACTTTTCTATCGGAACCATCGCGTTCTTTTTCCTCGGGTTCGGACTGATGTTCGGCAAGACCAACGGTGTTTTCGGCACTACGGACTTTGCGATCATGAATGTTCTGGGTGACGGAACGAGCTGGAACTACACGTTCCTTATCTTCCAGACGGTATTCGCCGGGACGGCCGCAACTATCGTATCGGGCGCCATGGCGGGACGTACGCAGTTCAAGTCGTACCTTGTTTACTCGGTGTTTATCTGCGCGTTTATCTACCCGATATTCGGTTCATGGGCGTGGGGCGGACTGCTTAACGGCAACGGCTGGCTCGAAAAGATGGGCTTCTGTGATTTCGCAGGTTCGACGGTTGTTCACTCGATAGGCGGCTGGCTGGCACTTGCGGGCGCTATCATACTTGGGCCTCGTATCGGCAAGTACGGACCGGACGGGAAACCAAAGGCTATTCTTGGTCACAGCATACCGCTGGCAGCATTGGGCGTGTTTATCCTGTGGTTCGGCTGGTTCGGGTTTAACCCGGGCAGTACGACTGTTGGTGACGGCGAGATCGGCAGGGTCGCGGTTACGACCAACCTGGCGGCTGCGGCTGGTGCGATCATCGCGATGATAACTTCCTGGATCATAAGTAAGAAACCTGACGCTTCGATGTCACTTAACGGCGCTTTGGCGGGTCTTGTCGCTATAACCGCACCGTGTTATACTGTAACTCCGATGGGCGCGGTTATAATCGGCGCTATCGCAGGTGCAATAGTAGTGCTGAGCGTGCTGTTCATTGACGGTGTGCTTAAAGTTGACGACCCTGTGGGCGCGGTTTCGGTTCACGGTGTTTGCGGGGCGTTCGGGACCCTGGCATGCGGTTTGTTCAACGCAGAGGCAGTGCTGGGCATAGGCGATGCGAATACCGGGCTTTTCTACGGCGGCGGTATAGCTCAGCTTGGCGTGCAGCTTGCAGGTGTCGCGGCAGCGTTTGCTTGGGCGTTCGGTCTCGGTCTTGTAATGTTCGGGCTTATTAAGGCTACGTTCGGGCTGAGATGTTCTGCTGAGGAAGAGCTTAAGGGTCTTGACGTCGGCGAGCATGGTATGGAAGCTTACAGCGGTTTCCAGATCTTCAGCACGACTTAACGCAGGCATGGTAAGGTTTCACTAACTTAAAACAGGAGAAAAACAATGAAACTTATAATAGCATATATACAGCCACACAAACTTGAAGAAGTAAAGACCGCGCTGGCAAAGGAGGGGGTCGCGAAGATGTCTGTGACCAACTCGCTGGGGTGCGGGGCCCAGCAGGGCTACCACGAGAGTTACCGTGGTGTTGAATTTGACGTGAACCTTCTTAAGAAGGTTCGGATCGAGATCGGCGTGAACGAGGAGTTCGTTGAGAAGACCAAGAACGCGATTATCTCGGCGGCTCGTTCGGGCGAGATAGGGGACGGTAAGATATTTATCGTCCCGCTGGAAGAGACGATCCGTATCCGGACCGGAGAGACAGGTTCTGAAGCAATTGGATAGCGCTTAAGGGCACGACTTAATTCACTTCTTAAAGTCGCCGCTACTTCCATTTCTTCGGGCTATGTCCCGTTGATGAAGACAAGTCCCGCGGCCCCGTGGGGCTTGTCTTTCATTTTTCATTCGGGAACATGTTGTGCAGGCTGCCTGAGCTGTTTTTGTGTTACGGTTAAGAAGTTTTAATTCCCGCCAGTTCGCCCATTCTTGAGATAAGCGCCGCACGTTCGTAGTCAACGGGCCCTTTCTGGGCTCGGATATATTCGGAGCCGACGACGACCTGACGGGCCTCTGCGAGCATATCTGCGGCGCGGCGGGGTTCCATTCCCTCGAAGGTGGTTACATCGTATGCAAGGACGGTGACGTTGTTTTCGCAGACCCGGACGAAACCGCCTTCAATCATGTAGTATTTGTCGGGCTGGTCGGGTATCTGCCGTGCGTACATGAGTCCGAGTCCGAGTTCGCAGACCATTGGTGCGTGGTTTCGCAGGATTCCTATCTGTCCGTCGTAGGCGGGCAGTATGAGCGAGCCGACCCTGCAATCGAGGAGCCTGCTCGAGGGTGTGAGCAATATTACCCTGAATCTGCCGTAAGAATCCTGCTGCATTTTTTATTTCAGCTCCGCTGTTGTTTTTTTTGCGATTTCTTCAACTCCGCCGACGTACATGAAGGCGTGTTCGGGGACGTGGTCCCATTTTCCTTCGCATATCTGGGCGCAGCTTTCGACGGTCTGCTGGGCGGGTACGTACTTTCCGTCGAGGCCGGTGAACTGTTTTGTAACGGTGAAGGGCTGGGAGAAGAAGCGTTCGAGTCGTCTTGCCCTTGCGACAGCGAGCTGGTCGTCCCTGCTGAGCTCGTCGACTCCGAGGATTGCGATGATGTCCTGGAGGTCGTGGTATCGCTGGAGGTATTCGAGGACCTGCTGGGCGACTTCGTAGTGCTTTGGTCCTACGACGTTTGGGTCGAGAATTCGGGATGTGCTTTCGAGGGGGTCGACAGCGGGGTAAATACCTTTTTCGGTTATCTTTCTGCTGAGTACGACCTGTGAGTCGAGGTGGCTGAACGTCGTTGCCGGTGCGGGGTCGGTGAGGTCGTCGGCGGGGACGTATATTGCCTGGACGGATGTTATTGCGCCGCTTTTTGTCGAGGCTATTCTTTCCTGGAGCTGTCCCATTTCGGTAGCGAGGTTTGGCTGGTAGCCGACGGCGGATGGAATTCTGCCGAGCAGGGCGGAGACTTCGGCGCCGGCCTGGGAGAAACGGAAAATGTTGTCGATGAACAGCAGTGTGTCGCCGCTTCCTATTTTGCAGAGGTATTCTGCCATGGTGAGTCCTGTGAGGGCGACCCTGAGTCTTGCTCCGGGGGGTTCGTTCATCTGTCCGAATACGAGGCATGTGTTGTCGAGGACCCGCCGGCCTGTGTCTCCGACCATTGTATGCTGCATTTCGAGCCAGAGGTCGTTTCCTTCACGTGTTCGTTCTCCGACTCCTGCGAAGACGGAGTAGCCGCCGTGTTCCTGTGCGATTCGCGCGATGAGCTCCTGTATGAGGACAGTTTTTCCGACGCCTGCACCGCCGAAGAGGCCTGTCTTGCCGCCCTTGACGAAGGGGCAGAGCAGGTCGACGACCTTTACGCCGGTTTCAAAGATTTCTGACTGTTCGGACAGTTCGGTGAATTCGGGCGGGTCAGCGTGGATGGGCATGGTGGATTCTGCGTTTACGGGTCCGAGGCCGTCGAGGGGCTCTCCGAGGAGGTTGAATACCCTGCCGAGAGTTTCCTTGCCGACGGGGACGCGGAGAGCGTCGCCTGTGTCCTCGACTTCCATGCCCCTGCGAAGGCCGTAGGTGCTGCCGAGTGCGACTGCGCGTATTCGTCCGCCGCCGAGGTGCTGCTGCACCTCTCCGGTGAGGACCTTTGTTTCGTCCCCGATGTGATAGGTGACTTTGATCGCGTTGAAGAGTTTGGGCAGGTGTTCGCCGAGAAATTCCACGTCGAATGTGCTGCCTATTACCTGTATTATTCTTCCCGTATTCATATTAGTCTTTTCGATCCAAAAAGAATTATTTCGTTATTCAAATTCGACAGCGGCGGGTGCTCGAAGCTTTTGTCACCGCTGGGAGGCTTCTGCGCCGCTTATTATGTCGAGCAGGTCGACGGTTATCTGTCCCTGCCTTGCCCGGTTATATTCCCTTGTGAGGTCCTCGATCATTTCGTTTGCGTTGTCGGTTGCACTTCTCATGGCGACGACGCGTGAGAGGTGCTCGCTTAACGCGGCCTCGAGGAAGCAGCTCATCAGGACGGTGTTGATTATCATTCGCGAGACGTTTTCGAAAATTTTTCCTGCTGAGGGCAGCAGCATGAAATCCTCGAACTGCTCTTCCCATGGCCAGATTATTGTCGAGCGTGTTGTCAGGTCGTCTATGAGGTCGGCGAGGGGTAAAAGCGTGAGTGTCTGGGCCTGCTGAGAGGCGGCGGAGAAGAAACGGTTATAAATTACAGCGAGTTTTCCGATCTCCCCGTTGATGTATTTTTCGATGAATGAATCGCCTATCTTCCTGGCCTGGGCGGTGGTGGGGACCTCGTCGAATTCATCGTATATTTTTTCGACTTCTATTCCGCGGTTCTGGAAATGGGTCTGCACCTTTCGGCCTTTGATATAGAACCTGAGTTTTCGCCTGAAGCGTTTGGCCATTTTGCTGTGTACTTCGACGAGTTTGAAAAGGTTGCTGTTGTAGGCTCCGCAAAGTCCACGGTCGCTTCCGAGGACAATGACCGCGTAGTCCCGGGAGTCGTTCGCCTCGATGAGGGGATTTTTGACCGGCTGTTCGGCGGTTACAAGCAAATAAGCAAGCTGTGCGAGTGCGTCATAAAACTCAGTGCCGTCATACCACTTGCTGTAATATTTGCGGTAGCGGACTGCGCTTATGGTCTCCATAGTATGCGTGACCTTGCTTATGTTGGCTGCGGCCCGCCGCCTGCCCAGTATTTGCCTCGGATTGGCCATTTGCCGTAATCAAGCTCCATGTGAAAATTTGTATATCATTTTGAAGGCGTCGACAGCTTTGCGTATTTCTTCTGCGAGCTGGTCGTCGAAAGCGCCCTGCTCGTCGATACGTGTTATGTATTCGGGTGCCTCGAGGTCCATCCAGGCGAGCAGCTCGCGGACGAAATGGGCGGCGTCGGTAACTTTGACATCATCTATCGCCCCTGTTTCGCCTGCGAGTATGCTGACTACCTGTCTTCCGACGGAGAGTGGTGAGAACTGCTGCTGCTTTAGTATCTCGACCATTCTCGCTCCCCTGTCGAGTTTCTGCTGGGCTGTCGGGTCGAGCTCTGTGCCGAGCCTTGCGAAGTCCTGGAGCTCCCGGTATGCGGCGAGGTCGAGCCTCAGCCTCGGGGCGACCTTTTTCATCGCGTCCTGCTGGGCGTCACCACCGACCCGGCTGACGCTTATTCCGACATCCACTGCGGGTCGAACACCTGCAAGGAACAGGTCCCTTTGCAGGTATATCTGGCCGTCTGTTATGGAAATAATGTTCGTGGGTATGTATGCCGAGACCTGCCCTTCGAGGGTTTCGATTATCGGCAGGGATGTTATCGAGCCGCCTCCGAGCCGGTCGGAGAGCTTTGCGCTTCTTTCGAGGAGCCTGCTGTGCAGGTAGAAGATGTCGCCGGGGTACGCCTCCCTGCCCGGGGGACGTCGGAGGAGCAGGCTTATTTCGCGGTATGCGATGGCGTGCTTGCTCAGGTCGTCATATACGCAGAGGCAGTGGCGTTTTTTTTCGTACATGAAATGCTCTGCGATGGCGGTGCCGGAGTAGGGTGCTATATACTGCATGGCTGCGCTGTCGGCGGCGGTCGCGGAGACTACTATTGTGTTGGCCATTGCGCCGTGTTTTTTGAGTGTTGCGACGACTTCGGCGACGGTTGATTCCTTCTGTCCTATGGCGACGTAGACGCAGATAACGTCCTTGTCTTTCTGGTTTATTATTGTGTCAAGGGCTATTGCTGTTTTACCGGTTTTCCTGTCTCCGATAATTAGCTCTCGCTGGCCGCGGCCGATGGGTATCATCGAGTCGATGCTTTTTATTCCCGTTTGCAGTGGGTTTTTTACGGGCTGCCTGTCGGCGATTCCGGGTGCGGGGAACTCTACAAGGCGCTGTGAGGGGGCCTCAATCGGGTCGAGCCCGTCTATCGGTTCGCACAGAGAATTTACGACCCTTCCGAGCAGGGCGTCGCCGACGGGGACAGCGAGCACCTTTCCGAGCGACCGGACGGTCATCGATTCTTTTATCTGCCTGTAGTCACCGTATATCAGTGCGCCGATAGATTCCTCTTCGAGGTTAAAGACCTCTCCAATTGTGCCGGTCTCAAATTCTATCATCTCGCCGGCCATTGCGCTTTCGAGTCCGTATATTCTTGCTATACCGTCTCCGACCTCTATTACGCGGCCGACACGGGCGACGTCGACCTCGCTTTTGTAACGGCCTATCTCCTGTTTGATCAGTGAGCTTATTTCATTGACATCAAAGTTCATTGCTCATGTCTCCGGGTATTTTCCTGATGACCTTGCCCTGGACCCTTTCAAGCTCCTCGATGCGGTCCCTGAGTCTTTCAAGTTCGAGATTTTTTTCCGAGCCTGTGTTTTTTTTCTCCTGGCTGTAGATACCGGAACCGATTTTGCATGTAAGTCGGTATTCCACGTAAAATACGATCGCTGCTGTTATTGCAACTGCCAGGAGTATCACGCTAAGCGGGCGGAAAAAAGCCGCTGTAACGAAGAGCATGGCTATGGCGGCGAGGGCGAATACAGCAAGCCCAAGCAGACCAATCTGCCTGCGGGTTCCTTTTTTTGATTCCATTTTCTCATTCATACTGCAATCCTTATGGCATCTTCAAGTTGCCGACGGCGCGTTTGAGGGCGGTGCGAACGGAACTGTCGATAACTTTATCACCTTTTCGAATAACTATTCCGCCGATTATGTCGGGGTCGACGTTCACTGTCAGCTTGACGCTGCTTTTTATTGCCTCTGCGATGCGATTTTCAAGGTTTGCCGCCTGGGTTTGGTCCAACGGGGAGGCAACGGTCACTTCGACAGGGCGGCGGTCCTGCTTGTAATCAAGGAGCATCTCGTACCTGCTGGATATGCCCTTTAGCAGGCTCATCCTGTCCTTTCGGGCGAGGATTATCAGAAAATTCAGGGTTAGGTCGGAGACATGTCCCTTGAAAACACGGGTGACTATCTCCACCTTTTCGTCGTTCTTTATAACCCGTGAATTCATTATATTGAAAAAGTCAGGTTCGGATTCAATCAGTCCCGCGACGCCGGAAAGGTCTGCGAGTACGGACTCTACCTGTCCCATCTGCTCGGCGAGCTCGAAGAGCACCTCGCAGTAGACCTCTCGAACAACCTGTCTTGAAAGATCTGTTCTCATTTATCTATTCTAAAAACGTTTAAGTGACAGTTTCATTTCAGTTTGTATTTGCCTGTTCTTCCTGGCGGAGCTTTTGTATTGCCTGGTCGATGAGCTTGTGGTTGTCCTCGCTGCTTAGCTCTCTTGCGAGTATCTGCCTGCCGAGGTCGAATACGAGCTTTCCTGCTTCGACTTTGAGCTGCTCCTGCGCCTGGTGTTTTGCCCTTTCGAGGTCTGCTTCTGCGCGGATTCGCATCTGGTCAAGCTCCTGCTGCATGTTTTTTTTCATTTCTTCGGCCTGCTTCTGTGCCTGGGCAATTTTGCCGTCGATAATTTTTTGCCCTTCCTGGTCGGCCTTTGCAAGCTTTGCGTGATATTCTGCGAGGGTTTCGCCTGCCTTTTGCTTTGTCTCTTCGGCCTGTTCGATCTGCCTTCGGATGTAATCTTCCCTGCTTTGCAGGCCCTGGAGGATGGGTTTCCATGCGAACTTGCCCAGTACGAGCATCAGGACGATAAACCAGATTATGGTCCATACGGCGTCGGCGATTGTTCCGCTGAAGACCCCGGGCTGGGCCTTTTGTCCGTGTTCGCCGTTTTGCATGTCACCCTGCTGTCGGCCGCTTTGGCTTTGAGCGGTGTCCTGAGCGGCGCCTGGGGCGTCGTGCTCAGCGGCAAAGGCGGATGCAGCAGTTAATAATGCGAACAGCAGAACCAACGCAGTTAGAAAAGAAAGTCTTGGACGCATTTTATGCTCCCATTTATGCACCGAAATTCATTACAGCCAGCAGGCAAATAATCAGTGAGAACAGGGCGGCGCCTTCTATCATAGCGGCACCGATAATCATCACCGGAAATATTCTTCCGCCCGCTTCGGGCTGCCTGGATATGGCCTCGACAGCGTTGCCCGCAATCCGGCCTATACCTATTGACGCACCGATAATTACCATACCGGCCCCGATAACGCCGCCGAGCATGCCGAATGCCTTGTCGCCAAGAGTAATCATTACCTCCGACAGCACAGAACAACCAAGTTCTAACATCCCAATTTCTCCTTACCTGTAAACAGTTTTCATTAACATCATTGCAACATCTTCACGCCGCGGCATCAATGCTGGGGCGAGACGGAAAAACTTATGAATATCGCCGTTAAAAACGTAAATATATACGCCTGCAGGCAGGCAACGAAAAGCTCCATCAGGCTCATTAGAACCGCGAAGACGATAGAGCCGCCCGCTACGAAATAATTTTTGAACACGAAAATAAATCCCATCACGGTGCTTAGCAGGATATGGCCGGCGAGGATATTCGCGAAAAGACGAACAGCGAGTGCGAAAGGTTTGACCAGCGAACTTATTACCTCGATAATGAAAAGCAGGGGCTTTATGACGATGGGAACAGGGGGGGTGAAATTTTTGAGATACTCTGCGAGTCCCTGTGCCCTTATGCCCGAAAAATGTATCATGAAAAAGGCGATAAGCGCCAGGGAGCCTGTTACCCATATATTTGCGGTCGGTGCCCCGCCTACATGGTGGAGCTTTCCTGCGGATAGAAGAATGAAGAGCTTTTCAAAGGGCATCATGCCCATTAGATTCAGGGACACTATAAAAAAGAATATCGTCCAGAGGAAGCCCGTGTATTTGTCTGCATATTCGTGGAGGTATGGTTTGGCGATGTCCTCGCGTATGAAAATACATATTGTTTCAATAAAGTTTCCGAATCCGTGGCGGACGAGCTTTTTGCGATAGACGGCGAGGGGCAGGACAATCATCAGCAGTATTGCGGTAAAGGTTATCATCAGCATGTGGTTGCTGAAAACGACCTCCGTACCGCCGGGCAGGATGAAGGTATATATCCTGTGAGAGGCAACCTCGCTTAGCGGGTCCATATTCGCAAGAACTGTTACAAAATTGTCAATTTCCATCAGGAACTCCCGGTCCGTCTTCGGCCAAATTCCGTGTTCGGTTCAACGCGTACATCGTCTCATATATTAAAATAGAAAAGTATAACACAACTGTGCATAAAATAAACCATAAAACATGAATATTGAACAACGCCAGGACCGCGGCGGCAGCGGCGGCGGCAATGAACATCCTGGCCAGTGAGCCGACAGCAATCATGGCGACGGCTTTTTGCGGGTCGGTTTTTATCAAGGTCAGCATAGCAAGTCCGCAAAGGCCTGCAAGGGCGTTTACAACGACAGCGAAAAAATAGGCCTTGCTGAAATGTCCGCCGAAAAAGATATAAAAAAACAGAGCCGAGGCACAAATGACCGCAGAGATAACCAGCCATGTGCCGAGTTTCCTGATCCCGCGGTTCATATAATGCCTTCCCACTTCAAATTTTGCGTGACTGTCGGTTTCAGTCCCGGCTGTCCTGGTCCCGGGCGGATTTCAAAAGCCAGTAAAGCATGAGTAGAAATCCAACAAAAAAGCCGGCAATGAGCAGCCAGGGGCCTTCGTTTCCGTAATGATTGTCGAGGAGATGTCCGATATAGGAAAAAACGCCGACAACGATAGCAAATTCGACACCGACCCCCATCCATCTGAGCGCGTTTCTGTGATAGTGATGGTCAGTTCTGTCGCCGTTTCTCATTCCATTGATATCCTGTTATTTAACCGCCTGATCGAGTATCAAGTCCTTGACTTTCTGGCTCGGAAGGTTGAGGGCGCCGAATGCACCGCCTGCGAGGGCCCTTAGTTTTTCGTCCTGTTCGGTTGATCCTATGATGGTGTAGACAGCCTGGATCTGCTCGTCGGTTAGCAGGTTTCCGTTGATTTTGGCGGATTCTGCGAGTGACTTAAAGGCCTCGTACCTTACTTCCATGCTGTTTTCGGCCTGGAGTGCAGATTCGGCAATTGCGCGCTGGGCGTCGGGGCTGGGCAGGTAAACGAGCACCTGCGAGGAGAGTACCTGGACCTGCTGCCTTGTGCTTTTGGTTGTCTCTATCAATTGGGGTCTTGCCATTGACAGGTCGATGACTTTGTTTCTTGCGACGCCGAGTTTTAGCATTACGTTTAGTGCGCGGATGGTATAATCGCCCCTTTCGCCTTCGACGGAACCTGTGACCTGTTCGTCCGTGAGGGCCATAGCGAGGTTTTGGATGATCAGATCGCTGCCTACGAACTGTTCGCTGGGCACGGCTGCCGCGATGGCGACAGCGGCGCTGTATCTTACGGCCTCGATATCGAAAGACAGGGCGTCGACGAGGGGCTGGGCGGTTCCGACACGGTGGAGCAGCGACTTGCGGCCGGAATTGAGGGCGAGGGCCTCTACCAGCTCGAGCGCGACGTAGGCGTTTCCGTCATTGAGTGCCCTGTCAAGAGCGATGTGCAGGTAAACCGGTCCGGCGGTTGTGGCGTATGTCATAGCGCTTGCGTGTCCCTGTCCGAAATACCGGGGCATTTGAGAACCGGTTGATTCGGCCTTGAAAAAGGAAGCCACCCACAGTGCGATTGACTTTCCTGTCTCGGGGTCGGCACGGAGGGACCATTCGCAGCATCGCATCGCCATTAATTCGTAAAAGTAAACGGGGTCGAGTTCTTCGCGTTTCAGCGCCTTCGCGTCTTTGTTCCAGAACCATACGTTGGCGAAAGAAAAGCCTGACATGGGTGCGAGCGATTCGCTGTGGTAGTAGTACTGCTCGGCGAGGTCGAAAAACAGCAGCGTTGCGGGTATTGCGTCGGCGGAGGTGTCTATCATTTGGATTGCCGTGGAGGCTTTGTCGCGGAGAAGCTGTGAGTCTGAGTTTTCGACGATGTATTTGAGGTAAGGCAGGGCCTGCGGGTAACCAATTTGCCCGAGGACGTCGATGAGCTGGGCCTTTACCGAAACGTTATCCATGTTGAGGGCTGCGGCGAGAGGGCGGATAGCGTGCCTGCCGATCTTGACCATCGCGTCGGTGAGGTAGGTGTATTCGTCCCTGCGGGAATCGTCCATTAGGACCTCGATCATGAATGGTATGGCGAACTCGCCGGCGTTTTTGAGTCTCTGCTCCGCGGCGAGCCTGCCTCTTATTGTGGTGCTGAGCCTTTGTATCTCTTTGATTATAACCTGGGGGTCGGTTCTTCGGAGGTATCTTCCTTCTTCGATCAGGTCCATAAGCTCTGCGCTTACCTTGCGAAGCTGGTCGCTGGTGGCGTTCATTCTCAGAAGGACCTTGTAAGCGCGTGGGTTCTGCTCGCTTATCTCGAGAAGCTTTACGGGGTTGGGGTCACTGTCGATAATGCTCTGCGCGTAAGATTCGGCAAGGGCGAGGCGGCCTATCGTTGCGTAATGAAGGAAATTTTCCCATTTTTCCTGCAAAGAGGACTGGGAGGGCTGCTCGCAATACGCGGCGGAAGCAATTATCAGTAATAAAAACGCCAAAAACAGCTTTCTTAAGACCATCAGGCTTTTCTCCAAAGCTATGAATAATAGAATAAAAGCATTGTAATCACATTATCCGGTTAATTATAGTTTTACGGGTGTCAGTGTCAAATTAAAAACATGGGCGGTTTTCAGCTTTTGAAGCCGTAAAGGCCTTTGTTTCTTATATAGTGCATTACGCGGGGGTCGATCAAATCGGTGCATTGTCGGCCTTTGAGCAGGTTTGCGCGTATTTCAGTGCTGCTGATATCGAAAAGGGGTCCGGGTATTACATTATTTCGCAGTTTTTGGGTTCTTTCGGGGCCCAAGTGGTCCTCGAAGCCCTGAAATTCGGGTTTTTGATAGCCTGGGCGGTACATAACGCAAAGAGTGCATATATCGGTAATCTGAGCTATTTTATGCCAATCGAGCAGGTCGGTGAGGGCATCTGCCCCGACGATCCAGAACAATTCGGCATTTTGATAAGTTCGGGCAAAGTGTTTTATCGTGTCAAAGGTGTAGCTTGGTTCGGGTCTTTTGAGTTCGCAATCGCTAACCTCGAAGCGGGGCATGTCGGCAAGGGCGAGTTTTAACATGGCGATTCTTTCGGGGCCGGAAGCGAGCGGACCTTTGCTCCTGTGCGGAGATCGCCTGGCGGGTATGAAGAAGGCTTTATCACAGCCGAGTTTTTCGAAGGCGCTTTGCGCTACTTTTACATGGCCGTTGTGGACAGGGTCGAAGGTTCCGCCGTATAACATAAGTTTCATTTTTTGCTTTCTCACATGTAACTGTTGCGATAAATGCGTATTAAAATCGCATATTTTCATAAAAAACACAAAAATTTTAAAAAATTTTTTCGCGGTCGAAAATAAACATTTTTACTTTTTATAAAACAGTGAATGTTCAGTGCGTGAAAGATATAACTGATAAAGATGAATTTCAGGAAGTAGCCATATGTTCAAGTGTAAAGGCCTGTAAGTGTAAAATTCAAAAAGCAACCGGCTGGTTGTCATGCTGTTGTCCATGTTCACAAGAGAATAAATCCACTCGAATCAGCAGAGCTTGGAGAGGTTATACTTTAAAACAAAATGTATCTTTAATAAAAAAATTTGTGAAAGAATAAGAATTCATTTGACGATAAAAAAGTATATTAATTAAAATAATATATAGTTCTCTGAAATACCTGAATAGGATTATGAAAAAATTTACCGACTGAAAGGAGGTGATTCCTACATGGCTAAGAAGAAAACCGCAAAAAGGAAAACCACAAAGAAAAAGACTGCTAAGAAGAAAGTAGCAAAGAAGAAGACAGCAAAGAAGAAAACCGCAAAGAAGAAAGCTACCAAGAAGAAAGCAGCTAAGAAGAAAACAGCAAAGAAGAAAACCAAGAAGAAAGCTGCAAAGAAGAAAACAGCTAAGAAGAAAACCAAGAAGAAAGCAGCTAAGAAGAAGACAGCAAAGAAGAAAGCTACTAAGAAGAAAACAGCTAAGAAGAAAACCAAGAAGAAAACTAAGAAGAGATAACACCAAAAATATCTTATTCAGGATATGGGAAGGTTCTCTGGCCACGGCAGAACCTTCCTTTTTTATGCGCGGAATCGCATTTGACAAGGGCTGATTATTGTGTATATTGGTGTTGTGAAGCGTGATTTTCAGCGGTTAACAGGTTCAGGCAGGCATTTTAAGGAATTCATAAATGGATAAAACAGCTCGTATAGTTGTATTTTCAGTCATCTTTTTTATCATCATTTTGGCCGGGTGCAGCGAGGAAAAGGCATCAAGTTCTCAGGGCGGAGGTCAGAAGCTATCCAATCAGCAGGCAAGGATGCTGGTGAGCGAGAACCAGAGCCTTCAGAACAAAATAACCAACATGGAAAAGCAGCTTGCGGATTGCCGGCAGTCGATTGATGAGTGGAAGAAGAAGTACGAAGCCGAGCGTGACAAGTCCGCAGAGCAGGGCAAGAAGATACTGGACATGATGATGCAGGTTACACAGGAAAACGAACGTCTCAAGGCACAGGTCCAAGAGCTGAAAGCGAAGCTGTCCGAGTAAGTTTGGTTTTCATATCAATATATTCCGGGTATTTTGCGGATATTTTAACCGCTGCATAGTCTTGCGACCACTTCCACGGTTTCGAGCGACTCACACTGGGGGTATTTTCTTTTCATCGCGGCTGAGACGAGTCCGGCGAACATTGGTTCGGGCCGCAGGGGTCTGCTTGTAAGGCATGGGTGGGCCTGTGTTCCGACGAAGAACGGGTGCGAGGGTATTTCGAGTATCTGCATTATCGGGTGGTCGGGTGCCTTTCCGGAAAAGATGAGGCCTGCTTTTTCGAGAGTTTCGATATATTCGGGGTCGACTTCGTAGCGGTGCCTGAATCTCATTCTTAATGTTTCGGCTTTGCCGTGGAGGTTCCAGACGAAAGTTTCGGGCTTTACCTTTATGTCCCTTCCGCCGAGTCTCATGTTGCCGCCGAGCCCTTCTATCTTTTTCTGCTCGGGCAGGATGTCTATAACCGGTGTTTCGCAGTTTGGTTCGATCTCGGTGCTGTTTGCATCTTCAAGACCGCATACGTTTCTTGCGAACTCGATAACTGCCATTTGGAAGCCGAAGCACAGTCCGAGGTACGGCAGGTTGTTTTCCCGGGCGTATTTTACACATGCTATTTTACCCTCGGTTCCCCTTGTTCCGAAGCCGCCTGGTACTATTATCGCGTCTACGCCGCGGAGATGGCTGGAAACATTTTTGTCCGAAACGTCGGTTGTTTCGATCCATTTGATCTGCACGTGGCTTCCGAGGGCGATTCCGGCGTGTTCGAGTGCGTGGAGTATAGAGGCGTAGCTGTCGCGGACGGAGGTGTACTTTCCTGTTATTCCGACGGTGACTTCGAGGTCCCTTTTGCTTATCTTTTCGGTGAAGTCGCACCACCTGCTCCACTGCTGTCTTTCCCGTGCGAGGTCCATCCTGTCCTCGATCCCGAGCAGTTTTATTACCTCGAAATCGAGCTTGCACTCGCGGAGCCTTGCGGGGATAAGGTATATGCTTTCGGAGTCGTGCATACTAACGACCCGCTCGAAGCGGACGTTGCTGAAGACGCTTATTTTTTCGCGGACCTGCTCGCTTACGGGCGCTGCGGCGCGGCAGGCTATTATGTCGGGCTGGATTCCCATGTGCATGAGCTGACGGATACCGAGCTGGGCTGCTTTTGATTTCTGTTCGCCGAGTGTTTTGGGTTCGAGGATGTACGTAAGCGCGACGAAACAGCAGCTTCCGGGGCCTTCCTCGTATGCCATTTCCCTCATTGCCTCGATATAGAAGGCGTTTTCGAGGTCGCCGACGGTGCCGCCGATCTCGACGAATACGATGTCGGCTGCGCTTTGCATAGCAAGTGTTCGGAGCTTTAGCTTTACTTCGCCGGTTACGTGGGGGATCATCTGGACATCGCGGCCGAGGTAGTCGCCGTGTCTTTCCTTGTGCAGTACGGATGTGTAGAGCTGGCCGCTTGTGGCGAAGTTGCTGCGCGAGAGGTTTTTGTCGAGTATGCGTTCGTAAGTGCCGAGGTCCATGTCGCATTCCATGCCGTCGTCGAGGACGAAGACCTCGCCGTGTCGGAATGGGTTGAGTGTGCCGGAGTCGATGTTGAGGTAGCCCTCGAGTTTTATGGGTGCGACGTTGAGGCCCTTGTCCTGCATGAGCTTTGCGAGGCAGGATGAGAATATTCCCTTGCCGAGTCCCGACATGACCGTGCCAGTGACTATTACGTATTTTGTCTTGCCCTTTTTGTAGCCTTTGGGTATGGGCGAGAAATACTCAGTGTCCGTTGAAAGTCCGCTTACTTTTGACAGAAGATCACCACTTTTCAAAACTTACTCCCTAAATCGCACTCATCCATGATTAACATTATTATATCTTGAAACGAATTGTTTGTACTGGTTTTCGGTATCGATGCCGGGGCAGTAATGCTCGACGAAAGCCGTGAGTATTTTGGAGCCTGTTTCGAGGGCCCGGAGCTGTTCGAGTGACTCTGCCTTTTCGAGCGGGGTCGGCTGGAGGCCTGTTATCTTGAGCAGGAACTGCCTGCGGTATGCGTAGATTCCGAGGTGCCTGCGGTAGAGGTCGATAGGGCCTATTCCGCCTGATCTGCGGTCGCAGGGTATCGGCAAGCGTGAGAAATATATCGCTGTGCCGTCTTCACCGAGGACGGCTTTTACGCAGTTGGGGTCTGATATTTCGTCTACGGAGTCGAAGTTTGTAACGAGTGTGGCCATGTCGGCGCGGGGGTCGTTTTTCAGGAGCGAGACGAGCAGGTCGATGTGGGCGGGGTCTATTTCCGGTTCGTCGGCCTGGATGTTTACGATGATTTCGGCGTGGGTTTTGGCGGCGACCTCTGCGACGCGGTCGGTTCCGCTGGGGTGTGAGGGGCTTGTCATCAGGCAGCGGCCGTCGAACTCGGCGCAGGCGCGGGCGACTTTTTCTGAGTCGGCGGCGATGATGACCTCGCTTAGCGAGTGGGCGCGGAGGGCGCTTTCATAAGTGTGCTGGACAAGATATTTGCCAGTCGCTTTGGCGAGAACTTTCCCGGCGAATCGTGTTGAATCGTAACGAGCAGGTATTACCCCGATAACTTTCACAAATACGGACCTTCCCGGCAGCAGATAACATAAATCATTAAATAACCACTGCCTTAGCATGATATTGGCTTGTGGGGCGGGTGTCAACAGTTAATTGGGAAAATAGGCTATAGGAATCAGGAAACAGAACACAGAACACAGAAGACAGAAAGGCGGGGGCGTTGGGGTGAAACTCGGGGGGTTTTTGTAGTTCGTGGACAGGTTGTAGGGGGTAGGGGATAGGAAACAGGAGTCAGGAAACAGAACACAGAACACAGAAAGGCGGGGGCGTTGGGGTGAAACTCGGGGGATTTTTGTAGTTCGTGGACAGGTTGTAGGGGGTAGGGGATAGGAAACAGGAGTCAGGAAACAGAAATGAGGCATTAGGCAATAGGGCGTGTTGCCCAACTCATTCTTTACATTATTTCTTTTTTTAAATATAATT
>CAZVPF010000008.1:79807-107161 GCA_964628195.1 uncultured Pirellulales bacterium | reverse complement strand
TTTAAGTCTTTTTCAAGGTCGATCAGTTTCATCGCCACGGACTTTCTGCCGCTGTTGGGCCAAGGCGCGATGAGCTTGTTATCAAGTTGTAAGTGAAGTTTCCATTTGCCGCTCCTTACTGCCTGGAGCTGACCTTTCATATAATAATATAAAACTTCATAAGGGCTTTCGGAATCGCCGCCAAACAGGTACGGCCATATATTTTTGCCATCTATCTGTTTATGATCTGTAACACTTTCGCCGGACAAATAGGCAAATGTAGGCAGAAAGTCCATAATCGTGGCAATGCCTTTATAAACAATGCCCTTCTGTATGGTATTTGGCCAGTACATAATGCATGGTTCTCGCATGCCGCCTTCGAGAATTTGCCCTTTTGCCCCGCTGAAAGGTAAATTACTGCCGAGCCCTCTTCTTGAAGCGCCGTTGTCCGAAGTGAATATCACAAGTGTTGTTTCGAGTATTCCCTCTTCTTTCAGGGTTTTTATTATTTGCCCCGTTGACCAGTCGATCTCCTCGACGGCATCACCGTAAAGCCCATTGGCTGATTTTCCTTTGAATCTGTCGCTTGCATTTACCGGGTGATGGGGCATAGTGTGTGAGAGGAATAGGAAGAATGGTTTGTTCTTATTGTTTCTTATAAATTTACAGCACTGGCGGGTGTATTTTTTTGTAAGCAAAGCCTGGTCCGGTTCTGTTTCGATTACCTTGTCGTTTTTCATAAGAGGAAGCGGGGGCCAGTTCTTTTCCGGATGGATTGTCGGGGACATGTCGTTACTGTAAGGAAGGCCGTAGAAGTAATCGAACCCCTGGTTGTTCGGCATATATTCGGTTTTGTCGCCAAGGTGCCATTTGCCTATACATGCCGTCGAATAGCCTCTGTCCCTTAAAATCTCCGGAATAGTTGTCTCTTCAGGATTCAGGCCATTTTTGTCCCCCGGCATTATTGTTCCAGTACCTTCTGCTCCCTGGTGCATCCCAATCCTTATAGGGTAACAGCCGGTCATAAAACTCGCCCTCGAAGGTGAACAGCACGGGGCCGGGACATAGAAGTCGGTAAGCTTAAGGCCGTTTTCAGCCATATCATCTATGTTTGGTGTGCGGTGTTTGTCTGATCCGTAACAGCCTATATCACCATATCCGAGGTCGTCAGCGAGGATAAAGATGAAGTTCGGTTTTTTATTATTCGCAGGAGATAATTCTTCGTTATCTTTTGTTCTGTTGCCTCTTATGCAGCCTGTAAACGTGGATGCGAAGAGAAATGATGAACTAATACGGAGAAACTTTCTTCTGCTGATTGCCACTGTCATATTAATATCCCATATTGAACTTTACGCAATTCATGAAATGTACTGTTTTTTGGAGATATTTCAACGCCATAATGCGTGAATATCCAGCCTTTTTGCGCACATCTGAGAATGGATATTGATAAATAACAGGTAAATATGCAGCAGCCTATTTTTGGCCGTACAATTCTCTGTAAGCCTGCAAACTCATACCCTTTTCAATTTTGAAATACCTTGCAATATGTGTGGTATCCGGGTAGCCAAGTTCCGAAGCTATCTTTTTGATAGGAATGTTAGTTTCAATTAGAAGACTGCATGCATGCTGTACTCTTACTCTTCTTATTTCCGAATTGATAGACCGTTTTAGCTGTTTTTTGAATTTAAGCTCAAGTGCGCGTCTTGAAAGTGAAACATGCTCACAAACACTGTCAACTCGAATAGGCTTGTCAAAATTCTCCCGGATGAATCGAAGTGCCATAGAAAGCTCGCGATCTTCGATTGCAAGGATATCTGTTGATTCCCTTGTTCTGATTCCAACCGGGTTTACTATTATATTTCTATTTTGTTTTTCTTTGCCCATGATCAGGCTGTCAAGGTGTTGAGCTGCTTCGTAGCCGGCCCGCTCGAAGTTCAATTGAACACTTGATAAAGAAGGTTTACTTAAATTACATATCAGTTCATCGTCATCCACTCCTATCACAGCTACTTCATCGGGCACTCTCAGGTTGGCAGATCTGCAGGCGGTTAAAACATGCTGGGCTCGGTTGTCATTACAGGCCATTAGACCTACAGGTTTCGGCAGGCTCTTGAGCCACTGAAAAAGGTGACTTTGCCTTTTATCCCAGGCACTTCTTTCGACTTTCGCAGTTTCCTTATATGAGAAAACATCGAAACCGGCCTTTATAGCATACTCGCAAAAACTTTCTCCTCTCTCATGCGACCAGTATTTGTCTCTCCTGCCACAATACGCAAAGTATTTAAAGCCTCTTTGGAAAAGGTGTTCCGCGGCCATCTCGCCCACAACTGAACTGTTGACGTCAATGGAACTTAGGCCTGGAATATTTTCTTTTGCCGATTTACATACAACAGTGGGAATTCCTTTGGCAAAAACAGGAATGTCCTCTATATGTCTTGCAAGGATTCCGTCAGCCTTAAAATTCTTCTTTACAATTAATTCTTCCTTCGGCACTCCAAAATTGCCTGAGAAAGACCACTGTCCCCGCAGCCTGCTGTATTTTGCGATCCCACGCAATAGCCCCCGGTCATATTCTGCGGAAGGGTCGATTAACAAAATAATCTGTTTTGTGTCAGGCAATTTACTCTCCTGTAACCATTAACAAGTAATCACAACTCAAGCCACTATAATTTATCGGTTTTCTAATACAAAACATTAAAATTTTGATTGCGCAAAAAGGCTAGCGAATTACGTAAAGTGGCGTGGTAACTTAACTTAAGAAAATATATATTGGTTTTTAGTGATATTAACTTATCCAGATGGCTGTTGTGTATCTGCCGAAGTTTTCTTTGTTTGACCAATATTAAATATGTTTTAAGTTTGGAAATTGTGATGGATAAAACTTTTTTTGATCTCCTTGACTTGGAAAGACAGGGCCTTGAGAAGGTTAAAACCTCTGTAAAGAACGAAAATTACGAACATGCTGCGGAAGAATTTTTGGCCTATATGCGAAACCGTAGAAAGCCGGTTTATTACAAGGGCTGGGAAACAAGGGCAAATCATCAGGACTTCGACACAACACAAGCCGATAAGGTTCTAAAAAGACATATTGTTCATTATGATGTCGGAGAAGATATCGACTGGCATCTTGATCCTCATGGTGATCCGGAATGGACGTACTGTCTTAACAGGCACGAATATTTTACTACTCTTGGGCGTGCTTACTGGTATACGGGTAATGAGAAGTATACCAAGGCCTTTAAGGAACTGATCCTTGACTGGATCCATAAAAACCCCATGCCGGACCTTGACTGGTTGCTGATGATCGACAAGGAAAAATCAAGAAGCCATTTTATGCAACAGGGTAATTGGCGTCCTTTAACTATTGGAATAAGGTTATATACGGCATGGTGTCCCTGTTTTTATTATTTTATAGACTCTCCGCTTTTCACTCCGGAATTTCATATTGAAATGCTTAAAGCTATGGTCAATCATGCGAGGCACTTGAGGAGGTACTACACGAGGCATGTAAATTATTTCAATGTTTCACCCAACTGGGGCCTGATGGAGGCCAATGGCCTGGCTCATATGGGCATTCTTTTTCCCGAGTTCAAAGAGGCCGAGGATTGGAAAAACACCGCGTTGTCAAGGCTTGAAGAGCAGGTCAGGATGCAGGTGTTGCCTGATGGTGTGCATGTTGAAAGATGCAGCGGCTATCATCTCGTAAGCACATTTTGCATACTTCAAATCGCGGAGTTGGCGGTGAGGAATGACTTGCGGATCAGTGATACATGGTCGAAAAATCTCGAGAAAATGATTAATTTTGTACTTTATCTTATGAAACCTCACGGATATTTCCCAATGCTCAGTGATGGCGACGAAAGCGATGTAACAGGAGAACGGGCAAGTTACGGTTTATGGGAAGATATTAACAACCTTAATATGCTCGAAGATTCAAATGATTTGAGATATGTACTAAAGGCAGGGGCCAGGATGTTTGACCGGCCCGATATGCTTTACATGGCGACACTTGGTAAGAAAGGCACAAAGCCGGCACATAATTCCATATCCTTCCCGGATGGAGGATTTTATGTCAGCAGGACCGGGTGGGATATTGATGACATGTACATGGCCGTTAATTGTGGACTGATGGGCGTTTATGATCAGGCATGTGTACACGGCCATGCTGATGCCTTGAGTATTGACGTATCTGCGTTCGGCAAGACAATGCTAATTGATCCGGGCAGATACAAGTACGAAGGACCATACAGGTTATGGTTTGAGAGCACCTCGGCGCATAACACGGTTGCAGTAGATGGTGCAGATCAGTCTGAAATATTCCCGGATGGGTGGAAATTTGTTTCGATGGCGGTTCCTACGAATAAAAGCTGGGCGACATCCGAACAGTTCGATTACTTTGACGGCTCTCATGATGGATATCAGCGGCTTTCAAAGCCGGTTACTCATCGAAGGAGAATACTTTTTGTTAAACCAGATTACTGGATCGTGGTGGATGATTTGACAGGCAAGGGTAAACATAAAATGGAGCTTTTCTGGCATTTTACCGAGAAGGGCAAGTTGGAAGTCAATGAGGAAAATCTCGAAGCAATTGTTGATTACGAGGACGATGTTTCATTGCTTGTAAAGCCTGTGGACACTGAGAAGATGTCATATAAGACATTCGAAGGTCAGGAAGATCCCATACAGGGATGGGTATCTTATGATTATGCGGTCAAGGTCCCGGCGCCTGTGCTCTGTTATGAGAAAAACGGTCAGGTGCCAGCCAGGTTTACAACCCTGCTTAGACCTTTTAAGGGCGATAAAAATGATTTCGATGCAGTATGGTCAGACGACGTTCTTGAGATAACCCGCAGCGGCAAAAAGGAGATAGTTATATTCTCAGATGAAAAGAATTATAAAGCGAACGGTTGGGAGTTTGACGGGGAATTTGTCTATGCCGCATTTGATTCCAAAGGTAATTTGAAGAATTGCTACAGTGCAAATTCTTCATTTATCAAATATAAGGATGAAATATTGCTGGATGCAACTGTAAGGGTCAAACAAAATACTTTTGCAAAATGAAATAGTTAGTAAAATGATTAAGGTGAAAAAAATGGCAAAAAAGAAAGTTGATACGAAAAAGATGGAAAAATTTATTGAGGGCATAGTTTCACAAATGACCCTCGATCAGAAAATCGGGCAGTGTTTTACAATACATTGGGGCGGCTCTATTGTTACTCCATATGTTGTAGAGGCTATAGAAAAACTGCACATAGGGGGCCTTAGAGTAACTCCTTTTGGTCAAAACTCGCGCCGGGGTAAGCATTACCACCAGTCGTTAAGTTATGATTTTGACTATCCCAGTAATCATGACAGGGCAAAGCAGAACTTGTTTATTCCAGGGCCTGCCAACTATGTCAGCCCGGAGCAGTATGCTTCCAGGCTGAACCGGCTGCAGGATATTGCCCTGTCGAGCAATGCGGGCATTCCTCTGCATATATCCATAGACCAGGAAGGTGATATCAGCCGTGATTTTTCTTACGCGGGGATTAACCTTTTCCCCTCTGTGATGGGGCTTACCGCAACAGGAGACCCACAGCTTGCTTACGAGACATGCAAAGCTGTTGCTCTTCAGCTTAGTGCTATAGGAATAACCAATATTCATTCACCGGTCCTGGATGTTAATATTGATCCGCGTAATCCGGAGATAAATATCCGTTCTTATGGGGACGACCCGAAAGTTGTTGCCGAATATGCCCTTGCTTCTATGAAAGGCTACCAGGAAGGCGGGCTCGTGCCCACAGCGAAACATTTTCCAGGCAGAGGTGATTCGGACATTGACGCTCACTCTGAACTTCCTGTAGTGAAGAACGATATTGATAAACTCAATGAGATCGAACTGTACCCTTATAATGTCCTTATCGAGAATGGACTGGACAGCGTAATGTTGGCGCACACAGCTGTCCCTGCAATTGACGCAACCATGGAGATATCTACAGTTTCCAAGCCGATAGTTACGGGCCTGCTGCGCGAAAAGATGGGCTTTGATGGTGTGATAACCACTGACAGTATTACTATGGGTGCTTTAATGCAGAAATACGGGGTTGGTAAGGCTTGTGCAAAAGCGATCGAAGCTGGTTGTGACCTTGTGCTTAACAAGACCGAGGATGAGTTCAGGGATCAGGCTTTTTGTGAACTTAAGAGGTTTGTAGAAGATGGTCTGATCAGTGAGCGGCAGCTCGACGATTCGATCAGGCGTATTCTCAGGATGAAATATCAATTCGGTCTTTTTGACAGGAAGGGCAAGGTTGATGACAAAGCTGCATCAAAGCCCATAAAGGATGAAAAGATTGTCAAGCTGTCAAGAACTGTCGCCCAAAAGTGCGTTACTGTGCTGAGGGATGAAAAAGGCTTGCTGCCGATCGACACGAATCAGAAAATAATGGTCATAGAGCAGCAGATACTCGCAGGTTATGCGGGCATTGATGTTCATTGTCATGACAAGATATTCAATGAAATGATGTATGAAAACTCGATGAACATCATTGGCCTGGATACAAAATTCAAGGCCACTCCAGACGATGAGAAGTTCATCCTTGAAATGTTGAATGAAAATACGGACATCGAAATAATTGTAGCAACAAATTACTACTGGCGGCTGTGCCCGAACAACAACACTTCTTTGATAAGAAAACTAATCGCAGCAGGTAAAAAGGTTGTGGTTGTTACTAATTGCCCCTATGAGCTTGGGGCCGTGCCGGAAGCAGGTACCGTAATATGCAATTACTCAGCCACACCGCAAAGCGCAAAAGCTGCTGCGGATGTAATATATGGAAAAGTGGAACCTGAAGGGACTTGGCCGCTTAAAAACTACCAGATGCCGGTAAAGAGCAGGAACCTGGATAACATATCTGATTTCCTTGCCGATGAAAATGAAGTTTCCGGGGTTGTGTTCTAAACTATATATATGAAAAGAAGACAACGAATAATTACCGCTTTGAATAAAGGCATCCCGGACAGGCCGCCGATAAGTTTCGGGGTTGGCCCGGGTGCCGAAGAAAGCAATGTGCTTGAGGTTTATCGGCATTTCGGTGCGGAAGACAAAAACGGAGTGTACTTAAGCGCAGACATAGACGGGTTTAATGTATGGGCGTGGAATGCCGTTATGGGAAAATACAGATTTTCCAAAACATCGCTGAACGGTACGGACGTGGACTTCTGGGGCAATTCTGATCAAAGACACTTTGGGCTTTACCAGTGCGATACAATTAATGACCTTGAAAAACATGACTGGCCGCGAGTTGAGGACTTTGATTTTTCTCACATTCACGATAAAGCAAAAGAGATCAGGGCAAAGGATATGGCCGTGGCCGCGGGGCATCTTGGTCTTGGTTTTCAAATGCATGTTATGCTTAGAGGTTATGAAAAGGCTTTTCTTGATGTTGCGGACCCCGATTACACCTGCTGCTTTGTTGAACATGTTACCGAGTTTACGACAGAATATATCGAAGCACTGCTGGAGGCGGGCAACGGCCTTATTGATGTAGTCCGGGCCGATGATGATGTCGGGAACATGGAGAACATGATGATTAGTCCCGAGATGTGGCGGTATTTTTATAAGCCGGCCTGGCAGAAGGCTTTTGATATAGTACACAGTCATGGTGCGAAGATATGGTTCCATTCTTGTGGTTGTGTGATGCCGGTAATGGATGACCTTATCGAGATAGGCATAGACTGCTGGAATCCTTTTGGGCCGAATGTCAAAGGCAACGACCATCATCAACTTAAGGAATACAGAAAGGGAAAGATCTCGCTGGATGGAGGAGTTAACCATCAGTTGCTTGTTGCCGGAGAGCCTCACGAAATCGTGGATGAGACCAAAAAGGTGCTCGATCTTTTCGCGCCTGACGGTGGTTTGCTTATAGGTCCGGCACAGGTGTTCACAAGGGATATGCCGGCGAAGAATATTATCGCTTTTCTTGAAACCGCGTTGAACTATAAGGGGTAGCTATATGAGTAACAGTTATCCTGAACTTGTTAATATGTACAGGGATGTTTTTCATGCAAAAACGGATTATATTCCGCTGATTGTTAATCCGTCTCTGCCCGATGCACCTTCGGTGGATGAGTTGTGGAACGATTTGGCGCGGGCCGTTGAAAAGTGCAAATATGCCTTTGCGCCTAAAATTGAGATCGGCTCTGACTGGATACCATCACTGAACATAGGGCTTTACCAGTGCATTTCAGTGCCCAGTCTTTTGGGGGCCGAAGTCATTAAGCTGGACGGTTCCGAGCCTATATGCGGCCATATCAAAGATGATATACGTTCCATTCTTAAAAACAGTCCGCCTGCTCTCTCGGGTCCTGTGATAGACAGGATGCTTAATGACATTAACACTGCACAGCACGTTTTAAATGAATTTGACTTCGAGCTTTCATTTCCTGTTACCGCATCTCCTTTCGACCTTGCTCAACTGATGATCGGGGAAGAATTTTTTATTGAAATGGTAAACGATCCTGCTGCTGTAAAGGATTTTCTTTTATACCTTTGCGAGATTTGTATAGACCTTGTCAAACTCGTGAAGACCGAAATGGATCAGGGCAAGAATGATTATATAACCAACAGGGGCATGTATTTTCCCGGTTACCGGCTGCCATGCGATTCAATCGTTAATTATTCGCCGCAAATGCTGAGAGAATTTGTTTTGCCTGTGCTTGAAAAATTCGCCGGCGATTTTGGGCCGCTTTGTATTCATTTCTGCACCGAGCCTTCTCCTTCTGCGCATATCCTGCCTGTTTTCCTCGAAACTGACAGTGTATTAGCGGTCGATAACTGGCAGGGGCCGGATGTTTTCATCGGGGACGAAGCCCCCGTGAATATGCAGGATAGAATTGCAGTTGTAAGCTCCCTCGATCTTTCTGATAATGAAAAAATAACGGCCTATCTTGCGCGCGGCCCTGTTGCAAATGTCCCTCGCACAAGCGGCAGAGGACTGGTGGCTGCAACAGAAGTATGCGATATTGAAAACGGAAAGCGAATATATGAGACATGGCAGAGTCAGATGGAGAGGGTAAATTGTCTGAAAAATTCTTAAACATAATACCTGCTCCCGATTTTAGCAGGCTTGAAAAAACGTTCAGAAGAGAACAACCCGACAGGGTGCCTTTTTATGAACTTTTTTCGGATATAGAAAAGGAAACGCTCGATCTTTTAGGTATTGAAAGCCTTGAAATACCTGAAAATATTTCCGATGAAAAAAAAACAGAGATCAAGCTTAAGAATCATACCAAATACATGTACAATCTCGGGTATGACTATATCAATATTGGCAGAAACTGGGATTTTCCAAAAGAAAATTTAGCGTTAGCATCAAAAGATCAGCGTTCTTTCGTCACATCCGGCACACAGTTCATATCCAACCGTGAAGAATTTGAAGCCTACGAATGGCCGGATCTTTTATCGCTGGATTACTCCCGTTTCGAGACGGTTAAGGAATTAATGCCGGATGGTATGAAAGTGATCTCTCTTTGCGCGGGAATACTTGAAAATGTCATGCTCCTGCTCGGACACGAGGGTATAAGTTACATGATGCTTGATGATATGAAACTCGTCGAGGAGACTTTCGAGGCAGTTGCTGTGACGATAATAAACTATTATGACAAGGTTGCTTCTTTTGATTCAGTAGGGGCCTTGTCACTAAGCGACGACATGGGTTTCAAGACACAAACGCTGCTTTCTCCCGATACATATCGTAAGGTTCTGTTTCCCTGGTATAAAAAACTTGTGGATGTCATTCACAGTCACGGAAAATATGCGATCCTTCATTCATGCGGCTATCTTGATGAAGTTATGGACGATATAATCGACTGCGGCTGGGACGCAAAGCACTCATTCGAGGACCAGATATTGCCCGTCTGGGAGGCTAAGAAGAAATACGGGGACAGGATAGCCCTGCTCGGTGGCTTCGACATGGATAAGATATGCATTTTTTCAGCCTCCCAGGTACGTGACCATACGGACTTTTTAGCGAAAGAATGTTTTCCCGGCGGCGGCTGGGCCCTGGGAACCGGCAATTCCGTTGCTGATTATGTCCCGGTAAATAACTTTCTCACAATGCTCGACAGTGGTTATAATCTTAAAATAAAGTGATTCATATAAGAGAAGGTCATAATGCTTCAAGCGGATCTAAATTCAAAAAAGAGAGTCAGCGATGTTTTTGCCGGTGAGGTTCCGGACCGGCCCCCGATGGGATTTTTCGCGATAGATTCCGATACTGCCTCAAAAGTTCTGGGCAGAGAGACGTACTGGAGGGCCAAGGCAAAGTCACAGATCGCTTTCTGGGAGGGACGGAGGGATGAAGTCGTTCAAAGCTTGATTGCTGACGGAATAGAGCTTTATAAAAAACTCGATATTATTGACATAATTCCTGTTTGTGTTATGGCCGCGGGGATATGCCCTCCAAAAGATTATATTCCAGATCCCCCAAAAAAGATTGACGACAATACCTGGGAAGACAGGACCGGGCGAGTTTATAAATATTCCGCCCAGACAAAAGATATTACCGTTGTGAACGATCCAAGTATATGGAGTGAGAATTTTTCGGTTGACAGCTTCCATTGGGACGGCAACATAAACAAGCCTGACGAAACTGTTTTTGAAGTTGTCGATGCTCTGATCAAAGAGTTTAAAGAGGATCGGTTCATAATCGGCCCCTCGGCCCAGGAGAATGCCTGGTTTTTGCCTGGTGGTATGGAAAGGGGGTTTTTAGAAATAGCACAGGCGGCGGAAAAAACAAAAGATGTATTCGAGTCACTTGTTGATAAAGCAATAGCTCACGACAAATTCTATATCAGACCTGATCAGGATGCCGTTATGGGCGGCGATGACCTGGCCTGCTCAAACGGGCCCTTAATCAGTCCTGATATGTACCGCAAGATATTTCTGCATGGATTTAAGAGACGTATTGCGGCATATAAGCAGCATCATAAACCGTTTATTAAGCACTGCTGCGGTGATACTGCGAAATACCTTGATATTTTTGTCGAACTCGGAATCGATTGCTATCAGTCGATACAGAAATCAGCGGGCATGGATATCTTTGAGCTTTATGAAAGTCACGCCAAGGACTTCGTTCTTTGGGGAGGTGTGCCTGTTGAAAGTCTTATTAATGGAAGCTGTGAAGATATAAAAAAAGTAATGGGTGAATTGAAAAACTATTTTTACGGTAAAAGCCGCTTTATTCTTGGTACGACGCACTCTGTTGCGACAGGCACGAAATATGAAAACTTTATGACCTTGCTGGATGAGTACAATACATGGATTTGAGCAGTATATACGATGTAGTTGTTGTCGGAGGAGGTATATCCGGTTCCATGGCAGCTCTTGCCGCGGCACGTGAAGGGGTTAAAACACTGATAATCGAACAGCACGGCTGTCTCGGTGGAATGCTTACGGTTGCAGGTATTGGACCTATGATGACTTTCCACGCCGGCAGCACCCAAGTGATTAGGGGCATAACCGATGAATTAATTAACCGGATGGCAGCACGGAAAAAGTCCCCCGGGCATATCTTTGACACTACCGGTTATACTTTTACGGTAACCCCTTTTGATGCCGAAGCAATGAAATATGAACTGGATGAAATGATGGACGAATCAGGAGTTGATGTCCTGTTCCATACAATGCTCGCAGGGGTAAAATGTGAGGACAGCGTTATAAAAGATATACAGGTTTGCAATAAAGGAGGCTTGTCAAATCTTAGAGCTAAAGTTTTTGTTGATGCCACTGGCGATGGCGATCTTTCTGCGTGGGCGGGAGTTCCATTTGCAAAGGGCAGAGCAGCCGACGGCAAAAGTCAGCCGTTAACAATGAAAATGAAAATGATAAAAGTCGACACCCTGAAACTTAGAAGATATATAAAAAACAATCCCCTTGAGTTCCCTTCATTACACGGTAACACGAGCATAATAGACCGTGCTGAAAGGCTTTCGATAGGCGGGTTCACCCGTCTGGTCGAAAGAGCAAAGGCGCAAGGGAAGTTCAACATTGCTCGAAACAGTATTCTTATGTTTGAGACCAATAACCCTGGGGAGTTTATAATTAACACATCCCGAATACACGATCATGATGCGACAGATCCTGTAAGCCTTTCAGATGCGGAAATGCTGGGAAGAAAGCAGGTAAAGGAACTTGAGAGGTTTCTTATAGATTTTGTTCCCGGCTTTGAAAATGCCGTTCTTGAATATTCCGGTCCGAATATCGGCATTAGGGCGTCAAGACACATAAGTGGAATTTACTGCCTTACCGAGCAGGATGTACTGTCTTTCAAAATATTTAATGATACGATAGCGTGCGCTGCTTACCCGATAGACATTCATCCTGGTGCTAACGAGACTTTTGAAGACCAAAGCAGCAAATTCAAGTCAGGCAGGTATTACACTATCCCTTACCGATGTCTGGTCAATAAAAATGTCGGCAACCTTATAACGGTAGGTCGATGCATATCCACAACTTTCGAAGCCCAGGCGGCTATGAGAACTACCCCTACTGTCGCAGCTATTGGCCAAGCAGGGGGAGTTGCAGCTTCTATTGCCGCACTTAGAAATATTATTGCTGCGAAAGTTCCATTTAATGAATTGAAAGATAAACTTCTCAGGCAGGGAGCCTTTTTGCCTTGATCTATATTATTCAGCAGGAGAATTTATGAGTCTGTCGATCTACGATTACATTGTAATAGCTTTTTATCTTGTTTTTATGCTTTTGCTTGGCCCGATTTATAAGGGATTCAGCAAAACTGCCAGTGACTTCTTTCGCGGTGGCGGCGGAATGCTCTGGTGGATGGTAGGAAGCTCGTCGTTTATGGTAACTTTTTCTGCATGGTCATTTACAGGCGGAGCTGCCAAAGCTTATGAAACCGGGACGTTCTTTCTTTTGCTTTTTATATGTAACATTATAGCCTTGATCTTTATGTATTTTTTCACCGCTGCAAAATACAGGCAAATGCGAGTAGTCACTGCTATTGAGGGGGTAAGAAAGAGGTTTGGAAAAGTCAATGAGCAGGTTTTTACATGGCTTTACATTCCTACTTACATCATTTTCGGCGGTGTGTGGCTGTATTCAATATCGATTTTCATGTCAGGGGTTTTCGGTATTAATATGGAAATCATTATAATAATACTCGGAACAGTGGTAATAGGCATGACACTTATAGGCGGTTCCTGGGCGGCTACAGCCGGTGATTTTGTTCAGATGCTGGTGGTTCTGGTGATTACGATAATGATGGCCATAATGGTTCTTTTTCATCCCAAAATAGGCGGAATCTCAGGTCTTGTAAAGCAGTTGCCTGAACATCACTTTAACTGGACCCTGATTTCAAGACCCTGGGTCATCATTTTCTTTGCGGTTACTTTGATGATCAACCAGTTGATCCAGATGAACAGCATGACCATCGGGGCGGCAAGATATGTTTTTGTAAAAAATGGCAGGGATGCAAAAAAAGCGGTAATGGTATCAATAATTGGTTTCTTGTGCCTTGCCCCGATATGGATGATACCCGCCGTTGCTGCTACTGTTTTTCATCCGGACCTTGCATCTGAGTTTCCCGAACTCAATAATCCAAATGAGGCTGCTTATGTCGCAATGTCCATGACGCTTTTACCGAACGGCTTGCTGGGTCTGCTTGTTTGTGGTATTTTCGCAGCAAGTGTCACAACAATGAACAGTCAGCTTAACGTAGCTTCAGGTTCATTTGTGAGAAATTTTTATATCCAGATCATCAGGAAAAACGCTTCCGAGTCGGAACAGATTTTAGTCGGGAGGGTTTTTATTTTCTTCTACGGTTTGATTTGGATAATCGTTGCACTTGGTTTCAAGTCAATTAAAGGCCTTGCTTTGTTCGACCTCATGCTCATAGTTGCAGCGTCGGTGGGAATTCCAACGGCTGTTCCGATGTTTTTCGGCATTTTTGTTAAAAAGACTCCATCTTGGTCGGGATGGAGTACAATGCTGATTGGTTTTGTTTTTTCGATTGCGCTGCGATTTCTTTTGAAACCGGAATTTATAGAACAATTAATGAAATTTACGACAGCAAATGCAGTCGCATTGTCAAAAAGCGAGTTGGCCGACCTTAACATAGCGATAACCACTGCGGTGCTGTTTGTTGTTTGCACATCCTGGTTTTTTGTTACAATTCTGTTCTACAGGGGCAAAAACGAGGCTTATAAAAAACAGGTGGAATATTTCTTCGAAGAAATGAACACCCCTATAAAAATGGAATTTGAGCATGTCCCATCATACGATAACGACCTGAGGCAGGAAAAGGTAATGGGAAATCTCTGTATGGTCTATGGAGGGTTCATTTTCCTTCTGCTATTGATCCCAAACACCTTCAAGTCAAGGCTCGCCATATTTATTTGCGGTTTGTTTATCTTCGTGCTGGGAATTTTAATAGGCAAAAATTCATCAAAAAAAGTCAGAAAAACTTAATGTATGCACAAAGGGAGCCATTATGAAGTTACGATATCTTATTATTATGATTACCTTGATATTCATTAATATTACAGCAAACTCTAAACCGTATGAACTTAAGGAAGTACGAGTTTGCCTTGAAGGACAATATGCTTCATTCAGCATTTATAATGTTTCACCTGAAAGCCCTGATGGTTCACGGATTGCGTATGTTGTATATGATTACTATCCCGATCCGAATGAGCTGGTTGCTCCGGTTTCTCTTTGGGTATGTGACAGGGATATAACTAACCACCGTATGGTCAAAAAGCTTGAGGATGTTACCTGTAATCATAATGGGGCGGGCCAAATATGGGTTGATAATGACAGTATCGCATATTCGGGAACACATCTTTACAAGGTCAATGGCAAATACCTGGAAAGGTCTATAAGGGTAATTAATGTCGATACCGGCAAACTTGAGCACGGCCCATTTTCGGGGGGATGGGTTGGAGATTCACATGACGGCAAAGTAATGATGCACATCCAAAGCCATAACAACAATCTCGGCGCCAGGGGACTTTACGAACTGGATACAAAAACAGGTAAAGTCAGGCTTATTTTCAAGCCTGAAGATTTTGAACATTATAAGAGCCAGTGGTCGGGCAGCGACGATCCAGCGGGTTGGTTTTTTGCACATGGCCAGTACTCTAAGGATGGCTCTTATATTTCATTTACAGTGAGAACAAGGGGCAAGGAGGGGCGTCAGCACCTGTTTTCATGTAAACCGGACGGCTCGGAACTTATTCAGTGGGGCCCTGACAAGCCGATGCACTTCCATTGGTATGACGAGACAACAATTTGGGGAAGTGATTCAGGAGTTAACGACGGACAACCGGACAATAAGTATTGCCGAAGGTGGACTCGTAATAAAAAATATATTCAAACTCTTGCCGGAGTAGGTAACCATACCGCTGCTTCGCCAAACAAGAAGTGGTTTGCGGGTGAAACCTGGTATAATTCAGATGATATTACACTATACATATACCGTAAAAACGAAATTAAGCCTGCTGCGAAGATTTTCACTCATCCATATTCGCAAATTACCTGGAAGGGCAGGGGCCATGTAAACCCATCCTTCTCACGTGACAGCAAACGGATATATTATAATCGGGCTGCCAGCAATGCAATGAAGCAGCCTTATTTCTGTGATATTTCTGGTTTATCTCAAGCTTCCGATTAGCTTTAAAGCTTTCCGCGGGATATACAGGTCATTAAAACCTTAAAGCGAACATGCTTTATAAGTCATTTATTTACAAGCACATATGGCACTGATTTGAGTTGGTTAAATGTTTTTGCAGCTTAAATAATTGCGCATAAAGGCTAGCTAATTACGCAATGTGGCGTTTACTTTTTATGAACTAATTGATATTATTAATCTTGTTGTGTTTAAGATGTTTTATTTTGTTTCTTGGTTGTTTTAATTAATGTTAATTTTGTTTAGTTACGGAGGAGAAGTCATGAAGAAATTAGTACTCATCACATTTCTAACAGCAATCGCAAGTCTTTGTCCCGCGGCTTATTATTTCTGGGACAATTCCGCAGGTAACGGGTATTACGATGGTCTGACAAACTGGGACCCGGATTTGACGGCATGGGATTCAGCTTCTGACTACATGGTTGACGACACTGACACTTATGGAAAGGCTCTTATCGACCAGTATGTCGATGTTAAAATGAACAGGTTTAAACTTGCCACTGCTGTTGACGGAGATGCCGAGATCGACATGACTGCAGGTAAGGTGTTCGCAGAGAGAATTTACTTGGGAACCGGCACCAACAGGCATGCAATTTTCAAACAGACAGGCGGTGAGTTTATGTCTAACAAGAACGTGAACCTTGGTTATACAGGCAGCGAGGTAACTTACAACATGTACGACGGTCTTCTTGAGTACAAAGGCGCATGGGGTTATTACCTGAAGGTGGGCGCAGATGATGCTTCAACTGTTAATTTCAACATGATGGGCGGGGAGGTTCACGGCCATCTGCTTTCATTCGGAGCACTGGGGAAAATTAATATGACCGGCGGCGTTATGAAGTTCACCAATGCAGATGCGGGCGATTACACAAGTACACTTCAAGGCTTCATTGATGGAAACAAGATAGTTACCGACCCGGGTTTAGCTTTCAAGATTACTTATGATGCGACAGAGGTACTTCCCTTTGCAGGCGGTGCTTATGAGGTAACCGGTGTTACAACTCTACAGGTTGTTCCCGAGCCTGCAACAATGCTGCTACTGAGCCTTGGCGGCGCGATGATTATCCGTAAAAGAAGATGATATAAACTAAATACTTAAACTAAAAAGGGTGGGGACCTGTTGGTCTCTGCCCTTTTTTATTTCATTGATTAAACAGAAAAAGCAATCGGCTAACTGTCATAGAAATTCGCCATTCCATGCCTTCAAGTATTTTATCAACAAGTAGTTACTGTTTTGTGGAAGCCCTCAAAAGTGCTTTATACAGCTAAACAATTGCGCAAAAGGGCTATTGAAAATCGCAAAATGGAGTTGTTAAGCGGTGCTCATACTATTATTATGGTAGTATAAGTTTTTACAAACATCTTTTATTTTGTGTGTTGGAGTTCAAAATGAAGAAAAAAGGTTTCACGCTAATCGAACTACTTGTAGTAATATCTATTATAGCTCTTCTTCTATCTATTCTTATGCCCGCATTGAGTAAAGTAAAAGAAATGGGAAGACGGGCAGTTTGCTCCTCGAACCTCAAGCAGATAGCTATTGGAATACTCACATATGCTCAAAGCAACGATGATGTATTGCCCCTGTCGGACTCAAGAATATCAGATTATCCCTGGCGTTCTTACAGAGCTTACATATTGGACTCAAACTATGATATTACGTACACTGCAGGCTTTGGATATCTTTACCAGGAAAAATTGCTAACCGAACCAGAGATCTTTTACTGCCCATCCATTATGAAACAACTTGCACCGAGTAATCATTATGAAACATACACGGATAACGGAAATGAGAAATGGCCATGGAGTCCGGATCCCGGTGAATACAAAAATGTTCGTTGCGGCTACTCTTATTATCCCCAGCATTCAAAAGAAAAAAGCTTAGTCAGGACAAACGTCGGTGATTATAAAGTCCCCAAAATCGCGGAAAAAACTGCCGAGCTTAGCAGTACTTATGCAATCAGCGCTGATCTTGTATTTCAGTGGGATGCTGTGCCTCATGAACAGGGTGGAAACAAAAAGTGCTTGAATGCGGCATTCGGTGACGGCCATGTTGCATTGACGACATCTACGAGCGAGGCTATGAACTGGGACCTCTGGCACACAGATGATCCCATGTGGAATTATCCCGGACAGCAGCCTGATAATTTCAAGACTATTATGTCTCTGCTGGAGCCATAAAAATATTTTATTACTTTAAGTTAATATAGACGGGGGATATGAAAATAAACCAGAAATGTAGTTTTAATATTTTGTATAAAATTGCTTATATTTGGTTTTTGGCTTTTTCCTTAGTTTTTCCTGTGTTTCCTGATGTTCATTATTGGGACGGAGAAGCGAATAATGACTTTTTTGATTCATCACTTAACTGGGATAATGACCAGCCTTTAATAAGCACTGATGATTATCATATTGACGGATTTACGGAACCCTATGTCGATAATTCCGTTTCAGCTTCTGTTTCCAGGCTCAAGGTTGGTGTCAACAGCGTTTCAAATTCGCTTTTAACTATGGATGGGGGAACCATATACGCCGATGGGCATGTATTTCTCGGTGAATCAGCCGGATCAAAAGGCACCCTTGTCATAGATGACGGTTCTTTCAGCACGCCCAAAAGCATTCATGTTGGTTTTTACGGGTACGGAAAACTAACTATTAACGAAGGCAACTGCAGCTGGCGAAGCGGCTACGATTATTATTTTCTTTATATAAACGAACAGGATACTGCCGGTGATGGTGGTCTTGTGGAGCTTTTTGGGGGCACTTTGTCGGGAGCGTCCCTTTCAATAGGTACAAAAGGACTTTTGCACATAAAAGAAGGGATGCTGATCCTTGATAATGACTGCACAGCTCAAATTGAAAGTCTTGTTCATTCTGATTTGATCGTAGCTTATGAAGGTTTTGGGCAGGTGATATACGACTATGACCAGACAACAGCCGGCAAGACCACTGTATATGCTCTGCCTCCCCAGGTTGATCAAACTTATGAATGGCAGCATGAGTCGGGCCAGAATGTTTCAGTCAGTGAAAAAGATTTCGAGATTACAGGTAATGGCTCTGTGTCGAAACTGTTCAAGCTGAATTTTGATTCGAACCCATGCATAAAACTCAATCTGAGCATCACAGGCGAAAGTGAATTTTCTATCCATCTTGCCGACAGCATGGGTAATAACCAGGCGCAGGTGAGAGGCCCGGTCGTTATCGACAACTTAATATATCTTGACCCGCTTGCGACTCTCGGCTGGCAGGGGGAGAATATTGTAAAAGTTATTTTCAACGCAATTGGCAGTGGAACAGTTGCGGTACATGAGCAAGGCCCATCCTATCTTGCTCACGATTTTTTGTTCCCGGCTGACAGTACAACTGTTCAGGCACAACTCGGCCCGGATTCGATGTGTTTCAGGTGGCCGGCTCGGCCAGGTGCGACCAGTTATACAGTTGAATACTGGCAGCAGGCAGACCCGCAAACCGTTTATTCCGTCTCCGTGGATGGTCAGTGCTTTGCATATCCCGCATCTGCCTTGACACAAGGCCTATGGAAATGGAGGGTGAAGTCATATAACGGCCAGTTACTTATCTACACCAGTCCAACCTGGTCTTTTAACCATGGGCCGGGCCCGGCGTCGACGGCGTCATTTGTCCCTATCTCTTTAGATGTGAAAAATTTCCTCTATTTTGAGAGACAAGAAGTGCTTTCCTCCGGAGTGCCCTTCCCAAAAGGGCAGTTTTTTATTGCCCAGCCGGTCGGCTTATTTAACGCGGAACAAAACGAATGCGACTTACAGTTGGACCCGCTTGCATTCTGGCAGGACGGCAGCGTTAAATGGGCATTGCTGAGCTTCACTGCGGATGTTCCCGCTGGAGCAAGTTCAGTATATGAATTGCGGCCGATTATTTCAGAGCCCCCTGCCGCAATGAATTTGGCCCAAGTTCAAAATGATCGGATCGAGATAGATACAACAGCTTTACAGTCATCCATTCCATTTGTCGGATTCAACCCTATGGGTGATTGTACTGTTAACGGTTCTGTACAGATGAATTGCCCGGTTTCATTCAGGATTGGCGCCATTTTAGGCGATCAGCCGACCGAGCCTGTTACTGAATATTCCGCGGTCGCAGGTCTTTCAAGTTCCTGTCTCGAAGAGAATGGACCTTTAAGAGCAGTGATCTGCACCCGGGGACCTATGCATGATGGTCAGGGTAATGAGGGCTTTAGCTATATTCTCAGACAGATTTACAGGAAAGGCCAAAGCGATGTCCGCTTAGAATTAACTTTCATCTGTAAAACAGGCACTTTAGTAAGGGGCGGGGTGATAACAACGGTGCTGCTGAAATATGTCACTCTTGATATTGGTGGACTCAGCCCACTTAACTATACATTTGATCCGGATACTGCTTTAGAACCTACAGGATCAAGCACGTTTATTCTCAATCAGAGCAGTCACGACTCGTATAGCATCATCGAAAAGGATCAGTACAATATTGAAACTGTCATCGCAACAGGCTCAACTTCACAGGGAATTTGCATAACGGATACACTTGGAGTTGGCATAAAGAAATACTGGCAGCAGTTCCCCAAGAGGATTCTTGTCAACCAGGATAGTATATCACTTGAGCTTTGGTCGGAAGATTATTCACAGCCGAGGCGTTTTGCGACCGGTTCTGCCAAAACTCATGAAATAATTATCTCTCTTACTGACAACACGATTCAAGCTGGTGAAGTATTACAGTCGAAAGATGTCCCGTTATACGCTGTTTGCGATCCGAATTATTACATGGAAACAAAAGCACTGCTTGATATGCCTGAAATCTCTTCCGATACTCAGCCTGTCGATGATGCACTTCAGGTTAATCTTGACGATGTAATGGCTTATCGGGACCGGGAAGACTGTTTCAGTATGGTCAATTATGGCGATGTCGGCGAACTTGGCAGCATATGGTGGAACAGCGAAGTCGACATGCATAAAGGTGCATTAATCCAGTTCCTCCGAACAGGCAATTTGAGCTATCTTGATTTCGGCATTGATATGTCGAGGCACAATATGGACGTTGATGTTTGCCATTATCATCCGGATAACTATATGTTCGTCGGCGGGCATTGCGGTCATAGTGATGATCACACGACCAACACCCGCTTTCCGTATCCTTCACACACATGGCTTCGAGGGTATCTTCTTGATTACTATCTTACCGGCTACAGACGAGCGCTTGATATAGCTCATGAAACAGCAAAAGGTCTTGTAAATGCGGTTACAAACGATGGCGTTGTTCACCCTTATGCAAATAAGGATGCGGGTTCGACCGGCAGGGAGTTTGGACATACACTCCGAAATCTTTCTGAACTGTCATGGTACACAGGCAATGATTATTACAAATCGACAATGAAAAAAGTGGCTGCATGTGTTATGTCCGGCGCTGAGCCTGACGGCTCACTTCCCGAGTATTGCAGCGGCACAGGCACCTGGTCGACAGGTTCATTCCCTGATAACAAAGGCG
Organism: uncultured Pirellulales bacterium; assembly: GCA_964628195.1. GTDB lineage: Bacteria > Planctomycetota > Phycisphaerae > Sedimentisphaerales > Anaerohalosphaeraceae > CAZVPF01. The sequence goes on along the minus strand of CAZVPF010000008.1, from coordinate 86,006 downwards.
GACATTACTCAAGCCTTGCGCTAATGGGCATTGAGAAATATTCCCGTTTTGCGGGCGATACATCAACCAATGACTTTATTGAAAACTTCTGCAATTGGGACATAGGGTGCGGGTCTGTACCGTATAAATTGGGTTTTTACTACCACGGTGCACAGGGACAGGATATCTGGCATGATGTTGACGCCACCTCGTCAATGCTGCCTGTTTATGCCCATCTCGCTGAAATGACCGGCAAGAGGCGTTACCTCGATATCGCACAGACCCTCTATGATAATATAATTGAATATGAATGGAATTGGCAGAGTTACAAGAAAATTGTCGATGCCAGGGCTCTTTACTATTTCCTCGATATCAAAAACTCGGCAAGCTTTCCCACGTTGCAAAAGGCACCGCAATACGATTCGTTCAGGACAATCAATTACCTTAGAAGCCTTCAAAATGCGGACGGAGGTTTTGCGTGTCACCCAGGCAGCATAAGCGACACCGAAAGCACATGCAGGGCTTTGCAGGCTCTTGCTCTGCTTGAGGACGACAAATTCGATGACATCGGTGTGCTGAATTACATAAGGTCATGCAGGAAGGCTGCTGAAGGTTACTCATCCCAGCAGGGCTGGATCACAGATTCTGCAAATACATATTTCAGTCTTGCATCATTGAAAATACTCGGTGAAAACCCTGTCGCTCAGTCAGACCTCGAACAGTGGCTCAGAGAGTGTCAAAACTACCGAAGCGGAGAACTCGGAGGGTTCGGTTCTTCACCAAGGCCGTCAGAATATTATGGACTTAACTATATAGGCTATTTCCACAACTGGGAGTCAAGCGTTCAGTACACTTATTTTTCACTTTGCGGGCTGGAGACGCTCGAACTAACTCCGGTGAATTCAACGATGGCACAAAACTTTTTGAACAGCTACATTCACCCCGATGGCGGAGCACGTTGCGGGGTATGGTCACGCTCGACAAATGCACCGAGAGATGTGCTTTCGACATATTGGATTTTAAGATGCTTTGAATATCTTGGAATGGATCCAGCAACTGGTTGGAAAGATAAAACTATTCAGTATCTTCGCGGTCTTCAGCAGCTTGACGGAGGTTTTTCATGGCAGAATGGCCGGGTTTCAACTGTCAGGCACACCTGGTTGTGTACAAAATCACTTGAAATACTTAATTCAGTTCCTTTTGATCAGGCAGGACTTAAAAACTTCCTGAACCAGTGCGCTAACAAGGATGGGGGTTTTGGAGACCGTCCCTCAATGGCTTCCGATGTACTGTCTACTTATTATGCGGTGAGCATGCTAGGTTATAGAAGAACGGCCACATTTACCGAGGATTTGATCGACTTCGCGAATGAGTGGCTGAACCACGGTCAACTGCAGATATTATCACCTCAGCTGAATTACCGTTTTAATGAAACTTCAGGACAGACAGCCAACGATGCTTCTGGTGATGCTGATGGGATTTTGCATGATTTTCCCCTCGACGATTCACAGTGGGTAAGTGGTCACTCCGTCAACGCCCTTTCTTTTGACGGCATTAATGATTGGGTTGATATTCCCGATAACAAGGTGACCGATTTTTATAATAAAACGATATCATTCTGGTTGAACTTTTCAAGCTTGCCGTCAACAGGATTCATCATAGGAAGTGGAGCTGCATATCCGCTATGGGTAATTCTTAATTCTGACGGTACTATTTCAGCTACGGTTCAAAGCGAGTCGATGCTCTCATCACCGTTAAGTCCGGACGTGTTTCATCATATTGCTCTGATAATCGAACAGGATTCTGCGAGTAAATGTTCCGCTTATTTTTATATCGATGGTCAGCTTCAGGGATCGAAGTCCGATAAGGATATTCATTCAGGAGTGCTTTCGGGTATTAACCTTGGAAGTTATAATGACGGGATCAGCAGTTTTACAAGCTTTGTCATAGACGAATTTAGAATTTACGACCAGGCTCTCGAAGAAGCTGACATTGAAGCACTCGCAGGCGGGCAGGAAATTTACCAGACATCGCTGAATTCAGATTCTGACTGGAACGGTGACGGCAGGATAGATTATTTGGATTTTTCCGATATTTCTCAGATATGGAACCTGGACTGAAGCATAAGTTTAATTGCGCATAAGGGCTAATGAATTACGCAAAGTGGAGTTGTGAATAAAGCCGATTAATGTTATCATGACAATGAATAAAAATAGAACTAAATTTAAGTAAATTTGGAGGCAGTAAGATGAATAAGTTAAATGCGATTCTTTTTTTACTGGCATTGTTTGCATCCACTGCAATGAGTGCCCAAACGTACACCTGGACCGATGCCGACCCGGCAAACAGTGACATGGCTGACCCCGACAACTGGACGCCTGTTGGAACGGCAATAGCCGGCGATGCCCTTAATATTCTGGACACCCAGTTGATCAACCCCCCAGTGCTTGATTCGGAGTATTCAAGCGGTGCTCTTCTCAAACGTTTTTATATGTCCACTAACGACTCCACACAGATTTCAGAAATGACTTTTAACACCGGCGCATATCTTTTCTGTGAATACGGCTACTTTGCTACCGGCGGCGGACAGGCGACTGTTAATCTTAACGGCGACGCAAATTTCCAGTTCCACCGCAGTATCACCCTTGGTGACCTTTCAAATGGCGGCCAGTGCATAGTGAATATTAACGATGACGCCATTTTTCAGGGCAGGACAAGATATAATTACTGGATTTATGTGTATGGTGACAGCATCATCAACATCAATGGAAGCGGCGCACGCCTGTACGGCAGTCAGCTTGAAATGGAATCCACAGGAGTAATTAATTTTAATGACGGGGAAATGGTTTGGGCCGGTGGAAATGACAGGCTTGACCAGACAGAAGTTCTGCTCGATTATTTCGCTGCAGGAAATATTATTTCGCTTGGCGGCGAGGGTAAACTCGACATTAGCTACACTGATGGGATTGCGACCTATGTTTACCCGGCGGCAAGACCCGGCGGAACAGCAAAAACTGCTTGGGATCCGATGCCCGCGGATGGTGATATTGCAGAACCGGATATTAACGGCGATGTGATTTTAAGATGGGTCAATGGTTTTGACCCGGCACTTTCAGGTGATCCCAATGGTATGCCTGTAAAGCACCATGTTTATTTCGGCACGAACGAGGTGGACGTAACCAACGCTTCTGTTGGTACTCCTCTTGGAGTTTACCAGGGTGAGCAGACGGTAATGAAATTCAACGCAGGACAGCTTTCTTCCGGCACGAAATACTGGCGCATCGACCAGGAGTATAAAGACGGTTCCACCACAAAAGGCGATGTATGGGAATTTGAAGTTTCAGCTTCATTTGAGCTCGAAGGTTTTGAAACTTATAGCCGAAATGATGATTTTGTCCTTGCCTGGGTTTCTCCCGGTGATGATGTGACCCTTTCACCGACAGTTGCTTACACTGGAACACAGTCGATGCAGTTCGACTATGATACCTCGGTTGCGCCATATCAGAACTCAGTGACAAGAACTTTTACAGCTCCGGTTGATTTCGTTCCGGATTCGGCTATTAAAGCACTTACGATCTACTACCTTGGTGATGTGGCAAACCGCAGGGTTGCAGAGGTTTCAGTGACTTTGAGCGATGGTTCCAATTCAGCTACTGTTTCATGGGACTACGATTCAGGTCAGTGGGACAGCGGACTGTGGATCAAGTCGTCGCAGTGGCAGGAACGAGAGATGGATTTCGCATTGTCGGAATTTACCGATGTTGCTCCCGCATTAAATCTTAACGCAATTACTTCAATGACGATTACTATAGGTGACGGTGTCAACCACACATCCACACCTGAGATAGCCGGCCCCGGTACTATCTTCATAGACCACATCATGCTCAATCAGAGCCGCTGTCTCGGCAGGGCATATGACGCCGATTTTAACGGTGACTGTACCGCTAACCTCGATGACATCCAGCTTATGGCCCAGGATTATAACTGGCTGGATGGTGAAGGTGAAACCACCAATATCGGCGCCGAACTTGTAAACGGCCCCGGCGATGATTCACAGTGGGTCACCGGCAAGATAAACGGCGCGCTTCAGCTTAATGCCGCCGATGGAATTGATGGTGATGACTGGCTTGACATTGACGATAGCGTTGTTCCCAATTTCCACAACAAGACCCTGTGCTTCTGGCTGCGGATAGATGATCCAAATGCTGGTCAGTTTATATTTGCGGGGAATTCTTCATACCGACTGTACTTGCTTTATGATATTGACTCTGCAAAGGTAACCGCACAGGCAGGCAGTACACCTATCGAAGGTCCTGCACTGAACAAAGATCAGTGGTACCATATTGCGGTGTCTTCCGAAGAGAACCTTACAACCGGCCTTGCGGATGTACGCTTTTATGTGAATGGTAATAAGATCGGCACCTCTAACGACGGCGCTGTTCACTATGGTCCGACACTGCCCGGAGCAAATCTTGGCTCGTACAACAACGGCATCCAGGTTGCAGATCCAGGCTTCATAGCTTTGGGGGCAAGTTTTGATGACCTTAGAATCTACGGTTATGTGCTTTCAGACGCTGAAGTAGCTATGATCGCCGCTCAGACGATGGATCCTGTGACGGGTCCTCTTGTGCATTACACCTTTGATGAAACAACAGGTGATATAGCCAACGACACAGGGTCACTTGCGGGTACCACAATTATCCATATAGATGAAAGCGAAGCCGATGTCAATGACGATTACCAGGTCAACTTCCAAGATTTTGCTGAATTTGCACAGAAGTGGCTTGAAAAAGTTCGCTGGCCCTGATCCTGAACCCTATTAGGTTCATAAATCTGTTTATCATAGGCAGGCCTGTACCTATTATTGGCCTGCCTTTACTTTTTATAATTATCTTTGTTTCAGGAGACTGGTATGTCTATGAAATGTACAAAAGTAGTTATTATACTTAGCTTGCTGTTGCTCGCCTTTGAGGTATCGGCCTTTGAAAAATTCATGCCGCTTCAGGGCGGGACAACCGAAGTGTGGCGGATCACAAATGATCCTGCAATGCGTGACTGGGCTAACTATCATAACACAGACGCATGGAGTCCGGATGGAAGATATATATGTTGGGAAAAATGGGCCTATTTGGCGACCCCTGACTTTAAAACAGATCGAGGTAAAAACTCCAAAGTTTATCTTATCGACCTGAAGACAAAACAGACAAGGTTAATAGGTTCTGGAAGCCAGCCTCGCTGGGCTTCAAAACATAACTGGCTTTTTTTCATTCAAAACGGCAAAGATGTTATGTGGCATGAAGCTGATAAAAATCATACGAAGAAACTTACAACTGGTCTTATGCACATTGGCGAAACAGATTCAACAGATAGATGGCTTTACGGCACAACAGCCCCGCTTAAAACAAGAGGCCCTAAAGGCACAATCGTGAGAGTCCCTCTGACTGAAAACGCAATGCCTGAAGTTCTGCCGGAAGCAAGAGGGGTTTTTTATCTTCCCAATCCTGTCCACCCGAAGGTGCTTTTCAGAATAGACGGCCTTTTGCCTTTAAGCGAAAGAAAGCCTTTTACGCCTATACATGTTATGACTAACCTTGACGGCACAAATGAACAAATGCTAAGCCCTGAAATTCGACACAGTCACCAGACCTGGAGTGGTGACGGCGAATGGTTTATGTTCGGCAACGGACAGATGCGTGGCCGAAAGTGGAACGAACCTTTCCCGAGCAATATCCATTATCTTGCTGCAATAAGTTGCGGCGATATCAGTCCCTGCGGCAAAAGCGGGCGATGGGCCGTGGGTGCCAACAATATCGGTTCCATGCAGGTTGCAGATCTTCGAAGCGGTGATGGGAGGATATATTTACGGGCACTTTCATTTGTGCACAATTACGGTTCGAGCCATGCAAACGCAATGGGCGATAATGACAGCAAAGGCAGCCCTGATGGAACTAAAGTTGTCTTCGTTACAAATTATAATCTCAAAAGTTCGCCTTGTACTAAGATAGCAAAGGACATGGATGGACCGGATGACGACAGGATCATCGTCGAATCTACCGAAGGCTTCCCCGATTCCGGGAGATTGTCCATACAGGCTGAAATAATTGGGTATAAACGTAAGACCGCAATTTCATTTGAGGGTCTGACACGCGAGATGTATGATGTGAGAGCTGAAAACCCAGGCACATTGTCTTACTTTCCTCCCGACCTGTTCAGGCATTAT